>NZ_JBFAKB010000002.1:0-668600 GCF_040655495.1 Nonomuraea sp. NPDC050404
TAAGATATTCACAAAAAAATAACTCGCCTGTGTCTTTCCCCCGCCCCCCCCGATACTTTCTAAACCCCCGCGGGCCCCCCCGGGCGCCCCCCCCCGCCGCCCTATCTGTGAACAAGCGTCAGCGTTCGCTCCACTTGACCTCGTACGCCTTGAGCGAGAACTCCTTGCCGTCCACCGTCGTGGTGACCGGGCCGTCAGTGGTGTTGACCAGCACGAGCTGCTCCGGCTGGGCCAGCACCCGCACCGAGGACTCGGATGAGGTCACCGAGTCGAGCTGCACCCCGGCGGGGAACCACTTGGTGAAGTCGGCCACGAGCTGCCCGGTCGGCATCTCGGCCCCGCTCGTCGGGTTCCACAGGCAGCCCTGGCAGGCGCCCTGCTTGGCCTGCGGGTTCCAGTACAGCGCGGTGGCGGCGCCGCTGGTGGCGAACTCGATCATCGAGGCGGCCTGCACGGCCAGCCGCTTGGGCTCCGGCCACCGGGTGCTGCCGTCCTCGGGCTCGAAGTACCACTCCGACCACCAGACGGGCATGTCGCCGGTCTTCTCCTTCAGCCACTTGGTGACCGCGCCGAACTTGCTCAGCGCCCCGAACTCGTCGGGCATCATCTCGTGCGCGTCGGTGACCGAGGCGCCGTCGATGACGATGAAGTCGGCGCCCTTCTTGTTCTCGAACCAGTAGTTGAAGGCGTCCAGCACGTTCTGGTTGACCACGCCCCAGTCGCCGCGCAGTTCGGTGTCGCCGCCCGCGTTGCTGTCGAACCCGATGTACGGGCCGCCGATCTGGGCGTCCGGCCGGACCTTCTTGATCGCGTCGTAGACCTTGTTGTACATGTCGGTGTAGCCCTTGAAGTCCGCGGGCTTCTTGTGGTCCGGCCAGAAGCCCTTGAACTCGTTCCACACCATGAAGTACTTGACGTCCTTGTACCGCTCGGCGACCGCCGCCGACAGCTTGGCGAAGTCGTCGAAGTGCTGCGGGTAGGGGGCGTCCTCCAGGTGCTCGGCCCAGCCCTCCTGCGACGTGGGGCCCTCGGGCCCGCCCTTCATCCAGTCGGGCGCGCAGCAGAGCGTGATGACCTGCGTGGACTTCGACTGCTTCATGAAGTTCAGGCGGCGGTCGAGGTCCTCCCAGTAGTACTGTCCAGGAGCCGGCTCGGGGTTGAGCGCGCCGAAGCCCATGATGTGCTGGTTCTGCACCATCGGCGTGCCGGCCAGCCGGTTGCCCACGACCTGCTCGAACTGCGGGGTGATGTTGTTGGCGCTGGTGCCGGTGTGCGTGAAGCCCCAGCGGGGCCAGCCCTCCTCGACCTCCGGCGGCTTGGCCGCCGGGCTGGAGCTCGGCTCCTGCGTCGCGGTCTGCGGCGCGGCGGAGGTCGCCCGCGGTGGCGGAGTCTGCTCCGCCTGGGTCAGGGCTCCGCAGCTCGCCAAGGCCAGAGCGGTGACGGCCACCCCCGTCACCTGGCCAAGCCGACGCCAGAACGAACCCCCGTAAGTCGTTGCCACCCGATTCTCACCCGATCCCAACTCTGTGCATGCCGCTCGTAGCGTTCCATGGGTGTACGCACGCGGGCATATCCGGGAGCGACTTTCACAGGTAATCGTTATCGTTTGGTGGTAAAGCCGCCCAATCGGCCTTCCAGAGCCATGGCCGTGTTGATGACGGCCAGGTGGCTGTAGGCCTGCGGGAAGTTGCCGACCTGGCGGCGGCGGGCGGTGTCGTACTCCTCGGCGAGCAGCCCGACGTCGTTGCGCAGGTCCAGCAGCCGCTCGAACAACTCGCGCGCCTCCTCCTCGCGCCCGAGCAGGGCCAGCGCGTCGGCCAGCCAGAACGAGCAGGCCAGGAACGTGCCCTCGCCGCCGCTGAACTGGTCGAGGTTGTCCAGGTCGCGGCGGTGGCGCAACACCAGGCCGTCCTGCCCCAGCTCGCGCCGCACCGCATCGACCGTGCCGGCCACGCGCGGGTCGGACGGCGGCAGGAAGCCGAGCCTGGGGATGAGCAGCAGCGCCGCGTCCACCCCGCGTGAGCCGTAGAACTGGGTGAAGGTGTTGCGCCCGGCGTCGTAGCCGCGTGCGCACACCTCGTGGTGGATCTCCTCGCGCAGCGCCTTCCACCGGCCGGCGGGGCCCGCGTGGCCGTGCCGTTCGACGGTGCGGACCATGCGGTCGGCGGCGACCCAGGCCAGCACCTTGGAGTGCACGAAGTGGCGCTGGGGGCCGCGGATCTCCCACAGGCCGTGGTCCGGGTCGCGCCAGTGGCCCTCCAGGTAGTCCATGAGGGCGCGTTGCAGCTCCCAGGCGGCGTCGTCGTGCCGCAGGCCGGCCTGTCTGCCCTGGTACAGGCAGTCCAGCACCTCGCCGTAGACGTCGAGCTGGACCTGGGCGTAGGCGGCGTTGCCGATGCGCACCGGCCGGGATCCCTCGTAGCCGCACAACCAGTCCGCCTGCCACTCGGGGATGCGCCGGGTGCCGTCCAGCGTGTACATGATCTGCAGGTCCGCCGGGTCGCCCGCGACCGCGCGCAGCAGCCAGTCGCGCCAGGCCCTGGCCTCCTCCTCGTAGCCGGCCGTCAGCATGGCGCGCAGTGTGAAAGCGGCGTCGCGCAGCCAGCTGTAGCGGTAGTCCCAGTTGCGCGCGCCGCCGATCTCCTCGGGCAGCGACGTGGTGGGCGCGGCGACCAGGCCGCCGGTGGGGGCGTAGGTGAGGGCTTTCAGGGTGAGCAGGCTGCGCCGCACCGCCTGGCCGTATTCGCCCCCGTTGTACGCGCAGCCGCGCAGCCAGCCGGTCCAGGCGCGCTCGGTGTCCTCCAGCGCGGTGCCGGCCTCCACCTTGGCGGGCCGGGGCAACCAGGACTGCTGCCAGGTCAGCACGAACGGCAGCCGGTCGCCTTCCGAGACGTGGAAGCGGGCGGTGGTCAGGCCATCGTTGTCGTGCAGGGGCACGGGGGCGTCCAGCCAGGCGGAGTCCGGGCCCGCCACGGCCGCCAGGTCGCCGCCGTCGTGCCGGGTCCAGGGGACGATGCTGCCGTAGTCGAAGCGCAGGGCCAGCTCGGTACGCATCTCGACCCGGCCGCGCACGCCCTCGACGATGCGTACGACGTCGGGCGCCTCGACCCGCGGCGGCATGAAGTCGAGCACCCGCACGCACCCGCCGTCCGCCTCCCACGTCGTCTCCAGGACGAGCGTGTCCCGGCGGTAGCGGCGCGCGGCCCTGGCGCGGCCGTCGGCGGGGGCCAGCAGCCAGCGTCCGGCCCGCGGGTCGTCCAGCAGCGCCGCGAAGCAGGCCGCCGAGTCGAAGCGGGGCAGGCACAACCAGTCGATCGAGCCGTCCGCGCCCACCAGTGCGGCGGTGTGCATGTCGCCGATCAGCGCGTAGTCCTCGATCCGCATCGGCCACCCCCTCCTCGCTGCCCGTCCGCCTACCCACCGGCGGGCGCCCTTCACCCCAGGCAGGCGGCGGGAAGCGGGAACCAGCGCAGCCGCTCGAAGTCGGCGGGCAGTTCGGGCGGGCGGGGGTCGATCTCGTCGGGCAGCGCGCCGAGCAGTTCGCGGGCCTGTTTCAGGTAGCCGGCCAGCGCGTCCTCGCCCTCCCGAGGCCGTGGGACGGCGCGGCGCGGGCAGGGCTCGGTGTAGCGCAGGTCCGACAGGCGCAGCGGCGGTTCGGCCGGGCCCCGGCGGTGCCGCCACAGGCCCGTGCGGGGGTCGAAGTGGTAGTCGGGCAGCAGCCGGTGCCCGGCCGCGGCGACCAGCTCGACGGCGTCGATGAGGTAGTCGCGGACGGTGTCGGAGATGAAGTAGTTGAAGTTCACCCGTACCCAGCCGGGTTTGATGCCCTCGCAGCCGTGGCCGATCTCGTGCTGGAACGCGCGGGAGCGGGCGGAGTCGATGTCCAGCAGGCGGTGGCCGTACGGTCCCGCGCACGAGCAGCCGCCCCTGGCCTGGATGCCGAACAGGTCGTTGAGCACCGCCACGACGTAGTTGTGGTGCAGGAACAGCTCCCCCGACCGGATGCGCACCGAGACGATCGACAACCGGCGCGAGTGGCGGTCGCCGAGGATGTCTATTTCCGGATTGCGGCCCCACCGCTCCAGGGCGCGCTGCCACAGGCGTTCCTCGCTGGCCTGGATGAGGTCCGTGCCCACGGCCCGCTTCAGCGAGAACACCAGGCCGGCGCGGATCGACTCGACGATCGCGGGGGTGCCGCCCTCCTCCCTGGCCACCGGGTCGTCCAGGTAGCGGTGTCCCGCCGGGTGCACGAACAACACGGTGCCGCCGCCCGGCGCGGTGGGCACCCGGTTGCGCACCAGCTCGCGCCGCACCACCAGGACCCCCGGCGTCTGGGGCCCGCCGACGAACTTGTGCGGGGACAGGAAGATCGCGTCCTTGTGGTCGGTGCGCCCGGCCGCCGTGGCGGCCATCCTGATCGGCACGTACGGCCCCGCCGCCGCGTAGTCCCAGAACGACAGCGCGCCGTACTCGTGCAGCAGCGCCGCGATCCGCTCGGTGTCGGACAGGATGCCCGTCACGTTGGAGGCGGCCGAGAAGCTGCCGATGAGCAGCGGCCGGTCGGCGTGCCTGACGAGCTGGGCGCGCAGCTCCTCGATGTCGATGTGGCCGCCCGCGTCCTCACCGATGACGACGGTCTCGGCGATGGACTCGCGCCAAGGCAGCTCGTTGGAGTGGTGCTCGTACGGGCCCACGAACACCACCGGCCGTTCGTTCGCCGGGATGCCCTCGCCGATCCCGTGGCCCCGGGCCAGGCGGTCGGGCACGCGTAACTCCAGGATGCCGATGAGCTTGTTGACGGCGGCGGTCGCGCCGGACCCGCAGAAGATCACCAGATCGTCCGGCCCGCCGCCGACCGAGTCACGGATGACCTCGCGCGCCTCCTCGCGTAACCGGCTGGTCTGCAGGCCGGTGCCGGAGCTCTCGGTGTGGGTGTTGGCGTAGCGGGGCAGCACCTGGTCGCGGACGAAGTCCTCGATGAAGTCGAGCGACCTGCCCGAGGCGGTGTAGTCGGCGTAGGTGATGCGGCGGGGGCCGTACGGGCCCACCAGCACCTCGTCGTCGCCGATGATGCCGCGGCGGATGCGTTCGAGCAGCGGCGATGCGGGCGGTTGCGGTCGGTGTCCGGTCTCCTGTGCCTGCTGTGTCACCACCGACTCAGGATGCCTCACGGCATGCCCTGGTCACCAGGTCGCGACACCCCGGTCCATGCCTGGTCCAGGGGGCGCCGACACCGGGGGAATCCCTGGGTCGCACCCTGTGTCGCACCCGGCGGGGAGGGGTGACCCTGGGGTCATGGCCGCTGAGGGTGACTTTCTCTCGGCCGAGGTCGAAGCGGCGCCGGGCCGTCAGAGCCAGGCGGCGACCGCTCTGTCGCGCCTCGGTTTCAAGGTGCTCCACATCGGGACGACGATCAGCGTGAGCGCGCCCAGGCAGGTCTGGGAACAGGCGTTCGGCCTGCCCCAGACGGAGGTTCCGGGGGAACTGAGCGAGCTGGTGATCGGCGTCCACTTCCAGGGGCCACCGGATCTGCACGCCCTCTGACGTCCGTTCCTGGTCTCGACTCGCAAAGGAGCGACATGACCACGATGACCGAGCGACGCGAGGACACCGTCTACTTCGAAGCGGCCCTGCGGCCGGACAGTGGCGCCTCGATGTTCGCCGAATCCTCCGCGACGCAGAACGCGAACCTCGACCAGCTCAAGCCCGCGCCCGGGGTCGCCGAGCGCACCGCCAGCGCCCTGCAGGCCAAGGGCTTCACCGTACGGCACGTCGGCGTCTTCTCCATCAGCGCGGAAGGCCCGAGATCGCTCTGGGAGAGCACGTTCGGCACGCACGTCGAGGTGCGCCAGGCCGACATCGGCGGGCGTCCGCCGGACATGACCGCCAGCTCCACCACCCAGGTGCCCTACCTGGCGCACGTCAGCGGCGAGCCGTTCACGATGCCGCAGGACCTGGAGCCGTACGTCGAGCGCGCCTACCCGCAGCCGCCGCCGCGCTTCTTCGCCTCCCCCCTCCCGCCCCGCGTGGGCTACCACCACCTGCGCGTGCCCGACGACGTCGCGCTGCTGCTGCGCTCGCACCCGGTGCACGACCGCGGCGTGACCGGCAGGGGCGTGCTGGTCGCCATGGCCGACACCGGCTTCTACCGGCACCCGTTCTACGACCACCACGGCTACAACTACAACGCCACCCTCGCCCCGGACGCCACCCGCGTGCAGCACGACGAGCACGGGCACGGCACCGCCGAGGCGGCGAACATCTTCGCCAGCGCCCGCGACATCGACTTCGTCGGCGTGAAGATGGGCGCCAACGCCACGCTCGCCTTCAAGGCCGCCGCCGACCTGTCGCCCGCCGTCATGACCAACAGCTGGGGCTACCACCTGCCCGGCCTGACCCAGCTCCCCAACTTCCTGCGCCCGCTGGAGCTGGCGGTCGTCGAGGCGGTACGCCAGCGCGGCATCACCGTCTGCTTCTCGGCCGGCAACGGCCACGTCGCCTTCCCCGGCATGATGCCCGACGTGATCTCCGTCGGCGGCGTGTTCGTGGACGAGACACAGGTCAACGGCGAGTTCAGGATGGAGGCGTCCGACTACGCCAGCAGCTTCGACAGCCTCATCTACGCCGGCAGGCACGTGCCCGACGTGTGCGGCCTGGTGGGCAAGGCGCCGCGGGCCATCTACATCATGCTGCCCGTCGAGCCCGGCGACGAGATCGACAAGACCCTGGCCGGGGCCGGCTACCCCAATAAGGACGGCACCGCGCCCGACGACGGCTGGGCGGTGATCAGCGGCACCAGCGCGGCCTCCCCGCAGGTCGCCGGCGTGTGCGCGCTGCTCAAGCAGGCGCAGCCCGGGCTCTCGCCCGACCTGGTCAAGGCCATACTCAAGGCGTCGGCCAGGGACGTGACCGAGGGCAAGAGCGCGATGGGCCAGGTGGCCGGCGACGGCTACGACGGGCCCACCGGGTCCGGGCTGGTCAACGCCGAGGCGGCGTACCGGCTGGCGCGTTCCGTCACGCCGCGCCACCTGCACACGATCCCGCCGCCCCGCTGACCGGGTCCTTCCACCGGCGCACGGTCCCCCCGAACGTAGATCTTTCGGGGATGCCCCGCCGGTGGAAGGCCGCCCACGCGAAGATCTTCCCGAACATGGGGAGGTCCGATGAGGGTCATCGACGAGCTGGTCGCCAACGCCGCGCGGTACGCCGAGTGCTACGAGTGCCCCGGGGCGCCGTCCGAGCCTCGCCTGAAGCTGGCGATCGTGACCTGCATGGACGCGCGTTTCGACGTCTGGAGCGTGCTCGGGCTGCGGCACGGGGACGCCCACGTGATCAGGAACGCCGGCGGCGTCGTCACCGCCGACACGCGCCGCAGCCTGGCCATCAGCCAGCGGCTGCTGGAGACCACCGAGATCATGATCATCCATCACACGGACTGCGGCGCGACGAAGATCACCGAGGACGAGTTCCGCGAGGCCGTCTTCAGGGACACCGGGATCAGGCCCGACTGGGCCGCCGAGGCGTTCCCCAAGGACCCGAACGGCGACGTCGTGCAGTCGATCGCGCGGATCAGGGCCGATGAGCTGATCCCGCAGCGGCAGCGGGTGTACGGGTTCGTGTGGGACGTGGAGACGGGCGAGTTGCGCCGGGTCAAGGCGTAGGCCGGCCGAACAGCCCGATGGGCACGGCTTCGGCGAGGGCGCGGTAGCCGGCGGGGTTCAGGTGCAGGTGGTCGCCCTCGTCGAAGGGCCGCGCCAGCCGCCTGGGCGCGGCCGGGTCGGCTACCGCCCGGTCGAAGTCGATGACGCCGTCGTACCGGCCGGCGTCGCGGATCCAGGCGTTGACCGCCTGCCTGGCCGCCTCGCGGTGTCTCTCGGGGTCGTCGTAGGGATCGTGGCCGCCGAACGGGGTCAGCGTGGCGCCGTACACGAGCAGGTCCCGTGCCCTGGCCCGCTCGATGATCTGCTCGTAGGCGGCGATCAGGTCGGTGGCGGCCCGTTCCTGGTCGTGCCGGGTGGCGGGCGCGGTGCCGAGGTCGTTGACGCCCTCGAAGACGATCAGCCAGCGCGCGCCGCTCTGGGCGAGCACGTCCCGGTCCAGCCGGGCCAGGGCGCTCGGGCCGAGGCCGTCGTTCAGCACCCGGTTGCCGCCCGCGCCCTGGTTGGCGACGGCGACGCCGGGCGGGAGCCGGTCGAAGAGCCGGTCGGGCCAGCGGTCGTTGCCGTTGGTGGTGGAGCCCCTGCCGTCGGTCAGCGAGTCGCCCAGCAGGACGAGGGTCGCGGCGGGCCGCTCGGACCAGACCTCGACGGCGCTCAGGAGGTACCAGTGGTCGACGGGCGTGGCGGCGGGCAGATCGGGGGCGTCCACGTGGTCGCCGGTGGCCAGGTGGGAGGTGGTCCTTGAGCCCGGGTGCGAGGTGAGCTCCGAGGACGCCTGCCCCTGGGCCAGGTGCAGGGTCACGGCCAGGACCGAGCCCGGGGCCAGGTCGAACTCCAGCGGATCCGACACCACGTGCGCGCCCATCGGGACGACGGCTCCCGCCCGCCCGGCGAAGGTGACGGCGCGGGAGGTGCCGGGCAGGATGGCACTCGCCCCCGCCCCACCGCCCCGGCCCACTCCCCCGGCCGCCGCTCCACCGTCTTGGCCCGCTCCCCCGGTCACCGCTCCCCCGCTCACCGGTCCTCCGGTCGCCGGTTCGCTGTCCGGGAGGGCGACGGCGGCGCGGGTGATCGGCAGGGGCGCGCCGCCGAAGCCGTTGGACACGCGCAGCCGCACGCGCCGCCCGCCCATCGACACCCGCACGGTCTGCCGCAGCGTGGTGTCGGCCAGCATCAGGCCCTCCTTGGCGTACGGCGCGGGCGGCAGGTTGTCCGGCTCGGTGAGCTGCGGCATCGCCGTCCACGTGGTGACCCAGTGCCCCTTGCCCATGTACGGCTCCACTCGCTAGTCGAAACTTTCGGCACGATAGCGAACCTTTCGCCCCCATCGGCGACCGGGTGGCGTTTTTACCCACGCTTGTCGATCAGGTCATGGGCCTGGCCGTCCTCCACGCTTAGGGTCGCCTACATGGGCTCTCCACAGGACGGGCGAGAGGCGATCGTCCGGGCGGCCACCAGGCTGTTCTCCGCGCTCGGCTACGACGGCACCAGCATGGCGCAGATCGCCGACGCCGCCGGGCTGGACCAGGCCGAGATACACGCCCACTTCGACGGCAAGCGCGAGCTCTACATCGAGGTCATGCTGCGGGCCCACCACCTCCTGGCGGGCGTCATCAGGCGGCGGGCGGAGGCGCTGTTGAACGCCGCGCCCGAGCGGCGGGCCGAGGCGCTGCACGAGTTCCTCGACGGCTACCTCGACCTGTGCGTGGCCCATCCGGAGGTGCCGGCGCTGTGGACGCACCGCTGGTTGTCCGACGCCAGTGACATCTCCGACCTGGAGGCCAAGAGCGCGCAGCCACTGACGCAGTACGTCGTGGACAGCGTCAGCACGCTGGCCGAGCCGGTGGGCTCCGATCCGCTGCACACCACGTACACGATGATCTGGTGCATCCACGGCTTCGTGCTGAGCGGGGTGCTGAACGGGACCGGCCAGCGGCAGGGCATCGAGGATCCTCAGCAGTTGCGACGCTTCCGCACCCATATGCACCAGTTCATGTCACGCGGGCTGAGCCTGCCCGAATAGGCTGGGACATGTGGGGGTTCTCGGTGAGGTACGCGGCATCCGGCTGCCCACCTCACCGGGCACGGATCGGCCGATGCTCCGCCGCCGCACGCTCGTCATCGCGGCCCTGGTGATCTTCGTCTTCAACATGCTCCTGCTGAGTGCCAACCCGGTCTTCGAGCTGCCGGCCGTGCTGAGTGCCGCGCTGCTCCCCTGGCCCGTGGTGTGGGCGTGGTACCGGCCGATGAGCGCGTGGGGCGCCATGATGGTGGTGCACATCATGCTCACCGGGCTGGGGCTGGCCCTGGGCAGCCTGCTCATGCCGCAACCATGGCTGATCAACCAGGTGGCGGCCCAGCTTCCCGTGATGTACGTGCTGGCGCTGTCGGCGCCCCTGCGGGTGACTGTGGGCGTCTTCGCCACGACCATCGCCGCCGGCCTCATGACCAGGGCGTTCATCGACCTGGAGCCCGCACTGACGGGTCAGGCGGTCCTGAGCTGGGCGCTGACCCTCGTGGTCGCCGCGGTTCTGGGTTACGTCAGGCAGATACGGCGGCTGGACACCTTACGGGTGGCCGAGGAGATGGGCCGGCGGCGGCTGCTGGAGGAGCGGGCGCGCATCGCCAGGGAGCTGCACGACGTGGTGGCCCATCACATGTCGGTGATCGCGGTGCAGGCGGCCAGCGCGCCGTACCGGATCGAGGGCGGGGTGGGTGAAGCCGCCGCGAAGGAGTTCGCGGCCATCAACGCCGCCGCCCGCGAGTCCCTGCGCGACATGCGGCACCTGCTCGGGGCGCTGCGCGGCACGGACGCCGACCCGGGCACCGAGCCGCAGCCGGGGCTGGGCGATCTGGGCAAGCTCGTGGAGTCCGTACGGCGGGCGGGCGTGCCCGTCGAGACCGCGATCGACGATCCGTCGCCGCCCTCACCGGTCGTGTCGCTGACCGCGTACCGGATCGTGCAGGAGGCCCTGAGCAACGTCATCCGGCACGCCCCCGGCGCCAGGACCGTCGTGACCGTCCGCGAGGAGGGCGGCGACCTGGCCGTGGAGGTCGAGAACGAGCGTCCGGAACGGCCGGGGGCCGCGCCGGCGGGCTCCGGGCACGGGCTGGCCGGCATGCGGGAGCGGGTGGCGGCGCTCGGCGGCCGGCTCACCGCGGAGACCACGGAGACGGGCGGCTTCGCCGTGCGGGCACGGCTGCCGGACGGAGAGGGCGGATGATCACATTGGCGGCCGCCGGAGGCAGACGGTGGATGACCACGCTGGTGGCCGCTGATGGGAAACGGCGGATGATCAGACTGGCGGCTGCCGGAGGGAGACGGTGAATGATCACGGTGCTGGTGGCGGATGACCAGGCGATGATCAGGTCCGGTTTCGCGGCCCTGCTCTCCGCGCAGCCCGACCTGAGCGTCGTCGGGGAGGCGGCCGACGGTCTGGAGGCGGTGGCGGCGGCCCGCGAGCTGCGGCCCGACGTCGTGCTCATGGACGTGCGGATGCCGAACCTCGACGGCCTGGAGGCCACCCGGCGCATCATCGGGGCGGGCCAGATGACGAAGGTGCTGATCCTGACCACGTTCGACATCGACGACTACGTCTACGCGGCCCTGCGCGGCGGGGCCAGCGGCTTCCTGCTCAAGGACGCCCCCGCCGCCGACCTCATCACCGCGGTCCGCGTCGTCGCGGGCGGCGAGGCGCTGCTCGCGCCGTCCGTCACCCGCAGGCTCATCGAGGAGTTCACCGCCCGGCGGCCGATGGACGAGCGGGCGGCGCTGCGGCTCAACGCGCTGACCGCGCGCGAGCGGGACGTGCTCAGGCTGGTCGCGGCGGGGCTGGCCAACGCGGAGATCGGGCGGGAGCTGACGATCGCCGAGGAGACGGTGAAGTCGCACGTGGGGCGGATCTTCGCCAAGCTGGGCCTGCGCGACCGGGCGCAGGCGGTGGTGCTCGCCTACGAGAGCGGCCTGGTGGTCCCGGGCACTCCCCCCACGGGGTTGGACCGGGGCTGACGGATGCGCTTCTGAGGGGGATGTGGCCTCCCCCGGCCCGCTCCTAGCGTCGGCGGCATGACCAGATTGCGAACCGCGGCCGGGTTGCTGCGGGCGGGGGCCCGGATGTCGCTCAGCGAGCCGGAACTGCTGGGACTGTCGGAGTTCGTGCGGCCGGGGGCCGTGTGCTTCGACATCGGGGCCGCGTACGGGATGTACACCTATCCGCTGGCCAGGCTCGCGGGACCGGCGGGGCAGGTGCACAGCTTCGAGCCGCTGCCGCTGCCGTACCGGCTGCTGGAGACGGGGGTACGGGCGTCGGGGGCGCGCAACGTGCGGGTCACCAACGCGGCCATGGGCGCCTCGACCGGCTGGCAGCGGCTGCGGCTGCCCTACCGGTTCGGGCTGCCCATCCACGGGTGGGCCCACCTGCAGGAGGGGCTGAAGGAACCCGGGCGGTTCACCTCCGTCAAGACGCTTGAGGTGGTCGTGCACACCGTGGACCGGGTGTGCGAGCTGCGGGAGCTGTCGCGGGTGGACTTCATGAAGGTGGACGTCGAGGGGTTCGAGGCGGTCGTGCTGGAGGGCGCGACCTGGACGATCGAGCAGCACCGGCCCGCGCTGCTGCTGGAGATCGAGGAGCGGCATCTCGGCAAGTACGGCAGGACGGCCGATGAGGTGAGCGGCTCGCTGGCCGGGCGCGGGTACCGCATGCACGTGTGGCGGGGCGGGCGGTGGCGGCGTACGGACACGGTCGGCACGAACCGGCGCAACTACCTGTTCACGGCCGGATGACTTGGCGGGATATTAACTGTTCGTCACCAAATAATCACTCTTCCGCGTGTAATCTGCCCGTATGGCTGGTTTCGAGTGGCTATCGCGCTCACTTCGGGTGAGCGGGGCGTGCTGAGGCGGTGCCCGAAGAGGACGTCCCGGTGCCTGGCGCGGCGAATGGATCGTCCCGCCTGGACGAGTTGCTGATCGAGGCCGTGATCGCCACCGGCGCGCACATCGGCGCGGTCTGGCTCCTGGACGACAGCGGCCAGGTCCTGCAGATGGACACCGAGGCCGGCCTGCCGGCGCCGATCGCCAGGGCGTGGGCCAGGATCAGGACGAAGGATCCGGTGCCGATGGCCATCGCGGTCCGCGAGCGGCGGAAGGTCTGGATCACCGGCCGCGAGCACCTGGCCCGCGAGTTCCCCGCGGCGGCCCTGGCGCTGCCGTACCACTTCGCGGCGGCCCTGTCCCCCGTCTGCGCGGACGGGGCCGTGTGCGGCGGGTTCATGCTGCTGTGGCCGGCCGGTCGCGTGTCCGAGCTGACCCCGCGCCAGTGCGACACGATCGACCGGACCTGTGCCGACCTCGGCGAGGTGGTGCGGGAGGCGGCCGAGCGGGGCCGGCCGATCACCGCCGGGCCGCGGCCCCGCATCCTCGGGCCGCGTCCGGTGCGCGAGTCGGAGCCGCGGGCCGACCTGGTGGCGCTGGAGTGCCTCAACCGGCTGCCCGAGGGGTACTGTGCGCTGGACGTCGAAGGGCGCATGACGCTCGTCAGCGCGCCGGCCGCCGACCTGCTGGGCGGCTCGCCGCCGGAACTGCTCGGCCGGCGCCTGTGGGAGGAGTTGCCCTGGCTGGCCGACCCGTCGTACGAGGACCGCTATCGGGCCGCCGTGGTCAGCAGGCAGGTCACCCACTTCATCGCCCGCACCCCCGCCGGGCGGGCGTTGTCGTTCTGGTTGTATCCCGGGCTGACCGGCATCACCCTGCGCATCACGCCCGGCACGTCCTCGCGCCGGCCCGACCCCGACCCCGTCACGAGTGGCGACCGCCGGCATCGGGTCGTCGCGGTGCACGAGATCCTGCAGCTGGCCACCACGCTCGCGCGGGCGGTGACCGCGCAGGAGGTGATCGACCTGGTGGCCGACCACGTCATGCCCGTCTACGACGTGCAGGCGCTGGTCATCCTGACCACCAAGGGGGGCCGGCTGCGGGTGGCCGCCTCACGCGGTTACAGCCGGGAGGCCATCGAGGAGTTCGACGGCCATCCGGTCATCCCGGCGATCCCCACGGACCGCCCGTTCGACGCCGACAAACCAGGCTTCTTCTCAACGTGGGACGAGCTGCGCGCGATGTACCCGGACACGCTGCGCTCCGACGACATGTGCGCCTGGGCGATCCTGCCGCTGATCACGTCGGGCCGCCCCCTCGCCACGTGCATCCTGGCCTACGACCGCCCCCACCGCTTCAGCACCGACGAGCGGGCCGCGCTCACCGCGCTCACCGGGCTGATCGCCCAGGCGTTCGAGCGCGCCCGCCTCTACGACGTCAAGCACCAGTTCGCCCAGTGCCTGCAGGCGAGCCTGCTGCCGCACACGCTTCCCCGGGTCCCCGGCCTCGACGTGGCCGCCAGGTACGTGCCCGCCACCCCCGGCATGGACATCGGCGGCGACTTCTACGACCTGATCCGCCTCAGCGACACCATGGCCGCGGCCGTCATCGGCGACGTACAGGGCCATGACGTGACCGCCGCCGCCCTCATGGGCCAGGTGCGCACCGCCATACGCGCCCACGCCACCGCCGGCGCCAGCCCCGGCGAGGTGCTGGCGCACACCAACCGGCTGCTCGCCGAACTGGCTCCCGACCGCTTCACCAGTTGCCTGTACGTCAGCTTCGACCTGCGCCGGCACACCGCGTGCGTGGCCAGCGCGGGCCACCTGCCGCCGGTGCTGGGCCGGTCGGGCGCGCCGGGCCGGGTCGTCGAGGCGGTGCCGGGACTGCTGCTCGGCATCGACCCCGCCGCCGAGTACGCCACCTCGGAGCTGACCCTGGAGCCCGGCTCGGTGCTGGCCCTCTACACCGACGGCCTGATCGAGGAGCCAGGCCAGGACCTGGGCGACTCCATCGCCGCCCTGGCCGGGCGCTTCCGGCCGACACCCGGCCGGCCCCTGCACGACCTGGCGGAGTCGCTCATCGAGGCGGCCACGATCGAGCAGCGCACGGACGACATCGCCGTGCTCCTCCTGCGGGAGGACTGGTTCAGCGCTTCGGCGGCGTCAGGCTCAGCTTGAGCCTGGCCGCCGACTGGGAGAGCACCTTGACGCGGATGCCGTTGACCGTCACGGACCCGCCGCCGGACATCGATCCCTGCGACGTCACGCCCGGTCCCGTGCCCCTGACCACGACGGTGCCGGAGTTGAAGGAGATGGCCAGCCGGGTGATGCCGAAGCGGGGGCTGACCCGGAACGACACGTTCCTGGTGAGGGTGAGCTTGCACTTGCCGTCGTAGCAGGCTCGCAAATTGGGCTTGGCGGACGCGGACGCGGACGCGCCGGTGGCGGTGAGGGCGGCGGTGGCCGGGGTCAGGGCGAGGACCGCGGCGGCCACGAGGGCGGTGGAGATCTTGAGGGGCATGATGTCCTGTTCTCCGCTCATGAACGTTTACCGGATCTTACTGGAGGCTGTGAAGCCGCCAGCGGGCCAAGTGTGTGCCGTTCCCGCCGGGACCGGTCCCGAGGTCCGGGGAAAACGCTGCGTGTCCGTTCTCTCACTCGATACATTCGCTTTGTGCGCTTCCTCCAACGGTGCTTGGGTCTCTTGACGAGGGGGGCCGCGCCGCGCCCCGGCACGACCGTGGACGGCCGTTACCGGCTGACGCGCAGCCTCGCGCGGGGGCGGATCGGCGAGGTGTGGCTCGCCCGCGACCTGGAGCTGGGCCGGGACGTCGTGCTGAAGCAGATGGCCGTGGACGGCGCGCGGCTGTGGGCCGAGGCGCGGGCGCTGGCCAAGTTCAGCCATCCGCACGTGGTCACGCTGTATCACGCCGTGCCGGGCAGGGCGGCGTCGTGGCTGGTCATGGAGCACGTTCCGGGCGGAAGCCTGGAGGGCCGCCCTGAGCTGTCCCCGGAGGTGGCGGCGCGGATCGGGGCGCAGATCGCCGACGCGCTGGCGGCCCTGCACGACGAGGGCATCGTGCACTGCGACATCAAGCCGGGCAACGTGGTCGTGACCGGGGACGGCACGGCCAAGCTGGCCGACTTCGGGGCCGCGTACCGGGTGGGCGGGGCCGAGACGATCACCCCGAACAGCGCGATCAGCTACACGCCGGACTACGCGGCGCCCGAGGTCGTACGGGGGCAGCCGGAGCCGAAGTCGGACGTCTTCTCGCTCGGGGCCATGTTGTACGCGCTGGTGGCGGGCCGGCCACCCCGCAGGGGCGGGGCCGCGCGCCAGGACCAGGACTCGGTGGACGCCCACATCGCCAGGCGGGAGGCCGCCAGGGGTGTCGTCGTGCTGGACGCCGACCTGGGGCCGCTGGCCGAGGTGCTGGCGGCGATGTTGCGACGCGACCCCCGCCACCGGCCGGGCGCGGAGGAGGCGCGACGACGGCTGGCGGAGATCGCCGCCGCTCCCGGCCCTCTCCCCGCCCCTTCCCCCGCTCCCGAGGACGAGCCCGCCCCCGGGCGTCCCCGGCGCCGGGCGATCGCGACGGTGGCGGTCGCGGCCGCGCTCGCCACCGGTCTCGCGCTGTGGGCGTGGGGCGGCGGCCCGTCCCCTGCCCCCGAGGCCGCGACGCCCGCCCCGGACGGCCGCAAGTCCTGGACCGGAAGAGACGTGCTCGGCGATCCGCGTACGGCCGACCCCTGCGCCCTGCTGCGGCCGGCGTCCTTCGGGCGGTTCGGGCAGACCGAACTCGACCCCGACTACGGCAACTTCGACCGCTGCGACGTCCTCATCCAGCCGCGCTCCGACAGCGTCGTGGACCTCAGGGTGGACTTCAACCGCGACCCGCCGCCCGAGCAGGCGAAGGCTCCCAGGACGACGGGGATCGTCACGGTGGTGGAGCAGTCGCACGAGAGCCACGAGTGCAACCGCACGCTGGCGCTCGACGGCGTCACCGACACCACCATCCTCGTCGAGGCGAAGCGGAGCGAGGACGGCGAGGCCCCGTTGTGCGAGATCGCCGACGCGGCCACCGCCGACGCCGTCAGGATCCTCAACCAGGGCCCGATCGCCCGCCGCGACCCGGCGTTCCCGTCCGGTTCCCTGGCCCACCAGGACGTCTGCACGCTGCTGGACGCGCGGGCGCTTGAGCTCATACCGGGCATAGACGCGGCCGACCCCGACCGCGGGTTCGGCGGCTGGGACTGCGAATGGGAGAGCACCACCAGCGACCTGTGGCTCGACGTGCGGTTCGACCGGGGCCCGCCGCCGGACGCGCAGGAGGGCACGTCCACGCGGCTGGGCGGCCTGCCCGCCTACATCCGGCCGGAGGGCGAGGGCGAGGAGACGTGCCTGGTCCTGATCGCCGCCCGCACCTACGCCTCGGTGGGCGGGCGGACCAACGCCGAGACCGTACGCGTCCTGGTGGGCGGGTCACGGCCGATGGACCGGCTCTGCCGGATGGCCACCGGCCTGGCCGACTCCGCCTCGGCCCGGCTGCCCGGCGCGGCGGCCGGGAAGGGTCCCGCGCGGTCCGGGTGAGGCTGGAGGCTGTCGAAGGAGAGCTGCGATGAAGGTCCCACGTCCTGCGCGTCTCACGTCCCTTTTGGGGAGAGTGCGATCCTTTTGGGGAGGGTGCGATGAGCGTTCATGACAGTCTCGCCCGCGGGGTCGTGCCCGCCGCGCCGGGCACGTTGCACGCGCGTACGGTCCACGGTGGTGTCGAGGTGGCGCCCACGGCGGGCCTGACCGTCGCGTTCGGCCGGGGTGAGCGTCCCGACGTGGACCTGTGCGTCGGCGAGGACGACCTGTGGGTGAGCCGCAGGCACGGCGAGCTGACCTACCGCAAGCACCGCTGGTGGTTGCGGAACGTCGGCCGGCAACTGCTGCGGCTGCCCAAGGGCCGGATGATGCACACCACCACCGAGGCCCTCCCGCTCGCGCCGGGCTACACGCCGGTGTTCGTACGCGGGTCCGGCTACCGCGAGCACCTGGTCGAGCTGTACGTCTCGGGCCCCGACGACGAGCGTGCCCCGCGCCGCCGCGCCGAGACGCTGCCGCCCAAACGGTGGCCGCTGGATGACGAGGAGCGGCTGCTGCTGGTGGTGCTGGGGCAGCGTTACCTGCTGTACGAGGAGGGTCCGCGGCCCCTGTCCTACAGGCAGGCGGCCGAGCAGCTCGGCTATCTGCGGCCCGGCGACGAATGGCGGGAGCGCAGGGTCGAGAACAGGATCGAGGTCGTGCGTCGCCGCCTGGACGCGGGCGGGTTCCCGTACCCGCTGACGCACGACAAGGCGGCGGGCGGCCCGTCGGACAACCTGCTGCACAACCTGCTGCGCGGGCTGGTCGAGTCCACCACGCTGGTGCCCCCTGACCTGGACCTGCTGGAGGAGGACTGCTGACGGGCACGCCTGGCCAAGGGCCTCACGGCTCCCCGATCAGGCGCGCCAGCCATGAGACGCGGTGCGGGTGGCACGCCTGGTCAAGGGCCTCACGGCTCCCCCAGCATGAATCCGGCCCCGCGTACGGTGTGCAGCAGGCGCGGCCGGCCGTCCGACTCCAGCTTGCGGCGCAGGCCGGCGACGAACGTGTCCACCGGGCTCCCGTCAATCTCGAAGTCGTAGCCCCAGACGCGTTCCAGCAGCAGCGTGCGGGACATGGCGATGCCGGCGTTGCGCGCCAGCGCCTCCAGCAGGTCGAACTCGCGCCGCGTCACCTCCACCCGCCTGCCGTCGAGCTCCACCCGGCGGGCGGCGGGGTCGAGGGCCAGCGGGCCGAGCCTGATCGTGGTCCTGGAGGCGGGGGCGACGTGGCGCAGCAGCGCGCGCAGGCGCAGGGCCAGGGCGTACACGTCGAATGGCTTGAGCACGCAGTCGTCGGCCCCGGCGCCCAGCGCGGCGGCGCGGTCGTCCACCTCGTCGCGGTCGGCGAGCATCACCACGGGCGCCCGCGTGCCCGTCTCCCGTAATCGGGCGCACACCTCCACGCCCGACATGCCGGGCATCGAGACGTCCAGCACGATCGCGTCCGGCGGGGACTTCTCCGTGCGCTCCAGCGCGAGCGGGCCCGAGTCCACGGTGTCCACGGAGAAGCCCTCCAGGCGCAGGCCGCGCCAGAGCGCGAGCTGGGTGGCGTGGTCGTCGTCCACGGCGAGGATCCGGTAGCCGGTCATGCGGGCGCTTCCTCCCGAGTCGGCTCAGCGGGTGTCACGGCGCAGGGGGTGGTCGGCCGGGATCTGCACCAGGACGATGCGGTGGCCGTCGGGGTCGGCGATCCAGCACTCGACCAGCCCCCACGGCTCCTGACGGGCCTCGCGCAACACGGTGACGCCCTCCTTGCGCAGCCGTTCCTCCTCGCCGGCGACGTCGCGCACCTGCAGCCAGAGCGACACCCCGTCTCCCGGGTCGTCCTGCGCGTGACCGGACAGCTCCAGGAATCCCTGGCCCAGGAAGAAGACCACGCCCGGGTGGTCGGGCGGCCCGAACTCGCGGTAGACGGCCAGGCCGAGTGTCTCGGCGTAGAAACGGCGGCTGCGCACGGGGTCACCGGGACGCAACAACACGCGACTGCTCAGCACCTCCATGCCGACACTCTTCCCCACCCCCGGCCGGGGAAGCCCCCGACTCGGGAAAGCCCCCTGATCAGAAAGTGACCCCGGCCGGGGCTCCCCCGCGAAAGAGCGCCCCGGCCGAGTCGGCGACCCGCGCCTCGCCTACACCACCGCCCCCGAGCTCCTGGGATCGCGTGCGGCCGGTCGTCTGGCGGGCTCGGGCGGCGGGCGCCGGTCGAAACGGCTGAGCACGATCGCCACCGGCCCGGCCACGAAGCCCGACGACAACGTGCCCGTCACGATCCCGGCCACCAGCGCGATCGCGAAGTCACGCAGCGAATCGCCGCCGAAGACCATCAGCGCCACCAGGATGAACAGCGCGCCGAGCCCGGTGTTGACGGTGCGCGGCATGGTCTGCAGGATCGCGCCGTTCACCGCCGCCGCGAACGGCTCGCGGCGACGGGCCGTCCACAACTCCCTGACCCGGTCGAACACCACCACCTTGTCGTTGACCGAATAACCCACGATGGTCAGCATCGCGGCCAGGAACACCCCGTCGATCGGCTTGCTCAGCCAGGCGAACATGCCCGCCACCACGGTCACGTCCACCAGCAGCGCCGTCACGGCCGCCGCGCCGAACGTCCAGCGGAAGCGGACCGCCAGGTACAGCAGTTGCATGGCCACGGCCACGCCGAGCGCGATGAGGGCGTTGCGGCGCAGTTCCTCGCCCAGGCTGGGGCCGATGAACTCCTCGCGCCGCTTGCTCACCTCGCCCGCCGAGCCCTCCAGGGCCTGCTCGATCCTGGTGACCTCCTCGATGCCGAGCCGCGCCGCCCGTACGGTGACGCCGTCGTCGCCCGCCTGCACCACCGCCGTGGGGAATCCGGCCCGCGCGACCGCCTGCCCCGCCGCCTCGGCCGAGATCGGCTTGCTCGTGGCGAACTCCACGAGCCGCCCACCGGTGAACTCCACGCCGAAGTTCAGCCCCCGGATGGCCAGCCCGCCGACGGCCACCGCCGCCAGCACGCCCGCGATCGCCAGCCAGAGCCTGAGGTGCCGCATGAGCTGCGGGTTCCTGCTGGTCAGCCAGGTCCTGACGGTCCCGGGTGAGCCGAGCCCGGAAAGGCGCGGCCCGACGCGGCCGATGACGGCCTGGGTCAGTACGCGGGTGATGAGCAGGGCGGAGATGAGCGAGGCCAGCACGCCGACGGCCAGCGTCACACCGAAGCCCTTGACCGGGCCCGAGGCCAGCCAGAACAACAACCCGGCGGCGATCAGGGTGGTGACGTTGGAGTCGGCGATCGCGCTCCAGGCGTTCTTGAACCCCCGGTCCAGCGCTCCCCGCAGACCGCGGCCGGGCGCCTGCTGGTACTCCTCCCTGGCCCGCTCGAAGACCAGCACGTTCGCGTCGATGGCCATGCCGATGGCCAGCACGAACCCGGCCAGCCCCGGCAGCGTGAACGTCGCGCCCATCGCCACCAGCGCCGCGTACGAGATCAGCCCGTAGCAGGCCAGCGCGATCACCGACAGCAGCCCGACCAGGCGGTACATGGCCACGATGAACACGGCGGTCAGGGCCACCCCGGTGATCGCCGCCTCGGCGCTGGCCTGGATCGCCGCCGCGCCGAGCGTGGGGCCCACCGTGCGCTGCTCGACCAGGTCGAGCGGGACCGGCAGCGCGCCGCCCTTGATGAGCACGGCCAGGTCGCGCGCCTCCTCGTGGGTGAAGGAGCCGGTGATCTGGGCGCTGCCGCCGGGAATCCCGGTACGGCAGGCGATGGACGGGTCGAGCGGCGGCGAGGAGATGACCTCCTTGTCCAGCACGATGGCGACCCTGCGCTTGGGATCGCCGGCCGGCTGGCAGGCCGCCTCCCCGGTCAGCCGCTGCCAGGCCGACGCGTCGCGGAAGTCCAGGCTCACCCACCAGCCGGGCCCCTGCTGGGGGTCGCTCTGCTCGACGGCGTCGCTCACCCCGTCGCCGGTGATGGCCGCGGGGCCGAGCTTGAGCAGCCCGCCGCCCTCGTCGCGGACCGCGTCCTTGTCCCCGGCCCCGGCCGCGCCGAGCACGGGATGGAAGGCGAGTTGCGCGGTACGGCCGATGACCTCGGCCGCCTGCGACGGGTCGAGCACGCCCGGCAGTTCGACGATGATCCGCTTCTCACCGGAGCGGACCAGGGTGGGATCGACCACGCCGAGCGCGTCGGCCCGCTGGCGCAACACGTTGAGCGCCCGGTCGGTGGCGGCGGCGTCGGCCTTGACGGTCGGGGCGTCCTTCGTCTCGAAGACGAGTTGGGTGCCGCCACGCAGGTCCAGGCCCAGGCGGGGCGAGGAGGAGAAGACGGCCACTAAGGAGATCGCGATGACGGCACACGCCGCCACCGCACGCCAGAACGGCGCACGGAACATGAGAAAGCCTCCACAGGCTCAAAAAGGGAAAAGAAAGACGTCAGAGCACTGTGGAGGGAGGCGCCCGCGCCGCCGCGGCCAGCGGCCGGCGGTTGGCCGGGGCGTCGGCGCACGACGCGGGGGCGAGGACGGACCACGCGGGCCGTACACCGGAATGTTCCGCGGTGAGCGCGGCGGACGCGCCCGCCATGCTGCCGGGACCGGACCAGGCCCGTACGTCGGGAGCCGGGGGCGGCACCTGCCGCATCCCGGAAGGTGGCTGCTCGGCCCGCCAGGTCGCGGCGGACGCGGCGGCGACCTGCTGGACGGCCTGCGCGTGGGCGGCGGCCGGCAGGAACCAGGACAGGAGGAGGAGCAGTGCGGCAGGCAGCCTGTTACGCAACATGTCGCCCCCTCCCTTCGGAGTTCACCCTAGCGGCAGATCAGTCCCTGCCGCCGCCGAACGGGGCTTCGATGCGTACGCTCTGGGTGATGGACGTGATCACCTTGCCGGCGTTGTTCCTGACGCTGATCGGAGTGGGGACGGAGCAGGTCATCCGGTAGCCGGCCGACAGCATCACCTCGGCGTACTGGCCGTCCGGCATGCAGTTGCGCTGGATCTTGACGAGCGCTCTCTCGGCCTCCTTGCGCAGCGCGGCGTTGTCCGGCCACAGGTGGGTGGTGGCGATGTCGAGGATGTCGCGGGCCAGGTTGGTGGTGTTCCTGGGTGTGGTGCCGCCCTGCTCGGCGGCGGTGGAGGCGACGATCGACACCCGGTCCATGGTGCCGTCGTCCTTGCTGGTGGGACGCTGGTAGCTGATGGAGGCGCTCTTGTCGTACGACTGGTCCACGGTGTTGCGGCCCTGGCATTCGGCCTCCAGCATCTTCGAGCCGTACTTGTCCTTCTCCCCCTTCTCGTAGCAGTCCCACTTCATCGCCTTCTTGATCCGCTGCAGGTACTCCGGGCCCTTGAGCGAGTCCGGGAAGCAGTACGCGGCGTTGTCCCTGGCGGGGTCGCAGGGCACCGCGGCCTCGGGCATCGCGGGCCTGCTCGGGTCACTGCTCGGGTCTGCACTCGGGTCGGCGCTCGGGTCGCTGCTCGGGTCGGCGGAGGGCGTGGGCGATCGGGTCGGCTCGCGCTCGGACTGCGCGACGGTGGCCGGTTCCGACGCTTCCCTGTTCATGACGACGAAGAGGATGGCCGCGCCGACCAGCACGGCCACGGCCGCCACGACCCCGGCCACGATCCACAACACCAGCCCCGCGCCGCCCGGCGAGCGGGCGGGCGGGACCGGGGCCAGGTGCGGGAAGCGCTGGTCGCCGCCGCAGAACCGGCCATTCCACTGGTCCAGCCAGTATCCGGGAGCCTGCCTGTCGGGCAGGACCGGCAGGCCGCAGCGCGGGCATGGCGAGGCTGTCATGGTGGCGTGGCTTCCTTCCCCCGGGCTCGTGCGTCGAGGGGCACCTTAGGGCCGGTTCGGCCTGATCACGGTTTTCTTCGAGGAAAATCGAAACTTATGCCCTTCAGCCCGGCACGTCCGGCGGAAGCGGCACGTCCGGCGGGGTCGCCTGCTCGCCCTGGGGTTTCGGCGGGGTCGGCTACGCGCCGGGCAGGTTCGGGAGGCTCGGCTGGTCGCCCGAGGCCAGCCACCGCGCGCGCCGCTCGATCTCGCCGTCCCACCCCTCGGGCACCACCGTGAAGCGGCCCGCCCGCACCGCGTCCAGCGCGTCCCGCGCGATGTCGTCCGGGTCCTCGCCATCGGGCGACATGCCGGTACGGACGAGCGCGGGGCACAACATCGTGACCCCGATGGGCGTGCCGGCCAGCGACAGCGCGGCCTGCTCCGCGAGGGCGACGACGGCGTGCTTGGAGGCCGCGTACGCCCCTCCGGCCGGGAAGGTCACCAGTCCCGCCAGCGACGCGGTGATGAGGATGTGGCCGGGCCGCCCGCTCGCCAGCATCCTGGGCACGAAGGCCCGCAACCCGTTGCTCACGCCCCCGGCGTTCACCGCGAACACGCGCGCCCAGTCCTCGGGGCTCACCTCCCACGGCACGCCGAGGTCCCGCCCGACGATGCCCGCGTTCAGGCACACCAGGTCGGCGTCCGGCGCGGCGGCGGCCAGGGCGTCCATCGCCGCCGCGTCGGAGACGTCCGTGGGCACCGCCTGCCCGCCCACCTCTCCGGCGGCGGCGCCGAGCGCGTCGGCGTCGATGTCGGCGAGCACGACGTGCGCGCCCTCCGAGCTCAGGCGGGTGGCCAGGGCGCGGCCGATTCCTCCGGCGGCGCCGGTGACGACGGCATTGCTGATCTGCATGACCGTGACGCTACTAGAAGTTCCTCCCCGGGGTTCGGGTGGCGAATCCCGGGGAGGGAGTGGGCGGCGTACCCCAGAGACGCTCGTCACACCCCCAGGAGGGGCGGGCGGGCGGCGTACCCGAGGGAGTGATCAGGAGGTGAGGGCGGCGAGCCGGCCGATCGCCTCCCGTTCGGCCTCGTAGATGGCGCTCACCCGGACGGCGAGGGGGGCGAAGAACTGGTCCACGTCAGCGGCCGCCGCGAAGTGTTCGTTCGCGGCGGCGCGGGCCTCCCACAACTCCTTCGCGGCCAGTGCCGCCGCCGGTTCACCGGCGCTGCCCTCCGCCATGACGCTCTCCTTGACCGCAGCGGTCAGCTCCCGGATGCGCGCGAGCAGCGGCACGTCGGCCGGCAACGCGGCCTCGGCCAGGTCGTGCCACATGGCGTGGATCTCGCGGTAGCGCCCGGCCAGCTCCGCCAGTCCGGGCCGCGACAGCAGCGTGGCGGCCTCGTCCAGGGCGTCGGCGAACAGGTCGCGCAGGTTCCCGCCGTCCATGCCCACCGGCTCGACCTCCTCCCAGACCGACAGCAGCGCGCCGGCCAGGCCCTGCCGGTCGGCGAACACCTTCGGCCAGGCCTTGGCGTTGCGGGTGTCCACCAGCAGCCGGCCCCACTTGCGCCAGGCCGGCAGGGAGAAGGAGTCGGAGGCGGCGGACAGGTGCGCGGCGCAGTCGCGCAGCCCTTCACCGGCGGCTGCGGCCAGCGCCGCTTCGGTGGGCTTCGCCTCGCCGAGCACGTGCAGCACGTTCCGGTAGGAGCCGACCCTGGCCCGCGCGGCGTCGAACCGCTCCCTCGGCACGCGGAGCGGCGCCCCGCCGCGATCGTCCAGGAACACCCCGTCCGCGTCGCGGCGGTAGGCGACCACGGGATGGCCGCCGTGCCCGTCCAGCGAGGCGGGCAGGTGCCAGTAGCCCAGGTGGTAGCGGTCGGGCAGGACCACGCACGGCCGTCCCGCGTCCAGTTCGGCCGCCAGCCGGTCGCTCGCCGCCCGTGCCCCGCCCGTGCGGTGCACCTCGTACGGCACCCCGAGCCGGCCGAGCGTCTTGTCCATCCACCGGTCGTGGTACTGCCACTGGTTGCGGAACCCCAGGACCACATGCCGGGACTGGTCGTGCTGGAACTCCCACAGGATGTACCCGGCGCCGATGCCCCCGCCCGCCAGGAACACCAGCGGCTCGCTGACGGCGGCGCCCTGGTTGGCCAGCACGGCGGCGATGGCCGCGGTGGAGGGGTGCCGCCCACCGGTGAGACGCCATCCGCCGTCGGCCACCGGCTCGGCGCGGCCCGCGACGTGCAGGCGCGCCGTGGTGTAGCTCTCGCCCGTCTTGGCCATCCGGGCCCGGATCCGCGCCTTGAGCTGCTTCTTGCTGGTCATGTACGGCTCTTCCCACGGCCATCGCCACCGGCCCGGCCCACGCCCGCGGCCCATGGCGGCCGCGAAAGATCGCCGACCGGTCGGAGCGCGGCTCCCGAGGCTCCTGGCGTCCCCTTTGCCTCCGCGTCCGGCGGGCCGCGTGGGGGCCCGCTCTGGAGGTTCGGCGGGAGAGTACCGCCGTGCAGCGGATATTACTGCACCGCCGCCCCGGACGGAATGCCTAGGACTTGGGCCCATAGGTGAGCACGATGATGCCGGACTTGAAGCGGGTGGTCTCCAGCAGGTCGAGGTGGGTGACGTCGACCACGCCGTCGAGCAGCCGCTGCCCGCTGCCCGCGATGGTGGGGAACACCCAGAAGTGGTACTCGTCGACCAGCTTGTGCTGGATCAACGTGCGGTCGAGCTGCCCGGTGCCGTACTTCAGGATGTTCTCGCCCGGCTGCTCCTTCAGCTTGGTGACGGCGGTGGCGACGTCCCCCTCGATCAGGTTGCCGTTCCAGGCGTCGGCCTGCTTGAGCGTGGTCGAGGCGACGTACTTCGGCATGGAGTTCATCTTGTCGGTGTACGGGTCGCCGGAGCGCGAGCCCCACGCCTCGGCGAAGCCCTCGTAGGTCTCCCGGCCCAGCAGCAGGGCGTCGGAGCCGAAGAGCAGCCCGGCGGAGTAGTTGTTGTGCTCCTCGTCCCAGTAGGGCGGGCCCCAGACGTGCGGGTCGCTGATGACGCCGTCGATGGTGATGAACGTGGATTCGACGAGCTTCCTCATGGTGTTCTCCTCAGGTCGTTTCTTTGATGGCTTAAGCCTGGCCGAAACCACTTACCGAATCCTGCCGGAATCCTTACGGCCGCTTACGGCCGCCGGGCGAGGAACACGAACTCCTTGCCGGGCCGGTCGGGGGCGTCCCTGACCTCCCGCAACTCGTATCCCTCTGCCGCCAGGTCCGCCTCGACCTCCTCGCGCTCGCGAAAGCGCAGCGTGGAGTACGAGTGCACCGTCTCCCCGTCGGAGGCGAAGACGATCGTGGAGCGGAAGGTCACCAGCGGCCCGCTGACGTCGATCACGTCGTGCCACGCATCCACCCGGCCCACCCCGGGGAGGTCGGCACGCCGGTAGCTCTGGTCGCGGTTCCAGTCGAGCCAGGCCCGCCTGGCCGGGTCGCGGGTCTCGAACACCAGGTGTCCCCCGGGCCGGAGCGCCTCGTGCGCCCCGCGCAGCGTGCCGCGCCATGCCTCCGGCTCGGCGATCGCCTGGGCCACGTTCCCGGTCATGGTGGCCAGGTCGGCGCGCAGCGGCGGCAGGGCGGTGGCGTCGCCGTGGATCCAGCGGACACCATCTCCGCCCGGCTTGGCGCGTGCGACGTCGAGCGAGGCTCCGGCCGGGTCCACGCCCGTCACCTCAATGCCCCGTCCGGCCAGCAGCAGCGCGAAGGTGCCCGTGCCGCAGCCGATGTCGAGCACGCTGCCCGCGCCCAGTTCCTCGGCCATGGCGGCGTAGGCGTCCAGGTCGCTCCGGTCGGGGTCAAGCGGGTCGTAGACGGCGGCCAGTCGTGGGTTCTCGAAGATCGCGTCAGGCATGCGGTCACTCTATGCGCGCGTCTTCGCCACCCAGACCGCGAGCTGAGTGCGGTCGCGCAGGCCGAGTTTGCGCAGGCAGCTGGAGATGTGGTTCTTCACCGTGCCCTCGGTGATGTGCAGCCGGCGCGCGATCTCGCGGTTGGCCGCGCCGGAGCCGATCAGCAGCGCGATCTCATGCTCCCGCTCGGACAGCCCGCCGGGCGGCCCCTGGACGGGCAGCCCCTGGGCGAGTGCCCCCTGGGCGAGCGGCCCCTGGGTGGGCGCCGCCGGGTCGAGCGTCTCGCGCAGCAGGCCGACCAGGCGCTCGGACGCCGCGCCGCCCAGCACGGTCTCGCCCCGCGCGGCCCGCCTGATCGCGGAGACCAGCTCGTCGGGCGGGATGTCCTTCAGCAGGTAGCCCTTGGCGCCCGCGCGCAGCCCGCCGAAGATGTAGTCGTCATCGTCGAACGTGCTCAGGATCACCGGCGCCACCTCGGGGAACTCCGCGCTCATCCGGGCCACCAGCTCCACGCCGTCCATCCCCGGCATACGGGCGTCGACCAGCGCCACCCGCGGCCCCTCGCCGTCCGGAACCCCGGCCAGCCAGCTCAGCGCCTCCTCGCCGCCGCCCACGGTCGCGGCGACCTCGATGCCGGGCTCGATCTCCAGCAGCTTGCGCAGGCCCTCACGCATGAGGATCTGGTCGTCCACCAGCAGAACGCGGATCATCTCACCCATCGCAGCGTCTCTCGGCCCGGAGACGCATCCTCTCACCCATCAGACCGGGACTGTGGCACGGAGGGTGAAGCCGCTGCCCGAATCGCCGGACACGTCCAGTTCCCCGCCGACGCCTCGCAGGCGGTCGCGCAAACCGCGCAGGCCGAAGCCGTGCGCCGTCGCCCCGGGGGCCGCGCCCGTGCCGTCGTCGGAGACCCGTACCTCGACCCGCTCGGCCGTGCAGTCGAGCGCGACCTCGACGTGCCGCGCGCCCGAGTGGCGCATGGCGTTGGTCAGCCCCTCCTGCACGACGCGGTAGCAGACCAGCTCCCGATTCTCGTCCACGTCCGGCCAGGCGCCGATCAGCCTGAAGGAGACGCCGGTGTCCGCCGAGCCGAACGACTCGACCAGGGCACGCAGGGCCGCCGGGCCGGTGAGGCCGTCCATGCGCAGGGGTTTGAGCGCGCGCACCCAGCGGCGGGTGTCGGTCAGCGCCTCCAGCGTGAGGGTCTGCGCCTGCTTCACCTCCTCCCAGGCGGAGTCGGGACGTACGGTGCGGTAGCGCTGGGCGTTCTGCAGGCTCATGTTGATGACGGTCAGGTAGTGGCCGACGGAGTCGTGCATGTCGCGCGACATCCGCGCGCGTTCTTCGGCGATGGCCAGTTCGCGGGAGCGGGAGGCGTGGCGTTCCAACTCGGCGTGGGCCTGTTCGAGCTCGGCCAGCACGCGGCGGGTCTCCTCGGCCTGCCGGCTGAACTCCAGCATGGCCACCACGATCGCGATGATCAGTAAGCACAACAACACCACGACCACGCTGTCGGCGATCATGCCGATGACCGACCGGCCGGGGTTGAGCAGCGAGATCACGAAAGCGAGCAGGCCGACGACGCCGGTGTAGCCCACCACGCCGCGTAACCCCAGGATCACCAGCGCGTTCGCCATCGCCAGGCCCACGATCAGCGTGCCCGAGATCCCTCCCGACCACAGTGGCAGCGTCGCGATGAGGAACACCACGCTCACCGCCTTGTGGCGTAAGGCGGGCGCTTCTGACCGCCAGGACAGGAACGGCCAGAGGGCGGCGACCACCAGCAGGGCGAGGCCCATCCCGTAGTAGAGCTGATAGACCAGCAGCCGTCCGGCGGCAGCTTGCTGGACCGCCTGCACCTGGGCGAAGAACGACAGCGCGAGGAGTCCGGCCGAGCCCCAGAAGATGACGTTGAACACGGCGGGCGGGCGACCGTCGGAGAAGCGCACCCAGCGGGTCAAGTCCCGGATCGATCTCGCCTGCCGCATATGCGGAGCTTAACCATCGTGTCCCGCGCGGGGCAGAGTGCCGATGGTCATGCTCCGGTGCATGACTCCGGTCACGGTGCGGACATGACCAGCAGGTGTCCCGCGCCGGATGTCCCGCCCCGGCCTGCGATCTTACGATCTTCTCATCGCCGACCGGAGGGGGCCGACATGAGCGCGACCGTACGGGACCAGCGGGCAGGCGGCGTGCCGTGGGCGGGCATCGTGGTGACCACGCTCAGCCTGATCGCGATGATCGGGATGTCCCTGGCGCTGTGGGACTCACTGCCCGAACTCGTGACCACCCGGGAGGCCACCGCCACCCGTGCCGGCGTCCAGGTGTCCAAGCTCTTCCTGGCGACGGTGATCCCCGCGACCCTGATCGCCGTTGGCGTGATCACCGTGGCCGCGCCCGTGATCGCGAACCGCTTGCGGCACCTGCTCCCGCCGGAGCTCACCCTCCTGCCGCCGGAACTCGCCCTCACACCACAGCCCACGCTCCCGCCGCAGCCCACACTCCCATCACAGCCCACACTCTCGCCGCAACCCACACTCTCGCCGCAGATCGCCCTCTCGCCGCAGCACACCCGCCCGCCGCGGATCGCCCTCCCGCCGCAACTTGTCGTGACACCGCGCTCGCGGAGCCGGGCGAGGAACGCCTCCTACGTCCTCATCTCGCCGTTCCTGCTGGTCCTGCACGGCTGCACCCTGCTGCACTCCGCCGGTCACGACGTCCCGGTGGAGCTGGGCATGACCGTCGCGCTGGGGTTGCTGATCGCCGGATTCGGACGCATCATGCCGATGATCCGGCTTCAGGCCCATGTACCCGGCTGGGAACGAACCCAGCGTGTGGCAGGGCGCGGCCTGATGGTGCTGGGCGGTTCGTGCGTCGTCGCGGCCTTCTTCGTGCCGCCCATGGTCGTGGCGGTGACCGGCGCGTGCGCTTTCGGGGCGATCGCGTTGGCCGGGGGCCTCGTGCCCTTACTGCGCTCTCACGGCAGAAACACCTGACGGGCAAATGGGCCCTCTCGTCCGGTTATTGGGCGTTTACGCTGGCGACATCACCCGTACATCGAAGGTGTCCTCGTAACCCTTGTCCCGAGGGGAGCACCATGACCGAGCTTGATCGACGATCGTTCCTCGGCCGCGGCCTGGCCACCACCGGCGGCGTGCTGGCCAGCGGCATCGCCATCGAGACCCTGACCGCCCACGCGTCCTGGGCCGAAGCCGGCCGCCCCGCCGCCGACCCGCGTGGCGGCACCGGTTACGGTCCGCTGCGCCGTACCCCTGCAAGGAACACCGGCGAGGAGCTCCTGGCGCTGCCCGCGGGCTTCTCCTACGTCGTGCTGGGCAGGAGCGGCACCGTCATGACCGACGGCGTCGCGACCCCGATCGCGCACGACGGCATGGCCGCCTTCCCCGGCACCCGCCGCCACACCGTCCGCCTGATCCGCAACCACGAGGTACGCACCACGCCAGGCTCCCCGGTGGGCCGCGTGCACGTCGAGGGCTCGCGGCGCTACGACGAGCTGGGCGTGGCCGGCACCACCACGGTGGAGGTGGACTTACGCGACGGCGAGGTGCTGCGCGACTTCGTCAGCCTCAACGGCACGATCGTCAACTGCGCGGGCGGCCGCATGCTGCATGGGCGCGGCTGGCTGACCTGCGAGGAGACGACCGCGGGCGTGGCGCAGGGCTGGCAGCGCAAGCACGGCTACGTCTTCCAGGTGCCGCTGGACGGCCCCGGGCCCGGCAGGCCCTCCCCCTCCCGGCCGCTGACCGCGATGGGCCGCTTCTCGCACGAGGCCGTGGCGGTGGACCCGCGCACCGGGTACGTCTACGAGACCGAGGACGAGTCCGGCAGGCCCGACGGCTTCTACCGCTTCCGCCCGGAGGATCCGCGCGACCTGGCCGCCGGGGGCGTACTGGAGATGCTCAAGATTGTGGGCGTGGACGGTTACGACTGCCGCGAGGGCCAGACCATGGGCGCGCGCCTGCCCGTCGAGTGGGTCACCATCGACGACCCCGACCCCGACCTGGAGAACGGCGCGGCCACCTGCACCCGGCAGGGCCTGGCCAAGGGCGGCGCGAAGTTCAACCGCCTGGAGGGCTGCTGGTACGGCGACGGCGGCATCTTCTTCAACTCCACCAGCGGCGGCGACGCCAAGAACGGCGACCCGCCGAACGCCGACGGCTACCTGGAGGGTTACGGCCAGGTCTGGCAGTACGTCCCGGGCCGGCGCGGCGGCGGCACGCTGGTGCTGGTGTACGAGTCGCCCGGCCGCAAGGAGCTCGACTCGCCGGACAATCTCCTGTTCACGCCGAGGGGCGGCATCGTGTTGTGCGAGGACGACGCGGGCTCGGCCGACGCCGATCCGCATCCCCTGGCGCCCGGCCTGGTCAATGTCAACCGGCTGATCGGGCTGGATCCGCGCGGGGGGCAGCCGTTCGAGTTCGCGGTCAATGTCGCCGATGACAGCGAGTTCGCGGGGGCGTGCTTCAGCCCGGACGGCTCGGTGTTGTTCGTCAACCAGCTCGGCGACACGGTCTCGCTGGATCCGCCGGGGCGTACGTACGCGATCCGCGGACCCTGGCACCGCGGCCCGCTGTAGGGGAGGATCGCGTCGGACGTACAGAACTTACCGGGTCACGCCGGTTGCGTGGCCTCGATGGGCGGGCCGACCGGCGGGTCGGTGGCCAGGTTGAGCGAGAGCGCGAGGATGGTGAGCACCGGGATCACGGCGATCCCGACGAGTTCGTACTCACCGTGCCGCCGCTGCACGACCAGCCCCGCCGCCTGCAGCGCGCGCAGGTGATGGTGGAGCCGTCCACTGCCCGTCTCCTCGCCGAGGACCTCCAGGAGGTCGGCGCCGGTACGCCGTCCCTCCCGCGCGAAGGCCCGCAGCAGCGCCAGCCGTGGCGGGCTGCCGAGAACCTCCAGGATGCCGGCCGCCGGAGTCCAGTCGGCCGGCATCAGCTCCTCGAGCGAGTGCTTCCTGGCCCAGCCGTAGACGCTGCCGTCCGCCTGGAACGCGGCGCCCAGATAGCCCACCGCCCCTGGCAGGGACTGCCGCTCGGCCTCGTCGCGCCAGGTGTCCACCAGCTTCAGCAGCGGGTCCCCCGGTGCGGGGTGCGCGGTGGTGCCGTCGTCGATCCGGCTCTCCAGCCGGCCGAGACGGCGCTCTAATTGATCGAGCCTTTCTTCATGCACGGATGATCTCCTTTGTTGTTCCGTACTTGCGGAACAACGTAGGCAGCCTCACGAATAGGGCTCAATGCGTTTTTCACCAGCGCTTTTGCCCTCCTACACATGACACTGGGTAACCCTTCTATGGCGGGTTGTGTCATAAGTAGGCTCTGTCCGGAGGTGTGGGTCAGGGCGGACACTCAGAGACGAACACCTCATTTCCGGTCCGGGGGTGGTCCCCTGTGCGCGACGGGTTTGAATCCCGCGAGTCCTGGCCCTTCGAATGCCTGCGCTGCCTGTACGTCTGGGAGGAGGACTATCTGGTCCGCCACCTGGCCGACGAGCACGGCAACGAGGTGGAGATCTGGCTGAGCTGCGGCGTGCCGGTGCAACCGCCCTGGTCGGGCACGAGTTGCCCGGCGTGCGGCGCCTACCACCTGACCTCCTTCCCCTCGGGCTACCTGGCCCGCCACCCGGAGCTGCTGGCGGCGCCGGAGCCGAGGGCGCTGGCCAAGGTGCCGATCCTGCCCATCAAGGACATCGAGCCGCCGGCCGGGCGCCCGCCGCTGCAGCGCCGCCTGCTGATCGCGCTCGGGCTGCCGCTGGCCGCGTTCGCGGGCTACGAGCTCTACCAGTACGTCGTGGCGCCCGCCATCCACCACCACTGACCCGTCCTCACCAGGTGACGGGCAGCTCGTAGACCCCGTACACCTGGCCGTCGTGCTTGAACGGGATGCGGTCGGGATCGGCCGCCAGGGCCAGCGTGGGGATGCGCCGGTAGAGGGTGCCGTAGACGACCTGCAGCTCCAGCCGGGCCAGGGGCTGGCCGAGGCACTGGTGCACGCCGAAGCCGAAGGCCACGTGGCGGCGGGCGTCGCGCTCGATGTCCAGCCCGTCCGGGTCGGCGAAGACCGACGGATCGCGGTTGCCGATGTCGTTGGGCATGATCAGGCCCTCACCCGCGCGGATGACCTGACCGGCGATCTCGATGTCCTCCATGGCGACCCGGCGGCGTCCGCTGTGCGTGATGTTGAGGTAACGCAGCAGCTCCTCCACCGCGCCCGCGACCAGCTTGGGGTCCTCGCTCTCGCGCAGCACCGCGAGCTGTCCGGGGTTCCGCAGCAGGGCGAGAGTGCCCAGCGCGATCATGTTCGCGGTGGTCTCGTGCCCGGCGATCAGCAGCAGCACGCCCATCTGGGACGCTTCGGCGCGGGTCAGGTCGCCCGCCGCGACCCGCGCGGCAAGCTGGGAGAGCAGGTCGTCGCCCGGTGCGGCGAGCTTGTCGCCCACGAGCCCGTCCAGGTAGGCGAACAGGCGGCCGAACGCCGCGGTCCGGTCCTCGGCGGTCACGTTCCGCTTGATGATCGTCTTGCTGTTGTCCTGGAAGAAGTCATGGTCGGTGTACGGGACTCCGAGCAGCTCGCAGATCACCAGCGAGGGGACCGGCAGCGCGAACGCCTCGACCAGGTCGACCGGCTTCGGGCCCGCCAGCAACTCGTCGATCAGCTTGTCCACGATCCGCTGCACGGCCGGCCGCAGCGACTCCGTCCGCCTGACCGTGAACGCGCCCTGCACCATGCGGCGCAGCCGGGCGTGCTCCGGGTCGTCCATGAGGATGAAGCTCAGCCCGCCGCCCCCGGTCCTCGGCCCCTGGATCGGGTAGCCGGGGCGGGTGACGTCGGCGCTGACCTTCGGATGGCTCAGCAGCGCCTTCTGCTCGGCGTGCGTCGTGACCAGCCATGGAGTGCTGCCGTCCCACAGCCGTACCCTGGTCAGAGGCCCGTCCTGCTGCAATGCCTGCAGTTCCGGCGGCGGGTCGAACGGGCACTTCTCCGCCCTGGTGCCGGGGAACTCGGGCAGCGCGGCGTCCCTCACCGTGCCGGTCATTCCGCGACCTCGATCGCACCCGCCGGGCAGACGGCCGCGGCCTCGCGCACCTCGGGGTGGTGGCCGGCCGCGGGCTCGGCGTCGAGCAGGATCACGATGCCGTCGTCCTCACGCTGGTCGAACACCTCCGGTGCGAGCAGCACACAGTTGCCCGCGCCGCAACACTTGTCCTCGTCCACGGTGACTTTCATGACGAGATTCCCTCCTTGAATTCCTCTGGGGCTTCGGGCTCCGGCGGGGTGGCCGGGGCCGTCCAGATCGCGACGATCGCGTCGATCAGGCCGGTCGCGGCGTCGTGCCAGCTCGAACGGGCCGTGGGACGCCCTTCGGCGAGGGCGCGCTCGCGCTCGGCGCACATGTGGGCCATGAGCTGACCGGCCATCTCGTCGCGTTCCGCGCGTACACCGGCGGGCAGTTCCGGCAGGCAGCGCTGCAGCCCGTCCACGACGCGGCGCAGCGTCGGCGAGGTCAGCGCCTCGTCGGTCATGATCTTGCGCAGCGCCGGATCGGTACGCACCTGCTCGGCGAACCGGGCGTACCAGGTGGGGCTGCCGAGGGTGGCCAGGTGCCCGGTGAGCGGACGTACGAGGCAGCCCGCCCAGTCGCGCACCTCGGTTGAGCCCTCGACCTCGGCCAGCATGCGGGCGCGCTGGAGCTCGACCTGGTCGGAGTGCTTGCGCACGATGGCGCGGACCAGGTCGGCCTTGGTGCCGAAGTGGTAGCCGACGGCGGCGTTGTTGCCCTGGCCGGCGGCCTCGCTGACCTGGCGGTTGGACACGGCGTACACGCCCTGCTCGGCGAAGAGCCGCTCGGCGGCGGTCAGGATCTGCTCCCGGGTGGCGTGGACCCGCGCCGCCCGTACCGCGCTCATTGACGTGCCACCTGACGCATCGTGACCTCCTCCGTCAGCCACAGCAAACCAAGGACATCGCATTAAGTCAAGCAGTTGATTTACTTCTGGGCGCCAAATCTCAGGCGTCGATCCCCTGGCGCAGCAGGCGCCACATACGCTCGGCGGTCGCGACCCGGTCGGGGGCGGGCACGTGCGACAGGACGCCGGCGATCATCCCCACGGCCAGGACCAGGTCCTCGACCGTCACGGAGGCGCGGACCCGGCCGGCGTCCCTGGCCTGCACCAGCCGGCTCTCCAGCAGCTCCGCCACCCGGTCGCGCAACTCGATCACGCGCGGATCGGGCCGCGCGGCGGCGGTGACCATCGTGATGAACGCCGTCGAGGCGATGGTCTGCGCGGTGATCATCGCCAGCACGTCGTCGAGGGTGGTGGCGGGATCGGCGGCCAGCGTCTCCAACTCGGCGACGCTGTCCACGAACACCGCCACCGCGAGGCTGATGCGATCGGGGAAGTGCCGGTAGAGGCTGCCCTGCCCGACCCCGGCCTGGCGGGCGACGGCGCTGAGCGGGGCGTCGTAACCGGCGGTGGCGAAGACCTCGCGCGCCGCCGCCACCAGGGCCGCCCGGTTCTCGGCGGCGGCACTGGGTCCTCTGTTGGGTCGACGCACGGCGGGCATGGCGGTTATGGTAGCAACCGGACAAGCCTGTCCGGTTAACTGCGCCCAGGAGGTCGGCCCCTTGACCAGCGACACCTTCGACGACCGCGTCATTCTGATCACCGGTGCGGGCTCCGGCATCGGCAGGGCGATGGCCATCGCCTTCGCCAAGGCCGGAGGCCGCGTCGTGGCCTGCGACATCGACCTCGCCAACGCCGAGCAGACCGCCGCCGAGATCGGCGACGCCGCCCTCGCCGTGCGGGCCGACATCGCCGACGAGGCGTCGGTGGCCGCGCTGGTGGAGGCGGCGCTCGGCGCGTACGGGCGGATCGACGTGTTGTGCAACAACGCCGGGATCATGGACACGATGGCGCTGCCCGCCGACATCCCCATCGAGCAGTGGGAGCGGGTCCTGCGGGTGAACCTGACGGGGACGTTCCTGGTCACGCACGCGGTGCTGCCGCACATGCTCGGCCAGGGCAGGGGCGCCATCGTCAACACCGCCTCCGAGGCCGGCATCCGCGGCGGCGCCGCCGGGGCCGCCTACACCGCCTCCAAGCACGGGGTCGTGGGCCTGACCAAGAGCGTGGCCTGGGCGTACGCCAAGGACGGCATCCGCTGCAACGCGATCCTGCCCGGCCCCACCATGACCAACATCGCCACCGGCGGCTCCTTCGACCCGACCGGCGCCGCCCGGCTCGGCCCCGTACTGGCCCTCGGGGAAAGCCTGGCCCAGCCCGAGCAGATGGCCGACGCCGCCCTCTTCCTCGCCTCCGAGGCGGCCTCCTTCGTCAACGGCGCCATCCTCCCCGTGGACGGCGGCTGGTCCGCCGCCTGAGCCCCCACCGGCCCCGCGCGGCGGGGCCGGTGGGGCGGTTGGGGGTTTCTTTGCGTGGCGGGGTTTTGAATGATCATGCAGTGATGTGTATATACTTCTACTCGTGTCCAAGATGCTCACCTCCCTCCCAGCCGGCGAACGCGTCGGGATCGCCTTCTCCGGCGGCCTCGACACCTCCGTGGCGGTCGCGTGGATGCGCGAGAAGGGTGCCGTGCCGTGCACCTACACCGCCGACATCGGCCAGTACGACGAGCCCGACATCGCCTCGGTGCCGGGCCGCGCCACGGCGTACGGCGCGGAGATCGCCCGCCTGGTCGACTGCCGGGAAGCCCTCGTCGAGGAGGGTCTCGCGGCCCTGGCCTGCGGCGCGTTCCACATCCGCTCCGGCGGCCGCACCTACTTCAACACCACCCCGCTCGGCCGGGCCGTCACGGGCACCCTGCTGGTGCGCGCGATGCTCGACGACGAGGTGCTGATCTGGGGCGACGGCTCGACCTTCAAGGGCAACGACATCGAGCGGTTCTACCGCTACGGCCTGCTCGCCAACCCCTCCCTGCGCATCTACAAGCCGTGGCTCGACGCCGACTTCGTCAGCGAGCTCGGCGGGCGCAAGGAAATGTCGGAGTGGCTGCTCGCCCGTGACCTGCCGTACCGGTCCAGCACGGAGAAGGCGTACTCCACCGACGCCAACATCTGGGGCGCCACCCACGAGGCCAAGCTGCTGGAGCACCTCGACGCGGGCATCGAGATCGTCGAGCCGATCATGGGCGTGCGGTTCTGGGACCCGGAGATCGAGATCCCGGCCGAGGACGTCACGATCGGCTTCGAGCAGGGGCGGCCGGTGACGATCAACGGCAAGGAGTTCCCCTCCGCCGTCGATCTGGTGCTGGAGGCCAACGCCATCGGCGGCCGGCACGGCCTGGGCATGTCCGACCAGATCGAGAACCGCGTCATCGAGGCCAAGAGCCGGGGCATCTACGAGGCGCCGGGCATGGCGCTGCTGCACGCGGCCTACGAGCGGCTGATCAACGCCATCCACAACGAGGACACCGTCTCCAGCTACCACAACGAGGGCAGGCGGCTGGGCCGGCTGCTGTACGAGGGCCGCTGGCTGGACCCGCAGTCCCTCATGCTGCGCGAGTCGCTGCAGCGCTGGGTCGGCATGGCGATCACCGGCGAGGTGACCCTGAGGCTGCGGCGCGGTGAGGACTACTCCGTCCTGGAGACCACCGGTCCCGCCTTCAGCTACCACCCGGACAAGTTGTCGATGGAGCGCATCGAGGACGCCGCCTTCGGGCCGCTCGACCGGATCGGCCAGCTCACCATGCGCAACCTCGACATCGCCGACTCGCGCGCCAAGCTGGAGCAGTACGCCGGCTTCGGCATGGTGGGCAGCCCGCACCAGTCGTTGCTCGGCACCCCGCAGACCCCTGTCGGACTGTTCGGCGAGCTGGACGAGGGCGGCGCGGACGCGATCGCCGCCCGCGGCGAGATGGCCTCCCCCGGCGACGTTCCCGACGACGAGGAACTGCTCGACAACGCGGCGATGGAGTTCGGCACCGACTGACCCCTCGGCCGGCCCGGCGCGCTCGCTCCCCCTTGGCGAGCGCGCCGCACATGCCTCGCCCGCCGTACGTGAGCGAGACCGAGAACGTGCGGCGGGGATTGCTTGCCACCTCAGTTGCGGAACAAACCTTTCCAAGACAACTGGTCTAGCGTGTTGTCATTGACTGGAATTGTTGGAACATATGGTTCGAGCCATCGAGTGAGGTCCGAAGATCGCTAACCCGGCATAAAGGTAGCGGCGAGGGAAAGGGGCAACGCTCATGCACCAGCGTGCCGTCCGAAACTTGGCCCGGCTCGAAACCACCCAGGCCAGGATCACCCGCATCTTCGACGCGGCGGCCGGCGGGAAGAACAACTTCCTGGCCGACAAGGACACGGTACGCCAATTCGATCAAGCGGCACCCGCCCTTACCACGGCGGCCCTCGCGGTGCTCGAATTCCTTTCCCGGATGATCGGCCATTTGTCCGCCGGCGAAGGTGTGGATCAATTCCTGATCGTGGGCAGCGGCATTCCCACGGGCCCCGCCAGTGGTCAGGGTCTGCACGACATGGCCCGCCACCCCGCCGGGCCGGACCCGCGCGTCCTGTACGTCGAGAGCAACCCGATGGTGGTGACCATGGCCCAGGCCACCATCGAGCCCTTCACCGACCTCGTACGGGTGATCGAAGGCGACATACGCGAGATCGACGACCTGCTCCGCGACCACGTGGTCAGGACCTTCATCGACTGGGACAGACCCGTGGCCGTGCTGCTGGTGTCGACCTACAGCCTGCGCGACGACGAGTACGCCCACTACGTCATCAAGCGGCTGCGGCACACGGCGCCCGGCGACAGTTTCCTCGGGCTGCTGCACACCACGTTCGACGGCATCCCGCCGGAACTGCTGCCCGTCATCCGCGACGTGCTCGCCATGACCCTGCCGCACCTCGCGATCCGTACCGGAAGCGAGGTCGCGGCCCTGCTGGAAGGGCTCGACCTGGTGGCGCCAGGACTGGTGTGGGTGCCGGATTGGCGACCGGTCGAGGATCACCTCGCCTGTCGCGAAGAGCCCAGTTCGTCGGGCAACTACGGCGCCGTCGCTCGCATCCCCTGAGGAAACTTTCAGCCGCGCATTCACAAGAGTGAAGGCGACGGCTTATCGTGGATGTGGGAGCGCTCCCAAAATTGTGAGAGACGTGATGCGTATGGCCCCCCACCACGGATCCTTGTCCGCCCCGCCGGTCCGCACGGTGGAGTACCTGCTGCCGTCCGCCCCCGCCGGTGTCGGCCAGGCGCGCTCCCTGGTCAGGGCCGACCTCGGCCGCTGGGGCCTTGCGCACGTCATGGACGACTGCCTGCTCATCGTCAGCGAACTGGTCACCAACGCCGTACGCCACGGCGGCTCGGCCTACACGCTGCGCCTGGAGGAGCGGGCCGGTCGGTTGTACGGCGAGGTCTTCGACCCGGGCGACGGCGTGCCCTTACAGCGGTCCCCCGGTGTGGAGGCGTTGTCGGGGCGGGGCCTGCAGATCGTCGCGGCCATCGCCGACGACTGGGGAGTGGCCACCACGGACAACGGCAAACTCGTCTGGTTCACGGTCGCCTGCGCGCCCTGAGAGTGCGTCAATCGAACTGATACCCCTTTCGTCGTTGCGGTTGGTTGGATGAGGTCTGCTGATCCGTCAGCCGCAGTTCGGCCTACGGCACGGCCGGCGCGGACACCGGACCGCTCGTGAGCAGGTTCTCTGCGTATACCGCGACTGAGCCGGTCACGGTTGGCCCGGTGTCCGCGGCGGCGGGCTTCACGCCGTAGGGCTTTACTCGGACACCTACGGTCGGAGGTCCTGTCGAAGGTCGGTCGTCGCGGGACCGGCCGGGACGGCGGGGGTTCGGGGCCATGCCCAGGCGGAGCGCAGGATGAAGGCCAGGAGCAGCACCTCGATTCCGATGGAGAGGCCGTAGAAGGAGGCCCAGTCCCAGGACTCCCCTACCGCGTTGAACGCCGAGTAGGGGATGTAGAGCGATGCGACGACGAGGTTCGTGGCGCGGTCCACCCGGGCGGGCAGTGTCATGGAGAGCATCACCATCAGGGCCGGGATCGCCATGGACGCGAGCATCATGGTTAACAACGTCGGGCTGATGTCGAACTCAAAGATGACACCGGCCAGGATGTCGTCGATGGCGCCGGGCTTGTAGAGGTGGAAGTAGTCGACGTAGATGTAGAGGAACATGAGGCTGGTCCATGCGGCGGCGAGCTTGACCCGCACGGGGATCGGCTGGTTGTCGAGCAGGTTCGGGGTTTTCGTTCGGATGCTCATCGGTTCTTCTTTCGAGAGGAGCGGTCCCTCCGCCGGAGCGGCGGCAGGGATGTACCGAGGCCGCGCCCGCCTGGACGAGCACATCGCCTCGACCGGGCAGCGGTAGCCCGGACCTCGGACGGTTCGAGCGCTGAGGGCGGGAAGCTTCCTCACGTCCGAGCTACGAGTCTGACTGGTTTCGTACATTGTACGTCGTACGCTGTACTACGGGTAGTACGCTGTACCATGACCGTGCGCTGGACGATTGTCAAGCCGCTCGAGCGAGAGGAGACCCGTGTCTGCGAGGGAATCACGCCAGGTGGCGTCAGACGCGGCGCTGAGCAAGCAGCGGGTGGTGATCGAGGCGGTCCGGCTCGCCGACCGCGAGGGGGTCGACGGGCTGAGCATGCGCAGGCTGGCCGGCGCGCTCGGCGCGGGCGCGATGTCGCTCTACTACTACGTGGCGAACAAGGAAGAGTTGCTGGACGCCATGATCGACGTCGTGTTCGGGGAGATCGAACTCCCGCCCGAAGAGACCGACTGGCAGTCGGCGATGCGACGTCGGGCGGTATCCGCCCGACAGGTTCTCGCACGCCACCCGTGGGCGATCGGCCTGATGGAGTCGCGGACCTCGCCGGGACCCGCGAACCTCCGCCACCGGGAAGCGGTCACCGCCTGCCTGCGGAAGGCCGGCTTCCCGGTCCTGATGACGACGCACGCCAACTGGTTGCTCGACAGCTATGTCTACGGTTTCGCCCTGCAGGAAGCCGGCCTGCCGTTCAACACCGCCGATGGGCTCGCGGACATGACCGAGAAGGTCTACCTGCCCCAGCTTCCTCCTGAGGAGTTCCCCTACCTCAACGAATCCGCCACGGTGCTCGCCGCTGCCGGCTACGACCCGGCGGAGGAGTTCACCTTCGGCCTCGACCTCGTCCTGGCCGCCCTCGAGCCCCTGAGAGTGCCTACGTGAGCCTCCGTCCGTGATGTCGTAAGGTGATCGTGTGGATGACGACCTGCTGCGTTGGCGTCCGCGCCAAAAGGGGCGTCAGCTCACGTAACGCACTCTGACCACCGGGTTCAGGGCACGTCGGCGGGCCGGGCCCGCAGGATCCGGGTGAGCAGTCCGGTCAACTGCTCCCGCTCCCCCTCGCCGAGCGGCGCGAACCACTGCCCCTCCCGCCGGGCCTGCTCGGCGTACGCCTCCCGCACGGCCCTCTCCCCTTTGCCGGTCAGCGCGACCACCACCGCCCGGCCGTCCCCCGCCACCGCCCGGCGCTCCACGAGCCCGTCGCGCTCCAGCGTGTTGACGGCGTTCGTCACGGCGGAGCGGGACATGGCCGACAACTCGGCGAGCCGGACCGGCTGCGTGGGCCCGAGCAACCACAACTTGAACATCAGCCGGAACCCGGGCAGCGTCCAGCCGCGCGGCCGGTGGATCCCGGTCTCCAGGTCCGTCACGAGCAGGTAGGCCAGCTGGAGCAGGTGATAGGCCAGCGCGAACGCCTCGGGGTCGGCCGGGGGCGGCATGGCGGCCAGGCGCTCGCGCGCATACGCGGCGTATTCGAGATCAGGAAGGCCACCATCCGTCGGGTTCCCCGCGTCGCCACGCCGGTCCGGATGGCCGCCGGTCGGAGTCCCCGCGTCGCCACGCCGGTCCGGATGGCCGCCGCCCGACGGACGTCCCGCGTCGCCGCGCCGGTCCGGATGGCCGCCGCCCGGCGGAAGTCCTGCTCTGGTCACCGGACAAGTCTTGCGCAGCCACGTACCTTCCCGACATATTGTTTCGGCCATAACAATCCCTGGAGGGCCTGTGCGCATCGTCATCGCGGGAGCCGGCATCGGCGGGCTGACCGCCGCTCTCAGCCTGCACGCCGCCGGTTTCACCGAGGTGACCGTGCACGAGTCCGTCCGGGAGCTCAAGCCGCTCGGCGTCGGCATCAACCTCCTGCCCCACGCCGTACGGGAGCTGACCGAGCTGAACCTGGCCGACCGGCTGGCGGAGATCGGCGTGGCCACGGCCGAACTGGCCTACTTCAACCGCTACGGCACGCCGATCTGGTCGGAGCCCCGCGGAGTGGCCGCCGGCTACGCCTGGCCGCAGTACTCGGTGCACCGGGGCCGCCTGCAACTGCTCCTGCTGGAGGCGGTGCTCGAACGGCTGGGCCCGGACAGCGTACGCACCGGCAGCCGGATCACCGGCCCCGGGACGGAGGACCTGCTGATCGGCGCCGACGGCATCAACTCGGCCGTGCGCGCCCACCTGTACCCCGGCGAGGGCCCGCCGCCGTGGAACGGCCTGGTGTTGTGGCGCGGCACGACGTACGGCGAGCCGTTCCTGACCGGCCGATCCATGATCATGGCCGGGGACGGGACGCGGAAGTTCGTCGCCTACCCGATCGAGACCGGCGAGCGCCCGCTGATCAACTGGATCGCCGAGCAGCCACTGCAGGGCGAGGCCCCGGAACGCGGCAACTGGAACCGTCCCGCCGACCTGACCGAGGTCGGCAGGCACTTCGCGGACTGGCGCTTCGACTGGCTGGACGTGCCGGGGATCATCGCCGGGGCGCAGGCGGCCTACGAGTACCCGATGGTGGACCGCGACCCGCTGCCCCGCTGGACCCGCGGCAAGGTCACGCTGCTCGGCGACGCCGCGCACGCCATGTACCCGATCGGCTCGAACGGCGCCTCCCAGGCCATCATCGACGCCCGGGTACTGGCGCACGCGCTCGCCCACGACGACCTGGCCGCGTACGAGACGCTGCGGCGGCCCGCCACGACCGCGCTGCAACTGTCGAACAGACAGATGGGCCCCGAGGTCGTCATGAAGCTGGCCCACGAGCGCGCGCCCGGCGGTTTCACCGACGTCGAGCAGGTCATCCCGCACGCCGAGCGGGCCGAGATCGCCGCCTCCTACAAGCGCACGGCCGGCTTCGACCCGGCCGCACTCAGCGAACGCCCATCCTGGAGCGTCACCCCTGATCATCGCGCCGCCCCGGATCGGAGCGTCTCCCACGATCGGCCCGTCGCCCGGGATCGGGGCGTCGCGTCGTGAACCTCGAACCGCTGGCCACCTTCCACGTCGCCCTCGACCCGATCCTCGACCTCGGCCACTCCCCCTGGGGCCACCGCCGCGTGATCAACATCGTGGGCGGCTCGTTCGACGGCCCCCGCCTGTCGGGCGTCGTGCTGCCGGGCGGCGCCGACTGGCAGGTGGTGCACGCCGACGGCACGATCAGCGTCGACACCCGCTACACGCTGCGCACCCACGACGGGGCGCTGCTGTACATCTCGACCAGCGGCGTGCGGCACGGTCCCCCCGAGGTGCTCGACCGGCTCGGGCGCGGCGAGGAGGTGGACCCGTCGGAGTACTACTTCCGGCTGTTCTGCCGCTTCGAGACCGGCGACGAGCGGTATCACTGGCTCAACCGCACGCTGACCGTCGCCTCGGCGGCCCGCACCGCGGCCACCGTCCGCTACGACGCCTACACCCTGACCTGACCTGACCTGACCTGACCTGACCTGACCTGACCTGACCTGACCTGGCCTGACCGCCGGCCTGACCTGACCCGACCTGACCCGACCGCCGGCCTCCCCGGCCGGACGACCGCTGGAGTTCCGATGCCGAAGCTGAACCGCCCCCCGCTGCGCGTCACCGCCGAGTACGACGCTCCGATGCCGATGCGCGACGGAACCATCCTGCGCGGCTCGGTGCACCGGCCGGCGGAGGGCGGGCCGTACCCGGCGCTGCTGGCGCGCTCCCCGTACGGCGAGGGGGCGTTCCGGATGATCCCGGTGACCGCCGCGCTGGAGGCGGGTTTCGCGGTGGTGCTGCAGCACTGCCGGGGGCGCGGGAATAGCGACGGCGAGTTCCGGCCCTGGGCGGACGAGGGCCGCGACGGCCACGACACGATCGCCTGGATCACCTCCCAGCCCTGGTCGAACGGCGAGGTCTCGATGACCGGCATGTCGTACCTGGCCGGCTGCGCCCTCCAGGCGGCGGCCACCCGCCCGCCGGGGCTCAAGGCCGTGTTCGCCTCCATGACGCCGCACGACTTCCACGACGGCCTGAAGTACCACGGCGGGGCGCTGGCGCTGGGCTCGGCGCTCAACTGGGGCGCGATGCAGGCGGCGCTCGGGCTGATGCACGCGGCGGAGGCGGGCGAGGACGTGGGCGCGGCGTTCGGCGCGCTGCTGCCCGCCATGACCGACCAGGCCGCCGCGGTGCGCACGCTGCCGCTGGACGCCGTGGCGGGCATCCCGTGGTGGCAGGAGTGGATCTCCCATCCCGAGCGGGACGCGTACTGGGAGGAACTGGCGCAGACCCTGCGGCACGACCGGATCGAGGCGCCGGTCATGCACGTGGCCGGCTGGTTCGACCTGTTCCTGTCCGGGACGCTGGAGAACCACCGCCGGCTGGGCGGCCCGCTGATCATCGGCCCGTGGTCCCACCTGACGATGGGCGCGTCCGGCACCGGGCGGGTGGACTTCGGCTTCGGGGCCTCGGCGCAGGCGATCCGGCTGGAGCAGCGGCAGCTGGCCTTCCTCCAGGGCCGCGACACGGGCCCGGCGGTGAAGATCTTCGTGATGGGCGACGACGTGTGGCGGGACGAGGAGTCCTGGCCGCCGGCCCGCGCCGTCGAGACCCGCTACCACCTGCACGCGGACGGCCTGCTGTCCCCCGAGGCGCCTGCCACGGATGAGCCGGCGGTCTTCACCTTCGATCCGCGCGACCCGGTCCCCACCACCGGCGGGCCGACCCTGCTGGCCGACGCCACCAACGCCGGGCCGCAGGACCAGCGGGACGTGGAGCGCCGCCCCGACGTGCTCTGTTACACCACCGAGGCGCTCGGCGCGGACGTCGAGGTGACGGGCCCCGTGTCGGTGACGCTGCGTGCCGAGACCTCGGCCGCCGCCACCGACTGGACGGCCAAACTGGTGAACGTGCACCCGGACGGCCGGGCGATGAGCGTGATCGACGGCATCGTGCGCACCTCGGACTCCTCGGGGACGTACACCATCGACCTGGTGGCCACCAGCCAGGTCTTCAAGGCCGGTCACCGCATCCGGCTGGAGATCTCCAGCTCCAACTTCCCCCGCTTCGACCGCAACCCCGGCACCGGCCACCCCGCCGCGAAGGCCGCGGAGGACGATCTGGTCATCGCGCACCAACGTGTCCTCAAAGGCTCTTACCTCACGCTGCCGATCGTGCCACGCTGAAAACAGGTAGGCTCTGAGCTGCGGGAACGTCACGCAGACCGCCGCTTCGAGCGTTCAGGCAATTTCCAGGTACGGCAGGTAATCTCCGTCGGCATGAGATGGCAGCGCACATTCAACGGGGCGCTGGCCAGGTACACAGGATTCCAGTTCAACCGAGTAGGAAAAGCAGGGCAAGCGGCAAGGCCGACGACGACGCCCCAGGCGGCGGGAAAGCGTAAGGACACGCCTTTCCGGCCGCCGGCGGACCCGGAGACCGATCGCCTGGTGCAGGCGCCGGTGTTCATCATCTCTCCGGTCCGGTCAGGCTCGACGCTGCTGCGGGCGATGCTCAACGCTCACCCGGACCTGCACGCTCCCCATGAGCTGCACGTACGCCGGTTAAGAGTGGAATTCGATACCTCGCTGGCGGAGAAGGCGATGGAGGCGCTCGGTCACGACCGGGCCGACCTGGAGCATCTGCTCTGGGACCGGGTGCTCCACCGTGAGCTGGTACGCAGCGGCAAACGGTTCATCGTGGAGAAGACGCCGGCCAACGCCTTCGCCTACGAGCGGCTGGCCGCGTGCTGGCCCGGCGCGCGGTTCGTCTTCCTGCTGCGCCACCCCGCCTCGATCGCCTCTTCCTGGCACGAGGCCAGCCCGGACAGGCGCACGCCCGACGAGGCCGCCGCGGACGCGTTGCGGTACATGAAGGCCGTGCAGCGGGCGCGGGCCGCCCTGCCCGGTTTGACCGTCCGCTACGAGGACCTGACCACCGACCCCGAGCGCATCGGCCGCGAGATCTGCGACTTCCTCGGCGTCCCCTGGGCGGCCGAACTGCTCTCCTACGGCACGCCCGACGTCGTGACCAAGGGCCTGGGCGACTGGAAGGACAAGATCCGCTCGGGAACGGTGCAACAGGGCCGCGACCTGCCCGGCCCGGACCAGGTCCCCGAGGTGCTGAAGAGCATGTGCAGGACCTGGGAGTACCTCACATGAGGATCCGGTACATGTTGCTGCACGCCTACGGCATGGGCGGCACCATCCGCACGGTGGTCAACCAGGCCAACGCCATGGCGGAGGCGGGCCACGACGTCGAGATCGTCAGCGTGGTCCGGCGCAGGAACGAGCCACAGTTCGCGATCGACCCGCGCGTGGGGCTGTCGGCGCTGGTGGACCAGCGTGACGGCATCGTCCCCGACTCCCTGGCGCGCAAGGTCTGGCGGCGCGCCCGCGGGAAGATCGTGCCCTACGGGGAGTTCGCGGCCGAGTACTTCACCGAGCGCGTGGAGGCGGCGGTCATCGAGTACGTCTCCGGCCTGCGCGACGGCGTCCTGGTCACCACCCGCCCCGCGCTCAACCTGGTCTCTGCCCGCCGCACGCCCACCGGCGTGATCCGCGTCGCCCAGGAGCACATGAACCTGGCCTCCTACCACGAGGCCGTACGCGAGCAGATCGCCCGCCACTACGGCCGCTTCGACGCGGTGTCGGTGCTGACCGAGACCAGCCGCAAGGAGTACCGCAAGCTGCTCAAGGACACGCCGGTGGTGCGGATCCCCAACGCGGTGCACATGGACGATCGTAAGCACTCCGACCAGAGCAGCAAGATCGTGATCGCCGTGGGGAGGCTGGTGCCGCAGAAGGGCTTCGACATGCTCATCCCCGCCTTCGCCGGCACCGCGGAGGAGCACCCCGAGTGGAAGCTGCGCATCTTCGGCACCGGCCCGTCCAAGGAGAAGCTGCAGAACCGCATCGAGGAGGTCGGCGGAGGCGATCGGATCCGGCTGATGGGCCGCAGCAACCGCATCCACGAGGAGCTGGCCAGGTCGTCGGTGTACGTGCTCAGCTCCAGGATCGAGGGCCTGCCGATGGCCATGATCGAGGCGATGGGCCACGCCCTGCCGATCGTCGCCTTCGACTGCCCCACCGGCCCCGGCGACGTGCTGAAGCCGGGCAAGGACGGGGTGCTGGTGCCGCCGCGCAACGTGGACGCGCTGACCGAGGCGCTCGGCCGGGTGATGGGCGATCGCGAACTGCGGGTGCGCATGGGCGCCGCCGCGGCCGAGACTGCCCACGACTACACCCCGGACGTCGTGATGCCGCTCTGGGAGAACCTGTTCACCGCCCTGTCCAACGGTGAGCCGGTCGCCGACAACGCCAGGACGAGGAGATAACGGCCGGGCCGTCGCTCACTGGTCCTCCCCCACCACCGCGAGGTCGTCACCGAGGGCCGTCGCGATCTCCGCCGCCCGGGAGTGGTCGTCCAGCCGTCGCGTCACGTACGCGGCCCCGTGACCGTGTCTGCGCGACCACCAGGCGGCCGAGCCGCCGATCCCGCCCTTGGCGATCTTGCCCTGGTCGCGGATGAAGCCGAGCGTCCAGGTGAGCCGGGTGCCGAAGACCTCGTCGAAGCCGGTGACCTGCGGGGCGAGCAGGTCACCGTGCAGGTCCGGTCCGAGCAGGTCGCGTACGGGGCCGTCCTCGGCGGTGAGCCCGGAGAAGAAGCGGGCCATGGCGGTCGCGGTGGTGTGCAGGTTGACCGCGGCGAAGACCGACTGCCGCCAGGCCCTGGAGTTGGCCCGCGCGACGTCCAGGACGCCGTCGGGGACACGCAGCCAGGGCGCGGCGTGCAGCAGGCCGGGCCACCGGGGGTCGGCGTACTCCAGGTCGGCCACCCGGTCCAGTTCGCCGTCCGGCACCGCGAACCAGGCGTCCAGGTCCAGGGCGGGCCGCACCACGCCGTCGTAGACCTCGTGCAGCGTGGTGCCGGCGCCGGCGCGCAGGATGCCGTCGATCAGGTGCCCGTAGGTCAGGGCGTGCTCCCCGAGCGCGGTGCCGGGGACGTACTCCGGCGCCGCCTCCACCAGGCTCCGGCACAGCGCGGCGTCGTCCAGCAGGTCCGTCCGCGCCGCCGAATCGGGGAAGCGGGGCTGGCCGGCGCGGTGCGTGAGGACCTGGCGCAGGGTGGTGGCCTCCTTGCCGTTGACCCCGTACGCGGGCCAGTATCGGGCCACCGGCTCGTCCAGGGTCAGCGCGCCGTCGCGCACCGCCACCAGGGCGGCCAGGGTCGCGAACGACTTCGACAACGAGTAGGGCTGGACCAGGGTGCCGGCCTGCCAGGGACGGGTGCGCCCGGTGTCGGCCCAGCCTCCGCTCAGCCGGACGACCTCGTGCCCGTCCTTCCAGACGGACACGCCCGCGCCCGTCTCGCGGCCCTCGTCCACCAGCTTCTGGAAGACCTCGCGTACCGCTTCGTACCCGTCTGAAGTGAATCCCTCGACCTTCATGGCCCTCAACATACCTGTAGGGGGTATGCCGGGCAATGAGGGCGAGATGAAACATCCCTGGGTTTAACTGGCTCCGAGACGTTCACCTCCGACCCCGGGAACCTCATGAGACGACTCGTCCTGGCCCTTCTCCTGGCCCTGGCGGCGCTGCCCGTGCTGCCTGCCGTGGCCCACTCCCGTCCGCCCGCCGTCATCTTCGACACCGACATGGACTTCGACGACGCCGCGACCCTGGCCTACCTCTCGCAGGAGCACAAGGCCGGCCGCATCGACTTACGCGCCATCACGGTGAACAGCAGCGGGGCCGGGCTGCCCGGCAGGGCGATCAGGCACGCGCGCTGCCTGGCCGAGCGCCTGGGGTTGCGCGGCGTATTGATCGCGGACAGTCCCGCCACCGGCGCGAACGCCTTCCCCGCCGAGTTGCGGCAGCTCTTCGACCGGGTGCTCACGGCCGCGACGCCCGGGTGCGCGGGGGACGAGACGCCGTCGCGTACCCGCGCACCCGAGCTGATCAGGCAACTGCTGCGGGCCGACCCCTCGACGCAGATCATCGCCACGGGACCGCTCACCAACCCGGCCGCCGCCCTGCCCGCCGCCGCCTCCCGGCTGACCACGATGGGCGGGGCCGTGAACGTGCCGGGGAACCTGTGCTGCGGGACCCCGCCCGAGTTCGACGGCAGCCAGGAGTTCAACTACTGGCTCGACCCGGCCGCCGCCCGCGCGGTGCTCACCGGCAGCCGCGGCTTCGGGGCGGTGCGCGTGGTGCCGCTGGACGCCGCCAACGAGGTGATCATCACGGACGCGTTCCTGGCCCGGCTCGGCGCCGACCACGGCACGCCGGCCGCCGACACCGTGCTGGAGATCGTCACCCATCCCGAGGTCAGGCCCCTGATCGCGGACGATCTGCTCTACTGGTGGGACCCGCTGGCGGCGATGAGCGCCATCCACCCCGGGCACGTCGAGTTCACCTCCGGACGCCTGGACGTGGTCCTCGGCGGCCCCTCCGCCGGACGTACGTTCCCGTCACCGTCCGGAGGTCCGCTCCGGTACGGCACGGCGGCCGGCACCGCCGCGTTCGAGCAGCGCTTCCTCGACACCCTCAACGGCCGGACCTGACCGGACGCGAGGACACCCACCCAGCGGCCACGCGTGGCCGGAAGGCGAGGACACCCCCAGCGTCCGGACGCGTCCGGACGCGAGGACACCACAGGGACCGGGAGCGAGGGCAGGCGCCCTCAGCGGAACCGGTCGGTCGCCTGGACCAGCAGGCTGCGGGTGCCGGGTTCCGAACCGCCGTGCCCGGCGTCCTCGACGATCCTGAACTCGGCCTCCGGCCAGGCCCGATGCAGATCGTAGGCCTGGCCGGGAGGCGTCTTGACGTCGTAGCGCCCGTTCACGATGACGGCCGGGATGTGGCGGATGCGGTCGATGCCGGCCAGCAGCCCCTCCTCCGGCAGGAAACCCCCGGCCACGATGTAGTGGTGGGTGATGCGGGCGAAGGCCAGCAGCGTGGCGTCGTCCAGATCGGGCGGCGTCACCGGCAGCAGCGTGTTGGCGGCCAGTTCCCAGGCCATCCAAGCGCGCGCGGCGGGAACGTGCACGGCGGGGTCCGGGTCGCCGATGCGCCGGCCGTAGGCGGCGACGAGGTCGTCCCGCTCGGCGGCGGGGATCGCGTCGCGGAAGGCCGCCCACTCGGCGGGGAACAGGTGCGCCGCCCCCGTCGGTGTGAAGGCCCAGTCCTCGTCCGGCGGTCGGATCAGCCACACTCCGCGCAACACGAGCGCGCTGACGCGCCGCGGATGGGCCTGCGCGTAGGCCAGGCCGAGCGTGGTGCCCCAGCTGCCGCCGAAGACGAGCCAGCGGTCGATCCCCAGGTGCTCACGCAGCCGCTCGATGTCGGCGACCAGATGCGGCGTGGTGTTGTGTTCGAGCGACACCGCCGGATCGCCCGCGCCGGGTATGCTGCGCCCGCAGTTGCGCTGGTCGAACAGCACGACGCGGTAGGCGGAGGGGTCGAAGAAGCGCCGGTTGTCGGGCAGCACGCCGCCGCCGGGGCCGCCGTGCAGGAACAGCGCGGGCTTACCCGCCGGGTTGCCGCACGTCTCCCAGTAGATCTCGTTGCCGTCGCCCACGGGGAGCAGCCCCGAGTCGTACGGCTCGGCGGGGGGATACCAATCGATCAGGGTCATGAACGCTCCGGGGCAGGGAAGATCGTTGCCACCCTACCCCTCGCGGGTGCTCACCGGGCTCTGACAGGAAGTGGACTGCCCGCCGGGGCAACTGGTCTCGCCCCTGGTCAGCAGCACGATGCCCATCATGAGCACCGCGCAGGTCAGCATCACCAGCATGAACCACACGTGAAACAACGACCGCGCACCGGCCGGCAGCGGCAGCGGTTCCGTCCCGGAGCCCGGCGATCGAGGAGGGGCCGGCGGCCCGGAGAGCATCGCGTCGAGAGCGGGGTCCTCCTGCGCCAGGCGCCTTTCCAGCTCCTCAAGCGCCAGGCGCTCCTGACGGGAAAGCTCCATGTATCACGCCCTCGCTCGGTCCGAAACGCCAAGCAAATATTGCACAGTGCAACGAACATGTGAAGCGGCCCGCCCCCTGCCTTGCACTATGCAAATTTTGCACACTGCCATGAACGTCCCCCGGCCCCGCGACGTACCTCTTGATGACCCTGCGAGGACCCGGAAGGGATGACGTCGTATGCGACTCCACCGGAACCGCCGCGCTCTCGTCACGTGCGCCATCGCCATGCTCTGCCCGCTCACCGCCTGCGCGGGCTACGCGCCCGCGCCGAGCCCCGCCGCCGCGGGCCCCGTACCGGCCACCTTTGAGACCGAACCGGCCGGCTTCGAGACCGAACCGGCCGGCTCCCCCTCCCCGGACCCGGCGGAGGAATCCGACATCGGCACCCGGCCGACCAAGTGGGGACCGCTGTCCGAGGCCGACCGCGACCTCATCCGCAAGGTGCGGCTGGCCAGCCTGTGGGAGATGCCCATCGCCCAGGACGCGGTGCAACGGGCCGCCACCGCCCGCGTACGGGAGGTCAGCAAGGAGATCTCCGCCCAGCACCACACGCTCGACCGGCAGGTCCGCGACCTGGCCACCAAGCTGGAGGTCAAACTGCCGGTGAAACCGACCGAGCAGCAACAACGCTGGATGACCGACATTTCCGGCAGGTCCGGCAACGCCTACGACACCACGTACGTCAAGTGGCTGCGCCTGGCCCATGGGCAGATCTTCGGCCTGATCGGCGCCGTCCGCGGCAGCACCCAGAACACCCTGGTCCGCCGCTTCTCCGAGCAGGCCAACACCGCGGTGCTCAACCACCAGCGCCTGCTGGAGAGCACCGGGCTGACCACACCCGCGAGCTTCCCCACCCCGCCGGCCTGACGGCAAGGTCGTGACCTTTTCGTTACCAAAAAAGGGTGATGAATGGTCGATCGCGGGCATCACTGATCAAGAAGTCCAGCAGAGGGCTTCACCCCACGCGAAACATCGGCGTGCCTCTGCATGGGCTTTTTCTGTTCCGAGCAGGGCCGCTGGCATATCTTGGAGCAGCGCATGCTTGTCCTGAACAGCGCAATCGAGCAGCTCACCGCCGAGGAACTCCTGGCCGAACTCGCCGACCCGCAGATCTCGGATCTGCATGCCGTGCGCCTTCGCGAGCGCCTGGTGGAGATGCACGAGGGACTGGTGAGCGAGGTCACCCGCCGCTACCGCTACCGCGGCGAGCCCATGGAGGACCTGCGCCAAGCCGCCTACGTGGGCCTGATGAAGGCCGTCAACGGCTTCGACCCCGAGCTCGGGCACGAGTTCAGGGGCTACGCCATGATCACGATGATGGGCGAGGTCAAGCGCCACTTCCGCGACCGCACCTGGGCCATCCGGGTGCCGCGCGTCTACCAGGAACGCCGCATCGAGATCAACAAGGCCACCGCGGAGCTGACCCAGGCCCTCGGCCACTCCCCGACCGTGGCCGAGCTGTCCGCGAAGATGGGCATCTCCGAGGAGGACGTCCTGCTCGCCCTGGAGGCCTCCACCGCCTACAGCACGTTGTCGCTGGACGCGCCGGTCACGGGCGGCGACGACGACGCCGCCGAGCTGTCGGACTTCCTGCCCGCCCAGGACGAGTCGCTCGACACCATGCTCGACAGGTACGCGGTCAAGCCGCTCATCGACGCGCTGCCCGCGCGCGAGAAGAGCATCCTGCTGATGCGCTTCTACGGCAACATGACCCAGTCGGAGATCGCCAAGGAGTTCGGCATCTCGCAGATGCACGTCTCCCGCATCCTGCGGGCCGTCCTCACCCAGCTGCGCACCGCGCTGACGGACTGAATCCGGAACGGTTCCAGCGACGCCCGCCAACGGCCAGCCCGTGGCGGGCGCCGTGCTGGAAGCCGCAGAAAAACCCGTAGAACCCTCGCGCCCGTCGGCCCCGTCAGTCGGGCACGGGCGCCGCCGCCATCCGCCGCAGGGCCGGGAAGCTCAGGATCAGGGCGAGGGTGGCCGTCATCCCCAGCGCGCCGTGGACGAGGTAGAGCCGCTCCGGCGGGACGAGGGCCGAGATCCCGCCGGCCACCGCCGCCCCGAGCGACAGGCCGACGGCCATCTGGGCGGACCACAGTCCCGCCACCCGGCCGCGGAAGTCGTCCGGGGTGTACTCCTGCACAATGGCGTACCGCATCACGTCGCCGGTCACCCGGGCCACGCCGAACAGGACGAGGCCGGCCGCCGCCGTGATCAGGCCGCCGGGCAGGCTCACGGCGGTCAGCCCGGCGGCCGACACCAGCAGGGCCGCCATGGCCGTGGCGCCCTTGCGGCGTACGGTGCCGGTCCAGCCGCTGGTCAGCGTGGCCAGCAGGGCGCCGGCGGCGGGCGCCGCGTACAGCAGGCCGAGTTCGCGCGGCCCGAGGCCGAGAGCCTCGCGCCCGAACTCGGGGAGCAGCACGTTCCAGCCCGTCAGGGCGGAGGCGACGAGCCCGGCGAGCAGGACGGGGCCCACGATGCGATCCCTGGAGACGTAACGGAGCCCGGCGCCCAGGGCCTTGAGCGGCGGCTCGTGCACCGCCTTGGCCGGCGGTGGCAGCTCCGGCAACCTGCCGACGAAGAGCACGGTGACGATTCCGGCGACCGCGCAGACGGCATAGTTCGCCCAGAAGCCCGCCTGCGCGACGAGCAGGCCGCCGAGCGCCGGAGCGGTCACCGAGCCGATGTCGGACATCAGCGCCATGAGGGCTCCTGCCGCGGCGAGCTTGTCCCGGGACACCAGGGCGGGGGTGGCGGCCATGAGCGCGGTGCCCGACACGCCGTTCGCCAGCCCTTCGAGCATCCCGCAGAAGTAGATGACCGGCAGCATGGGCTCGGGCAGCAGCGCGTTGCCGGCCAGCACCACGAACGCCACGGCCGCGGTGGCCCGGGCGATGATGATGACCCTCCTCCTGTCGCGCCGGTCGGCGAGCACGCCGCCGAGCATGGTGCCGGCGAAGGTGGCGACGCCCACGGCGGCGCTCACCGCGGCGACGTCCGCCGTCGAGCCGGTCAGCGAGTAGACCTGCAGCGGCACGGCCACCATGACGAAGCCGATGCCGAACACCGCGACGGTGCGGCCGAAGAAGATGTTGCGGAACCCTTGGCGGCGCAGCGGCGAGAAGTCCAGGAGCAGGCGGCGAGGAGGCATGTGAACATCTTTCTAGCATTTTAGGTTAGGCACACCTTATTTATTGGCGAATCGGGTTCGCAATGTAGGGCCATGGACAGCGCGCCCCGCGTCGTGTTATTTATTTACGGTACCGTTCCGTAAACAAAGTGAGGTGCTGGTCGTGGAAACCGACGTCCTGGTGGCCGGAGCGGGGCCCGTTGGCCTGGCGCTGGCGTGCGCGCTGCTCCAGCACGGCGTATCGGTACGGATCGTGGACAGGGCCCCGGCCCCGGCCACCACATCGAGGGCGAACTTCGTGCACGCCCGCGGCTCGGAGGTGCTGGACCGGCTCGACGCTCTCAGCGGCCTGCCGGAAGAGTCGGTACGGGCGATGACGATCACCACCTACGCCGGCGACCGCCCGATGATGCGCATCCGGTTCGGCGATCCCGGCCTGCACACCGCAGCTCCCCCGATGGTCATCTCCCAGGCCAGCGTCGAGGCGCGGCTGCGTGACCGCCTGGCCGAGCTGGGTGGCGGGCCGGAATGGGGCTCCGCCCTGGTCGCCGCCGACCAGGACACCAACGGGGTCACCGCGGTACTGGGCGACGGCCGTACTGTGCGGGCGCGCTGGCTCGTCGGCTGCGACGGGACCGGCAGCACGGTACGCAAGCTCGCCGGCATCGGCTTTCCCGGCGTCAAGGTCAGCGAGCGGTTCCTGCTCGTCGACGCCCGCCTCGACACCACGCTCGACCGCTCGGGAACCAGCGGCTGGGTGCACCGGGAAGGCATGCTGGGCGCGATGCCCATGCCCGGCGGCCAGTGGCGGCTGCTCGCCTACGACCCAACACTCACCGACGACAAGCCGGGCGAGGAACAGATCGTCGAGCGCATGCGCCGCATCCTGCCCGAACGCACCGGCCACATCGGAGGCCGGCTGCTGGAGGCGTCGTGGGCGTCGTTGTTCAGCGTGCACCGCCGCCTGGCCGACACCTATCGCCGGGGCCGGATCCTGCTGGCCGGGGACTCCGCGCACGCGCACGCCCCGTTCGGCGGGCAGGGCATGCTCACCGGTATCGGCGACGCCGAGAACCTCGCGTGGAAACTGGCCCTCGTGATCGACGGCCGGGCGGGCGAGCGACTGCTGGACACCTACCAGGACGAGCGCCGCCCGCTGGCCACCCAGGTCCTGCGGGGCAGCACCGCCACCACCAAGGTCAACATCGCCTCCGGGCCGGTCGGCCGGTTCCTGCGCGACCGGGTCATGGTGCCGGTGTTCAACCTGCCCGTACTACAGCGCTGGGCCACCTACACCACCTCCCAGCTCTGGGTCAGCTACCGGCGCGGCCCGCTCGGCGCCCCGCTCGGCAGGCGCGGTTCCCGGCCGCGGCCGGGCGACCGGATCCCGGATGTGGCCTGCGAACGTCCCGACGGCACCCGTACCCGACTGCACGCCGAACTGCGCGGGCGCTGGGCCGTCCTCGGCGGCCAGGACCTTTTCGAGATCGCCCACCGGCGGCTCGGCGACCACGTCGTCCACCTCCGCCCGGTGAATCCGCTGCCCGCTATGCTCGTACGCCCGGACGCCCACCTGGCCTGCAAGGGCGATCCCACCGGCTGGCTGGACGGAGCACTTGCTTGACCTCCACCCGAGGACGCGGACGCCCCCGCGACCCCGAAACGGACACCACGATCCTGCGCGCCGCGCTGGAGCTGTTCATCGAACGCGGCGTCGAGGGCACCAGCATGGAGCAGATCGCCAAACGGGCCGGCGTCGGCAAGCTCACCGTCTACCGCCGGTGGAGCACCAAGGAAGACCTGATCGCCCAGGCCGTCGAGCGGACGGTCAGCGCCGATCTCGTCCCCTCCCCCGCCGACGTCCGGGATCTGGCACCCCAGGACATCATCGACGGTGCTCTGAAGGCGGCGGCGGAGATGACCGCGAGCCCGGCCTTCCGCGCGCTGGTCGCCCGGATGATGGGCGCGGCCGTCAGCCATCCGCGCCTGATGGCCGTCTACTGGGAACACCACATACTGCCGCGCCGCGAACTGGCCGTCGCCCTGCTGCGGCGCGCCCAGCAGGACGGCACCGTGGCGGCGGACGCCGACCTCGACGTGCTGATCGACATGATGGCCGGCGCGGTGACCTGGCGCGTGCTCCAGCCGGACCCGCCGGACGTCGCCGGCATGCTCGACTACCTCAAGGCCGTCTACCGCCAGGCGGGGCTGTACCGTCCGCCCGCACCGTGAGCGGACTCCTAGCGGCCGCCACCGCCCGGCCGCCCCTACGTGACGGGAGCGTCCAGGAACGCGGGAATGGTGGCGAGCAGCAGTTCGGGACGGTGCACGATCGAGATGTGCGACGTGCCGGGCAACACGGCGAGCTGGGACTTCGGCAGCCCCGCCATATCCCCGTTCACCCCGCCGCCCAGCAGCCGGAACATGTCCACCGAGTGCTCGGGACGTACGATGTCGGAGTCCCCGATCATGAGCAGGGCCGGCGCTTTGACCGATCGCACCTCCTTGGCGGCCAGGGTGGGCAGGTTCCGCTGCATGTCCTTGTTCTTCTCCACCAGCTGATCGAAGTTCTTCGGCTCGGGTGCGACGGCCTGGTAGTCCTGGTGGAAGGTGGAGCCGTGCAGGGCCTGCGGCTTCAGTGCCCGCAACCCTTGCAGCAGTCCCGGGTGCAGCCCGTCCGGACGGTAGGTGACCGAGGCCAGCACGAGCTTGCGCACCAGGTCCGGTTGCCGCATGCCGAGTTCGAGCGCGATCTGACCCCCGGTGCTGTATCCGAAGAAGTCGGCCTGCTTCACCCCGATCTGCCGCAACAGCCCGGCCGTGTCCCCGGCCATGTGCTCGATCCGCAGCGGACGATCGATGTCGCCGGTGCGGGCGTGGGCCTGCTGCTCGATCGCGATCACCCGCCGGGTCTTCGCCAGCGGCGCCAGCAGGTCGCCGAAGTCGCTCTTGATGCCCGACAACGATCCGTGCAGCAGCACCAGGGGCGTTCCCCGGTCCTGGCCGTGCACCTCGTAGTACATCTTCAGCCCGTCCACCTGCGCGTAGCGGCCGGGACTCGCCGTCACGGCCGGGCTCGCGCCCGCCGGCGGCGTCGCGGCGTCCCGTCCGTCGCCACAGCCGGCCATCAGCATGAACACCGGCCCGGCGCCCAGCACGAGGCGGATCGCCTTCTTCATCGATCGTCCCTTCATCGAAGATCCCGTCTTCCCCGCCTCGTGGAGGCAGGAGCACACGCGGGGAGGTGTGGACGGAAGATCAGATCGTAGCCAGGCCGGCGATACGCCCGGGCTGGTCACGTCCGGCGAACGCTTCCTATTTCGTTGAACTGTGCCCGTGCCGCCTCAGGAGGGCTTGGAGATCTCGCCGTCCTCCGCCCACCCGCGGTAGGAGGTGGTGAACTCGGAGGCGTAGGTGCCTCCGCCGTCCAAGGGAACCTTCCAGGTCAGGCTGAACTTCGTGGGCCGGTTCCGCTCGTCGATCGTGAGCCGGTAGCTGAGATAGGAGGAGCTGGTCGCACCGCTCACGTCCGTGCCCAGCCAGGAGGCGAGCAGGCTCCGCAGCGGGCCGTTCGTCTTGGTCGCGGGCAGGTTGCCGATGTAGGTGCGGCCCGCCTGGTGGAAGTTCTCGGAGTTGTGCACGACCTGCTGGACGGTGTACGGGCCCGCCATGCCGGCGACCATCAGCGCGTACCAGGTCGCGTCCTCCGGCCGCTTGTCCGACATATCCATGGCGGGCGCTCCCGGCCGGTCCAGGTACAGCTCGCCGCCGGTGATGACGTACCGGGCGGGATCCTCTTCCTCGGCGTCTACCGTCATCTCGAAGTCGTCGTAGTCCGGGACGTCGCCGCTCACGAGGCGGCCGCTCGCCTTGGCGCCGGCGGCGCTCTGCGTGAAGCCGCCATCGAAGGAGAACTCGGCGGCGGGCATCACGCTGAGCGCCAGGTCGAGCGCGGCGGCGAGCTCCGCCGCGGTACGCGGCGCGGCAGGGGTGGCGGAGGGGCTCGCCGGCGCGGACACGCCAGGTGCTGTGGGGGTGGCCGAGGGCCGGGCCGGGCCGGCGGTCGCGTCCGACGGGAGGTTGAGCAGGACCCCCGCCGTACAACCGAGGGCCGCCACGGTCGCCACGACGGGCGAGAAGCGCCTGAATTTACTTCGCCGCGGCGGGGCCGGCGGTTGTGACGGCCATTGCGCCATGTCCTGCCCCTGGTAGGACCAGACGCGGTTCAGCCGGGTCGTCACGTCGGCCGCGGGATCCCACGTCACGATCCCGGCCTCGCCGTGCCGTTCCCGCCATGCGCCGGCGACCGCCGCGAGCACCTCGTCCATCGCCGGGCGCGCGCCGGGCGCCTTCGCCAGGGCCGCGTCGATCACCGGCCGCAGCGCCGCCGGCACCATGCTCGTGTCCACGGGCTCGTTCATGACGCGGAGAGCGAGGACCTCGGGCCGGGCCATCCCGTACGGTTGCCGCCCGGTCGCCGCGTAAACGACGACGAGCGCCCAGCCGTACACGTCGGCGGCCGAACCGGTCGGGCCGCCGGCGTACTCCTCCGGGCTCACCCACGCCGGGGAGCCGACCACGAGACCGGTCGCGGTGAGGGAGGTCCCGTCGAGCGAACGGGCGATGCCGAAGTCCACGAGCCGGGGGCCCTGCGGCGACAACATCACGTTGGAGGCTTTGAGATCCCGGTGCACGACCTGCGCGGCGTGCACGGCGACCACGGCCTCCGCGAGCCCGGCGGCCAGCCCGAACAGGTCGTCGCCGGTCAGCGGCCCGTGACGGGCGACATGGTCGTCCAGGGTGCGGCCCGCGATGTACTCCGTCGCCAGCCACGGCTGCTCGGCCTCGGCGTCCGCGTCGAGAATGCGTACGCAACACGTGCCCCGGACCAGGCGCAGCATCGCCACCTCGCGCCGGAACCGGTCCCGGAACTCCCGGTCGGAGGCATGCGTCTGGTGGATCAGCTTGACCGCGGACCGCTGACCGGCGGCGTCCACGCCCGCGTAGACGATCCCCATGCCGCCAGAACCGAGCCGCCCGACGATCCGGTACGGCCCGACCTGCGCCGGATCCTGCGGTCGTGGTGGGAGGACTTCACTGGTGTCCGGACGTGCGGGGAAACTCACGAGGTCCCACTTCGGCTCGTAGCGGTGATCGCGAAGAGATTATGCCAGAGCCGGCGATCATCCCCGGAGCCCGATCCGCGGGCCGGCGGCTTCCGCCTGTAGGCAATCTCCCGGCGCTGGTATAGAGATTGAGGGCCCATCCGTTCCCGGCCCGCGCTTCCCTGCCGGGCCCCCGGCGGCAGGAGAAGGCGTGATGAGGGGTCTCCCGCTCGGCGACATCCGGGTCGTGGAACTGGGGCAACTGCTCGCGGGGCCGTTCTGCGGCCAGTTGCTCGGCGACTTCGGCGCCGAGGTGATCAAGATCGAGGACCCCGGCAGGGGCGACCCGATGCGCCAGTGGGGCAGGGAGAAGCCGCACGGCCGGTCCCTGTGGTGGCCGGTGGTGGCCCGCAACAAGAAGTCGGTGACGTGCGACCTGCGCACCGCCGAGGGCCAGGAGCTGGTCCGCCGCCTGGCCGGGCGCGCCGACGTGCTGCTGGAGAACTTCCGGCCCGGCACCCTGGAGCGCTGGGGCCTGTCGCCGGAGCGCCTGCACGAGCTCAACCCCGGGCTGGTGATCACGCGGGTGACCGGCTACGGCCAGACCGGCCCGTACGCGCCGCGCGCCGGCTACGGCTCGATCGGCGAGGCCATGGGCGGCATCCGCCACGTGACCGGCGACCCCTCGCTGCCCCCGTCGCGGGCCGGCATCTCGCTGGGCGACTCGCTGGCCGCCACCTACGCCTGTGTCGGCACCCTGGTCGCCCTGCACGAACGCGAGAGGAGCGGCCGGGGCCAGGTCGTCGACTCGGCGATCTACGAGTCGGTGCTGGCCATGATGGAGTCGTTGCTGCCGGAGTGGCAGCAGGCCGGTTACCAGCGCGAACGTACCGGCGCCGTGTTGCCGAACGTCGCGCCAAGCAACGTCTACCCCACCGGGGACGGCGACGCGATCCTCATCGCCGCCAACCAGGACAGCGTGTTCGGCCGGCTGGCCGCCGCCATGGGCCGCCCGGAGCTGGCCGCCGACGAGCGTTACGCCACCCACGGCGCGCGCGGCGCGCACATGGGCGAGCTGGACGAGCTGATCGCGGGCTGGTCCGCCGGGCTGCCCGCCCAGGAGCTGCTCGACCTGCTGCACGCGAGCGGGGTGCCGGCCGGGCGGATCTACCGCGCGGCGGACATGTTCGCCGACCCGCACTTCGCCGCCCGCGAGGCCATCGTCCGCGTCGCGCATCCCGAGTTCGGCGAGCTGGCGATGCAGAACGTGACGCCGAAGTTGTCGGCCACGCCCGGCGCGGTCCGTACCGCCGGCCCCGCTCTGGGCGAGCACAACGAGGAGGTCTACCGCGGCCTGCTCGGCCTCACCGCCGAGGAGCTGGACCGGCTGTCGGCCGGTGGGGTCATCTAGCGGCGAAGGCCCCGGCTCCGGCGGCTCTTGCGGATCCGCCGCGCCCGCGTCCATGCTCGAACCGGTGACGCTGCTGCCGGCCGGCGTATGGCCACGGCTGGCCACGGCTGAAGGAGTACCGGTGAGTAAACTGCTGATCGTCGCGGTCCTGCTGCTCACCGCCTGCGGCACCGGGCGGCCGGAGTCCCTCGTGGACAAGGAGGAGCTGACCGTCGCCATCCGCTCCGACGTCCCGCTGATCAGTTTCGAGGACGGGAACGGCAACTACGACGGCTTCAACATCGACGTGGCCGAATATCTCGTCTCCCGGCTGGGCAAGCAGATCAGCTGGCTGGAGATCCCGGCCGGCGAACAGCTCAGCGTGCTCACCGAGGGACGTGCCGACGCGGTCTTCGCCCACATGTCGATCACGCCGGAGCGCAAGAAGTCGATCGACTTCGCCGGGCCGTACCACGTCGACTTCCAGGACATCGCGGTGCGGCCGGCCGACAAGGACGTCATCCGCGACGTCCGCGACCTGAAGGGCCGCAGGATCTGCTGGGTGCGGGGCACGAACATCGCCCAGCGGATCGTGGACGAGCGCCGGGTCCCGGCGATTCCCGTGCAGGCGCGCGACTACAACGCCTGCCTGAAGATGATCGAGGAGGGCGGCATCGACGCCATCTCCACCAACAGCCAGATCCTGGCGGGGCTGCTCACCAAGCCCGGCGTCGACCTGCATCTGGTCGGCGCGACCTTCAACGAGCAGCGCACCTCGATCGGCATCCGGAAGGGCGACGTCGAGGGTTGTGAGGAGCTCAACCGGGCGATCACCGCGATGTACCAGGACGGCACGGCGCGCACGTTGCTGCACAAGTGGTTCGGCAACGCGGGCATCGACCTGTCGGCGGTCTCGGTCCCGCAGTTCGAGGGCTGCTCCTGAACGGGCACGAAGGGCCGCACCCATGCGGGCACGGCCCGATCATCCCCGGGTCAGGAGTCCTTGGCCCGTACCGCCAGCGCGTGGCGGAAGATGTCGCGCGGGTCCCAGCGCGCCTTCACCCGCTGCAGGCGCGCGTAGTTCGTCCCGTAGTAGATCGTCGACCAGGGCACGCCGGAGGTGTTCCACTCCGGGTCGGCGTGGTCGGAGTCCGGATAGTTGATGTACGCGCCACCGCAGTTGCCGCCCGGTACCGGCACGCCGCCCGTCGCCCGGAAGGTGCGCCGGTGCAGTTGCCGCACCCACTCCAGGTGGGCCACGCCGTCCTGGTCCGGTCCCCAGGACACCAGGTGGATCATCTTGAGCACGGACTGCCGCTCGGCGGTCGCGGTCTCCTCCGGGCGCCTGCGGTTCACCTGCCCGCCGTACGACAGGAGCCAGAGCAGCCCCGACGAGGAGATCTCCCCCGCGACGCTCAGCGCGTCATAGGCCACGTCCGCCTGTTCGTCGGTGAGCGCCTTGCGCAGGTAGGCCGACTTGCCCTTGTAGCGGCCGGACTCCGACTCCGCGCCCAGCGACAGCGTACGGACCGCCTGATACCACGGGACGCGCTCGAACGCGGGCACGTACGCCTCGGGAGTGACCCCTTCGCCCACGGCGGAGAAGTGCTCGCGCAGGACACGTTCCGCGTCGGGCACGTCGGCGTCGATCTGCGCGGGCAGGACGATCCCGCCAGGGTCGTCCTCAGGCTTGGCCGTGGGCCGGCGGCCGGGCACGAGCAGGGAGCCGAACAGGGAGGCCTGCGGGCTGCCCGGCACGCCGTTGCGCTCGTGCCAGCCGGCGTAGTTGCCCAGCAGCCTGCGGAACGACTCCTTCGTCATGCCGTTCCACGACCAGATCGCCACGCCGGACAGGACGGTGGCGGGCGGTTTGGGCAGCAGCGTGCCGGGGTCGTCGCCGCGGGCGGCGGGATCGCGCATCCAGTAGCGGGTGACGATGCCGAAGTTCCCGCCGCCGCCACCGGTGTGCGCCCACCACAGGTCGTGGTTCGGGTCGGCCGGGTTCCTGCTCGCCACCACCGCCCTGGCCCGCCCGGAGCGATCGACCACGACGACCTCCACCGCCTCCAGGTAGTCGATGGTGAGGCCGTCGCGGCGGGACAGCGGGCCGTACCCGCCGCCGGCGATGTGGCCCCCGGCGGCCACGCCCCCGCATTGGCCGCCGGGAATGGTGACGCCCCACCCGAAGTAGAGCGTGCGGTAGGCCTGCATGAGCGTGGTCCCGGCCTCGATGGCGAACGCGCGGCGCCGCTCGTCGTAGTAGACCTCCGTCATCTCGCACAGGTCGATGACCACCTGCGCGCCGTCGCCGACGAAGTTCTCGTAGCAGTGGCCGCCGCTGCGGACGGTGACGCGCCTGCCCGCCCGCACCGCCTCGTTGACGGCCGCCACGACCTGCTCGGTGGAGCCGGGCACGTGGAAGTACTCGGGTTCGGCGCGGAAGCGCTGGTTCGTCCGGCGTACCGCCAGGTCCTCGTAGCGGGGGTCGCCCCGCCGGACGACCACGGGGCCGAACTCTCCTAACTTCGCCCGCGCCGCCGCCGCGACCGGCGTCAGCCCCGCCGCCACGACCGCCCCGCCGGCCGCCGCCGCGCCGCCGATGAGCCGGCGGCGTGTCACCTCGCTCATTTCAGGTCCCCCAAGTCTCGGACGTCCAGCACCTGCACTCACGAAGCTAGAGAGGGGGATTTGGCGGGACAATACATCGAGTTGCACAGCTGGGGTGGACCTACCTACACCGGACCGGAGCGTACGCATGCCCGAAGCCTTCTCCGCCGCACTGATGAGCACGTTCGGGGTGGTCCCGGAGAAATCCCGCCAGCAGCTCGAATCACGCTCGGGCGCCGACCTCATCCCCGTGCGCACGGCCGGCGGAACGGCGGCCTACCTCAAGGTGACGCCCGCCGGGGCGCGCCGGGAGCTGCGCTTCTACCGGCAGATCGCCCGGCATGCCCCGGTACGCACGCCGAGGCTCCTCGATCACGCGGACACCGCCGACGGCGTGGCCCTGCTGCTTGAGGCGACGGGCGAGTCCCGCGACGTCCGGTCCTGGACGCAGGAGACGTGGCGGGCCCTCGGCCGCGACCTGGCCGCACTGCACGGCATGCCCTTGCCGGCGGGCACGGATTGGCAGGTCAGCGACGCCGACCCGGACTGGGCGACGATCGAGGCATTCTGGGGGCCCGAACTTCTCGCCCGGCGTGCCGAGTTCTGCGCTGCCAGGTCGGCGCTGCCTCAGGTTTTCATGCACGGTGACTGCCACACCGAGAACATCGCGCACGCCGGAAACGCCCTGGTCTTCTGTGACTGGCAGGCCGCAGGCATCGGCCGCCCGGTCTCCGACCTGGCCTTTGTCAGCGTGCGGGCCACCCCGGCCGGAGTGACCGTGCCGCCGGTGTTCCTCGACGCGTACTGCGAGCACAGCCCGCTCGACCGTGGGGCGCTGGAGCGAGGGGTTATGGCCGAAGAGCTGACCATATTCCTCTTCCAGTGGCCGCACTACGCCGCCTACAACACGCCGGCGGGAATCGATCGCGTCAGGAGACGGGTGCGTGACCTCGGCGAGCGGTGGTCATAGCGGGACGCCGGGCGTCACGGCCCGGCGTCCCGTCCCCGTCAAGGGGTCGCGGCGAGGCGGCGCAGGCTGCGCTCGGTGGCGCGGGTCATCTCGGCGGGCACGTCGAGGTCGTCGAGGTAGGCGCCGGTGTCGTGCATCTCCTGGGCCCGCCGCACGGCGTGCTTGCGGCTGCCGGTCAGGAACCTGTCGATGATCTGCTGCCCGTCGCCGGAGAGCTGCCCCGCGATCTGCGTACGGATCCAGTCCTCCTCACCGGCGGCCTGCCCCGCCTCGACCGCTTCGCAGATCACCAGGGCCAGCCCCTTCATGAACACGCTGCGCAGCAGTTTGCGGGACATGGCCGCGCCGGCGGGGGCGTCGAGCACCTCGACCGGCGCGCCGAGCGGGCTCATGAGCCGGGCGAGCCGCCCGGCGCCCGGCCCGCTGGCCAGCAGCGGCGCGCGGTGGCCGTGCAGCGGCACCGGACCGAGGATGGCCACGTCGGAGAAGTGCGGAATGCTCGCGCCGAGCCGTTCCATGACCGCGGGGGCGGCGCTGGTGAAGTCGGCGTAGCAGGCGTCTTCCGCCAGGTGGGGCCCGCACTGCTCGGCGACCGCCGGGGCGGCGGCGGCACCGGTCAGCACGAGCACGTGCGAGGCTCCCGCGACGGCCTGCGCCGGTGTCGCGGCCCTGGTGACTCCTTCGGGGGTGGGCACTTGGGCGGGGTCGTATCCGGCGACCTCGTGTCCTGACGCGGCAAGCGTGGCGGCATAGACGCCGCCCGCCTCCCCCAGGCCGATGACGGCACAACGCATGTTCATCCATCCTTGCTGGTAGAGAAAGTCGTCAAAGGTCGCCGGCGCGGCTGAGCGCGTCGGCGGCGCGGCGCAGTTCCGGCACCCAGCCGAGCATCTCGCTCTCCGGGTGACGTTCGGCGGGCGCGATGACGCCGACCCCGGCCATGGCCGGGCCGTCCGCGCGCGGCACGAGGGTGCTGACGCTCGATGAGCCGAGCACCCGCTCGTTGATGGAGTAGTGGAAACCGCGTTCCCTGATGAGTACGAGCTCGGCGCGCAGCTCCGCCTCGCTCGTGGGCCCGCCGCCCGCGGTGCCCAGGTCGGGAATCCCGGCGAGCAGGGCGTCGAGCTCGTCGGGCGGCATGGCGGCGGCCAGCACCTTGCCCATGCCGAGGTGCAGCGGCAGCCGGTGGCCGATGGGCAGCTGGTAGCGCAGCGGGTCCGCGCCGTCGACGCGGACGATGACGATGCGCTCCAGGCCCGACCTGATGTGCAGGGTCGTGGTCAGGCCGGTGGTGGCGGCCAGTTCCTGCAGCACGGGGGTGGCGGCGCGGCTCAGGCGGTCGGTGACGAGGAAGCCGTGCGCGGCCACGAGCGTGGCCGGGCCCAGGTGGTAGGCCTGGTGCTCGGCGATCACGTACCCGCGTCGTTGCAACACGCCGAGCAGGCGCAGGGTGGTCGCCGGTGACAGCCCGGCCCGGCGCGCGATGTCGGACAACCGCAGCGGCTTGTTGCTGCGCTCAAGCACCTCGATGACGTCGAACGCGCGCTCGACCGAGCGCATGGACGACTGCGGCTGCCCTTCGGGCATCGGCGTACCCCTTCTTGGCCAACAGATTGTCAGGCGGATTCCAGGATGGCAGCGCGCTTGCCCTCCTCAAGCGCGAAAACGGCCTCCGCCGCCCCCGCCACCCGCTCGGCCTCGCCGAGCGGGACGACGACCACACCGTCGGCGTCGCCGAGGATCAGGTCGCCCGGCGCGACGGCGACGCCGCCGACCGCGATGGTGCGGCCGAGGTGACCGGGCCCGTTCTTGTACGGCCCGGCCGGCGTCACGGCGCGCGCGAAGACGGGCAGGCCCATCTCGCCGAGCCCTTCGGCGTCCCGGACGGCCCCGTCGATGACGAACCCGGCCACGCCCTTGTTCTTGGCCCGCTGCCCGATCAGCTCGCCGATCAGCGCCCTGGACTCGTCGCCGCCGCCGTTGACCACGATCACGTCACCGGGCCCCACGGTGTCGAGCGCCTGGTGGATGAGCGCGTTGTCGCCGGAGCGGGTCCAGACGGTGAACGCGCGCCCGGCCACGCGGGCGCCCGGCCAGACCGCCCGGATCCGGGAGTCGAGCACGCCGAGCCGCTCCATCGCGTCGCCGATGTTGGCGGTGGGCAGTGCCGCGAGCCGGGAAAGTGGATCACTCATTGCTGGTTCAGCCTTTCTCATTACGGACGAGCGGAAGCGCCTGCTTGTAGTTGCTCTCCTGGCCGGCCCAGTACGTGGTGTAGTCCTGACCGGACTTGTAGACGGTGGGCAGGCCGAGGTCCTTCATCTTGGCGACGACCGCGGGATCTTCGATGGCCTTCTTCAACGCGGCCTCGATCTTGGTGCGCACCTCGGCGGGCACCCCGGCAGGGGCGACGTAGCCGCGGGCGGTGGCCGCGTCGATCTGGTAGCCCTGTTCGGCGAAGGTGGGCACGTCGGGCAGGAACGGGCTGCGCTCGGCCCCCATGACGCCGAGCACCTTGATCTTGCCCTGGGCGACGTGCGGCTTGACGTCGCTGACGTTGCCGACGTACGCGTCCACGTGCTTGCCGAGGAAGGCGGCGATGGCCGAGGCGGCGCCCTCGGAGAAGTGCACGGGAGCGAACTGCGCCTGCGTCTTCTGCTGGATGTCGGCCAGCGCGAAGTGCTCACCGGTCTGCACGCCCGTCGTGGTGACGGTGACGCTCTTCGGCTTGGCCTTGACCGCCTCGATCAGGTCCTTGAGGTTCTGGTACGGGCTGTCGGGCGCGACCCCGACCAGCATCGGGTCGAGCACCTGCATGCCGAGCGGCTGGAAGCTGGCCCGGGTGTAGGTGGCGCCCCTGCTCGGGTCGAGCGGCGAGATGACGATGGACGGGGAACTGGTCGCGCCGATGGTGTAGCCGTCCGGCCTGGACTTGGACAGGGCGGTGTAGCCGATCAGGCCACCGGCGCCGGGCCGGTTCTCCACCTCGACGTTGGTGCCGAGCTCCTTCTCCAGCACGGGGGCGACGACGCGGGCGGCCGCGTCCACGGCGGCGCCGGGCGCGAAGGCGACGATCAGGGTGATCGGCTTGCCCTTGCGCGGCCAGGCGCCCGCCGCACCGCCTCCGGCCTGCTGCGCGCCGCACGCGGCGATCACCGTGGTCAGCGCCACGGCCGTGGCGGCGATCCTGAGTTTCATGCTGACTCCTTCTCGGGGGGTGATCACGCCTCGGGGTCCTCGGCCAGTGCGGCGGGCTTGCGCAGCCGCAACAACGGGCTGGCCGCGATGACCAGCGCGATGACCAGCAGGACGAGACAGATCGGACGGGTGAGGAAGAGGGTGAAGTCGCCCTGGGACAACTCCAGCGACTCCCGCAGGGAACGCTCCATGAGGGGCCCGAGCACGAGCGTGAGCACCAGGGGCGCGAGCGGGATGTCCAGGCGGCGCAGCACGAGGCCGAGCAGCCCGAAGCCGACCATCACGAACACGTCGAAGACGGTGAAGTTGACCGTGTACGCGCCCACCACCATGAACGTGAGGATCACGGCGGTCAGCACCGGATACGGGATGCGCAGGATCGACGTCCACAACCCCACCAGCGGCACGTTGAGCACCAGCAGGATGACGTTGCCGACGAACAGGCTGGCGATGATGCCCCAGGCGACGTCCGCGTGCTCGGCGAACAGCGTCGGCCCCGGCGTCAGCCCCTGCTGCAGGAACGCCCCCATGAGCACGGCGATCGTCGGCGAGGCCGGGATGCCGAGCGTGAACAGCGGCACCAGGGCGCCGTTGGCGTGCGCGTTGTTCGCCGTCTCGGGCCCCGCGACCCCTTCGACCGCGCCGGTGCCGAGTTCGGCGCGGTGCCTGCCGAACCTGCGCTCGGCCCCGTAGGCGAGCAGCGAGGAGACCGAGCCGGTCATCCCCGGCACCAGCCCGAGTGCGAACCCGATGCCGGTGCCCCTGGCGATCGCGGGCGCGCTGCGCCGCAGGTCGTCGCGGCCGGGCAGGAGCGCCCGCAGCCCCGGCGCGACCACCTGGGCGCTGCGGCTCCTGGCCGTCACGAGGATCTCCGACAGGCCGAAGAGCCCGATGATGACGGCCACGAAGCTGATGCCGTCCAGCAGCCGGTCGCTGCCGAAGGTGAACCGCGGCGCGCCGGCCACCGGGTCGATGCCGACCATGGCGATGAGCAGGCCCAGCACGCCGGAGATGAGCGCCTTGGTCATGGAACGCCCGGCGAGCGCGACGAGCAGCGAGATGCCGAGCACCATGAGGGAGAAGAACTCCGGCGGGCCGATCCGCAGGCCCAGGTCGCCGAGCGGCTTGGCGGCGACGACGAGCCCGGCGGTGGCGATGGTGCCGCCGACGAACGAGCCGAGTGCCGCGATGGTGAGCGCCGCTCCCGCGCGGCCCTTCCTGGTCATGGCGTAGCCGTCGATCGTGGTGATCGCGGAGGCGGCCTCGCCCGGCGTGTTGAGCAGGACGCTGGTGATCGTGCCGCCGTACTGGGTGCCGTAGAAGATGGCGGCGAGCATGATGATGGCGCTGGTCGGGTCCAGGTTGAGGGTCAGCGGGATGAGCAGGGCCACCCCGGCGACCGGGCCGATGCCGGGCAGCACGCCGATCAGGGTGCCGAGCAGGCAGCCGATGAACGCGTACAGGAGGTTCTGCGGCGACAGCGCCGTGGCCAGGCCGCCGAGCAGGTCGGCGAGGACGTCCATCACAACCCCCAGCCGGCCAGGAACGGCACCGCCGACGGCGGCAACTGCACCATCAGGCCCTGCTCGAAGCCGTGGAAGACGCCCGCGCTGCCGGCCAGGGCCAGCGCGAGCGACAACACCCAGCCCCGGCCCGCGCGCCACTTGAGGTGGAACATCAGGAACAGGAACACGCTGAGCTGGTAGCCGAGCAGGTCCATGACCGCCGCGAGCACCACGAGGCTGCCCAGTACGGCGACGGCGTGCCCGGCCTCGACCCGCTCGCCGGCCGGTGCGCCCGTGGCGGGCCTGGCGCGCAGCGACTGGACGAACCAGGCGACGCCCAGCAGGCCGAGCGCCACGGCCAGCACGAACGGGAAGAATCCCGGCCCGGGTCCGAACGAGGCCCACAGTCCCAGGCTCAGCGACTCGACGGCGACGTAGACCGCCAGGGCGACGAGGGCCGCCTGGGTGCCCGTTCTCAGCCGGGCGTCGGAGGGCGGTGCCGGTTCCGCCGGTTCGGGATGAGTGGGCTGGGCGAGCGCGGATTCGTGGCTCATGGGGGTGTGGCCGCCTTCCGGGCTTTTCACAGAGTGAAAAGATGTTTCATTTCATGACAAGCCTTGCGGGCGGCCGATTGGCGTGTCAAGGGTTACGAGCAGGTTTCCAGTGGCGCAGATCACGATGGAACGTTCCAATATGGACGCCGGCCGACCGGCGGGACGTCAGGTCCCGCACGATCAGCGGCTCCTGGCCGCCCTCGTCCTCCTGGCCAGCAGCATGATGAGGTAGCAGCCGCCGATCACCGTGGTCACCACGCCCACGGGAAGGGACTCCGGGGCGAGCAGGAACTGCGCGGCCAGGTCGGCGGCCAGCAGCAGCACCGCCCCCGACAGCGCCGCGGGGGCCGGCGCGACGCCGGCCGTGCCCGCCAGCAGCCTGCCGATCTGCGGCGCGGCCAGCGCGATGAACACGATGGGCCCGGCCACCGCGGTCACCGTCGCCGTGCAGCCGACGCCGGCCAGCACGAGCAGCAGCCGCAGCCGGTCCAGGCGCACCCCGGAGGCGAGCGCCTGCTCGTCGCCGAGCGCCGTCTGCCGCATGCCGGGTGCCAGCGCCGCCAGCAACAGCGCGAGGGCGGCGATGACGGTGACGGGCAGGACGACCTCGTGCCAGTCCAGGCCGTTCAGCGAGCCCGCGTTCCATCCGGTGGCGGCCAGGGCCACCTCCATGTCGGCGCGCAGCACGATCCAGGAGTTGAGCGCCGTCAGCATGGCGTTCACCGCGATCCCGACGACGACCAGGCGCAGGCCGCCCAGCCCCGACCCGAACGACAGGGCGTAGACGGCCCCGGCCGCGAGCAGGCCGCCCGCGATGGAGCCGGCCGCCAGGTACGCGGGGCCGCCGCCCAGCACGGTCATCGCGAACAGCGCGCCGGTGTAGGCGCCCGAGTCCAGGCCGATGATGTCGGGGCTGCCGAGCGGGTTGCGGGTCAGGCTCTGGAAGACCGCGCCCGCCAGGCCCAGCGCCGCGCCGAACACCAGCGCGGCCAGCACTCTGGGCAGGCGCCACTCCCGTACCACGATGACCGAGTCGCCGTGGCCGGCCAGCGCCGCCAGCACCTCGCCCGGCGCCGTCCACGAGCCGCCGCCGAGGCAGAGGCCCAGCAGGGCCAGGGCCAGGGCGGTGATGGCCAGCGTGCAGGACACGACCAGCGCCCTGCGGCCGGCCCTGATCGAGTACGCGCCCATCCGGACGACCACGAAGCGGCTCATGAGAGCACCCGCCCGCGTCGCCGTACCGCCCAGATGAGCACGGGCGCGCCCACGAACGCCGTCACCACCCCGACCGGCACCTCGCCGGTCGGCAGCAGCACCCGCGCGCCGATGTCGGAGGCCAGCAGCAGCACCGGGCCCAGCACCATCGTGTACGCCATCAGCCACGGGATCGACGCGCCCGCCCACCGCCTGGCCAGGTGCGGCACCATGAGCCCCAGGAAGGCGATCGGCCCCGCGACTGCGGTGGCGGCCCCGGCGAGCAGGGTGACCAGCACGAGCACGTACACCCTGGTGCGCAGCACGTGCCCGCCGAGTGACCGCGCGATCTCGTCCCCCATGACCAGCGCGTTGAGCGGCCTGGTCACCAGGGCCGCGCAGACCAGCGCGACCGCGATCGTCACGGCGGGCAGGGTGAGCGGCGCCTGCTCCTGCCCGGCCAGCGACCCGACCGACCAGAACCGGAACCGGTCGAACACGTCCGGCACCATCAGGCGCAGGCCGAGCGAGATCCCGGCGAGCACGGCGCTGAGCGCGACGCCGGTCAGCACCAGGCGCAGCGGCTCCGCCGAGCCGAGCGCGTAGACCAGGACGGCGGCCAGCACGGCCCCCGCGGAGGCCAGCGCGAGCTGGGCCACCTGCCCGCCCGCCAGCCCCAGGACGCCGCCGAGGTTGATCGCGAAGCCGGCCCCGGCGGTCACGCCCAGGATGCCCGGCTCCGCGAGCGGGTTGCGGGTCAGCGTCTGGACCAGCGTGCCCGCGGTGCCGAGCGCCGCGCCGACGCAGATGGCCAGGATCGTGCGCGGCCCCCGTACGTCGTGCACGATCAGGTACGCCTCACCGCCGGGCGCGCCGGTCAGTGCCCGCCAGACCTCGGCGGGCGCGATGGCCTGCGCCCCGACGCAGACGCTCGCGACCACCGCGACCAGCAGCAACACGAGCAGCCCCACCAGGTACGACGCCCGCCCGCGCCCGGCCTTCCGAACTTCAGTCATCAAGATCGACGACGCCGCGCTTCCAGTAGCCGGTGAACAGCGAGTCCATACGATCGGCGCTCCACGCGCGCAGCGGCTTGATGTCGCCCGCCTCCCCCGCCGCGAACAGGAACGTGGGCACGTCCGGCAGCCGCAGCCCCCGCACGGTGTCGGCCAGCGACGACCGTGCGCCCTCGCGCAGCAGCCAGATCACCTCGACGCCGTCGCGCCCGGCCAGCGGATAGCCCTGCTCCGCGACGTCGTCGGTGTCGATCACCAGGTGCGCGGAGACCCCGGCCGGCGACTCCTCCAGCCACCGGGCCGCGGCGGGCAGCGCGGTGGTGTCCACGGCGAACACGTAATGTCCGTAGGTCTGCGCGAACGCCTTGGCCCCCGGCGGCCCGGCGATCGTCACCTCGTCGCCGGCCGCGACGGTGGCCGCCCAGCCGGTGGCCACGCCGCCCTCGTGCAGCACGATGTCCAGGTCCAGCTCACGGGCCGCCGCGTCGTAGCGCCGCACGGTGTACTTGCGCGAGGTGGGCGACGGCTTTGGCCAGTCCAGCATCTGCCTGTCGTTGGGCACCGGGACCCGGAGCGTGCCGTCGGGATCGGGGAAGAGGATCTTGACGTGGTCGTCGCACTGGTAGCTGTGGAAACCGTCGAGCCCGGGGCCGGCCAGGGTGAGCCGGAGCATGCGCGGGGTCACCAGCTCGCGCCGGGCGACGGGGGCCCTGCGGACGCCGATCGGGTAACCGATCCTGGTCACGCCCGTTCCCGTGGCGTGGTGGGCGGCGACCCGGCCCGCCGGGTCGTCACGCTCGCCGATCATGACTTGCCCAGCGGCGCGAGCGCCTCGTCGATGGCGTCCAGGGTGGTCATCGCGGAGTCGTACGTGGCCGCCTCGGTGTAGCGGATCGGGAACGCCTTGCCGGCCTTGACCGCGGGCAGGTTCTTCCAGAGTTCGGAGTCGAGCACGTACTTGACGGCCTCGTTCGGCGTGCCGTCGGGCTGCACCGAGTACGTGATCGCGTCCGCCTCGCCGAGGCTCTGCGTCAGCTCCTCGATCGACGGGTACTCCGAGACGTCCTTGCTGCCCCCGCCCTTCACCTTGACCTGGCCGTAGTAGGTGACGCCGACGTCCTGGGCGATGTTGGTGCCCCACGAGTCGGCGAACTCGCGCTGGAACGTTCCCTTCGCGACCTCCCCGTACGAGCCGACGTGGCCGAACTTCAGGCCCGCCAGCGCGTCCTTGTGCTTGGCGGCCAGTTCTGCGGCCTTCTTCTCGTAGGCGGCCTTGGCCTGCCCGAAGTTCGTGGCCCGGCCGGCGGCGTCGGTCTGGCGCTGGGAGAGTTCGCGCCACGCGGACGGGACGGTGGGGCCGATGGCGACGACCGGCGCGATGGACTTCAGCCGCTCCACGTCCACGTCGGCCAGCACGGGGGCCGGGACGCCGATGACGATGAGGTCGGGCTTGGCCTTGGCGATGGCCTCGTAGTTGGTCTCGGCGGCGGTCTCACCCGCGACCTTCTCCAGCCGGTCGTAGACGGCCCGGTCCTCCTGGGACATCAGCGGCAGGCCGCGCTTCCACGAGGAGATGCCGACCAGCGCGGCGTCGGCCTCGATGAGGACGGGCACCGCGTACCCCGTGGCGACGACCCGCTTGGGGTCGGCCGGGATGGTGATCTTGCCGTTGTCCGCTTGGAAGACGCGGGTCGCGGCGGCGGACGCCGGCTGCCCGGCGGAGCCGCCCGAACCGCAGCCGGCCACCAGGGCGAGCGAGAGAACGGCGACCCCGGCGGCGCGCCGGACCTGGAGAGGGTACATGAACGACTTTCCTTCAACAGCGTAGAGAGGAACTTAGGTTACCCTTACCAAAGTTGCCGTTGATGTCTCCGGGAGGCCAACCGATGTCGCCGAGACGACACTCCGTGACGGTCACCGACCCCGTCGGCACGGATCCGCTGTGGTGCGAGGAGTACGGCTACGGCCTCGGCAGGATCGGCGGCATTCTCGTGCTCAAGTACCGTTCCGCGGCCGTGCTGGAGTTCGCCGAGAGCCGCCAGGACTTCCTGCACCATCTCTATTGGTCCCCCGACGGCATGTTGTCGACCAGGCACGGGGCCCGCACGCAGTTCGTGGGGCACCGCGAGGCGTTCTGGGTGCACCGGGCCGTCACCCACGAGGTGCGCGCCGCCGACCGGCAGACCGTCTACCGGCTCTGCCTGCGCGAGGTGCCCGCGGCGCTCGAAGGGCTGCGGGCCGGCGCGGTGTCGGTGGACCGGGAGGCCGCCCGGCTCATCGAGGCCATCGCCCGGCCCGGCCTCGACGAGGGCGAGGCCCTGGCCGCCCGCGCCCGCATCATGGCCGGGCTCGGCCCGACCACCGCCGACTTCGTCGGCCACCACGCCAACGGGACCGGCTTCGCGCTGACCGTGGCGCGGGCGCTCTCCCACGATCCCGGCGACGAGGCCGGGCTGGCGGAGTGGGCCGAGCGGCTGCACGTCAGCGTCAAGACGTTGCAGCGCGACTTCGAGCGGGAATTCGGCATGTCGTACTCGAAGGTGCGAACCAAACTGCGGCTCAGCACGTCCCGGGTGCTGCTGGAGACCCGGCCGGTGGCCGAGGTGGCGCACCGCGTCGGCTACTCCAGCCCGTCGGCCTTCATCTCGGCCTTCACCAAGGAATACGGCTGCACGCCGGGCCGCTACGCCGGTCGCCTGGAGGACTGAAACCCCTTGCCCGGCGGGCATCAAGAGTGCCCTAGACGCGCAATGCAGGCTTGAGGTTTACCCGATCGCAATACTTTTCTTTTGGCTATTCGAAGATCGTTCGATAACGTCGAATGTCACCGCGTGCAGCGGGACGGAAACGGACGGGAAAGAAGGTCGAAGGCGCTCGTGGAACAGGAAGCGCGAAAAAGCGAAAAGATCATGGATACCTCCGGAGGTCTGAAGGCGGCCCTCCCACCCCGGACGGACTGGGTGGTGTTCGGGGTTGCCGCCGCGCTCACCCTGGCCTTCATCATCTGGGGAGCCATCAGCACCGACACGCTCGAAGGCGTGTCGAGCTCGATGCTCTCCTGGACCATGCACAACCTGGGCTGGGCCTTCGTGCTCGCGGCCTCGGGCTTCGTGGTGTTCGTGCTGTGGCTGGCGTTCAGCAAGTACGGCAAGATCACCCTGGGCAGTGACGACGAGCAGCCGGAGTTCCGGACCGTTTCCTGGATCGCGATGATGTTCAGCGCGGGCATGGGCATCGGCCTGATGTTCTACGGGGTCAACGAGCCGCTCACGCACTTCACCGCGCCGCCGCCCGGCACCCACGAGGCCACCGCGCCCGTCGCCGAGCGCATGGAGACCTCTCTCGCCACCACGCTCTTCCACTGGACCGTGCACCCCTGGTCGATCTACGCCGTGGTCGGCCTGGCCATCGCCTACGGCTGCTACCGGCGCGGCCGGCGGCAGACGATCAGCGCGGTGTTCACGCCGCTGATCGGCGAGCGGCGCGCCAACGGCGGCTTCGGCAAGGTCATCGACATCCTGGCCATCTTCGCCACCCTGTTCGGCTCGGCCGCCTCGCTCGGCCTCGGCGCGCTGCAGATCGGCAGCGGCGTCAAGGTGGTCGGCTGGATGCCGGAGGTCGGCGTGGGCGTGCTCATCACGATCATCGCGGTGCTGACGCTGGCGTTCGTGTTGTCGGCCGTGTCGGGTGTGGAGAAGGGCATCCAGTGGTTGTCCAACACCAACATGGTGCTCGCTCTGGCGCTGGTCCTGTTCGTCTTCCTGGCCGGTCCGACCGTGCTGATCCTCAACCTGATCCCGACCTCCATCGGCTCGTTCTTCGGTGAGCTGACGCAGATGGCGGCCCGTACCGAGGCCACCGGCGGCGAGGACGTCGCCACCTGGCTGTCGGGCTGGTCGGTGTTCTACTGGGCGTGGTGGATCTCCTGGACCCCCTTCGTCGGGATGTTCATCGCCCGCATCAGCCGGGGCCGCACCATCCGGCAGTTCGTCGGCGGCGTGATCCTCGTGCCCAGCGTGGTCAGCCTGGTCTGGTTCGCGGTCTTCGGCGGCACCGGGATGCAGTCCGAGGCCGCCGGTTCCGGCCTGGCCCAGCAGGCCACCCCCGAGGGGCAGCTCTTCGCGCTGCTGAACGAGTTCCCGATCGCCGGCGTCACGACGCTGCTCGTGATGATCCTGGTGGGCATCTTCTTCGTCTCCGGGGCCGACGCGGCCTCGATCGTGATGGGGACGCTCTCCCAGCGCGGCAGCATGGAGCCCACCCGGGTCGTCGTGGTCATCTGGGGCGTGCTGACCGGCGCGGTCGCGGCCATCATGCTGCTGATCGGCGGCGGTGGTGACACCGCGCTCAACGGACTGAAGAACCTCACGATCCTGGCGGCGGTGCCGTTCATGCTGGTGATGGTGTTCATGTGCGTGGCGCTCACCCGCGACCTGCGGCGCGACCCGCTGATCCTGCGCGGGCAGCGCGGCGAGGAGGCCGTGGAGTCGGCCGTCATCGCCGGCCACGAGCTCTACAACGGCGAGTTCGAGCTCGGGGTCGTTCCCGCCAACACCAATGGCGACGGCGACGGTAACGACGACGAGAAGGTCGTCGCCGGCAAGTAGCCTCCGCCCCCCTGCCGGGGCGGCTCAGGCCGGCGGTCCGCCACCATGGCGGGCCGCCGGCCCTTTGTTCGCCCGGCTGGACTCTCCCCCGGTGGGAGACAACATGCTGATCCCTGTGGTCGAAGGTGAAAGGGATGGACGCATGACGATCGTGCAGGACGTTGAGGCCCGTGGCATGCACCACTGCGAGACGACGGCGCTGGGGGTGCTGCTGCGGCACGAGGGCCTCGATCTGTCCGAACCCATGTTGTTCGGGCTGGGTTCCGGTCTGTCCTTCGTCTACTGGGACGGCAAGGGCATGCCGTTCCCCTTCCTCGGCGGCCGCGTCAAGCCGTTCGAGCTCACCAGGAACCTGACCGCCAGGCTCGGGCTGACGCTGACGGTGGAGGAGACCACCTCGCCGCGCAAGGCGTGGGCGAACGTGGCCGCCCCCATCGACGCCGGTCGGCCGGTCGGCCTCCAGCTCGACAGCTACCACCTGGACTACTTCCGGTCCAAGGTGCATTTCGGCGGTCATGTCGTCGCCATGTACGGCTACGACGAGCACGACGTCCACCTGGTGGACACCGATCAGCAGGGAGGGGCGGTGCGTGCGAGCCGGGCCGGCCTCGCCCTGGCACGCGCCGAACGTGGCCCGATGACCGCCAGGAACCGCTCCTTCACCATCACCCGGCCCGCGCATCCGCTGCCGTGGCAGGACCAGATCGTTCCCGCCATCAGGTCGTGCGCCGAGTCCTTCCTCGCTGCTCCCATCGCGAACCTGGGTCACCGGGGCATCGGGAAGGCGGGCAGGCAGGTGCCCGGGTGGCTGGCGCGGGCCGGCGAGCCGCGGCGGGATCTGCCGCAGGCCGCTCTCCTCATGGAGAAGGGTGGCACCGGCGGGGGCCTGTTCCGCGTTCTGTATCGGGACTTTCTCGACGAGTGCGCCCAGTTGATCTCCGACGACCACCTCCGCGCCGGTCACCGGCTGTATTCCGAGGCCGCCTCGCTGTGGACGGAGGTGTCCTCGTTGATCGCGAAGGCCGGTGAGAGCGGTGACGTGGGGCTCCTTGAGCGGGCCGGCGCGATCCTGCACGACCTTGCGCGCATCGAGGGGGACGCGATGCGGGAGTTGTGTCAGGTGGCCCGGTCCTGAGGTCGCGTGCCGCTCGCTGTCGAGCGGCTCGTCGAGCGGCTCGTCGGTCGGCTTGGAATGTCGTACCCGGCTTGCATAATGGCGGCCATGACACAGGAATCTGCGCACCGGCATCACGCCATCGACTACGTGGAGCTCACGGTCACCGACCTTGAGCAGGCCAAACGCTTCTACTCCGAGGCGTTCGGGTGGCGGTTCAACGACTACGGGCCGGGTTACGCCGGCATCCAGAGCCCGGAGGGCGCGGGCTCGGGTGAAGTGGGTGGCCTCCGCCTCGACCAGTCCGTACGCGCGGGCGGGCCGTTCGTGCTGCTGTACTCCGCCGACCTGGACGGGAGCGTACAGGCGGTGCAGAAGGCGGGCGGCACGGTGGTCAACGGGCCTTACGAGTTCCCCGGCGGACGGCGGTTCCACTTCACCGACCCGAGCGGGAACGAGCTCGGCGTCTGGGCCGAAGCGTAGGGGCGTCCCCTCCCCGGCGACTCGGCGCGCCGGTCGGCCTCCGGCTCCTGCGCCATGGTCGGCTCTTGCGTGATGACCGGCTCTTGCGCGACGGCCGGCTCCTGCGCGACGGCCATCTCGGCGGCGTGGGCGCGGACCAGGGCGTGGAACCGGTAGCGGCCGAGGACCGGCTCCCGCAGCAGGTTGACCTCCAGCAGCCGATCCAGCAGCGCCGAGGCCCGAGGGACGCTCGTGCCCAGCAACACGGCGGCCGAGTCGACGGCGATGTCCGCCCCGCCGACGCCCACGCCCGCATCGGCGACGCCCGCGCCCACAACGCCCGCATGGGCATTGGCCGCATGGGCGATGGCCGCGTTGGCGTGCAGGCCCAGTAGGCGGTAGGCGCGGCGTTCGGCGGGGTCGAGTTCGCGGTAGGAGAGGTCGAGGGCGGCGGTGACGCTGTGCCGGCCGATCCGCAACTCGCCCAGCAGGCGTTGGCGCTCCTCCAGGCGTGCCAGTAGATGAGGCACGGTCCAGGCCGGGTGGGTGCGGAGGCGGGCCGCGGCCAGCCGGATGGCCAGCGGCAGCAGGCCGCACCGCCGTACCAGCTCGGCGAGTGCTTCCATCGCTGCGCTCGCCACTCGCTCCGCCCCGGCCGCACCGGTGAACAGCGCGATCGCGTCCGCGAGCGGCAGGACGTGCAGCGACACCATGCGCGCGCCGTCCAGGCCCACCAGACGGCGCCGGCTCGTGATCAGGGTGAGGCAGCCGCCCGTGCCCGGCAGCAGCGGCCGTACCTGCGTCTCGTCGGCGGCGTTGTCCAGCACGATGAGCATCCTCCTGCCGGCCAGCACGCTGCGGTACAGGGCCGCGCGGTCGTCGAGGTGTGCCGGGATCGACTCTTCATGGACGCCCAGCGCGCCCAGTACGCGGGCGAGCGTGTCGCGCGGGTCCGCCGGGGCCTTGCCACAGGTGAAGCCGTGCAGGTCGACGAACAGGTCACCGTCGGGGAATCGAGGGGCGAGCCGGTGGGCGGCGTGCAGGGCGAGCGCGGTCTTGCCGGCCCCCGCCATGCCGTCGATGGCGGTGACCGCCGTCTCGGCGCGATCGAGCCGGCCCAGAACGCCGAGCTCCTGCTCCCGGCCGACGAACCCCGCCACGTCGGCGGGCAGTTGCCGTGGCGTTGGCGGCGTCAGAGGGGTGCCGCTCGCGGATCCAGTGGGCGGTTGCCATGGCGTTGGCGGCGGCGTCGGAGCGGAACCGGACGCGGAGCCTGCGGGCAGTCGCCGTGGCCTTGGTGGCGTCGGAGGAGGGCCGCTCGCGCAGTGAGTCAGTACCGACACCTCCGCGGCGTCCAGACCCAGCGCCTCGGCGAGCAACCGCACCGACTTGCTGCGTGGCCGCCGCAGCAGCGCATCGGCCTCCAACCGGCGAATGGTACGGACGTCGAGCCCCGCCCGCGCCGCGAGCTGCTCCTGCGTCAGCAGCGCCCGATCCCGCCAGCCACGCAACAACGCCCCCAACGCCGGCCTGCTCTCCGCAGAGCTCGCCCATGCGTCTCCAGACACCAGCCCGGCCCCCGGCGACAAGACGTCTCCAGACACCGACCCGATCTCCGACGACAAGGCGTCTCCAACTGCCCGCCCGGTCCCCGGCAACGAGCCGTCTCCAGACAGCGGCCCGATCTCCGGCAACGAGCCGTCTCCAGACACCGGCCCGGTCCCCGGTGGCGAGGCGTCTTCAGATGGTGGACCGGTCTCCGGCAGCTCGGAGCGCGGAAGAGGGCAAGGGTCCTGAGGCTCGTGTGCCCGGGTGAGTGGGGCTCGTCGGTCGCGGAGGCGTTCTGCGGGGTGATGGGGGGCGGCGGTCTGGCCGGGCTGTGGCAGGAGTGCCGCGAGCAGGGTCCACCCGGCCAGGCCGTGAAGGACTTCCCCTGGATGATCTGTCCAGTACGTCCGGCGCCACATCTGTCTCCCCCGATCCTTCCTGCCGGTGCCCCGGTGCGGCGGCCCGGTGATGGACTCGCCGCGAGCGTGATCAGCTGAGCGGCCCTCCTGGGTCGGAAGGCAGGTCCTTGCGGGACGCCACGGCCCTCCGCGTGGCCAGCATGGTCTCGCCGGCCTGCTCGAACGCGCACTGCGCGGTGGCGACGAAGAGCAGGTCGATCACCGCGAGCTGCCCGTGCCTCGTGGACAGCGCCTCGGTACGCAGCCCCTCCTGGCGGACGCCGGTGATCAGCGCCATCCCGGCCCGCCGCGCGAGAGGAGAGCCGGCGTCGTTGGTGATGGCGATCGTGGTCGCGCCGTTCGAGGCCGCCGCGCCGATCAGTTCGACCGTCTCCTGTGTACGGCCTGAGTGGGAGATGCCGATGACGACGTCGCGCCGGCCGAGCAGGGCCGTCGCGCTGAGGGCGAAGTGTGTGTCGAAGCTGGTCCACACGGCGCTGCCGATCGAGTGCAGCCGCTGCTGGAGCTCCGAGGCCACGGTGCCGCTGCCACCGATGCCGAACACCCATACCCGGCGCGCTCCCGCCACGGCCAGCGCCGCCCGCCCGACGACCTCGCGATCGAGCCCCTGGAGCGTGTCGCCCACCGCCTGGCTGACGGCCGCGGAGATGACCTCGGCCAGGCGCGGGATGTCGTCGCCCGCCGCCACGTCCGCGCCCATCCGCGAACTCCACGGCTCGGCCTTGATCCGGCCGCTGTCAGAGGCCAGCGCGATCCGCATCTCGGCGTACCCGTGCAGGCCCAGCGCCCGGCACAACCGGGTGACGCTGCCGGTGGACACCCCGCAGTGGTCGGCGAGACTGACGATGGTCATCCGCGCGACCGCGTCGGGGGCGGCGAGCACCCGGGCGGCGATGGTCCGCTGGGCCTCCGGCATCGTGGGCAGTAGCTCACGCAGTCTGGCGATGATGCCCCCCACCGGCAGCCTCTCCGTCGTCGTCGGCGGCCCCATGAACAAAAATTCTCCGCTTGCTCGAACCTGGAGCACTTTGACGGTCCTTAGTTCGAATGTACGTGCTAGTGGCGGCCATTTCCATTGATATATGCGGAGAAATCTTCTTCACCCGGCTCCGCGAAGGCCGGTGAAAGGATGCGGACATGCACGATGCTCCGAAATATCCGCTCGAACCGGACAGGGACGAGGCCCGCGCCATGAGCGAGGCCGCGTTCGCCCTCGTCGAGGACTTCCTCCGTGACCTGCCTCATCTGCCGGCGTTCGACCCCGGCGGCGCCACCGGACCGGCCGCCGCCCTGCGCGGGGAGCGCGCGCCCGAGCACGGCACCGCGTTATCCGAGCTCCTGCCCACGATCGCCGAGGGCGCCCGCTCGGGTGCCACCAGCGCCGGCCCCGGCTACCTGGCCTACATCCCTGGGGGCGGCCTGTACACGGCCGCGATCGCCGACTTCCTGGCCGCGGCGCTCAACAAGTACGTCACCGTCTGGCAACTCGCCCCGGTCTTCGCCCAGATGGAGGCGACCGTCGTACGGTGGTTGTGCGACCTGTTCGACTATCCGGCCACGGCGCGCGGCATCCTGACCTCCGGCGGCTCGATGGCCAACTTCTCGGCCGTCGTCGCCGCCCGTACCGCGTTGCTCGGCGAGAATTTTCTCGACGGCGTCCTCTACGTGACCGATCAGACCCACGCGTCCTGTGCGAAATCCGCCATGCTGGCCGGTTTCCCCCGCGCCAACGTCCGCGTCGTGCCCACGCTCGCGACCTTGGCCATGGATCCACGTGCCCTGACCGACGCGATCGCGCGGGACCGGGCGGCGGGGCTGCGGCCGTTCCTGATCGCCGCGAGTGCGGGCACGACGAACACCGGCGCCATCGACCCACTCCCCGAGCTGGCCGCGATCGCCCGTACCGAACAGCTCTGGTTGCACGTGGACGCCGCCTACGGCGGCCCGTTCCAGCTCACGGAGCGCGGCGGCGAACGCCTGCGGGGCATCGAACAGGCCGATTCGATCACCCTCGACCCGCACAAGGCGATGTTCCTGCCCTATGGCACGGGCGCGCTCATCGTGCGCGACGGCGCGCTGCTGCGCGCGGCCCACCACGTGAGCGCCGACTACCTTCAGGACCTCGGCCCGGAAGACGAGATCCCGAACTTCACCGAGTACTCGCCCGAGCTGAGCCGCGACTTCCGCGGCCTGCGCCTGTGGCTGCCGATCAAGCTGCACGGTCTGGCCGCCTTCCGCGCGGCGCTGGACGAGAAGCTCGACCTGGCCTGCGAGGTCCATGACGAGCTGGTGAAGTCGGGTTTCGAGGTGCCGTGGCGGCCGGAGCTCACCGCCGTGGCCTTTCGCTGGCTGCCGGAGCGGGGCGACGCCGACGCGTTCAACGCCCGGCTGCTGGAGCGGATCAACGCCGGCGGCCCGGTGCTGCTGTCGAGCACCAGGATCAACGGCCGGTACATGCTCCGGGTGTGCGTGGTCGGCCACCGTACCCACCGGGACCGGGTCGTGAAGGCGCTGGAGATCATCCGCACCTCCCGGGACGACCTGGTCACGGAGTGAGCCGGTCGTCTTCCACTTCCACGGGAGTCGGCGCGGGCCCGGTCGCCCGTACCCAGGCCACGGACAGGGCGATCACCATGAGCGTGCCGATCACCCCGGACACCGCCATCACCGTGGACGAAGCCGTGTGCTGGCCGGTCAGCCCGAAGATCAGGATGGCGATCCCCTGAGTGACCCGCATCATCGTCGTGAGCAGCCCCACGGCCTGCCCGCGCATGTCGTCGGGCACGGCCTGGGTGAACTCGGCGGCGAGCGGGATCCAGTAGTACAGGGCGATTCCGGAGATCACCATCAGCGCGCCCGCGGCCACCACTCCGGGCGCGGCGGCGAACAGCACCAGCGGCGCGCAACTGATGACGGACAGGACCACGACGTGCCCGGGGCGCTGGTCGGGAACCAGCAGGGGCAGGAGCCAGAGCCCGACGACGATTCCGGCGGTGCCGGCCCCCATCAGCAGACCGGCCACGGCGGCCCCGTGACCGGCCTGCGCCGCGTAGGGCGTCGCGAGCGTCTCGCTGACGAGCGTGGCGGCGATCGGGAACGGGAACAACATGATCACCCGCAACCGCCGGTGGGCGGCGATGTAGCGGATCACGTCACGCGTGGCGCCGAGCAAGGACGACGGGGCACCGGTGCGAGGTGCGGTCGCGGGCCGCGTACGCACGCCCGCCATGATCACCAGAGCGGACAGGACGAAGGTGACGGCGTTGCCCACCAGGACCACGGAGAGCCCGGTGAACGCGACGATCAGGCCGCCGCCGGCGAACCCGACGGTGTAGGAGACGTGGTTGACCAGCTGCGTGACCGCAGACCCCTTCACCAGCCGCCTGCCCGGCAGCACCACCGACATGGTCGACAGGTAGGCGCCGTTGAACGGCGAGTCCAGCAGTCGGATCACGAAGAGCAGCGCCCACAGGGCAAGCAGCGGCAGCCCGGGGACGGCCATGACCAGCAGCAGCGACGCCCGTGCCAGGTCCGCGGCCACCATGACGGCGCGACGGGGGAACCGGTCCGCCAGACCGGCCAGCAGCGGCCCGCCGAACAGGTCCGGCAGGGTCGTCAGGGCGAAGGTGACGCCCATGAGCGCCACGGACCCGGTGTCGGAGAAGACCGTGATCACCAGCGCCACCCGCGCGACGTAGTCGCCGACCGTGGACAACGTCCGGCTGATGAACAGCGCGCGGAACTCGCGCTCGCCGAAGATGTCCGCGTAGGTGACGCGGCCGTGTGACTGGCCCTCCTCCGGCAACTTTCCCGTCTCCGATGGCTCGTCCGAGTCGTGTACGACGCCTACACGCTGCCAGAGACGAGGACCCCCACAACAGGACACAGATCGGGCATCAACCGGACATTTGGCGGGAGGACGTGGGGATGGCCCGGAGCCGCTGCCGCAACCATCGCAACGACGCCCCGCCCAGCGCGGCGGCCATGTCCACCAGATGACGGTCGGCGGCCGTCCCCGCCGTCGCGGCCAGCCGCAGCAGGAAGCCGGCGTGCATGGCGAGGAAGACGTTGATCGGCTCCGGGTCGAGGCCGCGGGTCAGCGGATGCTCCTTGACGTACGGCTGCGGGTCCAGGCCGCTGAGCGAGGCGCTCGACAGCAGCGTGAGCACGTCGCAGTACGCCGGACCGACCCACGCGTGCGGCCAGTCGACGACGAAGACCCGTTCCGGGGTCAGCATGAGGTTGAACGGGTAGAGGTCGCCGTGCAGCAGCGTCTCACCGGTGAGGGTGGCGGCGGCCTCCCGTTCCAGCATGATCAGCTCATCGAGATGTCCGGCCACCCACTGAGCCGGCCCGTCGGCGCCACCTCCACCGGCCAGTGCGCCGAGTTCGCCGATGCCGCCCTCGCCGCCGGGCTTGCCGCCGCCGTCTTCACCGGCCAGTGCGTGCCAGCCGCCGAGCCTGGGCGGGCCCAGTTTCGTCGCGTCGATCGGGGACGGGGTCAGCACCCGCGCCAGATCGACGGTCGCGGCGAGTACGCGATCGAACTCGTCACGCCGCCACGGCTGGGCCGGCAGAGCGCCGTCGATCTCCTCGAACACCAGGGCCACCCAGACACCATCGTCATAGGCGTCGAGCAGCCGGGGCGCCGGCACCCCGCTCGGCAGCCGCGCGGAAATCTCGATCTCCCTGCGGTGGAACCCCGCCACCCCAGGCGCCACCAGCGAACTCGCCGCCTTCACGAACGCCCGCCCGCCGTCGGCGAGTCGCAACCGTGCGGCCACCCCCTCGGAGAACCCGCCCGGCTGACTGACCGCGCCGACCACTTCGCTGCCCAGCAACCGCCCGATCGCGCTTCGCACCTCGCCGGGAACCTCGTCCCACCGGATGCGCCGGCCACCGGTCGCATGGGGCAGGTCGGGCCGGGTCTGGGGGTTTGTCATCTCTTCGCCCTTCTTGCGCGGAGTCGTATCCACCAGCCCGGTGCCTCGTCCCTGGTTCCCGACGTGCCCGGCCCGTGACCTGGCCGCTGCGTCTCCGCACAAGGGGCGGGGGCTCAGGGCCGGCGGGTGCGCTGGGCGGTGTACAGGTCGGGGGCGTGAGGGCGTTTGCCCTGGTCGGCGGTGAGGTTTTGGAGGTCGCCCGGGAAGTCCGGTGGCAGGCCGCTGGCCGTGTCGGTGGTGCCCTGGAGGGCCACGGTCACGCTGCGGGGGGCCACGTCCGCGATCGCGACGGCGTACGCGCTGTCTCCGGTGATCCGGATGTTCCAGTGTGCCATTCTCGCGCCGAAGAGCGGGCCGGAGGCGGCCGAGCCGCCGACGCGGCCGTTGTTGACCATGGTGATGTCGGTTCTGGCGTTCTCGAAGGGTAGCGCCCGGTGGGTGTCGAAGGTGCCCTCGGCCATCCGGCCGCGCCGCCAGACGTTGCCCGATGACAGGCCCTCCACGTTGAGGCCGTGGTGTACGGCGCCGGAGGGCACCGGCACGGTGAACGCCTCGATCTCGAAGTCGTCGACCAGGTTGTCGTGCGACTGCATCCGACAGGCGAAGCTGTGGTGGGCGGACCTGCCGCCGACGGCGACCCGGGACAGGGTGATCGACTTGGCCGAGGTGAAGCCGAAGCCGAGGTCGCAGTTCTGCACGCGTACGTCGCTCGCCCAGCAGTCGTGCACGGCCTGGAAGCACACCCCGTTCGAGCCCGGATGTTTGTTGTGGGCGGTCATCGGGACCTGTTCGTTGCGGATGGTGAGCTGTTCGACGCCGCTGTCGGTGACCGTGGGGCCGATCGCACGTAAGCGGGCCGGCCAGCCGGGGCGCAGGTCGTACTTGAGCGGCTGGGCCAGGGTGACCAACCGGTCGCTGAGGATCGCCTCGATGCGGACGGGCCATTGGAGGGAGGCGTACTGCACGTACTGGCCGCCGGAGCCGGTGACGAGTTGTGGCGCGCGGCGTGGCCAGTCGTAGGACAGGGCGCCGGGGACCTCGCCGGCCAGATGCGTCAGCAGGCTCGCGTCCGGTGGGTTGTCGCATTCGAGCAGCACCATGTCGCCGGTGCGCAGCCCGCTGGTGTCCGAGACCAGGAGCGTGCGCTGGCCCCGTGAGGCCGGGGCCACGTCCGCGAGCGTGTCGCCCGGCAGCCAGCCTTCGGTGCCGGCGAAGTCCTCGGCCTCCGAGCGGGCGCGCCGCTCCGGCGCGATGAACCAGATCTGCCCGCCGGTCCACGACCAGCGGCTGTTGCCGTTGGACTGGCGGGCCTGACGGTAGCCGTCGTCGAGTGTGCGGCTGAAGCGCAGGACGGTGTTGTCGCGGCCGGCGCCCCGGAGCACGACGTTCGACCAGTGCATGAAGATCGGCGAGGCCAGCAGGTACGTGCCGCGGGGCACCAGCACGACTCCGCCGCCGCGCTCCCCGGCGGCGCGCAGGGCGGAGTTGAACGCCGGGGCGCAGTCCGTCGTCCCGTCCGCGCGGGCGCCGTGATCGGTCACCCGGGTCACGACCCTGGGCCGCGGCGGCCGGGAGCCGAGGCGGTAGCCGGCGCCGGAGATGTCGGGGATCAGGGGGTGTGATCCGGGCGTCCGCGCCCACTGGTCCAGCAGCGCGGTCGACGCGTCCCCTGGCCGGGAGCCGGCGGGCACGGGAGCCGCTCCCGTGTTCTCAGGCACAGGATCGTGTAGTACGCCGGCGGCGGTCGCGTCGGCTGCCGCCGCCTCGCTCGTGAGCGCGGGCATGGCGGCCGCCGCCACCGCTCCCCCGAACAACGCCCGGCGGCTCAGCCGGGCAGGATCCAGACGCATGGTGCTCCTCGAAGTCGAGTGGGTGCGACGGTCGGATGTGCGGCACCTCGGACGTGCGGCGCCTCGGACGTGCAGCGCCTCGGACGTGCAGCGCCCCGGACGTGCGGGTGCTCCGTCTCAGGGGCGCGGGACCGTGATGCCGCCGTATCGGTCCCAACCCTTGGAAATACGGTCGTAGTACGTGTCGGCCTCGGCGGCGTCCCGGACCCAGTCCCACTCCCCGCTGGCCGCAGGAACCGGATAAGTCCGGATCTGCTCGGCGATGCGCCGGCTGTCGTCGAGGCCGTCCCAGATGAGCCGCCTCATCGCCCGGGTCCGCTGCTCCGCGTCCCGGACGTAGACCCGGTACCCGAAGTACGCCGCCGCGACCGCCCGATGCAGCCTGGCGGTCAGCAACGTCCGCTCGAAGTAGGCCGTGAGCTGCTGGAAATGCTCGGCCGACAGGTGCCGCCGGGCCTTGCCGATGTCACGCAGCGCGCTCTCCGCCATCCGTACCCCGTGATCCTTCTCCGTAAGCACATGGCGCAGGTACGCGGGCGTCAGGTGGTCGCCCGGGGTCACCCAACCCCTGTCCAGCACGTACTGCGCCTCCCTGGCCAGCGTGGGATCGGCCTTGCAGGCGGCCGGCGACAACTGGTCGACCACGTCGATCCAGAAGTGGAACCGCTTGTTCACGCCGTGACGGACATAGGTGACGGGCGGCTCGATCCACTTGCCGGACACGCTGCGGTGATAGCTCGAACAGTACGGCTCGTAGTCCAGCCGCGAGTGGTTCGCGGTGTTCGTCCCCAGGCTGTAGAGCACCGAGGTGACGATCTCGTACGACTTCGACAGCGCCGCGGCGACCTCCCGCGCGGCCGGCTTCCCGTACGTCCTGGCCGCGAACTCCCGATAGATCGTCTCCACGCTCACCCGGCGGTCCTCCGTGGCCCGCGCCAGCGCGTACAGGTTGATCTCGGTGGGGGTGCCGACGATGCGGGACTCGCCGTAGCGGTCGGTCCTGGCCACGTAGCCGATCACGTTCGGCAGGCCCTGATAGTGGCGCAGCCGCCTGACGTGCTCCTCCGGCCACGCGTTCGCGATCTTCCCCTGGCCGTTGTACTCGCCCGCGGTGTCGTACTCGACGAGCACCGGCCGGTCGATCCGCGCGATCGTGGAGTCGTTCGGGTGAGTGAGGAAGAAGTCGTGCGGCGTGGCCTTGGCCATCACCTTGACGTCCGGGTTGCGGACCAGCGCGATCGCGCCGATCGTACGCTCCATCTCTTCGGGGAAATATCCGAACGTGCGCAGGTAGAGCCCCAGCCCCCGCTCGTTGACGATGACCTCGGCGACCTGGTCGACCAGGTAGGCCAGTTTCTGCTCGGCCGTGGTGAGCTTCGCCGAGTGCTGCCGCTCGACCCGCGCGCCGGTCTCGATGAAGGTCAGCACCACCGAGTCGATGTCGGGCACCAGGTCGAGCATCTCCCGGTAGTCCTGCTTGAACCACTGCCAGAAGGCCGGATCGTCCAGGTCGATCGTGCCGTCGGGCCCGGTGCGGAACTCGGCCGGGTAGTGGTCCAGGTCGTAGAGCGAGTGGTCCCAGATCGCCACCTCGGCGATCCCGGCATCGTGCGCGGCCTTGACGAGCCGGTTGGCCTGCGCCTGCTTGGCGGGCTCGCGTACCTCGCGCAGGTCGTGCACGATCTCGTGGCTGAGCTGCAGATGGTTGATCCGGTACGGCTTCGCGGCGGCGATGACGGCGTCGGCCCCCGCGTCACTGTCGGACAGGATCGTCCACCCGCGCACCGACTGCCCGCTCCCAGCCTCAGCCTCGGTCTCGGCCTGCGCGGGCAGCACCACCACCCCCGCCGCCGCCAGCAGGATCAGGACGGCGAGCAAACGTCTCATCGCTCCACGCCGTTCGCGAGTTGCTCCACGCCGTTCGCGAGTTGCTGCACGCCGTTCGCGAGTTGCTCCACGCCGTTCACGAACACCTTGCGCAGGCTCAGGCCGTCGGTGTACGCGATCTTGTCCGGCCCGGTGACACCGGTGAACACGCATTTGTCCAGCCGCACCCCGACCAGGTGGTCGCTCTCCAGGCCGACCAGGTTGAGCACGGCGTCCGCGCCGTCGATCCTGGTCCGCTCCATCCGGATGTCGCGCACCGACACCGGCTCGGAGCCGCCCTCGTCACTGTTGTAGGCCATGTTGACGAAGATCACCTCGCGTTCCACATCCCGGCCGGTGAAGTCCCGTACGTGGACGCCCTCGATGAAGGAGCCGCGCTTCTTGCTGGCCTTGATGTAGACGGGATACTTCACCGGGTAGTTGCCGGGAAAGTCCGGCGAGTTGATCCGGCAGCGCTCGGCGAAGACGTCGCGGACCCCGCCCGACATCTCGCTGCCGACCGTGATGCCGCCCCAGCGGCCGGAGAAGTGGCAGTCCTGGACGACGATGTTCCGGCTGGGCACGCCCACCCTGCGGCCGTCGGCGTCACGTCCCGACTTGACCGCCACGCAGTCGTCGTTGGTGTTGAACCGGCAGTCGTGGATGTGCACGTACGACGACGACTCCGGGTCGCAGCCGTCGGTGTTGTACAGAGTGCTGACGACGGTGACGTCCCGCACGGTGACGTTGACGCACAGGACGGGGTTCACGGTCCACATGGGCGGCTCGACGATGGTGACGTCACCGATCAGGATGTCCCGGCATTTCACGAACTGGACCATGGCGGGGCGCAGGTAGTGCCCGGCGCCGAACACGCGCCGCTCGACCGGCACGCCGTCGTCGCCCATCCGGCGCAGCGCCCGCTGGTCGCCGCTCTGGGGGCCGCCGCCGGCGTACCAGCTCTCCCATGGGCCCTGCCGGGCCTGGCCGTCGAGCGTGCCCCGGCCCGTGACGGCGATGTTCCGCTGCCCGTGGGCGTAGATGAAAGGGCTGTAGTTGTAGCATTCGGTGCCTTCCCACCGGGTGAAGACCACCGGCAGGTACGCGTTCGGGTCGGTGCTGAAGGCGATCACCGCGCCCTCGGACACGTGCAGCTCGACGTTGCTCAGCAGGTGGATGGCGCCGGTGAGGAATCGTCCCGGTGGCACCACGACCCGGCCGCCGCCCCTGCGATGGCATTCGGCGATCGCCGCCCGGAACGCCGCCGTGCAGTCGGTCGTGCCGTCCCCTGCCGCACCGAAGTCGGTGATCTTCCATGTCCGTCCCGGGAACCGGGGAGGTCGGATCTTACGCAAGATTTCCGGCACCTTGCGCCAGGGGTCGGCGACGGCCCCAGGACCGGTTCCCGGTACGAGTGCGCCCGCGGCCAGCGCACCACCGGCTTGGAGGAGAAAGCGTCGGGAAGGCATGGTCACCACCAAGAGGTTCGTGGAGACAGCGGATCTCCGGAGCGTACGACGGCACCTCGGACGAATTCAAATCTTGACGAAAGTAATTTTCGATGCAACGCGGCAAGGCGCTGTTCATCCAAAGAATGACGGGTTACGATCCCCCGAACACATCCGATGTATGTGGCCTGCAGGAGGCTTCATGCCGTCCGCCGCGATCCGGCTGTTCGTTTCACTGCTTCTCACCCTCTGCCTCACCGCCCTGCCCGCGCAGGCCGCGTCACCCAAGACCTGGAAGATCTCCGGCTTCCCCGGCGGCCCCTCGGCCGAACTCGCCCTCGATCCCGCGACCGGCACCCTCACGCTCGCGGTACACCGCCGCGGCACCCAGGTGCTGGCCCCGAGCCCGGTCGGCATCGTCACCGAACGAGCCGACCTGTCCCAGGGCTTACGCTTCTCACAACGCCGCGATCGCCTGGTGGCCGAGCGCTACACCGCCGTCGCGGGCAAGCGCCAGGAGCGGCGCGCCACGATGCGCGAGAGCACGCTCTCTTTCGCGAACGCCGCCGGCGCCCGCCTGGAACTCGTCATCAGGGTCGCACCGGACGGCGTGGCCTACCGCTACCGGCTGCCCTCCGACCACGGCGCCGTACTGAGCGAGACCTCCGCGTTCGTCGTGGACCAGGACGCACGGGCCTGGCTGGCGCAGCACCGCCGGGACTACGAGAACCCGTTCCTCCCCTACACCGCCGCGAGCGCGCCGGCGGCCGACTTCATGGTGCCCGCGCTGTTCGAGACCGGCGGCGGCCACCTCCTGGTCACCGAATCGGGGCTGGACGGCCGCTACTCGGGTCCCCGGCTGACGCACGAGCCGGGCACCGGCGCGTATCGCCTGCGGCTGTGGGACGAGCGGGTGCAGGTCTCGGGCCCGCTGGCCACGCCGTGGCGGGTGATGATCGCGGGAGACCTGGCCACGGTCACCGAATCGACGCTCGTGGACGACCTCGCCGAGGGCTCCAAGGTCCGTGACACCTCCTGGATCGAGCCCGGCCAGGTGTTGTGGACCTGGCTCGCGGGCGGCAAGGAGGCGGGGCAGAGCCTGGAGCGGCAGAAGGAGTTCGTGGACTACGCCGCCGCCCGCGGCTGGCCGTACGTGAAGGTGGACGCGGGCTGGTACTTCCTGAAGGACCAGTGGGACGTCACCGACCCCGACTGGGCCACCACGAGCTGGATCCCGGCGCTGGTCGAGTACGCGCGCGGCAAGAACGTCGAGATCATGGTCTGGATGCACTTCCGCGACCTCGACACGCCCGGGGAACGCGATCAGTGGCTGCCCGTCCTGCACCGGTGGGGCGTGCGCGGAGTCAAGATCGACTTCATGGACGCGGAGTCGCAGGAGCGGCTGCGCTGGTACGACGAGATCCTGCCCGCCACCGCCGCGAACCGGCTGATGGTCAACTTCCACGGCTCGACCATCCCCAAGGGCGTGCACCGCACCTGGCCGCACGTGCTGACCATGGAGGGCGTGCACGGCGCCGAGAAGCGCACCCTGTCCACCCAGCACCTGACCACCCTGCCCTTCACCAGGAACGTCGTCGGCTCCATGGACTACACGCCGATGGCATTCCACCGGGAGGGCCGGCCCACCTCCGACGCGCACGAGCTGGGCCTGGCGGTGACGTACGAGTCCGGCCTGCAGAACCTGGCGGGCACCGTCGCGTCCTACCGGGCCAGGCCGGAGGCGGAACGGTTCCTCGAACGGGTGCCGGCCGCCTGGGACGACACGCGGCTGCTGTCCGGGGCTCCGGGCGACCACGTGGTGCTGGCCAGGCGCTCGGGCGAGCGGTGGTTCCTGGGCGCGGGGGTGTCGGGCGCGGCGCGCACGCTCGACGTCCCGCTGACCATGTTGCGCGGCCGGTGGCTGGTCGAGGTGATCCGCGACGGCCCATCCGGGCTGGTACGCGAGAGCCACCGGATCGACGGCCCCCGCGACCGACTTTCTGTGCCGGTGCCCGCCGAGGGCGGGTACGCGGCCATCGCCTGCCGCTGGCGGCCGGGCATCACGACGTGCGACCGGTAGGTGCGAGGACATGAACCGACGGTTACTGGCAGGCTCCATCATCACGCTCCTCGGCGCGGCTCTCGCCGTCGTCCCCGGGGGCTCGTCCACGGTCGCCGCGGCGGCCGGCGAGCCGTACACGCTGTGGTACGACGAGCCCGCGCCCGACACGAACGAGGGCTGGGAGAGCCGGTCGTTGCCGATCGGCAACGGCGCGATGGGCGCGACCGTGTTCGGCGGGGTCGCGGCCGAACGACTGCAGTTCAACGACAAGACCCTGTGGACCGGCGGCCCCGGGGTGCCGGACTACAACTTCGGCAACTGGGACGCGCCAAGGCCGGGCGCGCTGGAGGCCGTCAGGGAGCGGATCTGGAAGGAGGGCGGCATCCCGGCCGAGGACGTGCTGGCCGCGCTGGGACTGAAGTCCGACACGCCGCGCCACCGCAGGTTCGGCGCGTACCAGAGCTTCGGCGACGTACGCCTGAGCTTCCCCGGCCTGCCGGAACGCGCCGCGGACTACCGCAGGGAGCTGGACGTCGAGCGCGGCGTGGCCGGCGTGTCCTTCCTGGCCGGGGACGTGCGGCACACGCGCGAGTACTTCGCCTCCGCGCCCGCGGGCGTGGTCGTGGCCCGGCTGGCCACCGACCGTCCCGGCGGCGTCGCCTTCACGGCCAGGATCGCGGTGCCGGCCAACCGCTCGGCGACCGCCACCGCCTCGGGCGGCCGGGTCACCGTCAAGGGCGCGCTCTCGAACAACGGCATGGCGTACGAGGCCCAGCTCCAGGTCCTGCACCGGGGCGGCACCAGGACCGACAACCCCGACGGGACCGTCACGGTGTCCGGCGCCGACTCGGCCGTCCTCATCCTGGGCACCGGCACCGACTACGCCGACGACTACCCTTCCTACCGGGGCAGGGACCCGCACGCCCGGCTCACCGCCCGCGTCAGCGCCGCCGCCGCGCAGGGTCACGCGAGGCTGCTGGCCGCGCACCGGGCCGACCATCGCGCGTTGTTCGGCCGGGTCGCGCTGGATCTCGGCGGCGTCATGCCGGCGCGTCCGACCGACGACCTGCTCGCCGCGTACGGCACCGGCGACCCGGCCGCCGACCGGGCCCTGGAACAGCTCTTCTACCAGTACGGCCGCTACCTGCTGATCGCCTCATCCCGCCCCGGCTCGCTGCCCGCCAACCTCCAGGGTGTCTGGAACGTCCTGGAGGCGCCGCCCTGGCAGTCGGACTACCACCTCAACATCAACCTGCAGATGAACTACTGGCCGGCCGAGCAGACCAACCTGGCGGAGCTGGCCGAACCCCTGCACACCTACGTCGACCGGCTGCGCGAGCCGGGCAGGGTCACCGCCGGGCAGATGTACGGCGCGGACGGCTGGGTCGCCCACCACGCCTCGAACATCTTCGGCCAGACCGGCGCCTGGGACCATCCGGCCTACTTCTTCCCCGAGTCGGGCGCCTGGCTGGCCGGCCAGCTCTACGACCACTACCGCTTCACCCTGGACGAACGTTTCCTGAAGCGGACCGCGTACCCGATCATGAAGGAGACCGCCCGCTTCTGGCGGGACTTCCTGCGGACCGACCCGCGTGACGGCAGCCTCGTCGCGGTGCCCAGCCGCTCGCCCGAGCTCGGCCCGTCCACCGCGGGCACGGCGATGTCCCAGCAGATCCTCTGGAACCTGTTCACCGACCTGCGCGACGCCGCGACGCTGCTCGGCGACGGGAAGGAGGCCAGGGCGGCGGCGGCCGTCCTGGAGCGGCTCGACCCCGGGCTGCGCGTCGGCAGGTGGGGGCAGTTGCAGGAGTGGAAGGACGACCGCGACGACCCGGCCGAGACGCACCGGCACGTCTCGCACCTGTTCGCCGTGCACCCCGGGCGGCAGGTCTCGCCGCGCACGACGCCGGAGCTGGCCGAGGCGGCGAAGGTGTCGCTCAACGCCCGTACCGACGTGGGCACCGGCTGGAGCAAGGCGTGGAAGATCAACTTCTGGGCGCGGCTGCTCGACGGTGACCGCGCGCACAAGCTGCTGGCCGACCAGCTCAGGACCAGCACGCTGGCCAACCTCTGGGACACCCATCCGCCGTTCCAGATCGACGGGAACTTCGGCGCCACGTCGGGCATGACCGAGATGCTGCTGCAGAGCCACCTCGGCACCATCGACCTGCTGCCCGCCCTGCCCGGGACCTGGCGGGACGGGCAGGTGTCGGGGCTGCGCGCCCGTGGCGCGCACACGCTCGACCTGGTGTGGCGCTCCGGGCGGCTGTCGGAGGTGAAGGTGACCCCGGACGAGCGCGGCACGGTCAGGCTGCGCAGCGACACCTTCCGCGACGGGGCCCGCGTCGTGGACGGGCGCGGCCGGCCGGTGTCCCACCGTGTCAACGGCGACCTCCTGACGTTCTCCGCCAAGGCCGGTGAACGCTACCGGATCACCTGAAACGAGGAAACACACGTTGTGAACTGGCTGCTCACCGGCACCCTGGTCGCCGGACTCCTGACCGCACCCGCCACCCCGCCGCATCGCGCCTGGACCGTCGAGGCCCCCGGCGGCGGGCCCGCCGCCACCGTCCGCCTCGACGAGCACGGCGCCCTGTCCGTGGCCGTGTCGCGGGACGGCGCGGCGGTGCTGGACCCCAGCCCGCTCGGGCTCACCACGGAGCAGGCGGACCTGACCACCGGCCTGAGCCTCACCGGCCGCTCCAGCCGGGCGGTGGTCGAGCAGTACTCGACCACCGCCGGAAAACGGCTCCAGCGCAGGTCCGTGATGAGGGAGACCCGGTTCCGTCTCGCCCGCGGCGATGCCCGGCTCGACCTGGTCGTCAGGGCCGCGGGCGACGGCGTCGCCTACCGCTACGAGCTGCCCGGCGCGGGCGCCGTCCGCGGCGAGACCTCGGCGTTCGCCGTTCCCGGCGGGTCTGCCGCCTGGCTGGCCGGGCACCGCCGCGACTACGAGAACCCGTTCGTCCGGTACTCCGACGTGCCGGCCGCCGAGTACCAGATGCCCGCCCTGTTCGAGGTGGGCCGGAACTACCTCCTGCTGGCCGAGTCAGCGCTGAACCGCTCCTACAGCGGCCCCCGCCTGGTACGCGACCAGCACGCCTACCGGATCGCCCTGTGGGACGAACGTGTCCCCTACACCGGCGGCCTGGTCACGCCCTGGCGGGTCATGGTCACCGGCGACCTCGCGACCGTCACCGAGTCCACCCTGGTCGACGACCTGGCGCCCGGCTCCAGGATCGCCGACACCTCGTGGATCAAGCCGGGCAAGGTGCTGTGGAGCTGGCTCGCGGGGGGCCGGCCCGTGCAGCAGAGCCTGGAGCGGCAGCAGGAGTTCGTCGACTACGCCGCGCGGCATCGCTGGCCGTACGTGCTGGTCGACGCCGGCTGGTACGACGACCCGGTCACCGGCGAGCGGGCCTGGACGGATCGCACGGCCGAGTTCACCTGGGTCCCCGAGCTGGTGGAGTACGGCCGGGCGCGCGGCGTCGGCATCATGGTGTGGCTACGATTCTCCGACTTCGACACCCCCGAGGAGCGCGCCTCACGCTTCGGGCTGCTGCGCCGGTGGGGGGTCAAGGGCGTCAAGCTCGACTTCATCGACTCCGAGGCGCAGGAGCGGCTGCGGTGGTACGACGAGACTCTGCGCGACTCGGCCGGCAACCGGCTGCTGGTCAACTTCCACGGCTCGAACGTGCCCAAAGGGATCAACCGGACCTGGCCGCACGTGATGACCATGGAAGGGGTGCACGGCGCGGAGAAGTCGTCGAACCTGACCACCGGCCATCTGGCGGCGCTGCCGTACACCAGGAATGCGATCGGCTCCATGGACTACACGCCGATGGCCTTCCAGCGGGACGGCCGGCCCACCTCCGACGCCCACGAGCTGGCGTTGTCGGTGATGTTCGAGTCGGGGCTGCAGAACCTGGCCGGATCGCTGGAGTCCTACCGCGCGCGGCCCGAGGCGGAACGTTTCCTGGACCAGGTGCCCACCGCCTGGGACGAGACGCGGCTGCTGTCCGGCCGGCCCGCCGATCACACGGTGCTGGCCAGGCGCGGCGGCGACCGCTGGTTCATCGGCGCCGGCGTTTCCGGGGCGGCCAGGACGCTCCGGGTGCCGATGGACTTCCTGCGGGGGCGGTGGCTGGTCGAGGTGACCGGCGACGGCGACGGCGGTCTCGTCCGCGAGGCCCACGTGGTGCGCGGCGGGACGCTGGCGGTGCCGGTCGGCGCGGAGGGCGGGTTCGCCGCCGTCGCGTGCCGCTGGCGGCCCGGCCTGACGACCTGCGCACGCTGAGGATTCCTCCGGTACGGCGGCCCCGTACCGGAGGAATCCCGCTCAGCCCTTGAGACCCGTGGTCGAGATCCCTTCGGTGATGCGGCGCTGGAAGATCAGGAAGAAGCCCAGGATCGGGATCAGCGACAACACCGCCATGGCGAGCATCGGGCCCCAGGTGGAGCCGCCGCTGGAGTCCATGAACGCGCGGAGGGCGAGCGGCACCGTGTAGGTGGACACATCGCTCAGATAGACGAGCTGGCTGAAGAAGTCGTCCCACGTCCAGATGAAGGTGAAGATCGCGGTGGTGATCAGCGCGGGCCGCGACAGGGGCACGATGATCCGCCAGTAGACCAGGACGGGCCCGCACCCGTCGATCCGCGCCGCGTCGTCCAGCTCGCGCGGCAGCGACCTGATGAACTGCACCATCAGGAAGATGAAGAACCCGTCCACGGCCAGGAACTTCGGCACGATCAGCGGCAGGAACGTGTCCACCCAGCCGAGGTACTTGAACAGCGTGTACTGCGGCACGATCAGCACGTGGATGGGCAACATGATCGAGATCAGCATGATCGCGAACCAGAGCCTCCTGAACCGGAAGCTCAGCCGGGCGAAGGCGTAGGCCGCCATCGAGCACGACATGACGTTGCCCGCCACCGCCGCCGCGGCGATGAGGAAGGAGTTGGCGAAGAACCCGCTGAACGGCACGCCCAGCGCGGTCCATCCGGTGGCGTAGTTGTCGGCGACCACGGTGCCCGGCACCAGGCCGGGATCGGTGAAGATCTCGTCGTTCGGCTTGAAGGAGGCGGAGATCAGCCAGAACAGCGGGTAGAGCATGATGAGCGCGCCTGCCAGGACCAGCAGGTGTACGGCCCAGCGGCGGCTAGTCGGCATAGTGCACCCAATACCTCGCGGAACGGAAGGCCAGCGCGGTGAAGGCCACGGTGACCAGGAGCAGCACCCAGGCCAGCGCGGAGGCGTAGCCCATCCGGAAGTTCCCGAAGCCCTCCTGGTAGATGAACAGCGTGTAGAACAGCGTGGCGTCCGCCGGTCCCCCGGTTCCGCCGCTGATGATGAAGGCGGGGGTGAACGCCTTGAAGGCGTTGACCGTCTGCAGCACCAGGTTGAAGAAGATGATCGGGCTGAGCATGGGCAGCGTGATGCGGAAGAACGCGCGCACCCGCCCGGCGCCGTCCACCGCGGCGGCGTCGTACAACTCGGCCGGGATCTGCTTCAGCCCGGCCAGGAAGATCAGCATGGGCGAGCCGAACTGCCAGACGTGCAGCACGATCAGCGTGTAGATCGCGTACTCGGGGGTGGAGATCCAGCTCGGGCCCACGATGCCGAGGTACAGCAGGGCGTCGTTGATCAGGCCGTCGGCCCCGAAGATCTGTTTCCACAGGATCGCCACCGCGACGCTGCCGCCCAGCAGCGACGGCAGGTAGTACGCGGCGCGATAGACGCCGACGCCGCGCATGGGCCTGTTCAGCAGCACCGCGACCAGCAGCGCGAACGCGCCGGACAGCGGCACGGACAGGACGACGTAGATCAGCGTGACCCGCACGGCGTTGACGAAGTGCGGGTCCTCGGTGAGCATCCTGGCGTAGTTGTCCAGCCCCACGAAGGACGGGGCGGTGAGCAGGTCGAAATCGGTGAACGAGAGCGCCAGTGAGGCCAGGATCGGCCCGCCGGTCAGCAGGAGCAGACCGGCGAACCAGGGCAGCAGGAAGAGGTAGGCGGCGCGCCCCTCTACTTGAGCACTCGTCCGGCTTCTTCGAAGAATCGGGCCACCCCCTGATCGATGGTGAGCTTGCCGAACCCGATCTGCTGGTTGACGTTGGTGAGCACCTTGTTGTGCAGTTCGCCGGCCCCGAGCAGCTGCGGCGGCGGGAGCGGGCCGACCTGGGCCTTGATCGAGTCGATGTAGGCGTAGACCACCTGCTCCGGCCGCGACGCCTTGGGCTGCAGCACGGCGCGAATCGGGGCGGCGGGCGGCACGCCGCGCTCGGAGCCGAGCCGGCCGGCCACGTCCGGGTCGGCGATGAGCGCGTTGACCAGGGCCACCGCGTCGTCCTTGGCCTTGGTGCCCGAGCTGACGGTCAGGAGCATCGACGGCTTGTAGTACTGGCCCGGCTTGTCGCCGGTCGGGAAGGTGTGCACGTCGATCTCGTCCTTGGTGAGCGACATGTAGGCGGTGAGCTGGTTGGACCAGGCGAAGTCCATGACCGCCTTGCGGGTGGCGACCAGGCTGTTCTGCACGTCTCCCAGCGCGGTGGCCTGGACGTCCGGCGGGGTGGCCGCGCCCGCCTTGCGCAGGCCGTCCCAGAAGGTGAACCACTCCTTCAGGTCGTCCTGGTCGTAGGCCAGGGCGCCGTCGGTGGTGAAGAACATCTTGCCGCGCCCCAGCAGCCAGTTCTCCAGCGCGCCGCCGTCCTGGCCGCCGTCCTCGGTGCCGAAGACGCCCTTGCCGGCCAGCTCCTTGGCCAGTTCGCCGTACTCGGGCCAGGTGAAGGTGGCGGGGATCTCCACTCCGCGCTCGGCGGCCAGGGTCTTGTTGACGATGAGGGCCATGGAGTTGATGCCGAAGTTCACGGCGTACTGCTTGCCGTCGATCTTGCCCGCGTTCACCACGTCGGGCTCCAGGCCGGACAGGTCCAGGCCCTTGCCGACGTACGGGCCCAGGTCCAGCAGGCTGCCGCGCCTGGCGTACTCGCTGAGGTAGGAGTAGTCCATCTGGATCACGTCAGGGGCGTTGCCGCCCGCGGTCTGGGTCGCCAGCTTCTCCCAGTAGCCGTCCCAGCCGGAGAACTGGGTCTTGATCACGACGCCGGGCTTCTTCTTCTTGAAGGCCTCGATGGCCTGCTGGGTCGCGGTATGGCGCGCGGTGCTGCCCCACCACGCGAACTGGAGACCGCCGCCCTGGCTTCCGCCTCCGGCGCAGCCGGCGGAAGTGGCGAGGGTCAGGGTGGCCGCGGCTTGTAGGAATCCTCGTCTGCTGAGATCACTCATGCGGGAGTGTCCGTCCATGAGCCGAGCGAATATTTAACTTTGGACGTTAAATGCTCGGTTCCCGCCGGGTCAACGTCACCCGGCGCAACGCTCAGCCGACGTGCACGAGGGGACGGCGGTCGGCGTCGGGCTCGGCCTGGCGCAGGACCTCCCTGGTCAGGGGCGGCACGTCGCCGCCGCCGAAGATCAGGTAGCGCAGCAGCGCGCCGATGGGGTTGCCTTCGGCGGCCCAGTGGAAGTACACGTGCGGTGTCTTGCCGGTCTGGTCGCGCAGGTGCAGCAGCAGGGCGGCGATGGAGTTGGCGACGGTGGTGCTCTGCATGCGCAGGATGCGGAAGCCGTGCCGCTCCTCGCCGACGACGTGCAACTCGCCGGCGAACTCGGAGGCGTCCGGGATGGTGACCTCCAGGAAGAGCAGGCCCTCACCGGTACGCAGCCGGTGCAGCTCCCACGCCTCGCGGGCCTTGTCGACGTACTCCTTGGCGTCGCGGGCGTGCGGCTCGTTGGCGATCAGGTAGAGCTCGCCGGCCTCGTTGATGAAGCGGCGGGCGCAGTCGTCCAGGTGGATGGAGGTGACGCGGAGCTCGGTGGAGCGGGTGGCCCGGGAGATGAGCGAGATGGTGACGATGGCCAGCACGAACAGCAGGGCGATCACCAGGCCGTCGGGGCGTTCGATGATGTTGGCGACGGTGGCGTAGGCGAAGACCAGGCTGACGATCCCGAAGAAGACGGCGGACCTGATGTGCCGCCGGTGCCAGGCGGACAGGGTGACCGCGACGGCGGCCGACAGGATCAGGGCCAGGATGCCGGTGGCGTACGCGCCGCTCTGGGCGTCCACCTCGGCGCCGAAGACGAACGTGATGAGGAACGCGATGGCGGTGAAGACCAGCACCATGGGCCGGTTGGCACGGGTCCAGTCCGGCGCCATGCCGTAGCGGGGCAGGTAGCGCGGCACGATGTTGAGCAGCCCGGCCAGGGCGGAGGCGCCGGCGAACCACAGGATGGCGATGGTGGACAGGTCGTAGGCGGTGCCGAACCAGTCGCCCAGGTAGAGGTGGGCCAGGTAGGCCAGGGCGCGGCCGTTGGCCGACCCGCCCTCGGCGAACTCCTCGGCGGGGATGAGCACGGTGGTGGCGAAGCTGGAGGTGATCAGGAAGACGCTCATGATGAGCGCGGCGGTGGTCAGCAGCTTGCGCGCGCCCTTGATGCGCTGGGCGAGGTCGCCCTTGACCAGCGGCATGACGGCCACGCCCGTCTCGAAGCCGGACAGCCCCAGGGCGAGCTTCGGCATCACGTACAGCGCGACCGCCACCATCGCGATCGGGCTGGAGTAGTCGCTACTGAGCGTGTTCTGCCAGCCGGTCACCTGCTCGGGATGGGCCAGCACGCGCAGCAGCGCGGTGCCGACCACGATCACGTTCAGCAGCAGGTAGACGGCGACCAGGACGACCGCGATGGAGATGGCCTCGCTGAACCCGGCCAGGAACACCCCGCCGAGCGCGGCGATCAGCATCAGCGTGACCGGCACCTGCCAGGACTCCCATGCGTGCGGCACGAACGGGTTGTGCAGGATGTGCGCGGTCGCGTCCGCCGCCGACAGGGTGATGGTGATGATGAACGCGGTGGCCACGAAGCCGAGCAGGAACAACACCAGGAGCTTGCCGCGCCAGCCGGGCAGCAGCCGCTCCAGCATCGACAACGAGCCCAGCCCGTTCGGGCTCTGCTCGGCCACCGCGCGGTACGTCGGCAGCGCGCCGATCAGGGTCAGCGCGACGAGCAACATCGTGGCCACCGGGCTGAGCGCGCCGGCCGCCAGGGCGGCGATGCCGGGCTGGTAGCCGAGGGTGGAGAAGTAGTCCACGCCCGTCAGGCACATCACCTGCCACCACTTGTGCCGGTGGCCGGGGTCCTCCTCCTGCGGGGCTTGGTTGGCCAGGCCCTCGGGGTGCTGCAAGCCCTTCAGCAGCCACCGGCGCAGCGCCGTTCCCGGCATAGCCGCACGCTGGTCCACCTCGGTCACCGGGGCCCTCCATCAAGGATTCGTCAAGACAAAGGGCAATCTAGTGACGAGGAGGACGGTATCCGCATGATCAGGGCGTCAAGAAAACGTCAATATTCGCAGCGGGTTTCTCAGGGCGTGAACCGGTAGCCCATCCCCGGCTCGGTGATCAGGTGCCTGGGGCGGCCCGGGTCGCGCTCCAGTTTCCTGCGCAGCTGGGCCATGTACTGGCGCAGGTAGTGCGTCTCCTTGGTGAAGCGGCTGCCCCACACCTCGGTGAGGATCTGCCGCTGGCTGATCAGCTTGCCGGGGTGGCGCAGCAGCAGCTCCAGGATGTGCCACTCGGTCGGGGTGAGCCGTACGCTGCCGGAGACGGTCTTCCTGGTCAGGTCGATGACGTGGTCGCCGACCTGGATGGTGGCCAGCTCCGCGTCCTGGATGGCGGTGCGCCGGGTGACGGCCCGTACGCGGGCGAGCAGTTCGTCGATGCCGAACGGTTTCGTCACGTAGTCGTCGGCGCCGGCGTCCAGGGCGTCGATCTTGTCCTGGTTCCCCGCCCGGCCGGACAGCACGATGATCGGGATGGTGGTCCAGCCGCGCAGGCCGTGGATGACGTCCACACCGTCCAGGTCCGGCAGCCCCAGATCGAGGATGACCAGGTCGGGGGCGGCGTCCACGGCGGCCCTGAGCGCCGAGGCGCCGTCGGGGGCGACGGCGACCTCGTAGTGGCGGGCGGCCAGGTTGATGCGCAGCGCGCGCAGGATCTGCGGTTCGTCGTCGACGATGAGGATGCGGGTCATGATCTGCTCGCGATGGGGAGCGTGAGGATCATGGTGAGTCCTCCTCCTGGAGTCTCTTCGGGTACGAGGCTGCCGCCCATCGCCTCGGTCAGGCCGCGTGAGAGCGCCAGGCCGAGCCCGACGCCGGAGTGGTTGTCGCGGTCGCCGAGCCGCTGGAACGGCTGGAAGACCCGGTCGTGGGCCTCGGGCGGGATGCCGGGGCCGCGGTCCATGACGCGGATCTCGACGTACTCGCCGTGCCAGCTGGCGGTGATCAGCACGGTCTTGCCGGGTGGGCTGTAGCGGACCGAGTTGGCCATCAGGTTGGCCAGCACGCGCTCCAGCAGGGCCGGGTCGGCGAGGATGTCGGGCAGCTCGATGGAGATGTCGCCCTCGATCCGATCCCGTAACGGCCCCAGGTCGTCGATGGCGCGGGGCACGACCTCCTCCAGGGCGGTCGGCTCCGGGGTGACGCCCAGCACGCCCGCCTGCAGCCGGCTCATGTCGAGCAGGTTCGTCACCAGCCGGTCCAGCTTGTCCAAGGACTCGCGCGCGGTGTCCAGCAGTTCCGCGCGATCCTGCGGCGACCAGGCGACGCCGGTGTTGCCCAGGCTCTCCACCGCGGCCTTGGCCGAGGCGAGCGGGGTGCGCAGGTCGTGGCTGACGGCGGCGAGCAGCGCGGTGCGCATCCGGTCGGCCTCGGCCAGCGGCCTGGCCTGCTCGGCCTCCTGCTGGAGGCGTTCCTGGCGCAGCGCGACCGCGGCCTCGGCGGCGAACGCCTCCAGCACCGTGCGGTCGGCGGCGTCCAGCGGCCCGCCCTGCGCGGCCAGGATCATGTCGTCGTCGATGACCACGTCGGTGTCGGCCCGGCCGGGGCAGGTGGCCGGCTCGCCTCCCGAGGTGGCCACGATGCGCCAGGCGTCCGGATCGCCCAGATCGTCGGGAACCGGCTCCCCCTGGCGTTCGAGCAGCGTGACCGAGGCCAGGCCGAACGTCTCACGCATGCGTTCCAGCAGGGACGGCACGGCGGCCTCGCCGCGCAGCACGTGCCCGGCCAGCGTGGACAACAACTCGGCGTCGGCACTGGCGCGGGCGGCCTCGCGGGTACGGCGGGCCGCGAGGTCCACGATCGTGCTGACCGCGGCGGCGACCAGCACGAACACCACCAGCGCGAACAGGTTCTCCGGATCGGAGATGGTGAACTCACCCACCGGCGGCGTGAAGTACCAGTTGAGCAGCAGCGACCCGCCGACCGCCGCCGTGATGGCCGGCCACATCCCGCCCGCCAGCGCGACCCCGACGGTCAGCGTGAGAAAGAACAGAATCTCGCTGGGCAGCGACAACACGTCCCTGAACGGCGCGAGCACAGCGGTCAGCAGCGGCATCCCGGCCACCGCCAGCGCCCACCCCGCCAGGCGTCGGGTGCGGGTGAGCGCGGCACGCGAGCGGGCCGGCCTGCGGCGGCCCTTCTTGGCCTCCTCGTGCGTGATCATGTGCACGTCGATGGAGCCGGACCGGGAAGTGGTCTCCACTCCGACCCCGCGCGCGAAGATCTGCGCGAACCGGCCACGCCGGGAGGCGCCGAGGACGAGCTGGGTGGCGTTGACGCCGCGGGCGAAGTCGAGCAGCGCCCGCGGGATGTCGTCGCCGACGACCTGGTGGTAGGTGCCGCCCATGCTCTCCACCAGCGTGCGCTGGCGGGCCAGGTTGCCCGGATCGGCCCCGGCCAGCCCGTCGGCGCTGGTCACGTGCACGGCCAGCAGGTCGGCTCCCTTGGTACGGGCCGCGATGCGGGCGGCCCTGCGTACCAGCGTGTCGCCCTCCGGGCCGCCGGTCAGCGCGACCACCACCCGCTCCCGCGTCTCCCAGGTGCCCTGGATGCCGTGATCGGCGCGGTAACGGTCAAGCTGGTCGTCCACCTTGCCCGCCACCCACAACAGCGCCAGCTCGCGCAGCGCGGTCAGGTTGCCGACCCGGAAGTAGTTCGACAGTGCCGCGTCCACCTTCGACGGGGCATAGATGTTGCCGTGCGCCATCCGGCGGCGCAGCGCCTCCGGCGACATGTCGACCAGCTCCACCTGGTTCGCCCGGCGTACCACCTCGTCCGGCACGGTCTCGCGCTGCGGAACCCCGGTGATCTCCTGCACCACGTCGTTGACCGACTCCAGGTGCTGGACGTTGACCGTGGAGACGACGTCGATCCCGGCGTCCAGGATCTCGTCGATGTCCTGCCAGCGCTTGGCGTTCTTCGAGCCGGGCACGTTGGTGTGGGCCAGCTCGTCGATCAGCGCCACCTTGGGCGCGCGCTCGATGACCGCCCGGACGTCCAGCTCGGTGAAGGTCGCCCCCCGGTGGACCAGCGTCCGGCGGGGGATGACTTCGAGGCCGTCGAGCAGTTCGGCGGTGCGGGCGCGGCCGTGGGTCTCGACGAAGCCCACGACCACGTCACGGTCCCGTTCGATCGCCCGGCGCGCCTCGCCGAGCATCGCGTAGGTCTTGCCCACCCCGGGGGCCGCCCCGAGGTAGACCCGCAGGCGGCCCCTCCTCATGACCGGTCCAGGGCCAGGTTGAGCTCCAGCACGTTGACCGCGGGTTCGCCCATGAAGCCGAGCGCCCGGCCGGCCGTGTGCGCACCGATCAACGCCTTCACCCGATCGAGGGGCAGACCGCGCTCCTTCGCGACCCGGGGCGCCTGGAGGTCGGCGTAGGCCACCGAGATGTGCGGGTCCAGGCCGGAGCCGCTGGAGGTCACCGCGTCGGCGGGCACCGCCACGGTGGTCACGTCCCCACGGACGGGAACGGTGCGACCGGCCGCGTAGTCCTCGCCAGGCTTGGCGCACTCGACCTTCTTGCCCTGGTAGGTGCCGGTGAAGGGCGCGGCCGGGCATGCCTGGTTGACGGCGACGGCCCGGTCGGGGAAGACCTTCAGCACCGCGCCTGCCCCGTCGGGAGTGCAGTACGGGCGGGCGCCGCTGACGCCTTCCAACTCGCCGATCGCCTTGGAGCGGGCGCAGACCTGGGTGAGCAGTGACTGCTTGCCCTCCTCCGCGCCGACGGGCAGCACGTCGATGACGTCCTCGGGGCCGAGGTTGCTGGCGCTGGTGGAGGTCGGGTCGTAGCCGTCGCCGGCGGCGGACGGGCGGGACTGGAAGTACTTCCCGACCGGGTTGCCGTCAGTGTCGGTGAAGGACTGGCCGATCAGCGAGCTGCCCCGGCCGCCCTCCACCATGGAGCCGTTGGCCCGGTCGTTGAACACGGCCTGGGCCACGCCGGTGGTGACCAGCGGATAGATGAGGCCTAGCAGCACCGTGAACACGGCGACCGCGCGAAGGGCGGCGAGGTGCTGGCGCAGCCAGCTGGGCAGGCGTTCCATTTAACTCATCCCCGGAAGGAACTGGATCAGAAGGTCGATGATCTTGATGCCGATGAAGGGTGCGATGATGCCGCCCAGGCCGTAGACGTACAAGTTGCGCGACAGCAGCTTGGAGGCGCTGGAGGGGCGGTAGCGGACGCCTCGGAGCGAGAGCGGGATCAGCGCGATGATGATCAGTGCGTTGAAGATGACCGCCGACAGGATCGCCGACTGCGGGCTGGCCAGGCGCATGATGTTGAGCGTGTCCAGGCCCGGGTAGACGGCCGCGAACATGGCCGGGATGATCGCGAAGTACTTCGCGATGTCGTTCGCGATCGAGAACGTGGTCAGCGCGCCCCTGGTGATCAGGAGTTGCTTGCCGATCTCGACGATCTCGATCAGCTTGGTCGGGTTGGAGTCGAGGTCCACCATGTTCCCGGCCTCTTTGGCGGCGCTCGTGCCGCTGTTCATGGCCACGCCGACGTCGGACTGCGCCAGGGCGGGGGCGTCGTTGGTGCCGTCGCCGGTCATCGCCACGAGGCGGCCGCCCTCCTGCTCCTTCCTGATCAGGGCGAGCTTGTCCTCGGGGGTGGCCTCGGCGAGGAAGTCGTCCACGCCGGCCTCGTCCGCGATGGCCTTGGCGGTCAGCGGGTTGTCGCCGGTGATCATGACGGTGCGGATGCCCATCCGGCGCATCTCGTCGAAGCGTTCCCGCATGCCCGCCTTGACCACGTCCTTGAGGTGGATCACCCCCAGGACCCGGCCCTTCTCCGCCACCACGAGGGGCGTGCCGCCGGAGGCCGAGATGCCGTCCACCAGGTGTCCGATCTGGTCGGTCGGGTGGCCGCCCGCGTCACGTACCCACTTCATCACCGCCGTCGCGGCGCCCTTGCGGACTTCGCGCCCGTCCAGGTTCACCCCGGACATGCGGGTCTGCGCGGTGAACCGCACCCACTCGGCGCCGTGGATCTCGCGCTCGCGCAGCCCGTAGTGCTGCTTGGCGAACACCACGATCGAACGGCCCTCGGGCGTCTCGTCGGCCAGGCTGGACAACTGCGCCGCCTCGGCGAGTTCCTGCTCGCCGATCCCGTCCACCGGGACGAACTCGGCGGCCTGCCGGTTGCCCAGCGTGATCGTGCCGGTCTTGTCCAGCAGCAGCGTGGACACGTCCCCGGCCGCCTCGACCGCCCGGCCCGACATGGCCAGGACGTTGCGCTGGACCAGGCGGTCCATGCCGGCGATGCCGATCGCCGACAGCAGCGCGCCGATCGTGGTCGGGATCAGGCAGACCAGCAGGGACACCAGGACGACGCCGGTCACGCCGTTCCCGTCCAGGGCGAGGGAGTCCGGCACGCCCGGGTTGATGGACTTGGAGTAGATCGCGAGGGGCTGCATGGTCACGGTGGCGACCAGGAAGATGATCGTCAGCGCGGCCAGCAGGATGTTCAGCGCGATCTCGTTCGGTGTCTTCTGCCGGTTCGCGCCCTCCACCAGGGCGATCATCCGGTCGATGAAGCTCTCGCCGGGCTTCTGGGTGATCCGCACGACGATCCGGTCCGACAGGACCTTGGTTCCGCCCGTCACGGCGCTGCGGTCGCCGCCGGACTCGCGGATCACGGGGGCGGACTCGCCGGTGATGGCCGACTCGTCCACGCTCGCGATGCCGTCCACGACGTCGCCGTCGCCCGGGATGGTCTCCCCGGCCTCCACCACGACGAAGTCGCCCTGCCTGAGCTCGGGCGCGCCCACCGTGTCCCACTCGGCCGAGTTCCCGTCCTTCAGGCGGCGGGCCCGGGTGTCGGTCTTGGCCCTGCGCAACGTGGCGGCCTGCGCCTTGCCCCGGCCCTCCGCGACGGCCTCGGCCAGGTTGGCGAAGACCACGGTCAGCCACAACCACACCACGATCGCCCAGGCGAAGAACGACGGGTCCAGTACGGCCAGCACGGTAGTGAACACCGCGCCGATCTCCACGACGAACATGACCGGGTTGCGCCACAACGTCGCCGGGTTCAGTTTCCTCAGCGCGTCCGGCAGCGAGGCGACCAGCTGTTTCGGGTCGAGCAGGCCGCTCTTCGGTGCCGGCTTCTCCAGCACGGGGGTGGTCATGTCAGGACAGTCCTTCTGCGATCGGGCCGAGCGCGAGCGCCGGGAGGAAGGTGAGGGCGACCAGGATGAGCGTGACGCCGACGACCATGCCGACGAACTGCGGCCGGTGTGTGGGCAGCGTGCCCGCGCCCTCGGGGACGGGTGACTGCGCGGCCAGCGAACCGGCCAGCGCCAGCACCAGGATGATCGGCAGGAACCGGCCGAAGACCATGCACAGGCCGAGCGCCACGTCGTACCACGGGGTGTTGACCGTCAGTCCGGCGAAGGCGGAGCCGTTGTTGTTGGAGGCGCTGGTGAAGGCGTAGAGGACCTCCGACAGGCCGTGCGGGCCGACGTTCAGCATGCTCGCGCGCCGTTCTTCCGAGCCCATCGCGAACGCGGTGCCGACGAGCACCAGGATCGGGGTGATGAGGAAGTACATCGAGGCGAGCTTGATCTCGCGGGCGCCGATCTTCTTGCCCAGGTACTCGGGCGTGCGGCCGACCATCAGCCCGGCCACGAACACCGTGATCACGGCCAGGATCAGCATGCCGTACAGGCCCGCGCCGACGCCGCCCGGCGCGACCTCGCCGAGCATCATGTTGAACATCGTCATCATGCCGCCGAACGGCGTGTAGGAGTCGTGGAAGGAGTTCACCGCTCCGGTGCTGGTGAGCGTGGTCGCCGCGCCGAAGGTGGCGGAGTTGGAGACGCCGAAGCGCACCTCCTTGCCCTCCATCGCGGCGCCGACCGCCTGCGGCACGGTCGCGTCGCCCGACAGCTCGAACACGTTGGTGAGCAGCACGCTGGCCAGGGCCAGCACGCCCATCACGGCGAGGATCGCGTAGCCCTGCCGGACCTGGCCGATCAGCCTGCCGAAGGTACGCGGCAGCGCGAACGGGATCAGCAGGATCAGGAAGATCTCGAACCAGTTCGTCCACGAGGTCGCGTTCTCGAACGGATGCGAGGAGTTGGCGTTGTAGAAGCCGCCGCCGTTGGTGCCCAGCTCCTTGATGACCTCCTGGGAGGCGACCGGGCCGCCGGTGATCGACTGGGTGCCGCCGGTCAGCGTGGTGACCTCGTGCACGCCGGAGAAGTTCTGGATCAGGCCGCCCGCGACCAGCACCAGCGCGCCGGCGAAGGCGATCGGCAGCAGGATGCGGACCGAGCCGCGCACCAGGTCCACCCAGAAGTTGCCGATCGTGTCGGACTTGCGCCGGGCGAACCCGCGTACCAGGGCGATCGCCACCGCCATGCCGACGGACGCGGACACGAAGTTCTGCACCGCCAGCGCGGCCATCTGGGTCAGGTGGCCCATCGTGGACTCGCCGGAATAGGCCTGCCAGTTGGTGTTGGTGACGAAGCTGATCGCGGTGTTCCAGGCGATGTGGTCGGTGACCGGCGGCAGGCCCAGGCTCAGCGGCAGCTTGTCCTGCAGCCGCTGGAGCCCGTACACGAACAGGATCGAGATCACCGAGAACGCCAGCAGGCTGCGCGCGTAGACCGCCCAGCTCTGCTCGGCGTCGGCGCGCACCCCGAGCAGCCGGTAGACGACCCGCTCGGCGACGTTGTGCTTCGTGGTCGTGTAGACGCGGTACATGTAGTCGCCGAGCGGCTTGTGCACCAGGGCCAGCGCGGCGATCAAGGAGACGATGAAGATCATCCCAGCCGCTGTCGTCCCCATCAGAACCGCTCCGGGAACAACAGGGCCGCGACCATGAAGATCACCAGCCCGACGACCACGAAAAGTCCGGCGGCGTTGACAGCACTCACAGCCGCTCCACCGCCTTGACGACCAACCCGAAGACCACGAAGATCGCGATCGTCAGGGCGACGAAGATGACGTCGGCCATCCCTGCTCCTTGAGTCCGATTCACCGCCCAGGATGAGCGGCTGCAGACCAAGGAAAACGCCGAAATAGGCCCGTATTGCCTTTCTTGACACCATCCCTACGCGCGGAGGCTGATTCTTGACGGGATCCCTACGCGGACATCAGCTCCGCAGCTCCCGCTTGAGAATCTTGCCGGTCGCGGTCATCGGCAGGCTCTCACGGAACTCGACGATCCGCGGGTATTTGTAGGCCGCCATGTTTGCCCGGCACCAGGCGACGAGCTCCTCCTCGCCGACCGTCGCGCCGGGCACCCGGATGACGTACGCCTTGACCTCCTCACCGTGCGTACCGTGCGGCACCCCGACCACCGCCACCAGCGAGACCGCCGGGTGCGACATCAGCACCTCCTCCAGCTCGCGCGGGTAGACGTTGAAGCCACCCCGGATGATCATGTCCTTCGTCCGGTCCACGATGGCGTAGTAGCCGTCCTCGTCGCGGGTGGCGATGTCGCCGGTGCGGAACCAGCCGTCCCGCAGCACCTCCTCGGTCTCCTCCGGCCGCCCGTAGTAGCCCCGCATGACGTTGTGCCCCCGGATGGCGATCTCGCCGGGGCCCTCACCCTCGATGGTGTTCCAGCCGCCGTCCACCAGCCGCATCTGCACGCCCCAGACGGGGAAGCCGACCGTGCCGGGCTTGGTGGGCCGCCCCGGCTGGTTGAAGCTCGCCACCGGCGACGTCTCCGACAGGCCGTAACCCTCCAGGATCGGCACGCCGCAGGTGGTCTCGAAGTCCTTGAGCACCTCGACCGGGCAGGCGGCCCCGCCCGCCACCGCCACCCGCAGCGCGGGCGGCGCCCCCGCCCCGTCCGCGTGGATCTTCGACAGCAGCGCCCAGAACATCGTCGGCACCCCGGCGAACATGGTCACCCTCTCCCGGCGCATGAGATCCAGCGCCTCGCCGGCCTCGAAGCGCGGCTGGAGCACGAGGGTGGCGCGGCGGCGCACGCTCACGTTCATCACCGCGGTCTGGCCGAAGGAGTGGAAGAACGGCAGCACGGCGAAGGAGACGTCGCCGCCGGGGTCGGCCGGGAACATCTCGTCGCTCACGATGGTGTTGGTCAGCATGTTCATGTGGGTCAGCTCGGCGCCCTTGGGCTGCCCGGTGGTGCCGGAGGTGTAGAGGATGGCCGCGGTGTCACCCGGCTCGGTCCGTACGGTCTCGAACTCCTCGGACATGCCGCCCAGCGCCGCCCAGAACGACTCGCCGTGCTCCGACTCGGTGGCCAGCGGCGTGGCCGGCAGCACGAAGAAGTGCTCACAACCCTCGACCGCGTCGAACGCCTCTCGCCCCTGCGCCCCCATGGGCAGTTCGGCGGTGCCCTCGAAGCAGAAGAGCGCCTTGGCGTCGCTGTCGGTCAGGTGGTAGACGATCTCGCGCGGGCGCAGCAGCACGTTGAGCGGCACCACCGCCGCCCCCGCCTTGAGAATGCCGAAGTAGACGAAGGGGAAGTAGGGCACGTTCGGGCAGAGCAGCGCGACCTTGTCGCCCTTGCCGATGCCCCGGGCCGCCAGGAGACCGGCCACCTGGTTCGCGACGGAGTTCACCATCGAGTACGGCAGGCGCAGGTCGCCGAAGACCAGCGCGGTGCGGTCCGGAGCATTGCGGGCGCTGTCTTCCAGGATGATCGACAGATTGAGCATCGCGACCCTTTCGCCGTTCGCCGGGCCCCCAAGAATGCGGCACCGGCGCCGGCGGAGGCTTGTACGAACGTGTCGATTCAGGGCAGCCAGTCGATGGCGGCGGCCAGCGTGGAGGGCGCGGCGCCGAAGTTGCGCCGGAAGACGCGGGAGAAATGTGCCCCATCGGTGAATCCGGCGCCGTGCGCGGCCGTCGTCAGCGACTCCCCCGCCGCCACCGACGTGATCGCGTGCTGGATGCGCCGCCAGCGTACGTAGGGGCGCAGCGGGATCCCCACCTGCGCGCTGAACAGGTGCGCCAGCCGGCTCGGCGACAGGTGCACCGCGTCGGCGACCACGCCCAGCCGTACCGGCCCGCCGGCCAGCAGAGTGGGGATCACCTCGATCGCCCTCTCCACCGCCGGGTGCATCGCGGGTTCGGCGGCCCCGCGCGTGCCCGTCCAGTCCTCGACGACCTTCAAGGCGGCCCCGGCCTCCGCCACGCCCGCGAACGCGGGCCGGCCCTCGCAGGGCGGGCTCCAGGTCGGGGCTTCGGCCCCCGCGCCCGAGCGGGCGAGCAGGGAGCGGGCCGCCGAGCCGCTGGGCTCCAGCTGGGCCAGCAGGGCCCCATGGGCTCCCGCGATGATGGTGTGGCCGGTGTCGGGCGGGACGACCGCGGTCCTGGTGGTCACCCGCCGGCCATGGGCGTCGGCCATGGTGAAGGGCTCGGCGGAGACGATCAGGTGGACCGCGTGGTGGGCGTGTAGCTGGTTCGTGCCGATGGTGCCGCCATAGAGCAGGACGCCGGGGCGGAGCAGGCACCAGCCGCGCCAGCGATCTGCCATCACGCCTCCTTGCGGTCGCGGTTCGTCTCCGATCGTCGCGGCGCGGAGCCTTCCCGTGAAGGCGGGGGTGAAAGTTCAGCCCATTTAGCGATAACGAGGAGAAGGACCGCGACGCATCGCTAGGCTACACAGGCACATGATTACGCAGAGCGATGGTACGACGACAACATGCGACGGCGGGGTTGATGAAGCTGCGAGACCGGCTGCGCTACTGGTTCGACCGGACGATGGACCGCGGGACGCCGGCGCTGATCGGCTGGCTCGGGCTGTGCTCGGCCCTGATGATCCTCGTGGTCACCGTCCTGGTGGTGCTGCTCACCAACACCGACACCGAGGAGAACGGCGGCTGGGCGGGCGTGGCCTGGATGAGCCTGCTGCGCACGCTGGATCCGGGCACGATGGGCGCCGACAAGGGCAGCGCGCTCTTCCTCAGCCTGATGCTCTTCGTCACGATCGGCGGCATCTTCGTGGTCAGCGCCCTCATCGGCGTGCTGACCACGGGCCTGGAGAAGCAGATCGACAAGCTGCGCAAGGGACGGTCCCGGCTGATCGAGCGCGGTCACACGATCGTGCTCGGCTGGTCCGACCAGGTGTTCACGGTGATCAGTGAGCTGGTCAAGGCGAACCAGGGCGAACGTTCCTGCGTGGTGGTGCTCGCCGGCCAGGACAAGGTCGACATGGAGCAGCAGATCCGGGCGCGGATTCCCGAGGCCGGCAGGACCCGGGTCATCTGCCGCTCCGGCAACCCGCTCAACCGCGCCGACCTGGAGCTCGTGAGCCCGGACACGGCCAAGGCGATCATCGTGCTGCCCCGCGCGGGCGCCGACGCCGACATCGACATCATGAAGACGCTCCTGCTGCTGAACAACCGCACCTGGCGGCCCCGCCGGCCGCACGTGGTCACCGCCGTGCAGAACAGCGAGAACCTGGCGGCGGCCAGGCTGGCCGGCGGCGAATCCGCCCTGGTCATCGATGCCGACGACATCGCCGTCCGGCTGGTGGTGCAGTCGCACCGGCAGGCCGGCCTGTCCACCGTCTGCACGGACCTGCTCGACTTCGCGGGCAACGAGCTCTACCTGCGTACGGAGCCCTCCCTCATCGGCAGGACGTTCGGCGAGGCCGTGCACGCCTACGAGCTCGGCGTGCCCATCGGGCTGCGCACCGCGGACGGCCAGACGCTGGTCAACCCCGACGGCAAGACCCTGATCGAGGCGGGCGACCAGGTGATCGTGCTGGCCGAGGACGACCTGCTGATCCGGCCCACGGCCAAGCAGCCGCCCATCAGGGAGGAGGCCGTGGTGGAGGCGTGCGGCAGGACCGCCCGGCCCGACCGTACGCTGCTGATCGGCTGGAACGCGCGCGGCGCCAAGATCATCGACCTGCTCGACCGCCTCGTCGAGCCCGGCTCGGTGGTGGTCATCGCGGCGCCCAGGCGGCCCGACGAGGCGATGAACGCGGCGCGGGCCGGCCTGTCGGTCCATCACAAGCCCTGCCGGCCGACCAGCAGGGCCTCGCTGGAGCGGCTGGACCTCGGCAGCTACCAGCACATCGTGGTGCTCGCCGACGACGACGTCGAGCCCTGCCACGCCGACGACCGCACCCTGGTCACGCTGCTGCACCTGCGCGACATCGAGGAGCGGCTCGGCGACCCGTTCTCGATCGTCACCGAGATGAACGACGACCAGAACCGCGAGGTGGCCCAGGTCACCAAGGCCGACGACTTCATCGTCAGCAGCAGGCTGATCAGCCTGCTGCTGACGCAGCTCAGCGAGAACCGCCACCTGCACGGGGTCTTCGCCGCGCTGTTCGACCCGTCGGGCTCGGAGATCTACCTCAAGCCCGCCCCCTCGTACGTGCCGGCCGGGGCGCGGGTGAACTTCGCCACCGTCCTGGAGTCCGCGCGGCGGCGGGGCGAGTCCGCCATCGGCTACCGCCTGCACGATCACAGCCAGGAGGCGCCGACGTACGGGGTGCGGCTCAACCCGCCCAAGGACACCGACCTCGTGCTGGAGGCCCACGACAGCGTCATCGTGCTCGCCGAGAGCTGAAAACCCCGGCCGGTCCCGGTGCTGCGCGTCAGCGGCTGCCGTGCGCGCGTTGGCGACTGCCCGTGCGCGGGTTGGCGACCCGCCCGCTCCGTGCCTTCGTACGGTTCGCCCAAAGTGACACAGCCGTTCCGTTCCGGAAGGAGGCGTCCGCGACCCCCGTGGTGAGGAAAGGGAGATCGGCAGATGCGTACTGACATGTTCATCGGAGGCGAGTGGACGCCGGGCGGAGGGTCCGCCTTCAACTCGCTCAACCCCGCGACCGGAGAGGTGCTCGCGGAGTTGCGCGAGGCGACGGAGACGGACGTCGACGCGGCCGTGCGCGCCGCCGCCGCGGCGTTCGCCTCGCCCCAGTGGGGCGGGCTGCTGCCCGCGGCCCGCGCCAGGCTGCTGCTGCGCGTCGCCGACCTGCTGGAGCAGCACACGGACGAGATCGCCCGGCTGGAGACCCAGGACCAGGGACAGCCGCTGAACGTGAGCGCGGGCTTCTCCGTGCCCAACGCCGTGGAGCACTTCCGCTACTACGCCGGCTGGGTCACCAAGATCACCGGCGTCACCGTGCCGCTGTCCGTGCCGGACGTGGACTATCGCAGCCGCCGCGAGCCGCTGGGCGTCTGCGGGCTGATCACGCCGTGGAACTTCCCGCTGATGATCCTGGTGTGGAAGCTCGCGCCCGCGCTCGCCGCGGGGAACACGGTGGTGATCAAGCCCGCCGAGCAGACCCCGCTGTCCACGTTGCGGCTGGCCGAGCTCATGCAGGAGGCCGGGATCCCGCCGGGCGTGGTCAACGTCGTCAACGGCGGTCCTGACGTGGGGCGCGCGCTCGTACGTCATCCGCTGGTGAAGAAGATCTCCTTCACCGGCTCCACGCTCGTCGGCAGGGAGATCGGCGCCGAATGCGGGCGCACGCTGAAGAAGGCGTCACTGGAGCTTGGGGGCAAGGCGCCGAGCATCATCGCGCAGGACGCCGACCTCGCCGCCGTGCTGCAGGGCAACCTGCTGGGCGGGCTGCTCAACTCGGGCCAGGTCTGCGCCGCATACACCCGCTTCTACGTCGACGCCAAGCGGCACGACGAGTTCGCCGACCTGCTCGCCGGCGCCGCCGGCACGCTGCGGCTGGGCAACGGCCTCGACCCGGAGGTGCACCTCGGCCCGCTGGTCTCGGCCGAGCAGGTCGAGCAGGCGGAACGCTACGTCTCCCTCGGCAGGCAGGAGGGCGCCCAGCTGCTGACCGGCGGGCAGCGGCCCGGCGGTGAGCTGGCCGGCGGCTTCTTCTACGAGCCGACCGTCTTCGCGGGCGTGCGGCAGGACATGCGCATCGCGCGCGAGGAGATCTTCGGCCCGGTGCTGACCGTTCTGCCCTACGAGGACCCGGAGGAGCTGACGGTGCTGGCCAACGACAGCGACTACGGTCTGGCCGCCGCCATCTGGTCCCGCGACATCGGCACCGCCAACCGGCTGGCCCGGCAGGTGAAGGCCGGCACCGTGTGGATCAACATGATGCAGGGCCTGGACGCCGCCGCTGCCTGGGGCGGCATGAAGGCCTCCGGCATCGGGCGGGAGATGGGCTGGGAGGCCATCACGGCGTACACCGAGGTGAAGAGCATCTGGACCAACCTCGCCTGAAGCCCGGCCTCTCACCGGAGCACTCCGGCTCAGGTCGCATGACGCGACGCCTTCCTGATCTCGGCCGCGCTCTGCCCGCATACCGCGCGCAGGGCGCGGCTGAGGTGTGTGGCGTCGAAGATGCCCCAGCGGGCGGCGATCGCGGCCACGCTGCGGCGGGCGAGCGCGGGATCGGCCAGGTCACGCCGGATGCGTTCCAGCCGTTGCGCGCGGATCCAGGACGCGAGCGTGACGCTGCGCCCGCTGAGCGCCTTGTGCAGGTAACGCACCGAGATGTGGTGCGCGCGGGCCACCGACTCCGGGCTCAGCCCCGGGTCGTGCAACCGGCCCAGACAGTACGTGAGCAGCCGGTCGGCGAGATCGTCCTGCCCGGGGGCGGGTGTCGGCTGTTCGGCCAGCGCGGACAGCACGACGGAGACGAGCGCGTTGGCCAGGTGCGCGGCACCGCCCCGGCCGATCGTGCCCAGCTCACCGATCGTGTCGAGCCCGCCGACCGCGTTGGACGCGCCGACCGTGCTGGGCCCGCCGATCGTGCTGGGCCCGCCGATCGTGTCCAGTTCGTCGGCCGCGTCCCGCAGCAGGGTCGCCGCGAGTCTGCGGCCGCCGCCGTCCGTCCGCACCACCAGGGCGGTCCGCGCCGCCAGCAGGTCGGCGTGCGCGCCGAGGAGCGGGCGCGGGATGCCGAGCACGACGAGGTCGAACGGATCCCAGAACCGCAGCTCGTACGGCCGGGTCGTCTCGTAGACGACGAGATCGCCCGCGCCCGGCAGACACTGGCGGCCGTCCTGCTGCACACCCGCCCGGCCCGACCCGTGCAGCGCCACCTTGACCAGCTCGCGGTCGGCGGAACCGATGAGCGCGCTGGTGCGCTGCACGACGCAGGGACCTCCGGTGATACGAGTGATGAGCACCTCACCGGGCCGCGCACCGCGCAGCGCGCCACCCGTGCCCGGGGCCGTCGGGCGGATCCGCAGGGGCGCGAACGCGTCGGACGCCGTCTGCTGGAAGCGCTCCACCTGCTCATTCCCCGCCGTACGAGCGAGCATGAGGGGTTCCTCTTCCTCCCGGTGCACGGGCGGTCATGCCGCGGGCCGCCCTCGTCCGGATCGATTCTCCCCACTGGATCCGCCGGCGAACCGGGGCGATTACGTGACAGAGCCGGAGCGTTCCCACCTTTTCTCACCTTCCGCGCGTCCCACCACCGCCACGCAGGACGAGGCGGTGCGGCGGGCGAGCGAGCTGCTGCGCCGGGACGGCGGCGGCCGCAGACGGTCGCGGGACTGGCTCCAGCTCGGCTCTCAAATGCGGATAGAATGGGCAAAACGTGCATTTCGGAGGGGGGACGATGGGCTGGCCCGGTGGCAGGCGTTCGTGGCCCCGGGTCCGGAGTGCGCGTCAGGTGGTGCGGTGGCTGGAGTTCCGTCCGATCGGTACGAACGGCTACGTGAGCACATGGGGCGCCAACATGGGCGTCCGCCCACCTGAATCCGGCTGAGCCCACCGCCCGCCGCCCGGCGGAGGCGCGCACGGCCGCCCAAAGCACGGCCGCCCAAAGCACGGCCGCCCGAAGCACGGCCACCCGAAGCGCAGCCGTCCGAAGCCGCAGCCGCCCGTAGCACGGCCCCGGTGCCTCGGAAGGCTCGCCCCTGGCGCCTCGGAAGGCTCGCCCCTGGCGCCTCGGAGGGCTCTCGTCCTCCTGGCCTCTCGGAGAGGCGCTCTCACCTGCGGCGGAGCCGTTCAGGAACCGCCTGTGAATGACGCCTGGGCCCGGGCGGCATCACTCTCGATTGTCCATGTAAGGGATGTCCAGGCAGCCATGCCTGAAGAAGGGACCGCGTACTGCCCATGATTCGCGACGCCATGAACAAGTGGACCATTGTCGTTCCGGTGCTGGCCCTGCTGGCCCTGGTCCTCTCATGGGGCCGTGAGATACCCACCGCGCTGATGGTGGTAGCGGCGCTGCTGCTGGTGGGAGCCGTGCTGGCCGCCGTGCACCACGCGGAGGTCATCGCCCACCGCGTCGGCGAGCCGTTCGGATCGCTGGTGCTGGCCGTGGCCGTGACGGTGATCGAGGTGGCGCTGATCGTCAGCCTCATGATGTCCGGCGGCCCGCAGACGGGGACGCTGGCGCGGGACACCGTGTTCGCGGCCGTGATGATCACCTGCAACGGCATCGTCGGCCTGTCGCTGCTCGCGGTCACGCTGAAGCGCAAGACAGCGATCTTCCAGGCGGAGGGCACGGGCAAGGCGCTGGCGACCGTGGCCACGCTGGCCACGCTCAGCCTGGTCCTGCCCACGTTCACGACGAGCGCGAACGGGCCGGTCTTCTCCCCCGCGCAACTCGCGTTCGCCGCGGTGGCCTCGCTCCTGCTGTACGGGCTGTTCGTGCTGACGCAGACCGTCCGGCACCGCGACTACTTCCTGCCCGTCGAGGTCGAGGGCAGGACCATGCGCGAGGAGGACCACGCGCCGCGCCCCTCCGCGCGTACCGCGCTGGGCAGTCTGGGGCTGCTGCTGGTGGCGCTGGTCGCCGTGGTCGGGCTGGCCAAGGTGGAGTCGCCGGTGATCGAGGCGGCGGTGTCGTCGGCGGGGCTGCCGCACGCAGTCGTGGGCGTGGCGATCGCGCTGATGGTGCTGCTGCCCGAGACCATCGCGGCGGTCCGGGCGGCACGGCGCGACCAGGTGCAGATCAGCCTCAACCTGGCGCTCGGCTCCGCGATGGCCAGCATCGGGCTGACGATCCCGGCCATCGCGGTGGCCTCGATCTGGCTGGAGGGGCCGCTGCTGCTCGGGCTCGGCGCCACGCACATGGTGCTGCTGGCCCTGACGTTCGTCGTCTCGACCCTCACGGTGGTCCCGGGGCGGGCGACGCTGATGCAGAGCGGGGTTCACCTGGTGTTGTTCGCCGCGTTCCTGTTCCTGGCGGTCAGCCCTTGACCTCGGTCTCCGTGCTCGCCCTGCCGTCCACGTCGCGTGGGGCGGGGTTCTTGGGGCGGGTCATCCAGAGGTAGACCAGCGCGCCGGCGAACAGCGCGATCGAGGTCCACTGGTTGATCCGCAGGCTCAGGAACGTGACCGCGTGGTCCACCCCGCCCACCGGATCGATCCGCAGCCCTTCGATCCAGAACCGCCCCAGCGTGTAACCGGCGACGTAGAAGGCGAACAGTTGGCCGTGGCGCAGCGTGAACTGCCTGCCGATGAGGATCAGCAGGAAACCGAGGGCCACGGTCCACAACGATTCGTACAGGAAGGTCGGGTGGTAGAGCACGCCCGGCTCGCCGCCGTGCGCCCGGTCGATCTCCAGGCCCCACGGCAGCGTGGTCGGCCTGCCGTACAACTCCTGGTTGAACCAGTTGCCCCAGCGGGCGATCGCCTGCCCGAACGCGATGCCGGGGGCGATCGCGTCGGCCATGGGGCCGAGGGCGAGTCCGCGGCGGCGGCAGGCCAGCCACACGCCGACGCCGCCCAGCGCGACCGCGCCCCAGATGCTGAGCCCGCCCTCCCAGATGAACAGCGCCCGGTAGGGTTCCTTGATCGCCCGGTCGCCGAAGTAGGTCTGCCAGTCGGTGATGACGTGGTAGAGGCGGGCGCCGACCAGGCCCCAGATCACCCCGGGGACCGCGATGTCGTAGATCGCGCCCTTCTCGCCGCCGGCGGCGCGCCAGCGGCGCTCGCTCAGCCAGACGCCGAACACGACGGCGGCCACCATGCACAACGCGTAGGCCCGGATCGGGATGAAGCCGAGGTGCCAGACCCCCTCGGCGGGGCTGGGAATCGCGGCAAGGAGCATGCCGGTGAGGCTAGCCAACGCGGGGCGGCTTGACCAGGCGGCGGGGGGACGGTGACGGTACCGCTATGCTTCGGTCCTCGTCGAAGCGTTCAAACCCTACGCTTCACCCCAAGAACACCTACGGAGGAATAAGGCGGGCATGACGGTTGGGGAAATGCTTGCCATATTCGCGGCGGGCGTCGGCGCCGGTGCCATCAACACCGTCGTCGGCTCCGGAACGCTGATCACGTTCCCGGTTCTCCTGGCCACCGGCCTGCCGCCGGTCACCGCCACGGTCTCCAACGCGCTCGGCCTGATCCCCGGCTCGATCAGCGGGGCCATCGGCTACCGCGAGGAGCTGCGCGGCCAGGGCCGGCGCATCATGAAACTGAGCGTCGGCGCCCTGATCGGCGGCCTCACCGGCGCCACGCTCCTGCTGACGCTGCCCGCCTCGGCGTTCGAGACGATCGTGCCCGTCCTGGTGGCCCTCGCTCTCGTCCTGATCGTCCTGCAGCCGTGGATCAGCGCGAAACTGCGCCACCGCACGCGCAAGGGCGGCGCCGACGGCGGCTTCCTGTTGTTCGCCGGGCTGACGCTGGCCAGCGTGTACGGCGGATACTTCGCCGCCGCCCAGGGGATCATCTACGTCGCACTGATGGGCATGCTCCTCAATGAGAGCATGCAACGGCTCACCGCCATCAAGAACGTTCTCGTCGCCGTGGTCAACGGGGTCGCCGCGATCTTCTTCCTGGTCGCCGCGGAGTTCGACTGGACCGCCGTGGTGCTCCTCGCGGTGAGTTCCGCGATCGGCGGCCAGATCGGGGCCAGGGCGGGCCGTCGGCTCAGCCCCGCGATCCTGCGTACCCTCATCGTGGTGGTGGGCGCCGTGGCCATCGCCCAGCTGGTGCTGCACTGAGATTGGAGCGAGACGATGGCCGACCCTGCCCCGCGGGTGCGCCGCTCACTGTTCCTGCACGCCCCCATCGGCCGCGGGCCGCGCGCCGTGCTGGAGCGCATGCTCGCCCTCGTGGACGACGACACGCCGCCCGACGGCCCCGATGGCCCGGTCGCGGTGCTCGAACGGCGGCTGGCCGCGCTGCTCGGCAAGGAGTCCGCGCTGTTCTTCCCGAGCGGGACGATGGCCCAGCAGGTGGCGCTGCGGGTGCACGCGGAGCGCAGCGGACGGCGCGCCTTCGCGGCGCATCCCCAGTCGCACCTGGACGTGTGGGAGGAGCAGGGCTACAACGCCGTCCACGGCCTGTGGTTCCGCCGTACCGGCGACCCGTTCGAGCTGATGACCGCCGAGAACCTGGCCGCCATCGGCGAACCGGTGGCCGCGGTGGTGTGGGAGTTGCCGCAGCGCGATCTCGGCGGGCTCCTGCCCGAATGGGACGACCTGTGCGACCAGGTCACGGTGGCGCGGGCCGGCGGCGCGGCGGCGCATCTGGACGGCGCCAGGCTCTGGGAGGCCCAGACCTACTACCGCCGGCCGCCGGCGGAGATCGCCGCGCTGTTCGACACCGTGTACGTCTCGCTCTACAAGAGCCTGCTGGGCACGCGCGGCGCTGTGCTGGCCGCCGACGCCGCGACGGTGGACGTCGCCAGGACCTGGCGGCAACGGCTCGGCGGCGGCATCGGCGACGCGTGGCCGCTCGCCCTGTCCGCCCTGGTGGGCCTGGACACCATCGCCGAACGTATGCCCGCCTACCGGGACCACGCCATCGCGATCGCGGCCGCCGTCAACGCGGGCGGCGCGGCCCGGGTGCACCCCGATCCTCCGCAGACGCCGATCTTCCACGTCCACCTGCCGGCGTCCCGGCGGGCCGTGGAGAAGGCCGGCGCGGAACTGCTCGCCGAACAGGGCGTCCAGCTCTACCCCCGGGTGCGGTCCGGGCCGGACCCCTCGCGGTGCAGCTTCGAGGTGACCGTCGGCGAGAACGCGATGGACTTCAGCGCGGCCGAGGTCGCCGCCCTCCTCCAGGAGCTGCTCAAGCGGGCAGGCGCCTGACCGGCCGCCGTCAGTGGTGGTAGGCGTGGATCACCGCGTGACCCTTGCCCCTTCCGATGATCCACTTGTTGATGGGCAGGGTCACGACGAAGGCGACGATCAGCGAGAACGCCAGAGCGCCCCAGAACAGGACGGAGGCGAGTCCTGAGTCCATGGCGCCGGGGATGATCAGCATGACGCCGTTGTCGACGATCTCCATGACCAGGATCGACAGGGTGTCGGCGGCCAGCGCGAGCCGCAGCGCCGCACGCCACTTGAGCCCCGCGCGGAACAGGCCGCGCAGGGTGAGCGCGTAGCCGAAGACGAACGCCAGGGCGACGGCCAGCAGGATGCTGGGCAGGTCGTGCCAGCCGAGGGCGGTGGCGATCACCATGCCGAGCACCTCGCCGATGGCGCATCCCGTGAGGCAGTGCAGCGTCGCGGACGCCGCCACCGCCCACGTCGCCTTCATCGGCCCGTGATGACCCTGGTCGCTCTGTTCAGATTCGGACATTGCCACCTTCCAGGCGAATCGTTCGCACGTCGAGCGTGGCTCACCCTATACCCCTATGCCGTATCGAGGGCACTGCCCCCTGGGTGTGTCCCGACCCGTACGACGCCACGGTGGAGGTCGGCGGCCCGCCGGGTCGCCGCGATGCCGTGGTATCCGGGCAAGGTCTTCACCGTGGTAGCCGCCCTGGTGACCCGGGCCTCTGACCGGAGGTGGCCCGGGTAGTAAGAGATCATCTGTGCGTCAGCTCTCATACGGTCGCCGTTCAGAAATGTCGTAAAGGATCGCCCCGCCGGTGCAGGACCGCCGGCGCCTCACCCCGGCGACTTTTCGGAGAACAGTGTTGAGAGCCTCAGACCGCAAGAAGCCTCGTACCGTCCTGGCCTTAGCGGCCCTCACGTTCCTGGGTTCGGCCGCGACGCTCACCCCCGCCATCCCCGCCACGGCCGACTCGGCGACGGCCGGGAGCTGGAACGAGAGCGCCTACCGAGGTCACGTCGAGGTCGTCCGGGCGCAGGACGGCTCGTCCGCTCCCTCCGTCCTGACCGGCAAGGTCTTCCTCGACCAGGACCGCGACAGCGTGAGCGACAGGAACGAGCGCGGGCTCGGCGGCGTCATGGTGTCGAACGGGCGTGACGTGGTCGCCACCGACTCCCGCGGACGCTACGAGCTGCCGGTCTACGACAACATGACGGTGTTCGTCACGCAGCCGTCCGGCTACCAGGTGCCCGTGGACGAGTCGAACGTGGCGCAGTTCCACTACAACCACCTGCCCGAAGGCTCGCCGGCGCTGCGCTACGGCGGCATCGCGCCCACGGGGCCGCTGCCGTCCGCGGTGAACTTCCCGCTCGTGCGCAGCCATCTCACGCAGTCGCGGGAGCAGCACTGCGTGATCGCGGGCGACCTGCAGACGTACAACAAGAAAGAGGTCGAGTACGCCCGCAAGGGCGCGATCGGCGACCTTTCCCGGCGGCACGACTACCGGGGCTGCGGCACGCTGTTCATCGGTGACGTCGTCGGCGACGACCTGTCGCTCTACCCCGACGTGAAGCAGCTCACCGGCCTCACCAACGGACCGGCCAGGTTCCTGCCCGGCAACCACGACCTCGACTTCGACGCCGAGACCGCCGAGCACTCCTTCGACACCTTCCGCGCGCAGCTCGCGCCCGCGTACTACTCCTACGACGTGGGCGACGTGCACGTCGTGGCGCTGAACACGGTGCGCTACCCGTGCACGCCGGACGTCGACAACGCCGACGGCCGCCGGCCCCAGTGCGACGACCCGGAGAACAAGCCGGCCTACAACGGCCGCCTCGACGAGGAGCAGCTCGCCTGGCTGAAGCGGGACCTGGCCAGGGTCGACCGCCACAAGCTCGTCGTGATCGCCGGCCACGTCGGGCTGCTGAACTTCGCCGACGAGAGCAGCCCGATCCACCAGGTCGACCAGGTCGCCGAGGTGCACGACCTGCTCAAGGGCCGCAAGGCGGTCACCGTCGCCGGGCACAGCCACTCGATCGAGAACATGAAGGCCGGCGACTCGGCCAAGGGCTGGGGCGACATCTTCGGCATCGAACGGCTCCCCTTCCCGCACATCACCGCGGGCGCGATCTCCGGCGACTGGTACTCCGGCGCCGTGTCCGACAAGGGCTACCCCTCCGCCGTCGGCCGTGACGGCGGCCGGCCGGGCGTGCTCACCCTGGACGTGCGGGGCAACTCCTTCAAGGAGCGCTACACGGTCACCGGCGAGAGCGATCAGGTGCAGACGCAGCTGGCACTCAACACCCCGGCCTACCGCCAGTGGTACGCCGACCGGCAGGCCTGGAACCAGACCCCCGAGGGCACGGCGCCGGAGCTGGGCGACCCGAACGTGGTCAGCCGCGCGGACCTGGCGGGGCGCACCTGGCTCACCACCAACTTCTGGATGGGCTCCACCGGCTCCACCGTCAAGGTGCGCCTCGACGGCGGCCGGCCGAGCTCGGCGGTCCGTACCCAGCCGCTGCGCGGTGAGGCGCAGCGCGTCGGCCCCGAGTGGTCCGACCCGCACGCCGTGGCGCAGCAGCTCGTCAACGGCGGCAGCGTGGCGGACCGGGCGATGCACCTGTGGCGGCTCGAACTGCCCGCCGGCCTCTCTGAGGGCGAGCACCGCGCGGTGGTGACCGCGACCGACTCCTACGGCCGCCAGTTCACCGACACCCTGCGCTTCCGCGTCGTCGAGGAGCGCTGACCGTCGTTCGAAGCGCTGACCCTCGTGTGTAAGTGCTGACCCTCGTCAGGCGCTGACCATCGTCGAGGAGCCGGCCCTCCGCGAAGCGCTGACCGTCGTTGAGGAGCGCTGACCGGCCCGCTCTTCCGCCCGCCCCTCCTCCGGGGGCGGGCTTCCGCGTTTGCCAGGAGTGGATCGCCCGCGGATTGTAACGTGACTACACGTGCGTGATTACTCAGTGTCACCATCGGTGGAGGAGAGGTCCCGGCGCCGGTGGGTCGTGTTGTTGTTGTGCTGGGCCTCGCTCACCATGACCTCCGTCGACCGCTCCACCTGGGGGCCCGCGTCGCTGCAGGCGGGCGAGGCGCTGGGGGTGTCGCTGGCGGGGCTGGGCGCGTTCGCGACCGCGTACTACGTGGGGTACGTGTTGTCCAACATCGGCGGCGGCATGCTCGGCGACCGGATCGGCAGCCGGGTCGTGTTGTCGGGCTCGCTGTTCACGGCCGGCGGTTTCATGGTGGCCTTCGGGTACGTGCCGTCGGCCGGGGCGGGGATCGCGGTGCAGGCGCTGATCGGGTTGTGCGCGGGCGCCGACTTCGCGGCCGGCGTCAAGCTCATCGCCTCCTGGTTCCCCGACCGGGAACGCGGGCTGGCGATGGGGGTGTTCACCATGGCCTCGTCCCTCGGCACGATGATCGCCAACATGGTCGTGCCCCGGCTGATCCAGGTCTATGACTGGCGGACCTCGTACCACCTGTTCGGGGTGGTGTCGATGGTGCTCGCCCTGGTGTGCCTGGCGCTGCTGCGCGAACGGCGCGGCCCCGCGCCGGTACGGCCGCCGCCGCTGCGCGACCTCCTGCGCCGGCGTGACCTGCTGCTGATCGGCCTGGCCGGGTTCGGCGGGTTGTGGGGCACGTACGGCTTCGTGGTGTGGTCCAACACCCTCATGGTCACGGGGCACGGGATCGACCCGGTGGCCGCGGGGACGGTCGTCGTGGTGTTCGCGGCGGCGGGCGCGGCGGGCAAACCGGTCATCGGCCTGGCCACGGACCTGGCCGGGCGGGGACGCAAACGGCCGGCGGTCGCGGTGATGATCGCCTTCGCCGGCTGCCTGCTGGTGTTCGGCGGGCTGGAGACGCAGCCGGCGTTCCTGGCGATGGCCGCCTTCGCCGGGCTGGGTGCCTACCTGTACACGCCGCTGCTGGTCGCCATGGTGCCCAGCCTGTCGGGGACGGCGCTGGCGGGCTCCGCGGCGGGTGCGATGAACGCGCTGGCGCAACTGGGCAGTGTCGCGGTGCCCGTCGTGGTGGGCGCGGTCTACCAGATGTCCGGCTCCTTCACCGCCGCGTTCAGCACGCTGGCGGCGGGCCCGCTGGCGGGCGCCGTCGCGCTGTCGTTCGTCCGCGAGGCCGCTCGCAGCCCTCGCCCCCAGCCCGCCGAAACGTGAGCCCACCGAAACGTGAGCCCATCGGGTCGTGAGCCCACCGAGTCGTGAGCCCGCCGGACCCTGAGCCGGTCGGACCCTGAGCCTGCCGGACCCTGAGCCTGCCGGACCCTGAGTCGGCCGGAGCGGCCCGGACACCGCGACGTTGGTGTCCGGGCCAGGCCGGGGCACTCCGCCAATGCCCGCGAATACCACCAGGCTTCCCCGTTCCCGCTCAACGAGCAAGACCACGACAAGTGAGGTCAGTCTCCGTGGACGGGGTTCTTCGCCACCCGCCTCTCCGACACCAGCAGCCGCACCGCACCCTGCCGGTGGGGTTCGGCCGCCCAGACGATCCAGTGGCCGCCCACCTTCGCCGACTGATCGCCCGGGCTCGCCGAGAAGCCGTTTCCGCCGGGGGCGGGCCTGATGATCTGGAACGTCACCTCCAGACCTCGCTTACGCGTCTCGGCCAGCACCTCGGCGACCGTGCGGCCGTCCGGGTCGAAGCCCTCAAGCGACTCCCCCGCCTTGCTGGCGTCCGCGTTGTTCTGGTACGCCTCTCCGGGCTTGGCCGGGCGGCCCAGGTAGATGATGCCTTTGCCGCTGAAGCCCTTGGAGATGGTGACGGTGAGGGCGCAACCGGGCCGCCCGGGAGTGCAGCCCTCCGGCTCCAGGCCGCCGCCGATGCGGTCCTTCTCGGTCGTGCCGGCGAAACCCAGCCGGAAGATCTGGCCGACCTTCGTCGGGGAGGCCGGCCGCAGGTCCAGGGTGACGTCCAGGCCCATCGCCTTGAACGCCTCCGAGTACAGGGCGTGGTCGGCGAACGGGTCCTTGATCGTGGCCACGTACGTGTCACCGCGCAGTTCGATGTCCATGGCGGCGTTGGCGTAGGCGGTGGGGTCGGAGTCCCGCCCGATCAGCGCCGGGCCCAGGACGGCCGCGACGGCGAGCACGGCGGTGGCGAGCAGGCCGACGAGGACGGAGCGGCTGCGTCGCCGTCGCCGGAAAGCGAGAGCGGGAGTGGGAGCGGGAGAGGGAGAGGGAGCGGGAGCGGGAGCGGCGGCCATGGCCGCCAGCAGGCGGTTCTCCTGCGCGATCAGGGATTCCGAGCTGGGCGGGGGCACTTCCGAGCGGAGGCGTTCGAGCTCGGTCATCTCATTCATGGACGGGCTCCTCGCTGACGATGGCCATCGGGTTGACCTCTCCGAGCTCTTTGCGCAGCTTCTCCCTGGCCCGGTTAAGGCGCGAGCGCACGGTTCCGACGCGTACGTTCAGCGCCTCGGCGACCTCCGGGTAGGTGAGGCCGGCCCAGGCGACCAGGAGCAGCGCGTCACGGTGACCTCCGGGCAGCGTCGCCAGCGCCCCGGCCAGGCGGCGGCGGGCGGACTCGGCGCTGACCCGGTCGTCACTGCGGTCGGTGAAGGGGGCCGTCACCGGGTCGATGCCCGTCCGTTCCAGAACTCTTAACTGGTGCACCTCCGCACGCCGGTGCCGGCCCATCAGGTTGGTGGCGATGCCGTACAACCAGGGGCGGGCGTTCGGGCGGGACAGGTCGTAGCGGCCACGCTGCCCGAACGCCGTCAGGAACGTCTCCGCCACCACGTCATCGGCGGCGTCGGCCCCCAGCCTTCTGGCGACGTACCGGGTGATACCGGCGGCGTGCCGGCGGAACACCTCGGCGAAGGCTTCCGACTCGCGCAGGGAGCGTTCGATATGGGAGGCGTCATCGCCCTCCGTCCGCTCTGTTTCGCTCACGTTGTGTGCCTTTCGGCGATGAACCAGGACAGCAGTTGTTGCCCTGCCGGACGCGAGCGGTTCCCGGTTCTAGCGTTTCGGGGTCCCGTACGGGTCGTGCGGCGTGTCGGCGTAGGCCCACTGGTGGTCGCGGGCGTGCCGGCAGGCGGCCTCGACGTCCCCGGCGCGCATGACCTCCAGCAGCTCGCGGTGCTCCTCGGCGACCCGTTCGAGCTCCGGCCTGGTGACCATCAGGGCGATGGCCGTGCGCGCCTCGATCTGCAGCGCCTCCCAGGCGCGGGTCAGCAGGCCGTTGCCGCCCGCCCGTACGACGTGCCGGTGGAAGCGGGCGCTGGCCGCGCCGATGCCGGGCACGTCGTCGTCCCTGGCGCAGCGGTGCATCTCCGCGACCGCCTCCCCCAGGTGGTCGAAGGGCAGGACTCCGGCCAGCATCGCGAGCCGCGTCGCGGTCTCCTCCAGGGCCGCCCGCACGATGTACGCCTCCCGGATCGTCTGCTCGGCGAAGGGCAGCACCCGGCTGCCGTGGCGGGGCTGGCCCTCGATGAGGCCGAGGCCCTCAAGCTGCCGTAGCGCCTCCCGGACCGGGGCCTGGCTGGTGCCGAACTCCTGGGCGATCTTCGTCTCGATCAGCCGGTCGCCCTCGCCGAGCTCGCCGGAGACGATCCGTTGCAGCAGGCCGTCGCGGATCTGCCGGCTCAGCGTCGGCCGTGCGGAGCGCGGGACGGTGGACGGGTTGCCCGTGGAATCCGACAAATATCCTCCCTTGACTCTTCGATCATGCCATCTACTCTCAAATTATCGATATCGATAATGGGAGCCTAGATGCTGATATCGGTTCAGACACCGGAGAGCGCCGAGGCGGCTCGGGCGGACCTCCAGACGGGGGCCGTACCGCTGGGCGGCGGCACCCATCTGATGACCCGGCTCAACGATGAGGCCGGCGGCGACCTGCGGCTCGTCAGCCTGCGCCGGGCGGGACTGTCCGGCATCGAGGTCGAGGGCGCCTCCGTGGCCATCGGGGCGGCCACCACGCTCGCCGACGTCGAGGACGACGCCCGGCTGGGCTTCCTGTCCGGCTGCTTGCGCTCGATCGCCTCCCCGCCGGTCCGCAACCTCGCCACCGTGGCCGGCAACCTCTTCGTGCCGCAGCCGTACGGCGACCTGGCGGCGGCCCTGCTCGCCCTGGACGCGGAGCTGGACGTGCTCGGCGCGGACGGCGTGCGCCGCGAGCCGCTGGAACGGATCGTCACCGGCGGCCTGCCCGCGGGCGAACTGGTGACCCGGATCCGGTTCACCGCTCCGGCGGCGGGCACCTTCCGGTTCCACAAGGCGAGCAGGCGGCAGCTCAACTCGGGAGCCATCGTCACGGTGGCGGCCCGGATCACGGTCGAGGACGGCGTGGTCGGCGACGTCCGTCTCGTGCTCGGCGGTCTCGCCCGCCGCCTGCTGCGGGCGACCGGCGCCGAGCGTGTCCTGCTGGGCGCGCCGCTGACCGCCGAGGTCGTCGCCCGCGCGGCGGAAGCGGACGTCATCGAGCCGTTCGACGACGCCTACGCCTCCGCCTGGTACCGCGCCCGGGTCTACCCCGTCCACCTGCGTCGTGCCCTGCTCGGGGCGTAGAAGTCGTGCCCTGCTCGGGGCGTGGAAGTCGTGCCTTGCTCGGGGCCTGAAAGGGGATCGAATGCCCTCAAGGATCGTCACGCTCAAGCTGAACGGCACCGAGCGGGAGCTGATCGCCCGGCCGTCGACGACGTTGCTGAACGCCCTGCGCGAGACGTTCGGGCTGATGGGGGCCAAGCGCGGCTGCGCGCAGGGCGGCTGCGGCAGTTGCACGGTGCTGCTGGACGGCAGGCCCGTGGTCTCGTGCCTGGTCCCCGTCGCCACCATCGACGGCTCGGCCGTGGAGACGATCGAGGGCCTGGCCGACGGCGACCGGCTCGATGAGGTGCAGCAGGCGTTCGTCGACCTGTTCGCGACGCAGTGCGGCTTCTGCACCCCTGGGATGATCATGTCCGCGACGGCGCTGCTCAACCGGAAACCGGATCCGACCCGTCAGGACGTCACCGAGGCGATCTGCGGCAACGTCTGCCGCTGCACCGGCTACGAGCCGATCATCGCCGCCGTCCTCACCGCCGCCGAACGCCGCCGCGCCCTCCCGCCGGCGTCCGCGAACGCCCCGGCGCCCGCGAAAGCCCCAGCGCCCGCGAAAGCCCCGGCGCCCGCGAAGGCCGACGTCTGATGGCGCGCCTCACGCCGATCGACACCGCGTACTTCAAGGACGAGCGGGCGGGCGACTTCACCGTCATCGGCTCCGCCGTCCAGCGCTCGGACGCCCGCGGCCACGTCACCGGCCGCACGGTCTTCTTCGAGGACATGACGCCGCCGGACCTGACGCACGTCAAGATCCACCGGTCCACGCGGCACCACGCCCTCATCAACCGGGTCGATGTCTCCGGCGCACTGGCGGTGCCGGGCGTGCTCCGGGTCATCACCCACGAGGACGTGCCAGGCAACTGGTACGTCGTGCTCCGCCTGATCGGCGTGGGCCCCGACGACGAGCCCGTACTGGCGGAGGACCGGGTCCTGTACCGCGGCGAACCGATCGTCGCCGTGATCGCCGAGACCGAGGAGGCCGCCCGCGAGGGCGCCGCCAGGGTCGTGGTCGACTACACCGACCTGCCCGCCGTCCTGGACGTCGAGGAGGCGCTGGCCGACGGCGCGCCGATCATCAAGCAGGCGGGCACCAACCACTTCGTGTACGAGGGACACCACTGCCGCCGGGTCCGCTTCGGCGACGTCGAGCGGGGCTTCGCGCAGGCGGACCGCGTCATCGAGGGCCGCTACGGCTCCTCACCCATCGAGCACGCGCCGACCGAGCCGACCGGCTGCGTCGTCGTCCCCCAGGGTGACGGCCGGCTGCGGATCCACAGCAACACCCAGGCCGCCTTCTTCACCCTCGACAACACCGCGCTCATCCTCGACGTCCCGCCCACCAGCCTGCGTGTCGTCGGTGGCACCGTCGGGGGCGGCTTCGGCGGCAAGGTCGACGTCATCGTCGAGCCCCTGGCCTGCATCGCGGCCATGCTCACCGGCCGGCCCGCCAAGTACGTCTACAGCCGCGCCGAGGAGATGCAGGTCTCCTCCACCCGGGCGGCCGAGCGCATCTACATCAAGGACGGCGTCATGGACGACGGCCGGATCGTCGCCCGCAAGGTCTCCCTGTACGTGGACGCGGGCGCCTACTCCCGGCACAGCCCGTACGGCGCCACCAAGGCGGCCGCGCACATGCCCGGCCCGTACACGATCCCGAACGTGCACGTGGACTGCCACTGCGTATACACCAACCGCACACCGTCCAGCGCCATGCGCGGGTTCGGCGTCACGATCGGCGACTTCGCGCTGGAGTCGCAGATGGACCACATCGCCAGGGAGCTGGGCATGGACCCGCTGCGGCTGCGGCTCATCAACGCCTACCGGGACGGCGACATGAAGGCGCACCGCAAGATCGCGTCGGGCACGGCGCTGGTCGAGGTGATCCAGCGCGCCGCCGACCTGGTGGGGCACGACCTGCCGCCGGAGTACCGGGCGATGTCGTCGAGCGAACGAACGGAGGGCTGAGCGATGGCGTTGCGGCAGGGGCGCGGGTACGCGGCGGTCAACTATCCCACCGGGATGAACCTCGGCGGCGACCCGTCGCAGGCACTCGTGCACGCCACGACCATGGGCGGCTTCGTGGTCACGCTCTCCTCGGTGGATCTCGGCCAGGGCCTGCGCACGGTCGTGGCCCAGTGCGCGGCCGAGACGCTCGGCATCCCGATCGGGAACGTCATCGTGGATACCGCCGACACCGACACGGGCCCGCACTGCATGGGGACGTTCGCCAGCCGGGGCACCCACCGGGTCGGCAACGCCGTGGTCATGGCCGCCCGCGAGGCCAGGGAGGTGATGTTGCAGGTCGCCGCCGACGAGCTGGAGGTGGACGCGGAGGATCTGGAGACCGACGGCACCGGCTTCGTCCGCCTCAAGGGATCGTCGGAGAAGCAAATCCACATCAGCGACGTCGCGCTCGCCGCGCACTTCCGTCAGGGCAGGACCATCTCCGGCCGGGGTATCTTCCTCAAGGAGCCGAGCACTCCGGTGCCGGAGACCGGCGAGATGGACCCGGACTCCTGCCAGGCGCACGCGTGCACGGTGGCCGAGGTCGAGGTGGACGACGAGACCGGCGTCATCGAGGTGCTGCGGCTCTACAACACCTACGAGGTCGGGCGCGCGCTCAACCCGGCCATCGCGACGCAGCAGGTCGAGGGCGGCGCCTGGATGGGGTTGTCGCATGCGTTGTTCGAGTCGACCGAGCCGTACTATCCGGACTCGCGCGAGCACGGCCCGGTCGATTTCGTCTCCTACCTGATGCCGGGGCCGGCCGACCTGCCGGCGCAGACGAGCGTGTTCCTGGAACGGCCCGCCGGAAACGGGCCGTTCGGGGCGAAGGGGATCGGTGAGATGACGGCGAACGCGCCGATCCCGGCGATCGCCAACGCGGTGTACGACGCGGTCGGCGTACGACTGACGACCATGCCGTTCACCCCGGAGAAGGTCCTGCGCGGACTCGACGAGTTGCGGGCCGGCCGTGCCGGTTGACCAGGACGAGCTGGGCGGGCGGCTGGGCGCGGAGGGCTACCTGGCCGACGAGGGCCTGCTCACCGCCGTGCACCTGGCCGGCGTGCTCGGGCTGCCGCTGCTGCTGGAGGGCGAGCCGGGGGTCGGCAAGACGGAGATCGCGAACGTCCTGGCCCGGGTCCTGGACCGCGAGCTGATCCGGCTGCAGTGTTACGAAGGGCTGGACGCCTCCCAGGCCCTGTACGAGTGGGACTACCCGAAGCAACTGCTGTCCCTGCGGGCCGCCGAGGTGGAGGGGCGCGGCGTCGGCGACCTGTACCGGGAGGAGTTCCTGCTGCAACGCCCGCTGCTGAGAACGTTGCGGGCGGCGTCCGGCGCGGTGTTGCTGATCGACGAGATCGACCGTGCCGACAGCGAGTTCGAGGCGTTCCTGCTGGAGTTCCTCGGCGACTTCCAGATCACCGTCCCGGAGATCGGCACCATCAGGGCGGCGAGCGTCCCGTTCGTCGTCCTCACCTCGAACAGGACCCGCGAGTTGCACGACGCGCTCAAGCGCCGGTGCCTGTACCACTGGATCCCCTTCCCCGACGCGGAACGCGAGCGGGCGATCATCCGGGCGCAGTCGCCGGGCCTGGACGAGCGCAGCGCGGCCCGTCTCGTGACCGCCGTGCACCGGATCCGCGGCCTGGCGCTGCTCAAGCGCCCCGGCATCGCGGAGTCGACGTCCTGGGCGCGCGGCGTGCAGGCGCTGGCCGGCGAGGGTTCGAGCTGGCCGGAGGCGATGCGCAGGTCCGCGGGGCTGCTCGTCAAGCATGAGGAGGACCTGGCCCTGGTCAGCCGGCACGCGGAGGAGGTGTTCGGTGATTGAGCGGTCCCTCGTCAGCGACCACGTGCACGGGTTCCTGCGGGACCTGCGCGAGCACTCCCTTCACGTGCCCGTCGCCAAACAGCGGATCTTCCTCCGGGCCATCGAGGCCGTCGGCCCGCGCGACCTCACGCACCTGTACTGGATCGGCGCGAGCACGCTCACCCACTCCCGCGAGGACCTGGAGGTGTACTCCCCCGTCTTCGCGCGCTGGTTCGGCGGGCTCCCGGCACGGCCCGCCCGCGACGAGGAGTCCCCCGACGACGAGAGCCCCGCCGCACGCGGGACGGGGGACGAGACTCCGTTCGCGGCCGCGCTCGGCGGGCAGGCCGGCCTTGAGGCCGGCTCCGCGGAGCGCGAGAGACGCCCGGTGTTCGGCCCGGCGAGCCCCGACGACCGCGCGGTGCTCCCCCTGCTGCGCAGGGAACTGCGCGACGCGATGCCCACGGTACGCTCACGCCGCCGCCGGCCCGCCCGGCGGGGCCCGTGGATCGACCTGGCCAGGATCTGCCGCGAGTCCTGGCGCGGCCACGGCGAGATCGTGACGTTGCGGCGGCGGAACCGTCCCCGGCGGCAGCGCCGGGTGTTGCTGCTCATCGACGTGTCGGGCTCGATGAAGCAGCACAGCGCCGGCTACCTGCGTTTCGCGCACGCCGTTGTCGGCTGCCTCGACCGCGCCGAGGTGTTCACCTTCGGCACCCGGCTGACCCGCGTCACCGGGCCGCTGCGGGCCCGCGATGTGGACGCGGCCGTCGGCTCGCTGAGCGAGGTCGTCCTGGACGCCGAGGGCGGGACGCGGATCGGCCCCTCGCTCCAGCAGTTCCTGGGCAACGCCCGGTACGTCACCATGGCGCGCGGCGCCCTGGTGATCGTGCTCTCGGACGGCCTGGAACGCGGCGACTGCGGGCCGATGCGGGCGGCCGTGCGGCGGTTGTCGCTGCTGGGGCACCGGTTGTTGTGGTGGACGCCGCTCGCCTGCGACCCGGCCTACCGGCCGATCACGCGCGGCATGTCGGCCGTGCTCGGGGATGTGGACGCGCTTGCCGGCGTACGGGACCTGCGCACGGCGTACGAGCAGGTACAGACCTTGGCCAAGGAGTGATCTTCATGCGCTACACGGGCGACATCGTGGACTGCCACCATCACATCTGGCGGGCCGCGGACCTGCCGTGGTTGTCCGGCCCGATGGTGCCGCGGATCTTCGGCCCGTACGAGGCGATCAGGCGGGACTACCTGATCGAGGAGTACCTCGCCGACGCCGCGGCCTCGGGCATCGGCGAGTCGGTCTACGTGCAGACGAACTGGCCGCTCGACCGGGTCGTGGACGAGGTGCGCTGGCTGCACGAGGTGCACCGGGAGACGGGCCGGCCGTCGGCGTTCGTCGGCGCGGCCGACCTGTTCGACGAGGACGCCCCGGAGGTCATGCGACGGCAGGCCGCGATCACACCGCTGGTCCGGGGTGTCCGGCAGCAACTGCACTGGCACGAGCGCCCGGAGTTCCGCTTCGCCACCGCGCCCGACCGCATGCGGGATCCGGTGCTCCGCAAGAACATCGGCACGCTCGCCGACCTCGGCTGGCTGTTCGAGCTGCAGGTCTTCCCCGAGCAGATGCCGGACGCGGCCGATCTGGTGGCGGCCTTCCCCGACGTCACCTTCGTCCTCGTGCACGCGGGCATGCTCATCGGCCCCGAATACGCCGGACAGTGGCGCTCCGGCATGGCCGCGCTGGCCGAACTGCCGAACATCGTCGTCAAACTCACCGGCCAGGGCACCTTCGTCCACTGCGTGGATCCGGACCTCATCTCCTCGGTCGCCCGCGAGGTGCTCGGCTGGTTCGGCGCCGGCCGCGCCATGTTCGGCACCAACTTCCCGGTCGAGAAACTCTGGACCACCATGCCGCAACTGGTCACCACCTGGCAGGACGCCCTGTCCCACCTCCCACCCGCCGACCAGCACGCCATCTTCGCCGGCACCGCGCGGCGGGTGTACGGGCTGGGCGGCTGACCCACCGAAAGGAAGTATCCAGTCATGGCCCTGTTCGTCCTGACCTACGGCTACAACGACACTCCACTGCGAGCTGAGCGCCGCGATGACCATGTCGCCCATCTGAACAAGCTCTGGGAACAGGGCAGCGTCGTCGCGGCCGGCCCCTTCACGGACCTGACGGCCGGCATGATCGTCCTGCGTGCGGAGGACGAGACCGCGGCGCAGGCACTCGTCGACCAGGACCCCTACACACAGTTGCAGGTCACCAAGGATCGCCAGTTGCGCGAGTGGCGGGTGACGGTCGGCTCACTCGACTCCGGGCCGAGCTGATCGATGCGGGAGGCGGCGGGCGGTCACACTGAGGAAACGTAGTCCCCCGCCGCCACCCAACCGGCTCCGCGCGTGGCGCTCAGGGCTGGTGGCGTAGTGGGGACAGCAGGATCGGGAGCCAGCTCACCGCCATGATCAGGGCGCCCGCCAGGAGCGCGGCGCGCACTCCCCAGATCTCGCCGAACGCGCCCGCCAGCAGACCGCCCAGCCCGACCGCTCCCATGAGCAGCAGTCGCATCGTGGCCGTCATCCGTCCCAGCAGGTCATCGGGGGTGACGCGCTGCCGCAGGCTGACCAGCAGCACGTTGTTGACGCCCGTACGGAACGTCAGCACGAACCACGCCCCCGCGGCGGCCCACAACCACGGGCCCCGGTCCAGCAGCGGGATCACGAGTGAGGCCGGGGCGGTGGCCATGCTGACGATCAGGGTGGCGCGGCCGGTGCCGAGGCGGCGGCCGATCAGGTGAGCGGTCGCGGAGCCCGCCAGCGTGCCGAGCCCGCCGACGGCGAGGTAGGCGCCGAGCACCCACTCCGGGTAGCCCAGCTCGTCGACGATCAGGATGGGCAGCAGCACCGAGCAGAGCGGGAAGGCCAGGTTGGCCATCGTCCCCTGCATGAGCGCCGCCACCAGCACCGGGTTGCCGAACAGGAAGCGCACACCGGCCGAGATCTGCCGCGCGAACGGCTCGCGTACGCCCGCCGTCCCCGTGACCGCGGGCTCGGGGACGCCGCGGAGCCAGATCGCCGACCACAGGTAGCTCAGCGCGTCCACCAGTACGGCCATCGGCGCGCCCACCACCTGCACCAGCACCCCGGCGGCGCTGCGGCCCGCGATGTCCATCCCCGAGCCCGTCCCCACCAGCAGCGAGTTCGCGGACGTCAGCCGCTCACGCCCCACCAGCCCGGGAACGAGGCTCATGGACGCCACGTCGAACAGCAGCGACGCCGCCCCCACCAGCACGGCCACCGCGTAGAGCTGCCCCATGGACAACCATCCGCCCCACCACGCCACCGGCACCGACAACAACACGCAGGCCCGTACGAGATCGGTGGCGATCATCACCGGCCGCCGCCTCACCCGGTCCACCCAGGCGCCGGCGGGCAGCCCGACGAGCAGCACCGTCACGGTGCCGAGCGCGGCCAGCAGCCCGACCTGTCCGGCTCCCGCGCCCAGCGCGGTCACGGCGAGCAGGGGCAGCGCGACGTAGCTGATCTGGCTGCCGAACTGGTTGATCGCGGCGGCGACGTAGAGGTTGCGGAATCCGCGGGAACGCAGCAGCGGCGGCGGCTCTTGTGCGACTGAGGTGGACATGTCCGTCAGAGTGCGGAAATTTCGCGCTATAGGGCTATCAATTAAGTGAGAAGCTAATCCAGTGACCCTGGACCTGGCGTTCACCACCCACGACGTCGCCAACACCCGCTTCGCCGTCTCCCCGCTGGGCGAGGTCGTGGCCAGCGTCAGGGTGGTGAAGAACCCGCGGGCGCACCCCCTTCTGCGCCCCTGGGCCGACCAGGTGCGCCGCCGCCTGCGGGACGTGGACTGGCGGCTGCTGTCCGACCTCGTGCCCGTGCCCACCATCTCCATCGCCGGCTTCACCTGCACCCCGCCGGCCACCTCCATGCCCGACCTCGACCTCGAACTCGCCACGATGCGCGGCGCGGCCGGCCGGGTCCGCTCGGACCTGGAGGAGATCCCCGGTCCGCGCACGAAACACGTGCGGGCGCTCTATGACCGGCCGGAAGAGGGGCTCGAACGGCTGGCGAAGGAGGTCGAGGGCTACTGGGAGGCCGCCATGGCACCGTACTGGCCGCGCGTCCGTTCCCTGCTGGAGGGGGAGATCCTGCACCGCGCCAGGCTGCTGGCGGAGGGCGGCATCCAGCGCATGCTGGCCGACCTCGACGACACCGTCACCTGGCGGGACGGGACGCTGCGCATCAAGCACCGCTTCGTGTCGGGCGTGCGCACGCTGCGCGGGCTGGGGCTGCTGCTGGTGCCGTGCGTGTTCGCCTCGCCCAGGGTCTTCTCCGTCACCACGCCGCCGTACCAGCCGACGGTCCGCTATCCCCCGCGCGGCATCGCCACGCTCTGGGAGCGCCGCGAGGTCGAGCCTCCCGAGGCCCTGGCCGCCGTCCTCGGCAGGACGCGCGCCAGGCTGCTGGCCGAGCTCGACCAGCCGGCGCACACCCGCGACCTGGCCCAGCGCGCCGGCCTCTCCGAGCCCGGCGTCAACCAGCACCTCACCGCGCTGCGCAGAGCGGGACTGTGTACGGCACACCGCACGGGCAGGTACGTCCTGTACGCCCGCACGGCGGCGGCCGAGGCCCTCCTGGCACCGCATGCCGTGAAGCCCGGGACGACGTGAGATGTTCCAGGGATGGCGCTGTGATGGAACACGTGGAACACCATGGAACGCCCCTCTTGGTGACCATCATCCTCAAGAGGAGGCATCTCATGCGCAAGCACCTGACGATCATCCTGGCCTCGGCAGCCGCCGTGGCGGCACTGACGACCGCCGCGCCCGTCCAGGCCACCGGGACCGCGGGCGGCGGCCGGTCCATGGTCGGGACGCTCACTCTCGGTCAGAACCAGTCCCTGGGCGGAACCAACTGGTCCTTCACCGAGTCCAACGGCAACCTCTCCTCCACCGGCAGCGAAGACCGGGCCAGTTCCCTCCAGGTGACCGGCACCTCGGCCTGGGTCGTCTACCAGCACGACGCCAACGGCGGCCGTGCCTACTGCGTCCTTCCCGGCCAGTCCATCCCCGACCTGCACCACAGGTGGTGGCAGTTCGGCGACACCATCTCCTCGGTCCAGAGGCTCATCGGCCCGAACTGCTTCAACTTCCCCATGTTCCTGAGCAACACCCTCTGACGGTCGAGGGGGTCAGGCGGGGCCGTCGGCCGCCTCGCGGCGGATCTTGGCCAGGATCGCCCGCGCGCGTGGCTCCGACATCTGGCCGCCGGCCGCGATCACCGTGGCGGCCACCGCCGCCGCCGTGATCGCGGAATCCGTCCCGTACTCCGCGCGGATGATCGTTTCCTTCTGCTCCGGCGGAAGATCGTCGCCTTCGTCCGCGGCGGGACCGTGCTCGGCGAGCCGTTCCGCCCAGGCCCTGCGCACCGCCTGGCGGCGTTCGGCCCTGGCCTGGCGCTGGAACGCGTCGCGCTGGAGGGCCTCGCGCTGGGCGGCCGCGCGCTGGGCACGTTCGCGTTCTGCCGCCCGCTGCTCGGCTGCCAGCCGCTCGGCCTCCGCACGCTCGGCCGCGCGCTGATCGGCCTCGGCTCGCGCGACGGCCGTCTGCCGCTCGGCCTCCGCGCGCTCGACCGCGCACCGCTCCACCGCCGCCCGCTCGGCGGCCGCCAGCCTCTCGGCCTCGGCCCTGGCCGCCTGGGCCTCGGCCGCCGCCCGCTGCTCGGCCGCCAGGCGTTCGGCCGACGCCCGCTCCTCCTGCCGCCTCTTGGCCGTCTCCGACTCACGGCGTGCCTGCTCGGCCGCCTGCCGCTGAGTGGCCGAACGTTCGGCCGCCCGCCGATCGGCCGCCTTCCGCACCCTGTTCCCGTACTCGATCATGAACAGGCTCAGCAGGGCCGACACATCAATGATGATCGCCGTGCCCAGCGCCCGCAGCCAGCCGATCACGGGTGTGAGCAGCTCCACCTGCGCCGACAAACTCATGCCCATCCCCAAGGTGAACAGTTTCGCCACCGCCAGCCGGACCAGCGTGGGCGAGGTGACGGCGAACGAGTGGCTCAGCAGCCCGCCCATGAGGACCGGCAGCACGCCCGCGACCACCCCCAGGACGATCCGCCCGCCCTGGGACAAATCGATCACGGCGCCGTCCCCGACGATGGAGCCCTGCCGGTACACGACCGCGTGCACGACGTTCAACGCCATGGACGTGGTCCCGGTGATCACGATGATCGCCCACCACAACCCGTGCCCGCGCTGGACCGCGCTCGCGCCCGCCCGGTTCGTGTTCGGCTGCGGCGGACAACGGCCGGCGTCCGCTCCGCTCATCACTTCTGCCATCGTTCAGTCTCCGGGGGCTCGTAAAACGGCAGGTGGCCCGGCTGAGCTGGGAGATCAACGTGCCGCCGGGGCTCCGGATCGAAACCAGAAAACAGGGTTCGTCTGCCTCGCCATGGTCATGCAGCGGCCTCGGCCGTTTGAGGCTTGTGCACGTGCCCATACGCATCGTTGGGTCAATCCTTGCCCTTCGCTCGGTTCGTGTTCGGATCGGCGGGGTCTTTCACGGCCTGCGGTCGCGGAAGGTGCGGCGCAGGTCGCTCACCCAGGCGCCGGGGTTCTCCCAGGGGATGAAGTGGCCGCCGTGGTCGTGCGCGTTGACGTTGACGTGGTTGAACCAGGCGGCCTGCGGGCCGCTCTCGAAGGCCCGGACGCGTTCGTCCGCGGTGTGGATGCCGGGCGGGTTCTCGTACGTGACGAAGGTGAGGCCGACCGGGGCCTGCACGACCGGGACACGGTCGTGGGCGGGGGTCCAGGGGTAGCGGTTGGCGTTGGCGTAGTACCGCATCGACGTGGCGATGGAGTTGTTCACCCAGTAGATCGTGGCGTGGGTGAGCAGGTCGTCCTTGGTGAAGACGGACTCGACGTCGCCGCCGCTGTCGCTCCAGGCGTTCCAGCGCTCCAGCAGCCAGGCGAGCAGCCCGGCGGGTGAGTCGCTCAGCCCGTGGGCCAGGGTGGCGCCGTCGAGCATGTGCACATTGAGGTGGGTCGCCGAGCGGTGGTCCAGCTCGATGATGCGGGCGCGGACGTCGGCGGGCTGGTCGTCGGTGAGTGGCCGGTTCCTGGCGAAGTCCCAGGCCCGGGGGCCGGTGAAGAAGTCGAGCGGCAGCCCGGAGCCGATGTGGATGCCGTACAGCTCGTCGGCGTACTTGTGGCCGAGCTGGCTGGAGACGATCCCGCCGATGTCGCAACCCCCGGCGGCGTACTTCTCATATCCCAGGGTCTCGGTCATCAGGATGTGCCAGAGGTCGGAGACCTTCCAGAAGTTGACGTCGGGGAAGCCGGCGAGCGGCCCGGGGAAGCCGAAGCCGGGCAGGGACGGCACGATGACGTCGAACGCGTCGGCGGGGTCACCGCCGTACGCGGCCGGGTCGGCGAGCGGGTCGATCACCTTCGACCAGTGCCAGAACGTCCACGGCCAGCCATGGGTGAGGATCAACGGGATCGGGCGGGGGCCGCGGCCGGGCTTGCGCATGAAGTGCACCGGGACGCCGGCGACGCTCACCTCGTAGTGCTCGTAGGCGTTGATGGCGGCCTCGGCCCCGCGCCAGTCGTAGGTGTCGCGCCAGTGGGCGACCAGCTCACGGAGATAACTGTCCGGGACGCCGTACGACCAGTCCTCGTTCCCCTCGTCCAGCGGCGGGCGGGTCAAGGTGAGACGGGCGCGCAGGTCGTCGAGGACCTTGTCGGGCACGTGGATCGGGGTGGGTTCCAGGGGGAAGGCGTGCGGCGTGGTCATGCGTGGTTCCTAACTGGCGTCCGGGAAGCGGCTTCAACGATACGGCGGCCGCTCACCAGGTCACCCGGAGGGAGTTCAGGCCGAACACCACGCTGAACCTCCTGAAGTCCGTACGCTCGTAGGGGTCGGCCAGGGCGAGGCCGGGGAAGCGCCGGAACAGGGCGGGCAGGGCCATGCGCAGCTCCATCCGGGCCAGCGGCGCGCCGAGACAGTGGTGCACGCCGTGGCCGAACGCGACATGGCCGGCGGCCTCCCGGGTGACGTCGAGCCGGTCCGGGTCGTCCACGAAGGAGTGGTCGCGGTTGGCGGCGGGAAGCGAGCAGATCACCAGCGCCCCCGCCGCGGAGCGGGGTGCGGGCGCCGCTGAACCGGGCCGGAAGGGACGAGCCGGTGTCACTCCGTCATAGGCGCCGCCCGGGTCGTGGGCGGGACGGCACGCCGCAGGAGCTCTCGCCAGTCGGCCGGCCAGTTGGCCAGTGCGACGGCGCCGGCGATGACGAGGTGGGTCGGCGCGGCCCAGCTCTGGGACAACACGTCGTGATTGATGATGTGCGTCGTGACCGCTCCGGTGAGCACGAACGCCAGTATGGTGGCGCCCACGAAGCGGGTCCGCCTGCTGGGGATCACCAGCAGGATGGCGCTGACGCCTTCCAGGCCGCCGATGACGAAACGCATCCAGGACGGGTAACCCCAGTCGGCGAACTTCATCGAGTAGGGCGGGCCGAAGAACGTTTCGCCGGGCCAGTACTTGGTGATGGCTCCCAGCGCGAACTGGAGGGCCCAGAACCAGTACAGACCGGTTATCAGGCGCCTCGGCCAGACTCGGGCGGTCATGCGTTGTCCTTTCATGAATGATCGGGGCGCGTCAGGAGCCGTACGTGGTGACCTTCCACAGATAGCCGTCCGGGTCGCTGAAGTAGCCGAAGTAGCCGCCCCACTGGGCAGGGGCCGCCTCCTTGACCACGCTGCCGCCGGCGGCCACCGCGTCGCGCATCATCGCGTCCACGACCTCCCGGGAGTCCGGGTTGAAGTGGAAGGAGGCGCCGCGGAAGCCGGAGCCCTCGGCGGAGACGCCGGCGTCCTTGGCCGCCGCCTCCCATTCGTACAGAGCCAGCCGCGGGGATCCCTCGCCCAGGCTGAACGAGACGAAGCCACGCGTGTCGGTATCGATCTCGCAGCCCAGGGCCGCATAGAACTTCTTGGCGCGGGCCAGGTCCTTGACGCCGAGCATGATGGCGCTCACCTGAAGTGACACGGTTCTCTCCTGTTTGATTGCGGTGGATGTGCCGGACAGCCGGGCCGGGGCCCGGATGTCACATCGGCACGGGTACGCCGGTCACATTGGTATGACCGGCGAAACGGAGGAATGTGACACATGGCCGAGCAGGACTGGGTGAGCGAACGGTTCGCCGAACACCACGACCGCTTGCACGCGCTGGCCTACCGGATGCTCGGCTCCCCCGGTGAGGCCGAGGACGCGGTGCAGGAAGCGTGGCTGCGGGTCACCCGCGCGGGCACCGCGCAGGTGGAGAATCCGGGAGGGTGGCTGACCACGGTCGTCGCCCGGGTCTGCCTGAACATGCTGGAGGCACGCCGGAACCGGCGTGAGGAATCGGCCGGGGCGCTGCCGCCCGAACCGGCCGGAGCGCACACGGGCACGCACCCGGCCGGCCGGGCCGGCCCCGAGGACGAGGCGCTGCTCGCCGATTCTGTCGGGGTCGCGCTGACGGTGGTGCTGGACACGCTCACGCCGGCCGAGCGGCTCACGTTCGTCCTGCACGACGTCTTCGCCGTGTCGTTCGCCGAGATCGGCGCCATCATCGACCGTTCCCCGGCGGCGGCACGGCAACTCGCCAGCCGGGCCCGGCGCAGGGTGCAGGGGGCCGCAGACGCGTCCGACGCCGCGCGATCGGCCAAGCGGGAGATCGTCGAGGCATTCCTGGCCGCCGCCAGGACCGGGGACTTCGCCGCCCTGCTCGAACTGCTCGATCCGGACGCCGTGGCGGGCGACCTGCGTGGCGGCCGGGCGGTGGCCGACTTCTTCTCCGGGCGGGCCGAGGCCGCCAGGCTCGCCCTGGTCGATGGCGTACCGGCGGCCGTATGGTCGCATCTCGGCCGGCCAAAGGCGGTCTTCGCGTTCACCGTCCACGACGGGAGGATCACCCGCGTCGACATCGACACCGACCCCGACCGGCTCCGCGACCTCGACATCGTCCTTCTCACCGCCGGAGACAAGGAACGGCGCTGACCCGCACGGGTCTCAGGCGTGTGCGAGACGGTCGGGGCCGAAGTCGGGGTGGCCGAAGTCGGGGTGGGCGAAGTCGGGGTGGGCGAAGTCGGTCTCCTTCATGCGGCCGGCCTTCTCCCGCCACCTGGTGAAGAACCGGGAGATCACCGGCAGTTTGCCCGCGCGTACCAGCACCTGGCGCCGCGCCAGTTCCACGCGGGTGGCCGGGACGAACAGGCTGCGCATCTGCAGCCCGTTGCCCTGGAGGTCGTCGATGGAGGGGCGCAGGCGCCGCTCCCATCGCGCCAGCGCCTCGGTCACACTGCGCGGGTGCCTGGCCAGCATCGTGCCCAGCAGGTCGGCCCCGGCCAGGCCGGTGGAGGCGCCCATTCCGGCGTACAACGTCACGCACCAGGCCGCGTCGCCGACGAGCACCACCCTGCCACGGTGCCAGCGGTCCATGTGCACCTGCTCGACGGAGTCGAACAGGACATGGTCGGCCGACTCCAGCGCGTCCAGCGCCGCGCCCAGGGACGCGCCGGTCGGCTCGGGGCCGTACGCCTCGCGCACCCGCGCGGCCATCGGCCGGGCGAACTCGGCGGCCACGTCGTCGGTGCGGTAGCTCAGCAGCACGGTCGGCGGGCGGTCCTTGAACGGGAAGATCCACATCGACCGCCGGTGCTCCATCAGGATGACGCAGTCGCCCAGGTCGTGGCCGGGCAGCGCGCCGGGCAACTGGAAGGCCACCGCCATGCAGTTCATCGGGCTCAGGTACCGCTCGTCCGGCCCGAACACCAGCCGCCGCACCGTCGAACGCAGCCCGTCCGCGCCGACTACCAGGTCGAAGCGCTCGGTGGTCTCGGTCCCCGCGGCGTTGTCGGCCAGGGTGACCTCCACCCCGCCGGCGTCCTGCTCGATCCGGGTCGGCACGGTGGCGTACCGGATCTCGACGTCAGGCGGCAGCGCGGCGAAGCCCGCCTCCTCCACGTCCCCGCGGGTCATCATCCACGGCTGGCCGGGGAAGTCCTTGAAGCTCAGTCCGGGGCGGCGCCTCCCCGCCCGGTCGATGTCGTACGCGCCGCCGGCCGGGTCGCGGTCGGTCAGCCCGTCCAGGATGCCCAGGCGAGATGCGGCGGCCCGCCCCGCGCCGAACAGCGCGATGAAGTATCCGCCCGAGCGCCGGGCGGCGGCCCGCTCGACGATGACCGGCGTCCAGCCGATCTGCCGCAGCCGCAGCGCGGCCGCGATCCCGCTGATGCCCAGCCCGACCACCAGAGCCCGGCGGCCGGCGTTGTCGCTTGCGTCCATGGTGAACTCCCTTGCCGGTTCGCTGTCACCCCCGAGACGAAACGGCCCGGCCCGCCTGGGACATCGGCGACGTGTGATATGCGTCTCCCGCCGCGCCGGCAGGACGGGAAAATGGCGGAAAGTGTCCCCTGAGGGGTTGCTCGTTCGTCAAGAACCGAGACGGAGGTTGCGATGCGGTACGCCCTGATGATCTACGCCGAGCCCGGCTACCTGGAGGCCCTGCCCGAGGCCGAGCGGGAGGCGACGTACGCGGAGTATTTCGCGCTGACCGACGAGGGGAGTTATGTCGGCGCCACCCAGTTGCAGTCCGCCGAGACGGCGACCTGCGTGCGGGTGAGCGGCGGCCGGACGCTGATGACCGACGGCCCGTTCGCCGACACCAAGGAGGTGCTCGGCGGATTCTGCCTGGTCGAGGCCGACAACCTGGACGAGGCGATCGAGCTGGCGGCGCGGATCCCGGCCGCCAGGCACGGCGGCACGGTGGAGGTCAGGCCGGTGATGCGGTTCTGAGTGTGCTGGAGGAGGTGTTCCGCGACGAGTGGGGCCGGGTGCTGGCCTCGCTGGTCGGGTTCCTCGGTGACTTCGATCGGGCCGAGGAGGCCGCGCAGGAGGCGTTCGCCATCGCCGCGCGGAGCTGGCCCGCGGCCGGTGTGCCGGACACGCCGGTCGCGTGGCTGGTGACGACGGCCCGCAACCGGGCGATCGACCGGCTCCGCAGGGAGCGCACCCTGGCCGACAAGCTCCATCTGCTGCCGGCGCCGGAGGCCATCGTGGACGAGTTCGACGACACACCGATCAAGGACGAACGGCTCGAACTGATCTTCACCTGCTGTCATCCGGCGCTGCCGCTGGAGGGGCAGGTGGCGCTCACGCTGCGGACGCTCGGAGGGCTGGACACCGGCGAGATCGCCCGCGCGTTCCTGGTCCCCGAGGAGACCATGAAACGGCGGCTGACCCGCGCCAAGGCCAAGATCAAGGCGACCGGGATCCCGTTCGCGGTCCCGGAGGCGCGGCTGCTGCCCGAACGCGTGGACGCGGTGCTCGCCGTCCTCTACCTGATCTACAACGAGGGCTACCGGGGCCGGGTCGACCTGGAGGCCGAGGCCATCCGCCTGGGGTGGCTGCTGGCCGCGCTGATGCCGCAGGAGGCGGAGGTGCACGGGGTGCTGGCGCTGATGTTGTTCCACCACGCCCGGCGGCGGGCCCGGTTCTCCGGCGAGGACCTCGTACTGCTCGACGACCAGGACCGTTCGTTGTGGGACACGGGCCAGATCGCGGCGGGCCGGGCGGTGCTGGACCGGGCGATGGCGCTGGGCGGGCGCGGGGCCTACGTCGTCCAGGCCGCGATCGCGTCGTTGCAGTCCCGCGAGCGGATCGACTGGCCGCAGATCGCCGAGTTGTACGGCCGGCTGGCCGCCCTCACCGGCTCCCCGGTGGTCGAGCTCAACCGCGCCGTGGCGATCGCCCAGGCCGGCGACCCCGGCGCGGCGCTGCGCGCCGTTGACCGCCTCGGCCTGGACGACTACCTCTACTTCCACTCCACCCGTGGTGAGCTGCTGCGCCGCCTCGGCCGCGGCGCCGAGGCCGGGACGGCCTACCGCCGCGCCCTCGACCTGGCCACCTCGACGCCCGAACGGCGATTCCTGACCCACCGGCTCGAACAGCTCTGATTCCCCGGGTCCTGGGTGTCCCCCGGGAGGCATCCCGTTCGTCGCCTGGGTATGAGCGACAACATTTCCGGTCTCCGGACGGAAGCCCCCGGTGGGGCACCTCGATGAACGTGTTCCTGTGGGTCGTGCAGGCGCTCCTTGCCGCCTCCTTCGGCATGTCCGGCCTGACGAAGCTCGCCCGGCCGAAGGATGAGCTGGTCGGCAAGTACCCGTGGATGGAGACGTTCTCCCAGGGGGCGGTGCGGCTCATCGGCGTGGTGGAGATGCTCGGTGCGATCGGGCTGATCGTGCCCGCCCTCACCGGGATCGCGCCCGTCCTGACGCCGATCGCGGCGGCCGGGCTGGCGCTGATGATGCTCTTGGCGGCCGCCCTGCACCTCCGCCGCAGGGAACTGTCCGGGCTGCCGGCCACCTTCATCCTTTTCGCACTGACCGCGCTCGTCGTCTGGGGCCGGTTCGGCCCCTACGCCGGGTGACACATCCCCATGAATCCGAGGAGAGAGCACATGTCGACCATCACCGAACCGGCCCGCAACAAGGAAGCGCTGCGCCGCTTCCACGCCGCCGTGAGCTCCGGCGACGAGGAGACCCTTTCCAGGACGATCGACGAGGTCGTCCACCCGGACGTGCGGATCGGCACGCCGCTGCCGATCGAGACGAAGGGGACGCAGGCGCTGAAGGAGGTTCTCACGGTGCTGCACCGCGCCTTCCCCGACCTGCACGTCGAGATCGAGGACGTGATCGCGGAAGGGGACCGGGTGGTCGCCAGGAACACGGTCACCGGGACGCACCGGGGTGAGTACATGGGCGTGCCACCGACCGGCAGGTCCGTCACCTACAAGGAGGTCATCATCGCCCGTTTCGCCGACGGCCGGATCGCCGAGACGTGGGCGGTCGTCGATGTCATGTCGGTGATGCGGCAACTCGGCGCGTTCCCCGGACCGGGGGCGTAACTGGAGGTCGGTGCCTGAGGCAGGGCGGTCGTACCGCGTCGCGGGCCGGATCATCTTGGGGGCGGATGGCTCACCCCGCCCGGCCCGCGCGGTGGCGTGGGCCGGGCGGGGTGAGCCATCCGCTTTTGCGGTTGATTCCCGCGCCGACGGAGCTGTTGAATGACTTGGGCTCCGTCCGCCCCGATCCACGTTGCCCGGATGTCGGCGCCCACCCTCTCCCCATGCCGCCGGAAGGCCGGTGATCATATGGTGCGTGATCAGCCCCGTACAAGGCCCGGGGATCTTGTGCTCCGCACGGTGATCGGACGTCCTTAGCGTGGCGGACCATCGTCGATCCATTCCACGGACGGACACGCTGCTCGCCGAACCCCGGCTGGTCGAGGCGCGGCGGCGGCTCGGCGACGCCCGGGTCAAAGCCGCGATCGTCGCGGCGCAGCAGCGCGCCAGGGACGGAGCACTCGCGCCCGCGGAGGTCCTGACCGCGGTGCTGGCGTCGCTGCCCGCCGCCGCCTCCGGCCTGCGGCCGGTGATCAACGCCACCGGCGTGCTGCTGCACACCAATCTGGGCCGCGCCCCGCTGTCGGCCGCCGCCCGCCGGGCGGTGGAACGGGCCGCCGGGGTCACCGACGTCGAGCTCGACCTCGGCACGGGCGGCCGGGGCAGGCGGGGACGTACCGCGCTGGCCGCGCTGGCGGCCGCGGTCCCCGCGGCGGAGGCCGTGCACGTGGTGAACAACAACGCCGCCGCGCTCGTGCTGGCGGCCACCACGCTGGCGGCCGGAGCCGAGATCGTGATCAGCCGAGGGGAGCTGATCGAGATCGGCGACGGGTTCCGCCTGCCCGACCTGCTCGCCTCCACGGGGGCGCGGCTGCGTGAGGTCGGCATGACCAACCGCACCGCCCTCGCCGACTACGCCGGCGCTATCGGGCCGCGGACGGGCATGGTGCTGAAGGTGCACCCGTCCAACTACCGGATCGAGGGCTTCACGGCCGACGTCCCGGTGGCGCGGCTGTCGGAGTTGTGCCGGGAGCGCGGAATCCCGCTCGTCGGCGATGCCGGCTCCGGGCTGCTGACTCCCGAGCCGCTGCTGCCCCGTGAGCCCGACGTCGCGAGCTGGTTGAAAGAGGGCGCGGACCTCGTCACCACCAGCGGGGACAAGCTCCTCGGCGGCCCTCAGTGCGGGCTGCTGTTCGGCCGCGCCGCCCTCGTGGACCGGCTGCGCCGCCATCCGCTCGCCCGCGCGCTGCGGGTGGACAAGATCACGCTGGCGGCCCTGGAGGCCACGGTCGCCGGCCCGCCGACCCCGACCTGGGAGTGCCTGCACGCCGATCACGCCACGCTGAGGTCCCGCGCCGAACGCCTGGCGGCGCGGCTGCGCGGCGAGGGGATCGACGCCGAGGCCGTCGACACCCAGAGCGTGGTCGGCGGCGGTGGGGCGCCCGGGGTCGTGCTGCCGAGCGCCGCCGTCGCGCTGGACGGGCGCATGGCCGCCGCGCTGCGCCGGGCGGAGCCGCCCGTACTGGCCCGTGTGGAGAACGACCGATGCCTGCTCGACCTGCGCGCGGTGCCGGCCGATCACGACGACGCGCTGCTGGCGAGCGTTCATGCCGTGCCGGCAGCGGAGTGAGTGCGACGGCCACTCCGACCCGAGTAGCACGGCAGGCCGGCGCCTTGAACCTGACAACAATTCGTAGGCCATTTCAACTGCGACCCGAAAGCATTAAATATACGGCACGAACCGACTCCTCCGGCAAACACGGGAACCACTCCCACCGCAGTTGGAGATGGGTCGAGCCATGCGGATCAGCACCTCAAATGTCGCCGCCCGCAACAATTACGAGCGGGAGCTTCCGCCGGGCCTGACGACGCACTTCACCTGCTCTGATCCGAGCGAAAACGGGAAACGGATCTAGAAAAAGGTGAGCCGGGGTCATCGACGGGCCGCTTCTGGAGAACCGGCAATAGGGCCTGGCCCAAATAATCGGGAACTCCGAAGTGTCCATACATCTATTGATGTCGAGAAATCCTGACCTTACTGTTCGCATGGATCATGCGGTGGTGCGCATAACGACGCACCCGACGATTGGGGACACATGATCACTTCCACTTTCGCCCTCACACGCCTGGCAGCCGACGGGGCACGGCTGACCATCGACCTCCCGGTGGAGACGGGAACCCTGGAATGGCACGGCCACACCCGGATCGCGGCGCCGGGGCTCCTGCGGGCCTTCAGCCTCGCGCCGGCCGGTCACAGCAAGGCCGTTCCCACGCACATCTTCCCCGGCGGGCGGGCCGAGACGTTCCGCCGCCGTGGATACGACCTGCGGCTGTACGAGGCGGCCGACCGCTCCAACAGCTGCCTGATCTGGGCGGGGCCGTACCACGAGGCCACCACCTGGTTCAACGGGCCCGCGCCGCGCCAGTCGGTGCTCAACTCCCTCGCCGCCGCGATCGAGTTCGCCGACGGCCCCGAGGGCGCCAAGGTCACGCCTCGCCTCAAGGTAGGCACGCAGCAGTTCGGGACCTCGGTGTTCGGGATCAGCGACCGCGTCCTCATCATGGCCCTCGACGCGCGCACGGCCCGCGAGTCCCTGCCCGACTGGCAGGGCATGGCGAGGGGCGACGTCGAGGTCTGGAAGGACGCGCTGGCCCTCGACCCCGAGCAGAAGGCCGCGCTGACCGGCACGCCCTACGAGTGGCGCTACACCTTCGCCAGCCCGACCGCGGTCTTCACGGTCATGTTCCCCAAGGACGGGACCGAGGCGGCCGCGCTCAGGAACTCCCGGGACCAGGCCATGGTCGACGCCGTGCTCGGCGGCGTCCGGGTCGAGTGGGCCGCATGAGCCTGCCGCTCGCCCTGTCCCTGCTCTCCCTCCTCATCGCGATCTTCGCGGTCATCGCCGTGACCGCCGTGTACTCCAGGGTCAAGGCCCTGGAGCAGACCGCGCTGAACCCTGACAGTGACCGCCTGGCCGACGACGAGGTGAAGATGCCCGCCGCGCTGCTTCCCGGACCCGGGCGGCAGGCGACGCTGGCGATGCTCCTCGACGGCGGCTGCGCGATCTGCCACGGCGTCTGGGAGAGCCTGCAGGGCGCCGACCTGCCGGGCGTCCGGGTGGTCGGGGTGACCGGCGACCTCGCCGCGGCCTCCGCCTTCACCGAGGGCACCGTTCTGGCGGACCCGGACCTGTGGACGGCGCTGTACGAGGGATACGCGCCCAGCCTGACCATCATCGACGACGCGGGAGCCGTCCTCGACCGCCGCTTCGTGTACGGCGACACCGACATCCCAACTCTTCTCAGCGAACTTCTACCAACGGGGAGCAACCATGCGCTTTGAGTCGATTCCCGAAATGGGGCCCGCGCCGGAGGGGGCGCCGCGCAGCAGGGTCCGCGCCATGATCGCCGAAATGCCCGCCGGTCGCAGGACCCTGATGAAGGGCCTGGCGGTCACGGCCATGGCCGCCACCCTCGTCCCCCTGGACTGGGCGCTGTCGCGCCGCCGCGCCCTGGCCGGCCCGACGTCGGAGTACACCGCGGGCAACTGCGACCCGCCCTACGGCGACTACTCCCAGGGCCGCAACAACTGGTGGGGCGACGGCCGGGCCGTCTGCTTCGGCGGCTGGCGCATGGGCTCCTATCCGTGCAGCGGCGGCTTCCACTTCGAGGGCAGCCGCACGCACCGGCCCGGCTATTCCGACCAGGAGCGCTACACCAACGTCATCCGCACCACCACGTGCGCGGGCCGGAACGCCTGGCGCTGGTCGAACAACGCCTGGCGCTGCTCCGACGCCATGACCACGGTCACCTGGCGTGATGGCACCTACCACCGCGACCTGACCATCGCGATGTGCGGCGTATGAGTCAGCCGCTGCGCAGCCGGGTCCTTCATCCGCTGGTCGTGGCCGTGCCGATCGTACTCGGCTCGGCGCTGCCCCTGGCGGTGAAGGCCCCGGCGGCCCTCATGTTCCTCTGGGCGGGCCTCAACGCGGGCTACGCCAACTCGGGCAGCACTTGAAGCCACAACTCGGCCTTCCTGCTGAGCGCGTCGGTCTGGCGCGGTCGTGGCGCCCTCGCCGTCTATGGCGTGGGACTGTTGCTCGGGGCGTGGACGGTCGCGCTGGTCGCCGTGGTGCTCGGCGGCGTGGTGCAGGCTCTGGTCCCCGCATCCGTACGGCTTGGGTTGCTCGCGCTGCTCGCGGCGATCGTCGTCCTGCGTGAGTTCGGCCTGATCAACGTGCCGGTGCCGGAGAACGCGCGGCTGGTGCCCGAGCACGTGGTGCACAAGGGCCGGTTCGTGGGCGGCATCCAGTTCGGTTTCGAGATGGGCACGGGCATGCGCACGTACTCGCCGTCGGCCCAGCCTCACCTGGTGCTGCTGGCGATGTTGCTGGCCCTCCCCTGGTACGGCGCCGCCGCGGCGGCCACGGGCTTCGCGATCGCCCGCTGGGGCATGGCGGCGACGAGCATCGCGCACAGCGACGACGGCGCGTGGAGCGACCTGTGGCACGCCAACGCCAGGGTGCTGGCCGCGGCCACCGTCGTGGGGACGGTGACCGCGCTGACGTCCGGGCTGCTGATCTCCGGGCCGCTGTGGTGAGGCGGCTGGTCGTGATCGCCGACAGCTCCTGCGGGGGTTGTTCGGCGATCGCGGCCGAACTGGCGGGGATCCTCGCGGTGCCCGTGCTGGTCCGCTCCTGCCGGGACCCGCACCTGCCGGTGGAGTTCCCCGTCGTACGGGGAGAGCGTCCGTGTGCCAGGCCGCTGGCCGTGGAGGAGGACGAGAAGGGTTCGGCCCGGCTGCTCGGCGGCGTACCGTTGTGGTGGCGGGGCGCCAGGCTCGTCGCCCCCGGCCGGCGGGCGGCGGCGCTCCGGCTGGCCTGGACGCTCGCGGGGCTCAGGCTCCGTCACCTCCTGGGAACCTCGCCGGCCATCCGGCGGTAGGAGAAAACATGAGACGTCTCTTCGTGGTACTCACGGTGGCGCTGCTCCCTCTCGTGATCGCCTCTCCCGCCGCCGCCAAGCTGGTGGAGCGGGGCACGCTGACCGGTCCCGGCCTGTCGCGCCCCATCGAGATCAAGCCGGGGACCGCCGCCGACGACCGGCGGCTCAACACCGTGCGCACCGGCACCGCCGTCAACAACACGCTGCTCGAAGGGCTGCCCGACGTGTTCTCGGCCCGACGCCCCGACGGCGGCCTCGGGCCCCGCTACCGGATCGACTGGTACGAGCCCGGCGTCGATCTGCCGGTCGTCGTCCAGTACGTCTACCCGTACGCGGGCACGCGGCCGGTCGTCCACACGCCCGCGCAGAAGAACGTCGTGAGTCCCGGCTGGATGCGCGCCCCCGCGTACCTCAAGGGCACGCTCAGGGCGCTCGGGCTGCCCGCGAAGCCTCCGGCGCAGGCACGCCCCTCCTGCTCATGAGCGCCGAACCCGGGAGTCTCGTTCTTGAGCTCCGGGCCGGAGTGGCTGGGCCCCGGGCTGGACTGGCGTGGGCCGGCCCGGGGCGGGGGCGTGGTCCGGCCGGGGGGCGCCATTCCCGTCGGCCAGGCCGTACCCGCGGCCCTTTTCTTTCAGGGCCGAGTCCGAGCGGCAGGATTTGAACCTGCGGTGCTCCTGCTCCCAAGGCAGGCGGGCTGACCAAACTGCCCCACACTCGGTCACACGTATGAAGAAACCGCCCCGGAAGAATTCCGAGGCGGCTTTCCCGACAACCTGTAAATGGTTATCCGGAAAGCCATCGCCGCAGCTCGGACAGGCCGGCCGGCGGTCGTGAGATGCTCAGGTAACTCACTTCGCCGCCTTTCTGCTCGCTGCTGGACGATGTCCACGGTAAACCGGCGATCGAGGCCGGCGCCACTTGTTTAATGGCGCAGCGGGCTCCGGCAAATGAAACTGCTTCACTGCCGGACGCCCGCCCTTCGGGGGTACGCGCCGCGGATCAGGCGTTGCAGCCGCAACTGCAGCTACTGGCGCACGAACAGGATGATCCGTGTCCGCATGAGCAGTTCTTCTTGGTGTTTGCCGTCATACTGCATACATTGCGCGCGGCGACCGGCTTTGAACTCGCCGTGAGGGAACAATGCCCCGCCTTCACGGGGAGGTGGAGGGAACCTCTCAATCCTCTTCCCGCACCGGACCCCGATCTCTGGTCCAGCTCAGGTCCGCCCGGTCCTCCTGGGTGTCGACGCGGAAGCGGGGCAGGGAGTCGGGGTGGTTGTCCCTGACGTAGTTGACCAGGAACTCCCGTACGTCGCACTTGAGGTCCCACGAGGAGGGCGCGTCCGCGGCGCTCATCAGGGCCCGCAGCTCGACCAGGCCGTTCGGCAGCACCTCGGTGACCTGCAGCGTCCAGTCCTTCTGGTCCCACAGCGGGCTCTCCTGAAGGAACTCATACAGCGCCTCGCGGAGTTTGGGGACCGGTATCGACCAGTCGACCCGCAGGTGCACCACGGCGAGCACCCGGCTGCCGTGCCTGGTCCAGTTCTCGAACGGGTTCTGGGTGAAGTACGACACGGGCAGCACCAGCCGGCGTTCGTCCCACAACCGCAGCACCACGTACGTGAGCGTCAGCTCCTCGATGCGCCCCCACTCGTTCTCGACCACGACCACGTCGTCCAGCCGGAGCGCGTCGCTGAAGGCGAGCTGGAGCCCGGCGAGCATGTTGCCGATCGTGGGCTGGGCGGCGATGCCGACGATGGCGCCGGCGATCCCGGCCGAGGCGAGCAGTCCGGCGCCGAGCGCGCGCACCTGCGGGAAGGAGAAGAGCATCGCGCCGACCGCGATCACGATGATGATCGCGGCGGCGACGCGGCGGACCAGCGCGATCTGCGTCATGATGCGCCGCGCCCGCCGGTTGCGCTCCCCCTCGACCAGCACCAGCCGGTCCAGGATGACGTCCGTCAGCGCGTACGCGGCCTGCACGATCAGCCAGGTGACCGCGGCGATCGTGGCCAGGCCGAGCACCCGCTCGACCGTCCCGGCGGTGGCCTGATCACTTCCCGAGTCGCCGAACATGTCCGGCCCGAACGCCAGGTTGAAGGCCACCACGGCGGCCACCGAGAACGCCGGCCACGTGCAGTGCTCCACCAGGTGCCGCGCGAGCGCCCATTTGCGCCCCACCCGGTTGAGCACCCGCCGGGCCACTTCCACCAGGAGGATCGACCCGACCACCGAGATGACGAGGATCGGCCAGTCCGCCAGAGACCGCACGCTTAAGCCCCCAAAAACTTAGAACGTCTCTTCAGGGGTCCCATTGCCCCCAACCGCCACTCGGTAAGCCATTGTAGGAAACCGGCCCGGTGCCTAGTGGCCGTTGCCGCAGCTGACCCAGCAGGTCGTGTCCTCTTTGGCGGTGGGGAGCAGGCCGAGGTCCCGCAGCACGGCGCGGGTTCTGGCGATCTCGGTGTCCAGCCAGTTGGCGAAGTCGTCGCCGGAGAGCGGGATCGGCAACCAGCCGGCCGCCTGGCAGGCCGCCTCCCAGGCGCTGGAGCCGATCACCTCAGCGCACATCCGTACGGCCGAGTCGCGGCTCTCGTCGGACATGCCCGCGGGCCCGAACGCGCCCACCCAGTCGGCGAAGTCCACGCGTGCGCCGCATTCCAGCAGCGTGGGCACGTCCAGGTCGGGCACGCGCAGGGCCGAGGAGACCGCCAGCGCCCTGACCCGGCCGCGGCCGATGCCGGCGCGCCAGTCGCGCAGCGGGCCCGCGGCGGCGGCGGCCTTGCCCGCGAGCAGCGCGGTGACGGCCTCGCCGCTGCTGGGGTAGCCGCTGTAGTCGACCTGCCTGCCGTCCGCGCCCAGCGCCCTGGCGATCAGGCCGAACAGCAGGTGGTCGGGCTCGCCCTGCGGCCCGCCGGCCAGCGGCGTCTGGCCGGGGCGGGCGAGCAGCTGGGCGCCGAAGTCGTCGAAGTCGCGCAGGGGTGAGCCGTCCGGCACGACCACCACCTCGACCTCGCCGCTGAGCCTGGCCAGCGGGGTGGCGTCGTCGAGCAGGCTCTGGGCGTTGTTCAGCTCGGCGGCGGCCAGCGCGGGCAGGCCGGTCAGGGTGATCGCCGACCCGAAGCCCGCCGCCCGGCCGGCTTCCGGGCCGCCGCCGGCCATGAACCCGGCCGCGCGGGCCACTCCGGCGAACGCCCGCCCGGCCCTGGCCCAGCGGGGCCCGCCGGGATTGATCGAGAAACGGGTACGGAGCGCGTCCACACCCCCGCCGCCCGCGTGCTCGGTGCCGCAACCGGCGGCGCAGGCCGCAGCGCCGGCGGCCAGGCCCAGCCCCCAGACGAGGAACCGCCTCCTGGACGGCCCCCGCTCCCCATATCCCCGCATTACTCCAGGTTATTGCCCCATTACGGAGAGCTATACACCGGGGTCCCAGTCCGCCACCAATATCGCGATATTTCAGGGTTTCTTGCCGGTGCCGGCCATCAGGGACGATGGCAGCGACCAGTCGCCCACCAGTTTGGGCCGGTCGGGACGCCAGTCCGTGGCCTGTACGAGCCCCGGCGGCTCCAGCGGCCAGCCACCGAAGAACTCCCGGATCTGCCCCGGCGTCCGGTCGGTGCCCCCGCTGGCGGACGGGCCTCCGTAGAAGCCCCTGGCCCGCTCCTCATCCTCCAGGTGCCCCAGGGTCGTGGCATGCGAGATCACCAGGAACCCGCCGGGCGCCATCAGCTCGCGCAACCTGGCCACGGCCCCCTGCGGATCCGCCGAGTCGGGCAGGAAGTGCAGGATCGAGACCAGCAGCACTCCGATCGGCCGGTCGAGGTCCAGGAACTCACCGGCCCTGGTCAGTACGTTCACCGGGTCGAGCAGGTCGGCGTGGATGAACCGGGCCATGCCAGGCGAGCGCCGGAGCAGGATCGCGGCGTGCGCGGCGACCACCGGGTCGGAATCGACGTAGACGACCCTGGCCCGGGGCGCCACCTCGTGTGCGCTGCCCTGGGTGGGCAGGCCGCTGCCGAGGTCGAGGAACTGGTCGACCCCGGCTCGGGCGACGTAGCGTACGGCACGCTGCAGGAAGGCCCGGTTCGCGCGGGCCAGCGGGACCGCCTCCGGGATCAGCTCTGCGAGCTGGTCGATGGCCTGGCGGTCGACCGCGAAGTTGTCCTTCCCGCCGAGCATGTAGTCGTACATGCGTGCGGGATTGGGCCTGTGGTGGTCGAACTGCCGCACACTACCGAATTTATGTCGTACGCAGCCGAATAACACTACCCAGGCGATTATTCGACCGTAACGCTCTTGGCCAGATTGCGCGGCTTGTCCACATCGCGGCCCAGCGCCACGGCCGCGTGGTAGGCCAGCAGCTGCAACGGGATCGTCAGCAGGATCGGGTCGAGCTCGATCTCGTTCTTGGGGATCACGATCGAGTCGTCGGCCAGCTTGGGGCCGGGCTCGCGGTGGCCGACCATGAGCACCCGGCCGCCACGGGCGCGGATCTCGCCGAGCGTGGTGAGGTTCTTGTCCAGCAGCTCGTCGTCGGGCACGATCGCGACCGTCGGCATGTCGGGGCCGATCAGCGCGAGCGGGCCGTGCTTGAGCTCGCTGGCCGGGTACGCCTCCGCGTGCACGTAGGAGATCTCCTTGAGCTTCTGCGCCCCCTCGCGGGCCACCGGGTAACCCCGTACGCGCCCGACGAACATCATGCTCGGATGAGGGGCGTACTTCTTGGCCAGCTCCGCGATCTTGTCGCCCTGCTGGAGGATCTCCTCGATCTGGCCGGGCAGCCGGCGCAGGCCCTCCACGACGCGCCGCCCGTCGGCGGGCGACAGGTCGCGCACCCGGCCCAGGTGCAGCGCCAGCAGCGCGAACGCCGTCGAGGTCGAGGTGAACGCCTTGGTCGAGGCCACCGAGACCTCGGGGCCCGCGTGCAGGTAGATGCCGCCGTCCACCTCGCGGGCGATGGCGCTGCCCACCGCGTTGACGATGCCGATGACCCGGCCGCCCTTGCGCTTGAGCTCCTGCACGGCCGCGAGGGTGTCGTAGGTCTCCCCCGACTGGCTGATCGCGACGTAGAGCGTGTCGGGGTCCACGACGGGGTTGCGGTAGCGGAACTCGCTGGCGGGCTCGGCGTCGGACGGGATGCGCGCCAGCTCCTCGATGAGTTGCGCGCCGATCTGGCCCGAGTAGTACGCGGAACCGCACCCGATGATCTTCACCCGGCGGAAGCCGCGCGTCTCGCGGGCGTCCATGTTCAGGCCGCCGAGGTGGGCCACGTGGAAGCGCTCGTCGAGGCGGCCGCTCATCGTGCGGGTGATCGTCTCGGGCTGCTCGGAGATCTCCTTGAGCAGGTAGTGCTCATAACCGCCGGTGTCGTAGTGGCCGGCGTCCCAGTCGACGGTCAGCGGCTCCTTGGCCGTCTCGCGCGCGTCGCTGGCGAAGGTGTGGAAGCCGTCGGCCTTGAGCACGGCCAGCTCGCCGTCCTCCAGGTGCACGACCTGGCGCGTGTAGCGGACCAGCGCGGAGACGTCGGAGGCGGCGAACATCTCCTTCTCGCCGATGCCCAGCACGATCGGGCTGCCGTTGCGCGCCACGACCACCTCGCCGGGCCGCTGGGCGTCCACGACGGCGATGCCGTACGTGCCGACGACGCTCTTGAGCGTCTTCCTGACGGCCTCCTCCAGCGAGTCGTTCTCGTCGGCGGCGTGCGAGATCAGGTGCGCGAGCACCTCGGTGTCGGTCTCGGAGGCGAACGTCACGCCGTCGGCCTCCAGCTTGGCGCGCAGCTCGGCGGCGTTCTCGATGATGCCGTTGTGCACGACGGCGATGCGCTCGTCACCGGACAGGTGCGGGTGGGCGTTGACGTCGCTGGGCACGCCGTGCGTGGCCCACCGGGTGTGCCCGATGCCCAGGCCGCCCTTGAACCTGGCCGGCACGACCTTGGCCAGATCGGCGACCCGGCCCTTGACCTTGCGCACCTTCAGTCCCTTGTTGGACACCACGACCCCGGCCGAGTCATAGCCCCGGTACTCAAGCCGCTGCAGGCCCTCCAGCAGGATGGGCGCAGCGTCCCTGGGGCCGACATAGGCCACGATTCCGCACATCGAGGTCTCCTCTTATCCGTAGACGATCCTTCGTAGCTGCCTCAGGGACAGCTCTGGAGCCGCAACCCGGCGGCCCCGTAATTCGCCGGCGATCCGGGGGAAGATCTCGTCGTTGGTGAAGCCCCTGGACTTCAGCTCCCCGTGGCGCCGGCGGACGAACTCCTCGACGGGCTCGGAGAAGTAGGCCAGCACGTCGGCCACCACCCGGGCCGCCTCTCCTGGGCCGAGCGGGCTCGTCCTGGTGAGGTGGGCGATGAGATCTTCGTACGGATGCCGTGCCGTGGACACAGACGAGGACACTACGGCGCTGGAACGAGACACGCCAACATCCTGCCCGATATCGGGCAGGAAATGCGTCTAGAGCATGCCCGTACGGTCCCAGCCCTTGCCGAACCGCCACCAGGCGAAGGCTCCGGCCGCCAGTCCGAGCCCGATGAGCACCGCCGCCGGGCCGGCCGTACCCGCGAGATCGCCCTCGACCGCGGCCTGCAACATGGTCGTGGCCCAGTAGCCGGGCGAGGCCGGTGCGACGGCCTGCGCCCAGGCGGGCATGAGCGCGTACGGCACCAGCGCCCCGCCCAGCGCGCTGACCGACAGTGCCGCGATGTTGCACAGGGTGCTGAGCTCGCCCTGGCTGCGTACCACGCCGGCGATGGCCGTGCCCACGCCGAGCAGGGCGAAGCACCACGCGACCACGGCCAGCGCGAGCGGCCAGATCGGACCGGCGGGACGCATGCCGACCGCGAGCACCCCGTACACCAGCAGCGCGGCCTGCTGGATCACGAGCACGGCGAAGACGGGCAGGGCCTTGCCGATCATGATCTCGGGGATCCTGGCCCTGGTGGCGCGCAGGCGTTCCCAGGTGTGCCAGACGCGCTCGGTGAGGGTGGCGGTGGCTACGTCGGCCATCGACAACACCGAGAACATCACCAGCAGGCCGGTGACGGCCTGCGTGGCCTCGCCGAGCATGCCCTTGAAGATCAGCATCAGCACCATGGGCATGACGAGGTAGCTGACGAAGTGGGCCGGGTCGCGCCTGCGCAGCAGCGCGTTGTGCCCGGCCAGCACGGCGATGCGGCGCAACGACTCAGCACGCATGGTTCGCGTGGTCCGCATGATGGGACAACTCCCTGTAGAGGTCGTCGAGCGACGGCTGGCGGATGTCGACGCCGCGCACCGGGCGGCCGCGATCGTGCAGGTCGCGCAGCAGCGCGGCCAGGGTGGCGGTGGGATCGGTGGTGGGCACGGCGATCTCCTCGCCGCCGTCCACCGTGACCCTGACCTCCCCCGGCAGGTCTTTGAGCAACTCGGCGCCGGTGCCCCTGGCGATCACCCGGCCGTTCCTGGCGACGGCGATTGTGGCGCCCAGTTCGGTCAGCTCGGGCAGGTAGTGGGTGCAGTAGACGACGCTCGCGCCGCGATCCGCCCGCTTGCGCACGGCCCGCAGCAGCGCGGCGCGCGTCTCGGGGTCGGCGCCCGCCGTGGGCTCGTCGAGCAGCAGCACGCCGGGGTCGGGCAGGAGGGCGGTGGCGGCCTGTGTGCGGCGCTGCTGGCCGCCCGACAACACGCTCACCCGCCGGTCGAGCACCTCTTCGAGCGCCAGTTCCGCCGCCGTGGCCTCGATGGCGCGGGCCAGTACGCCGCCCCGCAGCCCGGCCAGGCCGCCGAAGAGCCGCAGCGTCTCGCGCACGGTGACGCTGGGGTAGAGCGCGAGCCGCTGCGGCGCCATCCCGACCTCTCCATCCACCCGTACGGACCCGGCGTCCGGCGCGATCAGCCCGGCGGCGACCTCGAAGAACGTCGTCTTTCCCGCGCCGTTGTGCCCGACCAGCCCCGCGATCTCGCCCGGCGACACCCGCAGGTCGAAGCTGTCCAGCGCGGTGACGTCGCCGTAGCGCTTGACCAGCCCGTCAGCGACCAGCATGACGATCACCCTCTTGGTCTACGGCGTAGACTGCTCTACACTGTAGACTGAGGCCGTGCGGAAGCTCAAGACCTCCCGTCAGCCGGAGATCCTCGACGCGGCGCTCGCCATCGCCGACGAGCGCGGGCTCGACGCCCTGTCCATGCGGGCCGTGGCGGAGCGCATCGGGGTGACGCCCATGGCCCTGTACGGCTACTTCCGCAACAAGGACGAACTGCTCGACGGCCTCGTGGGCCGCCTGCTCACCGGCCTGGCCCCCGCCGATCACGGGGCGACCTGGGAGGAGCGGCTGCGCGCCTTCGCGTGGGCGACCCGCCGGATGGCCGCCGAGCACCCCGCGGTCTTCCCACTGCTGCTCTTCCGCTCCTCGGTGACGCCGGACGGGGTGCGCGTGGTGGACCTGATCTACCAGGCGTTGCTCGACGCGGGGGTGCCGGAGGCGCAGGTGCCGCGGATCGAGCGGTTGGTCAGCACGTTCGTGCTCGGGTTCGCGGTCTCCGAGGTGAACGGGCGTTTCTCCGCGGCGTCGAACGAGTCGCGGGCGCATCGCGGCGGCCCGGACGCTCCCGCCCATCGGCGGCTGGCGGGGCATCTGGAGGTCGATGACTGGGATGCGGAGTTCGCTGCGGATCTAGCGGATCTCATGCGTATCATCCGACCCGTCTGACACATCCCATTCTGGGAATGGTTACGGTGAGTAGTCGAATCGTGACGTTCCTGAGGAGATGGTCATGCAGCTCTGGCTCGCCGCCGTCCTGGCCGCCGGCGTCCTCGCCGTACCCGCTACGGGTTACGGCGGCGCGGCTCCCGGGCGGCAGGCCGACTTCGCGGCGGCGGCGCGGGAGTACGGCGTGCCGGAGAGCGTGCTGCTCGGGGTGGCGTACCTGGAGTCGCGGTGGGACGCCAACGGGGGGCGGCCGAGCACGGCGGGCGGGTACGGGCCGATGCACCTGGTGGACGCCTTTCCCGAGGACGCGCGGACGCACGGCCACATCGGCGACGCCTCCGGCGACCCACGGGGGGACGATTCCCGTCCCATGTCCCGCTCGCTGTCCGAGGTGCTGTCGCGCTCGGCCCTGCGCACGTCGCAACCGCCGCCCCGGACGACCCTCGCCGAGGCCGGGCGGCTGGCCGGCGTGGAGCCCGCCCTGCTGCGGGCGGACCCGGCCGCGAACATCCGCGCCGGGGCCGCCCTCCTCGCCTCCTACCAGGAGCGGCCCAGCTCCGATCCCGCCGACTGGCACGCGGCCGTCGCCCGGTACGCGGGGACGGATGACGCGGCGGCCTCGCGGGCGTTCGCGGATGAGGTGTTCGCGGTGATGCGGGAGGGGGCGCAGCGCCGTACCGACGATGGCCATGTGGTACGACTCTTGCCCGTGCCGCCCCTGCCGATGGCCACGGCCGACGACGACGCCGAGCCCACCACCCAGGCCGACCCGGACGCCGAGCCCGCGTCGAACGAGCCGGCGGCCGACGACGACGCCCGGCCCACCACCGACGAACTGGTCACCGACGACGACGCCCCGCCCGTGGGCAACGAGCAGCTCGACACCGACACCCCACCCGCCTCGGAGGACAACCCCGCACCCACCTCGGAGGACAACCCCGCACAACAACCGCCCACATCCACCTCAACGTGGTCCCCCGGCACCGGCTACGGGCCGAAGGGGCAACCGGCGGGGCAGGCGGAATGCCCGTCCTCCCTCTCCTGTGAATGGATGCCCGCCGCCTACAAGCGCTTCGGCAAGAAGAAGGACCGCGACTACGGCAACCACGACCGCCTGGCCCGCAAGCGCTCGGTCGACTACCTCGTCATCCACGACACCGAGGGCTCCTACCAGGGCATCCCCTCCCTCGTCAGGAACCCCAAGTACGTGAGCTGGCACTACACGATCCGCTCCCGCGACGGACATGTCGCCCATCACGTGCCGACGAACGACATCGCCTGGCACGCGGGCAACTGGGACGTCAACACCCGTTCGATCGGCATCGAGCACGAGGGCTACCTGGCCAAGGGCGGCGCCTGGTACACCGAGGCGATGTACCGGTCGTCGGCCAGGCTGGTCAAGTTCCTGGCCGACAAGTACGACATCCCGCTCAACCGCGCCCATGTCATCGGCCACGACAACGTGCCGGGCACGAGCCCGCAGACGGTCGCGGGCATGCACGAGGACCCGGGCCCGTACTGGGACTGGGAGCACTATTTCGAGCTCATGGACCGGCCGTTCAAGGCGGCCAAGGACGGCGGTTCCATCATCATCCGCCCGTCCTACAACAAGCACCGCGCGTACTTCACCGGCTGCGTGACCACCAAGCCCACCGTGGCCTGCCCCTCGCACGGGGCCGCCACCGTGTGGCTGCGCACCGCGCCGAGCCCGACCGCCTCCCTGGTCACCGACCTGGGCAAACATCCCGGCAAGCCGAGCACGCACAGCGTGTACGACCACAGCGCCCGCGCTTCGACCGGCCAGCGCTACGCGGTCGCGGCCCGGCAGGGGGACTGGACGGCCATCTGGTACCTGGGGCAGAAGGCGTGGTTCCACAACCCGGCCGCGAACCCGACCGCCGTCCCGGCCAAGGGGCCCATGGTGACGCCGCTGTCGGGCAACGTGAAGGTGTACGGGCGGGCGTATCCGGAAAAATCCGCCTACAAAAGCGCGGCCTATCAGCCGCTGACCCCGCTCAAGTACAAGATCGCTCCGGGGCAGACGTACACGGTGGGTGACACGATCACCGGCTCCTACTACGCCGCCAACGCCTACTCCCCCGCCAAACATGTCACCACCACGGGAAAGACCCGTTATCACCAGATCCAGCTCGGCCACCGGGTGATGTTCGTGATGGCCAAGGACGTGCGCCTGATCGGCTGAATTTCACCCCACCGGACGCACCGTGCGCACGGGCACTCTTCGGAGGCGATATGGTTTTCCCGTGGCCCGGCACGCGTAGCCGGGAGTTCACGCGGAAGTGGCTCAGTGGTAGAGCATCACCTTGCCAAGGTGAGGGTCGCGGGTTCGAATCCCGTCTTCCGCTCGGAGCAAGACTCCTGGTGGAGTGGCCGAGAGGCGAGGCAGCGGCCTGCAAAGCCGTCTACACGGGTTCAAATCCCGTCTCCACCTCGACCGATCGGCGGACCCTCCGGGATCCGCTAAAGTAAAGACAACACCACGCGGAAGTGGCTCAGTGGTAGAGCATCACCTTGCCAAGGTGAGGGTCGCGGGTTCGAATCCCGTCTTCCGCTCTGAGTTTCCAACTCAATAATGGACGATTAGCTCAGCGGGAGAGCGCTTCCCTGACACGGAAGAGGTCACTGGTTCAATCCCAGTATCGTCCACCATGCTCCATAGCAGATCAGGTTTGACCTGGTTAAAGACAAGTCAAAGCCCCAGCTCACGGCCACAACCGCGAGTCTGGGGCTTCTTGTTATTTGTGGTTGATCACCCTACATGTCAGCACGGGCGCAGACATCGTGCCGACCCTCCGAGAGTCACTAGATCCCCAGGTCAGATCGTATGTGACCGGCACCTTGACTCTGCGCATCTCTAGCTGACTCTTAGGGTGCTCACGGCGTGGTCCAGGAGGGCGAAATCTCGTGCAAGACAACAGCAGCAGAGGCGATCTCTCGCTTACCTTCTACTGCAAGGACCCCGACTCCAAGGATGTCGAGGACTGCCCCAGCTTCTACCGCACGAGCGAGGGAAGCTGGATGGTGCAGGGCCTCCGCCATGGAGAGCGTGTGGCGGTCCAACTACGTGCGCTGAAGGACGACGAAACCTTCGTCGAGATCCCTGATGCGCTGGCCGAGCGGTTCGTGCGGATGTACGCCAAGGAGCGGTATGGAGTCGATCTCAGTCCAGAGGCGGGGTGCGCTGGCGCGGGCTAGCCGCGACACCTGCAAGCTGGAGCTTCACGACTACTACGGTGCCGATAAGGAGGATCTGAAGCTCTTTCTCGCGGCCGACCTCGATGCGGTGGCCGCCTCCTACCGGCAATGGGCCGATAAGGTCGAAGAGAAGGAGAGAGGCGGAAGGCATCTGCGCCGGGTGCGCTTGATATCCGAACCCCTGTCGGACTACCAGCGCATGTCCGTCCGCTACTCCGGCATGGCCGTCGATGCGGGAGAGGATCTGCGCTGGCTGCCCCGGCGGCTCGCTTCTGCCCTTGTCGTCCCGGCCAATGACATGTTCGTTCTGGACGGCAAGTTCGCGATGTTCAACGTCCTGGACGGCAACGGAGAACGAGCCGACATTCAGCTCACCGATGACCCAGCTATCGTTGCTCGCTGCCTGGAGGTCTTCGAGGTGGCTTACGCGGTGGCCATCCCCCACCGCGAGTACCACCCGGCCTGACGCACGTGCAGGACCAGTCAGCGGAGGCCCGGAAGGCGTTCGGGATCAGGCTTCGTAATCTACGCCTCGACGCAGGGCTGAACGCATCCTCAGACGCCAAGACGCCCGCCTCCTCCGACCACTGCCTCGCTGTCCGTCGAGTTGGCCGAACCACGCAGGTCCAACTCTGTGACCTGACCTGCCCCGAACGCCTGGCGCTGATGAGCGCCAAGTACTGGTGCGACTGGAAGTTCGAGGTCGGCCAAGGCTTGTTCCTGAACATGATGGCGACCAGATGACCATCCCGATCCACGACCGGGCGGTGTGCAAGACCGTTCAGCACGTCTTCACCTCCGCCTTGGCGTACGAGGTGTTCCAGAAGGCTGCGAAGGACGGGCGGTTCGACGGGCTCCGCCCGGTGGAGGCTGACCATAAATACGGCGCTTGGATCTGGGCCGGTGGGGTCATGGATGAGGCTCAGGTCAAGGCCCTGAACGAGGTCGCAGGCGCGCGTTGAGGGGCGTGGAGCGTCACTACGGCGACTTGCCCGCCATGACCGGAAACCACCTCCTACACACCGACCTGCACCCAGAGAACGTGCTGATCTCGGGGGATCGAGCTGTCCTGGTGGACTGGGCCTGGGCGTGCAAGGGAGCCGCCTGGGTGGAGCCCGCCATGCTGGCCTTCCGGCTGATGGTGGCCGGTCACCCCATCGATGGTGCGGAGGGCTGGGGGCGAGAACTGGCGACCTGGCAGGACGGAACCGTGCTGGACGAATTCGTGATCGCCAACTACCGATCCTGGCGACGGGCGGCAGATCATGATCCCCAGGATTGGAAGCTCCGTGCGGCTGACATGGCGCACCGGTGGTCCCTGCACAGGCACTTGCCTCCGCACTGAGGACCATTCTGATCCAGCGTGGCCGGGAGCCTGGTACGTCACCTGTTTCACGTACCGGCATGGACGGCATCCGTCTCCAGGTCGGCCCCGGCCACGATCCCCGTTCTCGAAGTTGTGCCGGAAGAGCAGGTACTTCGCCTCGGTGTTCAGGCCGGGCCGATCGGTGCTGAGCAGGGCCTGGGTGAGCAGGTCGGTCGGTTTCAGCCTGTGTCCCAGCCGGTCCAGAGGCGCCTAGCCTGTGTGTCGAATCGCGTGTCCGCTTAGGGTGATCAACATGCATCGAAGTCGTGTTTACGCCCTCCTGATCGACACCCCCTCCCCGGAAGCCGAGGCGGCGGCCGCCTTCTGGGCCGCGGCGCTGGGAGCCACGGCCAGTCCGCTGCCCTCCTATGAGCAGTTCATCTCCCTGCACGGGGCCATGCCCCAGCCCGGCCTGCTCATGGCCGTGCAGGTGACGGACGACGACACGCCCCGCATCCACGTGGACATCGAGACCGACGACCTCGAGGCGGAGGTCCGGCGCCTGACCGCCCTGGGGGCGAGTGAGGTGGCGCGGTGGCAGGAGTGCCGCACCCTGCGCGTTCCCGGCGGTCATCTCATGTGCGTGTTGCCCGTGGAGAGCGACCGTGCGGTGTTCGAGGCGGAGGCCAAGACCTGGCCCTGAGCCTCGCGCTGGTAGACGAGGCGGGTGGGGGCGGGGGTGGTGGTGTAGAGGACCTCGCGGGTCAGGGGGTTGGCGAACTCGTACGCGCTGCCGCACACCACCAGCAGTCCCCTGCCCAGCGCCCGCTCGCAGTGCCCGGCCACCTCCTGCGGCGCCAGCCCGAGCAGCCCGCCGAGCAGCACGGGATCGAACGCCCCGCCCAGCACGCTCGCCGCCCGCAACACCCGCAGCCCCCGCTCGCCGAGCCCGCGCAGCCGCCCGAGCACGACCACCCGCACCGCCTCGGGCACCTGCCCATTCGCCACCGCGGACGGGCCCGCCACCGCCTCCTGCACCTGCCCGTTCCCCACCGCGGACGCGCCCGCCACCGCCTCGGGCATCTGCCCGTTCCTCACCGCAGGCATGCCCGCTGCCGCCTCGGCCAGTAGGGCGGCCACGAGTTGCGGCTGGCCGCGGGTGCGTGACCACACCTCGTCGGCCAGCCCCGCGTCGCCCGCCAGTTCGCGCACCGCCGCCATGGGCAGCGGTCCCGGCCGTACCGTCTCCGCCACCCCGCGCAGGGCCTCGACCACCCCGTCCTCACCCGTGAGCGCCGTCGCGACGATCAGCAGCCGCACCCCCGACACGCGCCTGGCCAGGTAGTGCACCAGCTCGACGGTGGCCGGCCCGGCGGCGTGCAGGTCCTCCAGGACCAGGAGCACCGGCTCGCGGGCGGCCAGCGCGCGCAGGAACGCGGTGACGGCCTCGAAGGCGTACCGGCGCTCCATGGCCTGGCCCTGCACCAGCGACTCCAGCGCCGCCGCCCACGTGCCCGCCAGCTCGCGCAGCACGTCCCCGGGCAGGTGGGCGATGCGGGGGCGCAGCGCGTCCACGAAGGGCTGCAGGAACAGCGCCCGCTCGATCTCGTGGCAGCGGGCCCGCAACACGCTCCCGCCCGTCGCGCCCGCCATCCGCTCCGCCTCGGCCGCCAGCCGCGACTTGCCGATGCCCGGCTCGCCGGCGATCAGCAGCACCCCGGTGCGTCCCGCCGCCGCCCGCGCCCACGCCCGCGAGATCCGCGCCACCTCATCGCCCCGCCCGGCGAGCGCGGGACCCGGCGCGGCCACGGGCTCCTCGCGCAGGATGGCCACGTGCACGGCCCGGGTCGCCGCCGCGGGGTCCGTGCCCAGTTCGGCCGCCAGCCGGTGCCGCAGCCGTTCGTAGGCCAGCAGCGCCTTCGCCGGCTCGCCCGCCACCGCGTACGCACGCATCAGCAGCCGGCAGGCCGCCTCGTCGAACGGATCGGCCCGCACCGCGGCCTCGGCCGCCCGCCGCGCCCTGCCAGGGTCGGCTCCCCGCAGGCCCGCGCCGGCGGCCGCGTGCCTGGCGCGCCGTACCAGCCCCGCCGCCTCCTCCCTGGCCGCCGCCAGCCACCCCGCGTCCGGTTCGCCGGCCAGCACCACGCCGTCGTGCAGCAGTTCCACGGCCCGTCCCGCCGCGGCCCCCGCCAGCGACGCCTCCCCTGCGTTCAGGCAGCCCTCGGCCTCGACGACCAGCCCGGCGGCCAGATCCAGATCGACTCGTACGCCGGGCGCGCCACCCAGCCGGTACCCGCTCCGCCCGCCGATCACGATCCCGGCGCCCAACGTCCCGCGCAGCCTGCTGACCAGCGTCGCCACGTTCTGCACCGGCTGTTTCGGCCCGCCGCCCGGCCACAGCGCCTCCGCCACCCGGTCGGCGGCCAGCACGCCGCTCCGCTCGGCCGCGAGCAGCTTCAGCAGCGTCCTGGCCTTCCCACCGATGGCCCCCCGCGGGTACGGCACCCCGTCCCGTTCAATGGCGAAGGACCCGGCGAGCCTGATCAGCACCCCATTCGCCTCGGTCATGTCACCCCCGGCATCACGGCCTCCTACCTGGTGGGCGTGACACCGGTGTTCCACGCCTGTTCCATGACCGTGGAACAGGTTTGGCCCGCCCACGGGACGGGGTGAAGCGGGTGGCTCAACCGCGTGCGGCCTTCAGGTGGGCCGCCGCCGCCTGCTCCAGATGGACGAGGTCGGAGGCCACGGTCGCGAACGTGTAGCCCTCGGCCAGCCGCCGCGCCGCCTGCTCGCCGGTGGGGTTGTGGATCCCGGCCGCGATGCCCGCCCGCGCCGCCGCCGTGCGCACGGTCTCCAGCGCCGCCTCGAACACCTCGGCCACGTCGGGGTCGTTCGGGAACTTGCCGCCCACGGCCAGGCACAGGTCGGACGGGCCGACGTACACGCCGTCCAGGCCGGGGGTGGCGCAGATCTCCTCGATGTTGGCCAGCCCGTCGGGCGTCTCGATCATGGCCAGGACCAGCACGCTGGCGTCCGATTCAGCCGGGATGGGACCGATGCGCAACATGGAGCGCATCGGCCCGTACGAGCGGCGGCCCCCGGCGGGGTAGCGGGCGGCGGAGACGGCGCGGGCGGCGTCCTCGGCCGTGTCCACCAGCGGCACGATCACGCCGCCCGCGCCGAAGTCCAGCGCCCGGCCGATGACGGCGGGGTCGCCCGACTCGACGCGTACGACGCCGACGGACCGGCCGCCCGCGTCGATGGCCATGAGGTTGCTCAGCAGCCCCGCGTTCCCGATCAGGCCGTGCTGGGCGTCCAGCGCCACGTAGTCGTACCCGAGCCGGGCCAGCCGTTCGGTGGCGACGGGCGCGTCCAGCACCACCCAGTAGCCGACGCACTGTTCCCGGTCACGGATCTTCCTGGCGAACTCGGCTGCGGTCATGGCGGTCTCCTCAACGGTTACAGGGGGGCACTGGGCCGCTCAGCGGTTGTAGGCGGGCATCGGGCCGCGCAGTGACTCTCCCACGGCGTCGCAGGCGGCGGCCACGTCGGCGGGCAGCGGCCCGGCCGCCAGCGCGGCCAGGTTGGCCCGCAGGTGGTCGAGGCTGGAGGCGCCGAGCAGCACGGCGCTCACCACCGGCTTGCCGAGCAGCCAGCGCAGCGACAACTCGGCCGTCGGCAGCCCGGCGTCCAGCGCGATCTTGTGCAGCGTCTCGACGGCCTCGAAGAGCTGGGCGTCCCAGTACCGCTCCCGGTACATCGCCGCCAGCCGCGAATCCCCGAACCTGCCCGTCTCCGGCGTCCGGTCGAAGCGGTGCCGGCCGGTCAGCAGGCCGCCGCCGAGCGGGTTGTAGACCATCGTGCGCAGCCCGGCGGTGAGCGCGAACTCGGCGTACTCGTCCTCGATCCGCCTGGCCAGCAGGTTGTAGAGCTGCTGGGCCACCACGGGACGCGGGTGGATCCCGGCGATCTGCCAGGCCGCGTAGTTGGACACGCCCAGGGCGCCGATCTTGCCCTCGGCCATGAGGTCGGCGACCGTGGCCAGGGTGTCGTCCAGGGGTGTGGCCCGGTCGGGCTGGTGCAGGTAGAACAGGTCCACGTGCGCCACGCCCAGCCGCCGCAGGCTGCCCTCCAGCGCGGCCCGCAGCCCGGCCGGGGACAGGGGCGCGTGCCCGCCGGCGTCCGGGTGCGGGATGCCGGCCTTGGTCGCCAGCACGACGCGGTCCCTGCGGCCGCGCAGCAGCGGGCCGAGTATCTCCTCGGCGGCCCCGCCCGCGTAGCCGTTGGCCGTGTCCACGCCGGTCACGCCGTGGTCGAGCGCGAGGTCCAGCATGCGCCCGGCGGTGTCCGCGTCAACGGTGTCACCGAAGGTCATGGTTCCGAGCACCGGCTCGGGGGTCATGGAGCGGCTCCTTCCGCCGTGGCGCTTGCGATGGTTGCACTCTGGCATGATCTGCGCGAATCGTGCAATACTTCTCGCGTGATCTGCGCAATCTGGAGGTGAGGCCGATGTTCGCGCTGGCCGACGACCTCTCCGGCGCGGCGGAGACGGCTGCCGCGCTCATGACCTCCGCGCGTTCCGCGCGCATCGCGCTGTCCGGCCCGCCATACCCTTCAGACCCGCACGTGCTGGTCGCCGACCTCGACAGCCGCCATCACCCAAGGGCCGCCGAGCTGGTACGGGAGGCGCTCGCGCACGCCGCGGGCCGCCGCGTCTTCGTCAAGGTCGACTCCCTTCTGCGCGGCGGTGTCGCGGCCACGGTCGCGGCCTGCCTCGATGCCCCCGTCGTGTTCGCCCCCGCGCTGCCGGTCGCCGGGCGGACGGTGGTGGGCGGCGTGCCGTACATCAAGGGGATTCCGCTGCGCGAAACGCGCATGTGGCACGCCGAATCCCGGCCCGCGCCCGCGTCCGTCGCCGAGGCTCTGCGCGGTGTCCCGGTCGCGCAGGTTCCCCTCGCCACCGTTCGCGCCGGTCGGGAGGTCCTGGCCGAGACGCTCAGGCGGGCGGGGGCCGGCGGCCGGGTGGCGGTGTGCGACGCGGAGACCGACGGCGACCTCGACCTGGTGGCGGCGGGCGCGCTCGCCGCCGGCCCGGGCACGCGCCTGATCGGCGCCGGCGGCCTCGCCACCGCCCTCGGCCGCACTCTTCCCGCCGGGAAAGCCGCCCAGAAGGCCGCCCAGAAGGCCGCCCCGAAAGCCGCCGGGAAAGCCCCTGGGAACGTTGTCGCCCGGGAAGCCGCGTCCCCGGACACCCCGCTGCTCGTCGTCGTCGGGACCGCGCACCCCGGTGCGACCGCCCAGGCCGAACTCCTCTCCGAACACGGCGCCCGCCTGCTCCCCCTCGACACGAACGCCCTGAACGCGCAGGAAACCACCGCCCACCGCGTACGCGACGCCCTGACCACCGCCCCCACGGTGCTGACCGTCGCCGGCGCGGCCGACCCCGCCACCCTCACCACCATCCTGGGCGCCATCGTCGCGCGGGCCCTCGCCGACCGGCCCGCGCACCTCGTCCTGACCGGCGGCGAGACCGCGCGGCGGGTCCTGGACGCGCTCGGTGTCCGTGAGCTGACCCCGATCGGCCAGGTGCACCACGGCGCCGTCCACTGCCGCACTCCCCTGGGCCACTCGGTGGTGACGAGGCCGGGCAGTTTCGGCGACCGCGACAGCCTTCTCCGCATAGCAGCTCATCTCTCCCCGGAAAGCTTCAGATCAGAAGAAAGGCTGACATGAGCACACCTCTCATCGCCCTCACCATGGGAGACGGCTCCGGCGTAGGGCCGGAGGTGGTCGTCGGCGCGTTGCAGGCCCCCGAGCCCGCCGCGTTCTGCCGCCCCGTGGTCATCGGCGACGCCGGACGCCTGCGCAAGGCCGCCGGGTTCCTCGGCCTGCGGCCGGAGGTGGTGACCGTGGACGGCGTGGCCGGGGCCGTGTTCGAGCCGGGCCGGATCAACGTCATCGACCCCGGCCTGCTCCCCGACGACCTCCCGTGGGGGGAGTTGTCGGCGGTGGCGGGGAACGCGGCCTACGAGTACGTGCGGATCGCGAGCGAACTGGCCATGTCCGGCCAGGTCCGGGCCATCTGCACGGCCCCGCTGAACAAGGAGGCGCTGCACGCCGCCGGCCACCTCTACCCCGGCCACACCGAACTGCTGGCCCACCTCACCGGCACCGAGGAGGTGTCGATGATGTTGTCCACCGCCAAGGTCAAGGTCATCCACGTCACCACGCACATCGGCCTCATCGACGCGGTCGCCCGCATCGAGCCGGGCCTGGTGGAGCGCACGATCCGGCGCGGCGAGGCGGCCATGCGCGGCTCCGGCCTCGTACGCCCCAAGATCGGCGTGTGCGGCATCAACCCGCACGCGGGCGAGAACGGCCTGTTCGGGTACGGCGAGGAGGCGGAGAAGATCGTCCCCGCGGTCGAGCTCCTGCGCGCCGAGGGCATGGACGTGCACGGCCCGCTGCCGGCCGACACGGCGTTCTTCCTGGCGGGGCGCGGCGACTACGACCTGATCGTGGCCATGTACCACGACCAGGGCCACGGCCCGGTCAAGGTGCTGGGCCTGGAGGCGGGCGTCAACATCACCGTCGGCCTGCCCGTGATCAGGACCTCCGTCGACCACGGCACCGCCTTCGACATCGCGGGGAAGGGCGTCGCGGACGCCGGTAGCATGATCGAGGCCCTCCGGCAGGCGGCCGAGCTTTCCTCGGCGCAGGGTCTGTAGCGGGAGGAGGACGCCACGATGGGCCGTGCGGCACGGGTACGCCGTGACGAGATCGTCCGCCTGGCCACCACCACCGGCCTGGCCAGCGTCGAGGAGCTGTCGGCCCAGCTCGGCGTGACCGCCTCCACCATCCGCCGTGACCTGGCGCACCTGAAGTCGGCCGGCCTGCTGGCCCGTACGTACGGCGGCGCCATGGCGGTGGTCACCCACCCGGAGGCGTCGCTGCGGCAGCGGATCGGGGAGGCGTTCGAGGCCAAGCGCGCCATCGCCGCCTGGGCCGCCGCCCAGATCCGCCCGGGCGAGACGGTGCTGCTGGACTCGGGCTCGACCACGGGCGCCCTGGCCCACGAGCTGCGTAACGCGGCGGACCTGACGGTGGCGACCACGGGCCTGACCGCGTTGCAGGAGCTGGTGGGGGCGACAGGCGTGCACGTCGAGTGCCTGGGCGGCACGCTGCGCCACGTCAGCCAGGGCTTCGTGGGGCCGCTGGCCGAGGCGGCGCTGAGCCGGATGACGTTCGACCGCGTGTTCCTGGGCGCCGACGGGGTGACGGCGGAGGAGGGCATCTGTGAGGCCAGCCTGCAGCAGACCAGGTTCAAGGAGCTGATGATGGAGCGCTCGCGGCACGTCTACCTGCTGGTGCACGCCGCCAAGCTGGGCCGCCGCCCGTTCCACGCCTGGGCCCGCATGCCGGAGTCCTGGACCCTGGTCACGGACGCGTCGGCGACCGGGGGCGCGCTCGCGCCGTTCACCGCGCGAGGCGTCGAAACCGTGGCCGTCGTCCCTTAGATATTTCCGTTGACGGCCGTCCCCGGCGTGGACCAGGATGATCGCCGCCAACCGGCCGGCTACTGGGGGAGCGACCGATGACCTTCCGTCTCGAAGGACCCGTGCTCGAAGGCGACCGCGTACGCCTCGAACCCCTGGCCCGCCACCACGTCACCGACCTGGCCGAGGCCGCGGAGCAGGACCGCCGCGCGTACACCTTCACCTGGGTGCCCAGGGCCGCCGAGGTCGGCGGCTACATCGACGAGCAGCTCGCGCGGGCCGCGACGGGCAGGCTGGCGCCGTACGCGCAGGTGGCCAGGGCGTCGGGCCGCGCCGTCGGCGTCACCGCCTACTGGGATCCGCGCCTGTGGCCGGACGAGAGCCGGTTGCGGGCGGTCGAGGTCGGATTCACCTGGCTCGGCGGATCGGCGCTGGGCTCCGGCCTGAACACCGAGGCGAAGTACCTGCTGTTCCGGCACGCCTTCGAGAGCTGGAACGTGGCCAGGGTCGATCTGAAGACGGACGCCCGCAACGGCCGTTCGCGCGCCGCCATCGAGAAGGTCGGCGCGCGTTTTGAAGGCGTGCTCCGCAGTTGGTCGCAGTCGTGGGCGCCGGGTGAGGACGGCCGGCTCCGTGATTCGGCGATGTTCTCGGTCATCGCCGAGGAATGGCCGCGGTGCCGCGCGCACCTGGAGGCGCTGCTGAAGCGGGGTTAGCGCTGGTCACGGCTCCGCGTTCCGGTCGAGGCCGAGCGTGGCGATGAGGTCTTCGTGGAGCTGGAACCAGACGCGATGACAGGAATCGACGTCGGTACGGTCCACCCAGGCGTTCTCCCCGGCCCGCGCCCGCGCCAGGGCGGCGGCGAACCGGGTGTCGTACCCGCGGAACCGTGTCAGGACGCTCCCGAGCCGGTCGGCCAGGGGCGTGAGCGCACGATCGACGCAGGCGAGCTCGTGCAGGACCCCGGCGTCCCAGGCGGGGTCGGCGTGGTCGTTGACGGCGAGCCGGTCACCGGCGGTGGGCCGGAGCTGCCAGTCGGTGCAGGCCCGTAGCAGGAGGGCGTTCAGCGGGAGGAACGTGCGGTAGACGCCACGGACCTCCTCGGCGCCGCCGACGCGCGCCAGCTCGGCCGCGAGTTGCCGCTCGTTCTCGGCCCGGCCCGCTTCGGTCAGCGACCAGCCCGCGGTGCCGGCGAAGGCGGAGCTCCCGGTCCAGCCGCACGCCTCGGCGTCACCCAGCAGCTCCTCGGTAAGGGCGGCGTCGAGACCGTACCGCCGCGCGACCTCCGGAGTGTCGGCGAACCCGAGGACGCGCACGGCGTGCAGGACCAGCAGGCCGGGCGGCGAGTCGCGGGTCACGAGCCGTCGTCCTGCCGCGCCGCCAGGCGGTTGAAGTGCTGCTGGCATGCCTGGGGAGAGTTGAAGCCCATCGCGTTCGCCATCTGCGCCCAGGTCAGCCCGGCGCTGCGGGCGGTGAACAGCAGGGCCGACTCAAGCCCTTCGGCTTCGGCGCGGGCGGCGGGCAGGAGGGTCAGCGCGCTCAGGATCTCCTCCGGGGCCAGGTCGGCGTTGCGCCAGACGGCGTACTGGACCAGGTCCAGCGCCGACGGCGGGGCCGGCGAGGGGCGCCACGGGCGGGCGTCGAGCGTGTCCGCGCCCAGGCGCAGGAGGTGTTCGGTCGCGTCGCGCTCGCGGTCGGCCTGGGCGTGGTCCTCGCGCCCGGTGTGGTTGATGTCCTGCTTGCGTGACATGCCCCTTATGATCCACAATCAATAAATTGTTGTCAATGTTTCGTTGAAAGGCGGGCGGATGATCGTACCCCTCGGGTCGGCTGAGGCCGATACGTGCGGGGGCAAGGCCGGTGCGCTCGGCGCGCTGCTCCGGGCGGGGTTGCCGGTTCCCGACGGCTTCGTCGTGCCGTTCGCCGTTTACCGCGATCTGCGCTTTGAAGGGTACGCCGTCCGGCGGGCGATCGAGGCCCGCCCGCTTCCCGCCGGTCTGATCGACGCGCTCGGACGCGCGCTGGGCGAGCTCGGCGATCCGCCCGTCGCGGTGCGGTCCTCCGCCGCGCACGAGGACACCGGCCTCACGTCGGCGGCCGGTCAGCACGACAGCTTTCTCGCCGTACGCGGGGTCGGCGCGGTCGGCGACGCCGTACGCGCCTGCTGGGCCTCGCTGTTCACTTCGCGCGCCATCGACTACCGAGGGGCATCCGGCGGGTCCTTCGACGATCTCGCCATGGCCGTTCTCGTGCAACGCCATCTGGACGCCGAGGTGTCCGGGGTCATGTTCACGGACCCGCGTGACGCGATCCGCATCGAGGCGTCCTGGGGGCTCGGCCCCAGCGTCGTCGGCGGCACGGTCACCCCTGACGCCTACCGCGTCACCGAGAAAGGAGGGGTTACCCACCAAATCGCGCACAAGCGGACCCGCCTGGACCGGCGCGGCGGGCAACTCGTCCTGACAGACGTGCCCACCGGCGACCGCGACCGGCCGGCGATCGACGACGCGACCGCCGTGCGGCTCGCCGAGCTGGGCAAGGAGGTCGCCGCCGTACGTGGTGGACCGCAGGACATCGAGTGGGCGATCGCCGGCGGACGTACCTGGATTCTGCAGGCACGCCCGGTCACCGCCGCACTCCCGGCGTGGCCGTCACCCGCCGGCCGCCCCGGCACGCTGACCGGAACACCGGGCAGCCACGGGATCGTGACCGGCACCGCGAGGATCATCCACGGCCCCCGCGACTTCCCCCGCGCGCACCCCGGGGACATCATCGTCTGCCCCTTCACCGACCCCGCCTGGACTCCGCTGCTCCGCATCGCGGGCGGCGTCGTCACCGAGACCGGAGGCGTACTCTCCCACGCCGCGATCGTCGCCCGCGAGCACGGCATCCCCGCCGTCCTCGGTGTCCCGAACGCGACGGGCAGCCTCCACGACGGCACCACCATCACGATCGACGGCACCACCGGCACCATCACGGCGGCCGGCACGTGAGCGATCACCCACACCCCACGGATCGAAAGGAGAAGGGAAGCGGGCCCGAGCGGGCCCCGCACCCCTGCTGCTCATGACCACGCGACACCTCTACCTGGTACGTCACGGCGCGGCCGACGCGTTCGGAAACCTCACCGACGTCGGTCGCCGGCAGGCGGCCCTGCTGGGCGAACGGCTCGCCCGCCTGCCGATCGACGCCGTGTGGCACTCCGCGCTGCCCCGCGCCGTGGCCAGCGCGCACGAACTCGCCCGGCACCTGCCCGCGAACCCGCCCGTCACCGAGGCCGCCGAACTCATCGACCATGTGCCCTACGTCCCCCCGGCGGCCGAGATGCCCAAGCCCTGGGCCGGATTCTTCGACGGTTACGACGACGCCGAGGCGGCCTCGGGCCGGAAACTCGCCGAAGCCCTGGTCGCCCGGTTCGCGCAGTCCCCCGATCCCACCGCGGCCGACACCCACGAGGTCCTGGTGACCCATGCCTTCCAGGTCGCGTGGCTGGTACGGCACGCCCTGGACGCGCCGCCGTCCCGGTGGCTCGGCATGAACAGCGGCAACACCGCGCTGACCGTCATCGACTACCGCATCGGCCTGCCGCCGACGCTGGTGATGTTCAACGACATGAGCCACCTGCCGGCCGACCTGCGCTGGACCGGCTTCCCCGACGGAACGAGGCCATAGGCCCCTTTAGCTGGCGTACATGCGGGCCTGGAGGTGGTACAGCTCGGCGTAGCGGCCGCCGGTGGCCAGGAGTTCGTCGTGGGTGCCCTGCTCGGCCAGCTCGCCCTCGTGCAGGAGGTGTACGCGGTCGGCGTTCCTGGCGCTGGCCAGCCGGTGGGTGATGAGGACGACCAGGCGGCCGGGGGCGAGGGCGCGCAACGACTCGTACAGGGCGAATTCGGCCTTGGCGTCGAGGGGTGCGGTGGGCTCGTCCCAGATGAGGATCGGCGCGTCGCGGAACAGGCCACGGGCGATCGCCAGCCGCTGCCACTGCCCGCCGGACAGGTCGTGACCGCCGTGGAACGCCTTGGACAGCAGCGTGTCCCAGCCGTCCGGGAGCCCCGCCACGACGGTGTCGGCGCCCGCGAGTTCGGCCGCCGCGCGCAGGGCCGCGTCGCCGGGGTCGGTGCGGTCGTGGCGGCCGGCCCTGACGTTGGCGCGGGCGGTGTGCGGCCAGCGGATCGGGTCCTGCGGGACCAGGGTGACGCGGTCGGCGACGGTACGGGGGTCCAGTGCGGTCAGGTCGGCGCCGTCCCAGGTGACGCGGCCCGAGGTGGGCGCGTACAGGCCGGCGATGATCTTGGCGAGGGTGGACTTGCCCGAACCGTTCTCACCGACCAGGGCGATGGTCTCGCCCGCGCGCACGGTCAGGTCGATGCCCTTCAGCGCCGGGAACGGGCTGCCCGGGTAGGTGAAATGAACCTCCTCCAGCGCGACCTCGCCGGGCAGCCGAGGCGCGCGACGCGCGGCGGCGGCGCCTGGGGCGGCTTCGGCCTCGTGCAGGAAGCGTTGGTAGTCGTGCACGTACAGGCCCTGTTCAAAGAGCTGGTTGACGGTGACGGCGAGTTGCGCCAGGGAGCCGCGCGCCGTCCGTACGGCCATCGCCGCCGCCCCGGCGACGGCCAGCGGGATCCACCCCGCCTGGAGCAGCGCCGCCAGCGCGGCGAACGTCGCCCCGGTCGCCACGCCGCCCATCCCCCGCCCTATCGCGTGCACGCGCAGCCGGTCGAGCGCCACGCGCACCTCCTCCTCCCGCAGCGGATCGGCCGCCTGCGCGTACTCCTGGAGCATGAACTCCTGCGCCTGGCAGGCCCGGATCTCGGCGGCGGGCTCGCGGGCGGTGGCCAGGTCGCTGATCATCCGCACCCGCCGGTTGAGCGTGACCGTGCCGGTCATGTGCCGGTACGACAACCGCGCCGCCCGCTGAATCGCCCACGCCGACGGCAGCACCCCCACCGCCAGCACCGGCAGCAACACGGGATGCAGCACCGCCACGCTCGCGAAGGCGGCCGTCACCGACAGCGCCGAGCCGATGAGCCCCACCACGTTGTCCACGGCCCGCTCGACGTGGTAAATGCCCCGGTCGCGGGCCCGTTGCATCCTGTCGTGGAAGGCGGCGTCGTCGAACGCGGCCAGCTCCACCCGCAGGCTCGCGGCGAGCAGGTCGCCCTCCGCCACCCTGCGCACCGCCGGCGGCACCCGCGCGTGCACCGCCGCGACCACCGTCTCGACCGTCGCACGCAGCGTGTACGCGCCCACAACCAGCCCGATCGTGGGCAGCGCCGCCACCAGCCCGACGGCCAGCAGCCGCTCCAGCGCCCCGGCCACCGCCAGCAGCCCGAACGCCGTCGCCAGCCCGGACACCACTTCCAGGCCCAGCACGAGCAGGGCATGCCGGGGCGCCGCCCGCGCGACGATCGCGAGCACCGCCCTGGCCGTGGCCGGCAACCGCCCGAACATGGCCACAATGCCCGGATCGGCATCCGGCTCGTCAAGCCGCCAGTACGGCGAGACCATCTCCGGCGCACCGGAGGCCCCAGGCTCCGCCGATGCGGACCGGCTCGACTCGGGATCGCCCGATGCGGACCGGCTCGACTCGGGATCGCCCGATGCGGGCCGACTCGACTCGGGCTCGCCCGGCCCAGGTGTGGTCAAGGCCGGCTCGCGGGTCCCGGGTCGGGCAGGAGCACCGACGGCAGCGTGCAGCCGGGGTGCAGGCGGAGGAGCTGGTAGGCCACCCCACCGAGCCCGGGCAGCAGCCCCGGCGCGTAGGCGTCCCTGGCGAAGCCGCTGACCGGCCCGTACTCCTCCATGCTGCACAACGCGTGCGCGTCCAGGCCGCGCCGGTCGAGGTCCGGTCCGGTCAGCCCGAGCGTGAGCGCCTGATCGAGCACCTCCCACACACCCAGGTCACCGTGGCAGAGCGTGTGGTTCCAGCCCAGTCCACCGAGCCGGCACGCCTTGGCCGCCCGCCGCAACACATCACGCACGTACGGGGAATCACCGACCAGGCCGGAGGCACGGGGCGAGCCGCCGGCGAGGCCGGAGGTGGGGGACGGGACGCCGATGAGGTCGGCCGCGGCGATGCCGATCCCGGCCGCGCCATGGCACCAGGCCGCCGCCGTCCTGTCGGGCGTGCGCAGGTCCCGCCAGCCCTCCTTCTCCGGCACGTACAGGGTCTCCTCGTGCGCGAACGCGGCCTCGGCCATCGCGGCGAAGTCGGCGTCCCCGGTGGCCGCCGCCAGCCGGGCCAGCGCCCAGCCGATCCCGGTGACCCCGTGGGCCAGCCCGCCGAGCCCGTCGGGGAACCCGGGGTTCTCCCACCAGGCGGTGCCGTCGCCGGTACGCGCCCGCGCGAGCAGGTGCCGGCCGATCTCCACGGCCAGCGCCGCCGGGTCGTTCTCGTCGGTGTGCTCGGCCAGCCGCAGCAGCGGCACCACTGCCCCGGCCATCCCGCGTACCAGGTCGAGCGGCGTGTCGTCGGTCAGCGCCGCGGCGATGTCGGGCACGAGGTTGGCCGCGCGGGTGCGGGCCTCGTGCCGGCCCACCGCGCCGAGCCGGTGCAGCAGCAGCCAGCCCCAGATCCGCGAGCCCACCCCCAGGTAGCCGCCGGCCGGGTCGGGGCGGCGCCGGCCGGTGAACTCCGACTCCTCCGCCGTACGGTCCTCGACCCCGCGTATCGTGCGCAACACGTCGGCCAGCAGGCCGGGCACCTCGGGCACCGGATCGGCCCTGCCGCGCTCGGTCTCCTGCTGGTAGGCGGCCAGCAGCACGGCCACGCCTGACGTGCCGCCGTACATGTCGAAGCCGAGCGGCAGCACCGCCCAGCCGGTCGGGTTCAGGACGGGGGCGATCCAGGTGGCGGTGCCGTCCTCGGCCCGCACGGCCGACGCGGCCAGCCCCCGCACGAGCTCCGCGGCCAGCCGCCTGCGGCGGCCGTCCAGGTCGTGCTCGTCCATCCGGGACGGCAGCAGCGTGCGCTGGTCGGGCAGCCACCCCTCGTTCAGGTACGCGCTGACCAGCGCGCACTGGATCACCTGCCGGTCCAGCGTCAGGTCGGCGGCCCGCCACCGGCTCAGCGCCGCCTCGACGAGGTCCTCCTGCGGCCCCCATGTGGTGCCGCGGGGACCGCACAGGCGTCCCTTGCGCGGTGTCGTGGCGAAGAACGGCACGTCGCCGACCAGCAGTTCCGCCACCTCGGCCTCGATCACGGCCGGATCGTCGGGCCGGCCGGGCAGGTTGGCCGCCTGCCTGGCCAGCAGGTCGGCGGCGTGGCGGCGGGCGGCGGGCTCGTTGTGCAGGGAGCGGGGGTGCCACAACATGCGGCCCAGCTCCACGTAGCTCTCGGTCGAGCGCGGCACGACCCGGATCGGCAGGTCCCCGAACTCCTCCAGCAGCGGCTCCAGCTCACCCTCCCGGTCCATCCGCCGCAGCCGTTCCGACAGGGAGGTGAACCCGGCGACGATCTGGTCCCAGTATTTGCCCAGCACCGGGTTCGGGCTGGGGTGGTTGACCGCGGTCGGGAGCGGCACTTCGGCCTGCTCGATCCTGGCCTGGTCGGTGCCGGCGTCGGCGATGACGGGCATCTTCGGGGCCGGTTGCTGGCCGGGCAGCGAACCGATGGCCGACATGTCCACGCCGCGCCAGCCGAGCGCCAGGCCGCGGCCCGGCAGCAGGCCGGTGCCCAGCACCGAGCCGCCGACCAGCGCCGAGGCCCGGTCGAGCGCGAGGCCGTACCCGGTGGGCTTGATGGGCGGGTGCGGGGTGAACAGGGTCTCGCAGTCCACCACGGTCGGGACGGGCCCGGCGGCGACGACGTTCTCGGCGTGCAGGTCGCTGCCGCCCAGCAGGCGCATGGCGGCCAGCCAGCGGCCGAGGTTGCGGTAGAAGACGCGCAGTTCGTCCTCGCCCTTGCAGTACCGGTGCCCGACGTGCCTGGCCCAGCCGTAACCGTCGCGGGCCAGCACCTCGGGGACCGCGATCCCGCGACCTGAGACGTCGTCGCTCTGCACGGCCGCGAGCAGGCGGGCGAGTGCCACGTCCACGGACACCGGGCGCGGCTTGTAGACGACGAAGCCGCCGGCGCAGGCCAGCATCGCCACGGTTTGCCCGCCGCGATGGCTGTCCCCCTGGCCGAACGCGAGCGCCTGCAGCCCGCCGATCCCGGCCGCGTCCACCAGCCCGGCGAGGTCCCGGCGGTCGGCGGCGAAGCGGGTCGCCAGGCTGAGCGCCGCCGCGCACCTGGCCGCCACGAGCCGTTCCAGCCGGGGCAACATCGTCGGGTAGTGCTCGGCAAGCGACTCCCAGAACGCCCTGGTCGCGGCCCGCTCCTCCCATTCGCACCACCTGGCCCGCGGATCTTCGCCCACGAGTGTGCCGGTGATCCTGGCCGCGTTCAGCTCGACGAGCAGGACCCGGTTGGTCTTGATCCGCACCGTCTCCAGCGTGGCGGCCCTGGCGGCGGACAGCACGACCTCGCGCTCCGCCTCTGACAGTCCCGTGATCTGGCCGAGCTGGGCCGCGAGCCCGGCCAGAGCCGGTTCGAGCAGGCAGCCCAGTACGGCGTCGCTTACCGCGTCATTGCGCATGTCGGGTCAGCAGCACTGACGCCCGAGCGAATAGGTGCACGCCGAGCCGCATATCTGGGTGGTCGTGGGCTGGGGGCAGCCGGCGCCGGTGCAGCCCGAGGCGGCGAAGATCGCCTCCATCGTGATGTCGGCCTCGGCGTAGTCCCCGCTGGAGAACAGCGGGCCCGCCGGGCTGTCCCAGCCCTCGACGGGCTGCGGGCCCCCGCGCCAGCCGGCCACGATCTGCCCGGCGAGTTCAGCGGTCATTCTTGCCATGTCTTACGTCCCTTCTGGCGATCCGGTCGGACGCACCGGATGTTGCCACCCGGCATTGCGCATCCGTTGCAGCAAGCAGGGAACAGAAGGGTCAAATGTCGCTTTATGCGAAGTTTTAGTTTCTCTGCGTGTATATGCCGGTTCGGTGCGGGTAGCGCCGGAGCATCGGCTCCCGCCGGAGCCGGGAGGGGGAAACTATGGACATCAACCTAGGCCAAGGTCTTTCCGACGCCTGGCGGATGATAGCGACGTTCGTCCCGAAGCTGATCGGCTTCGTGGTCATCCTGATCATCGGGTGGATCGTCGCCAAGCTGCTGGAGAAGGTCGTCGACAAGGTGCTCGAACGGGTCGGCTTCGACCGCGCGGTGGAGCGCAGCGGCGTGCGGCGTTGGCTCGAACGCAGCAAGTACGACGCCAGCAGCCTGCTCGCCAAGATCGTCTTCTATGCGATCCTGCTGGTCACCCTGCAGATCGCCTTCAACGTCTTCGGCCCCAACCCGGTCTCGGCACTGCTGGCCGGCGTGGTGGCCTGGCTGCCCAGGGCCCTCGTGGCCATCGTGATCATCGTGGTGGCCGGAGCCGTGGCCAAGGCCGTCAAGGACATCCTGGCCGGCGCGCTCGGCGGGCTGTCCTACGGGCGTTTCCTGGCGACCGCGGCAGCGGTGTTCATCTGGGCGCTGGGCATCATCGCCGCGCTCAACCAGATCGGCGTGGCCACGACCGTCACGACGCCGGTGCTGGTCACGGTGCTCGCCACCATCGGGGCGATCGCGGCGATCGGCGTCGGGGGCGGGCTCGTCCGGCCCATGCAGCAGCGCTGGGAGCGCTGGCTGGGCCGCATCGAGCAGGAGGCTCCGCAGGCCAGGGCGCATGCGGAGGCGTACCAGCGAGGGCGTGAGGACGCCAGGGGAATGACGGAGGAGACGACGCCGATCCGGACGACGCCCGGCGGCGCCACCCGCTCCGACCTCCCTCCCGGCTGACCGCCGCACGCCGCCCGGCACTCGCACTCATGACCCGGGCGGCGTGGGGCCAGGCGGGGGCCAGGCGTGGGCCTTGGAACGGGTTTTCAGGCGGGGGCGCCGTCGCCCAGGAGGTCCAGCTCGCGCGTCAGCCAGCACACCGCCGTCAGCCGCAGCGACGCCGCGTCCGGCTCGCCGCTGAAGGCCCAGCCCCGGTGCCGCAGCTCGTCGAGGAAGCCCAGCAGGTAGTCGCCCAGCGTCTCCCGGTCCAGGGGGATCGCGTCACGCAGCACCGCCGCGTGCTGGTCGACGGCGGCGACCAGCCCGGGGTCGCCGTCCATCCTGGCGAGCTGGGCGTCGCCCAGTGCGTTCATCAGCCAGCGCAGGGGCGAAGCCGCCCATCCCTCCTCGAAGACCACCCGCCAACCTTAAGGCATCTACCAGGTCAAAACGGCAGCCCGACGTAATTCTCCGCCAGCGTCGTGGCCGCCGCCTCCGATGAGGTCACGTAGTCGAGGTGGGACAACTGCAGCCGCCGCGCGTACGCGTCGTCCTCGTCGAAGGTGTGCAGCAGCGTCGTCATCCAGTACGAGAAGTGCTGCGCCCGCCACACCCGCTTGAGGCACGCTTCGGAGTACCCGTCGAGCGGCCCGGTCGAGCCGTCCGCGAAGTAGGCCGCCAGCGCCTCGGTGAGCACGCGCACGTCGGCCACGGCCAGGTTGAGCCCCTTGGCGCCGGTGGGCGGCACGATGTGGGCGGCGTCCCCGGCCAGGTAGAGCCGGCCGTACTGCATCGGCTCGGCCACGAACGAGCGCATCGGCGTGATGCCCCGCTCGGTGATCTCGCCGGTGGTCAGCGCGAAGCCGGGCACGGTCTCCAGCCGCTCCTTCAGCTCCGCCCAGATCCGCTCGTCCGGCCAGTCCGCCAGCCGGGCGTCGGCGGGAACCTGCAGGTAGAAGCGGCTGACGGTGGGTGAACGCATGCTGTGCAGGGCGAAGCCGCGCTCGGTTCTGGTGTAGATCAGCTCCTCCGACGAAGGCGCCACGCTCGCCAGGATGCCGAGCCAGGCGAAGGGATATTCACGCTCGAAGACGCTCAGAACGCCCTCAGGCACGGCGGGGCGGGACACCCCGTGGAAACCGTCACAGCCGGCGATGACGTCGCAGTCGAGCCGTTCGCCGCCGAAGGTCAGGTACGGCTCCGACTCCAGCGAGTGCAGCGCCACGTCCTCGATCTCGAAACGTACGTCGCCGCCCGCCGCCAGCCTGGCCGCGATCAGGTCCTTGACCACCTCCTGCTGCCCGTACACGGTGATGGACCTGCCCGGCACCAGCTTCTCGAACGGGATGCGGTGGCCCTGTCCCCCGTACCGCAGCTCGATGCCGTGGTGCGGCAGCCCCTCGCGCAGCAGGCGCTCGCCGACGCCGGCGTCCACAAGCGTGTCCACCGTGCCCTGCTCCAGCACGCCCGCGCGGACGCGGCGCTCGACGTGGTCCCTGCTGCGCTTCTCCAGCACGACGGAGGAGATGCCGCGCAGGTGGAGCAGGTGTGACAGGAGCAGACCCGCTGGTCCCGCCCCGATGATCCCGACCTGAGTTCGCATGAGGGAAGCATCCAGCCTCGGGCAGGTCCGCGCCGAGTACCGGCTTCCGCTGAGTGGAAGATTGGTGCAGGATTGCCGCATGTCAGGTGGAGCGCGCGAGCCGGGGCGCTCGGTGACGTCCAAGGTGCTGGCTCTCCTGGGCGCGTTCGACGCCGCGCATCCGCAGCTCACGCTGACCGAGCTGGCGGCGCGCAGCGGGGTGCCGCTGAGCACGGCGCACCGCCTGGCCGGCGAGCTGGAGGAGTGGCAGGCGCTCAGCCGCGCCCCCGACGGGCGGCTGCGGGTGGGGCTGCGTCTGTGGGAGCTGGGCCAGCTCGCGCCGGGCCGGCTGCGGGAGCTGGCGCACCCGTGGTTGCAGGAGTTGTTCGGCTCCACGGGCGAGAACGTGCACCTCGCGGTCAGGGACGGACTTGAGGTGCTGTACGTGGACAAGGTGTACGGCAGGCGCGCCGTGCCCATCGTGTCCAGGATCGGCGCCCGGCTGCCGATGCATCCGACCGGGGTGGGCAAGGCGCTGCTGGCGTACGAACCGGACTGGTTCGTCAAGTCCTACCTGGCGCGCAAGCTCGAACGCCCCACCCCGCACACGATCACCGAGCCGGGGCGGCTGGCCAGGGAGCTGGTGGCGGTGCGGGCTCAGGGGTACGCGCTGACGTACGAGGAGATGACGGCCGGCTCGTGCTCGGCGGCGGCGCCGGTGCTGGTGGACGGGCGGCCCGTGGCGGCGCTGGGCATCGTGTTGTCCTCCAGGCGGGCCCGCGAGCTGCCCCGCCTGGTGGAGCCGCTGCGCGCCGCCGCGTCCCAGATCGCCCGATCGGTCTCCTAGCTCCGGCGCGGGGCTTCCGGGTGCGGTCCTTTACAAAGTCAGTCCCCGAGCTTCTGGATGCGGTCCTTGAACAGGGTGGTGGCGATGGCGGCCTTGTGTGGCTGGCCCTTGAGGAACGCCTGGGCGAAGCTCTTGGCCTGGTCGTAGGAGACCTTGCCGGGCATGGGCGGCTCGTTCGGGTTGACGTCCACGTCCACCAGCGCGGGCCCGTCGTGGGCCAGTGCCTGGCCGATCGCGTGCGCCACGTCCTCCGACTTGGTGATCTTCGCCCCGAATCCGCCGCAGGACCGGGCCCAGGCCGAGAAGTCGGCCTCGGGGGCGGCGTACCGTACCCCGTGCTCCGGATAGCCGAGCACCATCTGCTCCCACAGGATCTGCCCGAGCGAGTTGTTGTTGTTGATGATCACCTTGACCGGCAACCGGTGCTGCACCGCGGTGAGAAACTCGGCCATCAACATCGAGAAACCGCCGTCCCCGACGTAGGCGATGACCTGGCGGCCGGGGTAGGCGTGCTGCATGGCGATCGCGTACGGCAGCCCCGGCGCCATCGTGGCGAGCGTGCCGGACAGGTAGAACTCGCGCCCGCCGCGGATCGTCCAGTGCCGGGCCGCCCAGGTGGCGATGGTGCCGCTGTCGCAGGTCAGGATGGCGTCGTCGGTGGCGAGCTGGTCGAGCATGGACACGACGTACTGCGGGGCGATGGGGTTGCGCTCGGCGTTCTCCAGCGCCTCCATGTCGGAGCGCCACTTCGCCATCATCTTCTGATATTTCGCCAGATGGCCGTTGCCGTCCCGGGGAGCCAGCAGCGGCAGCAGCGCCGCCAGGCCCTCCTTCGCGTCGCACACCACCGGCACGTCGGTCGCGATCCGCGCCCCCGCCCTGGTCGGGTCCGCCTCGAACTGCACCACCCGCGTGTCACGCACCTCGGGCAGGAACTTGGAGTAGGGGAAGTTCGTGCCCACCATGAGCAGCACGTCGGCGTCGTCCATCAACTCCTCGCTCGGCCGGGTGCCGAGCAGGCCGAGCCCGCCCGTCGTGTACGGCGAGTCGTCCGGGATGACCGCCTTGCCGGGCAACGTCTTGACCACGGGCGCCCCGAGCGCCTCGGCCACCGCCAGCACCTCCTGCCTGGCGTGCAGCGCGCCCTGCCCGACCAGCATGGCCGGCCGCTCGGCCCGGTTGAGCACGTCGGCCGCGAACTCCACGTCCTCCTGCCGGGGCAGGCCGCCCGGTTGCAGGTAGACGGGGGCCGTCTCGGGCGCCCGTACCGGAGCCACGCTCTTGTACGGGTCAGCCCCCGCCTCGGCCACCTGGATGTCGTTGGGAAGCGTGAGGTGGGAGACCCCGCGGCGCGCGTAGGAGGTCCTGATCGCCAGGTCCACCAGCGACGGGAGCTGGGCCGGGTTGGTGATCATCATGTTGTACTCGGCCACGTCGGCGAACAGCCTGTCCAGGTGCACTTCCTGCTGGTAGGCGGTGCCCAGCACGGAGGTCTCCTGCATGCCCGTGATGGCCAGCACCGGCACGTGGTCGAGCTTGGCGTCGTACAGGCCGTTGAGCAGGTGGATGCCGCCGGGGCCCGAGGTCGCCAGGCACACGCCGATCCGGCCGGTGGCCTTGGCGTAGCCGGTGGCCATGAAGGCCGCGGCCTCCTCGTGGTGGACCAGGACGAAGCGCACCCGGTCGCGGTGGCGGCGCAGTCCTTCCATGATGCCGTTGATGCCGTCGCCCGGCAGGCCGAAGACGGTGTCCACGCCCCATGCCACGAGCCGTTCGATCAGGGATTCCGATGCGATTCGAGCCATGTGAGCGGCACTACCCCGCTCCGCCGGTCACAGACCCCGGGAGGAGATTCATTGACATTTCTGGAAAATGGCGGGTAGGGGGTGCCGCATGCGCATTCTGGTCACGGGAGCCACCGGCACGCTGGGCGGGGCACTGGTTCCCGCCCTGCTCAAGGCGGGGCACGAGGTGCGGGCGCTGAGCCGTGCCAAGCGGGACGATCGCGGCAACGTCGAGTGGATGTGGGGCGACCTCATCTCGGGCAACGGCGTCAAGGAGGCCGTGCGCGACGTGGACGCCATCGCCCACCTGGCCACCAGCGGGCGCAACGGGCGCGGCGCGGTGGACGTCCCCGGCACCAGGACGCTGCTGATCCTCGCCCGGTCGGCCGGCGTGCCGCACGTGCTGTTCACCTCGATGGTCGGCGCCGACCGCGCCGCCCACGGCCACCTGCGCCACAAACTGGAGGCCGAGCGGCTGGTCGCGGAGAGCGGCCTGGGCTGGACGATCCTCCGCTGCACCCCGTTCCACCAGTGGCTGCACCGCAGGCTGGACGGCTTCGCCGCGCTGCCCGCGCTCCCCGTGGACCGCTCGCTGCCCTGGCAACCGGTGCACACGGGTGAGGTGGCCGCGCGCGCCGCCGCGCTGCTGAGCGCCGCCCCGGCCGGCCGGGAGATCGAATACGGCGGCCCCCAGATCCTGAACACCGGTGACCTGGTCAAGGACTGGCTGAGCGCCTCGGGCCTGCGCCGCCCCTGCGTGTCCGTACGCTATCCGGGCCGTCTGTACGCGGCCCAGCGCGCCGGCGACCTCACCACGGACGCCCTGCCGAAGGGCGAGATCACGTGGCACGACTACCTTCTGCCACCGCCGCCGGTCCTGTCGGACGACTTCGCCACCGAGCACACCGCCTCGCCCACCAGCCCGGCCACTCAGCCGGAGCAGGACCCTGACCTGCGCGTATACGGGGGCGACGAGGGCTACGAACGCCCGACACGAAGCTAACGGGATGCCCTGTTCTATTACACTTTGCCGACTTGTTGGTTTCGGGGTGTTATCAGAGGATGTGTTCAGTGACGAGAGGCATCCCGCTGACCAAGGACTTCGCCAACGGCGGGGTCTCCTTCTGGTACCGGCAGACCGGCCTGCCCGCCCGGCGGCCCGCGCTGCCCGGCCCGCGTGACTACGACGTCGCCATCGTCGGCGGGGGCTACACCGGCCTGTGGACCGCGTACTACCTCAAGCGGGCCGATCCCGGTCTGCGGATCGCGGTCCTGGAGAAGGAGTTCGCGGGGTTCGGCGCGTCGGGGCGCAACGGCGGCTGGTTGTCGGCCGAGTTCGCCGGGTCGCGCAAGCGGCACGCCAAGGCGCGCGGGCGGCAGGCCATGATCGATCTGCAGCACGCGATGTTCCGGTCCGTGGACGAGGTCATCTCGGTGGCCGAGACGGAGGGCATCGACGCCGACGTGCGCAAGAGCGGGCTGATCCACGTCGCGACCAACCCCGCCCAGCGCCGCCGCCTGCGCGCCCAGGTCGCCGACCTGCGCACGTGGGGTTACGACGAGGACGACGTACGGCTGCTGGAACGTGACGAGCAGCGCGAACGCGTCCAGGTGGCCGGCGCGCTGCAGGCTTCCTACTCCCCGCACTGCGCCCGCATCCAGCCCGCCAAGCTCGCCGTCGGCCTGGCCGGGGTGGTGGCCCGCCTGGGCGTGGACATCTTCGAGGACACCACGGTCACCGAGATCCTGCCCCGGCGCGGCGACGTACGGGCGGCGGCGATCACCACGCGCGGCATCGTCACGGCCGAGTACGTCATCCGCGCCACCGAGGGCTTCACCGCGAACCTGGCCGGCCAGCACCGCCAGTGGCTGCCGATGAACAGCTCCATGATCGTCACCGAGCCGCTGCCGGCCGACGTGTGGAAGCACATCGGCTGGCAGGGCGGCGAACTGCTGGAGGACGAGGCGCACGCCTACGTCTACACCCAGCGCACGGCCGACGACCGGATCGCGATCGGCGGCCGTGGCATCCCCTACCGGTACGGCTCGCGCATCGACCGCCGCGGCGCCACCCAGCCGCAGACGGTCGCCCTGCTCTGGCGCATGCTCGTCAAACTCTTCCCGGCCGCCGCCGACACCGGGATCCAGCACGCCTGGTCCGGCGTGCTCGGCGTCCCCCGCGACTGGTGCTCGACCGTGCACCTGGACCACGCCACCGGCCTCGGCTGGGCGGGCGGCTACGTCGGCAGCGGCGTCACCACCACCAACCTGGCCGGCCGCACCCTGCGCGACCTGGTCCTGCGCCGGGACACCCCGCTGACCCGGCTGCCGTGGGTCGGCCGCCAGGTGCGGCAGTGGGAGCCCGAGCCGCTGCGCTGGGCCGGGGTCCAGCTCATCTACGCCCTGTTCCGCGCCGCCGACCGCCACGAGAACGAACGCGGCACCACCACCTCCCCCTACGCCCGCCTGGCCAACCTCATCTCAGGCCGCTGACCGACGCCGGGCGGGCTCCACTCCGACTGACGTGGACACGATCGGGAAGGGCTTTCCGCCAACCGGTAACAGGGCGATCCCCCAGTCCCCCGGAGCCCGCCCGTCCAGCCAGACTTCGGGGGCCATGACCCGCGCTGCCACCGGCCCACGTCACCCGTGGAGTGCGAGGCGATCGGTGTCGTCGGCGGGGGCGACGTGCATTACCGCACGCTGAGTCTCCCAGCCGGGCGTCGCGTCGCCGATCGAGTGCAGCGCGGAGCGGAGAAAGCACAAGGCTTTGACCATGGCCTCCGCCGGGTCATCGGCCTCGGTGATCATCTGCACGTCCACGACACCCGTGGTGAGCGTGGCCGCGAGATCGGGGTCCTCGATCGCCGGGTCCATGTCTTCAAGGTCGAGCAGCGCGTTCATCAGCTCATCCAGCCGCTCGTCGAAACGCTCGAGCTCGCCGCTGTACCGAACCTGCTGGACCGTCATGTACTTCATGGCGTCTCCTCGTCGCTCCAGCACGTGGCTCTGCTCAGTTGCCCAAGCAGGTTTCGTCGGTAGTTGTTCCCCGACGGCGTACACTTCACTGTCTTCCTGTGAAGGCCGCAAGGGCACTTCATGCTGTAGTACTTCTTAGCCTTGATGACGCTCCAGCCCTTCCTTTCGGCTGCGGCAAGAACATCTTCCAACTCTTTGATCGGGTGCCGCGGTCTGACCACTTTGTCCCACCTGTCGACAGCTTGAGTCTACGGACGACCGTGCCCGGCAAGCCCGCCATCGACGTATGGTGACACACACCGTTACAGAGCCATTGCGCATTGCGATAATCCCCCACCGCCGACCGCCGCCGTCAGGAGTGGTCGTCGCCGTGCCCCCAGGGGTTGTAGTCGACCTCCAAGGGCTCCTGGGGTGGTCGTTCCTGCTCCGGTACGTGCTGCAGGTTGACGCGGATCCGGTACCAGACGCTGCTGCGCCCCCGCATCCCGTCCACCAGCACGTCGGCGGGCTCCAGCCGGGCGGCGACCGAAGGGTGGCGGGCCTTCCAGCGCTCGAAGCCCGCCATCGCCTCGTCCTTGTGCTCGGCCTTGGCGATCTCGATCACCGGCATCGTCTGCTGCCTGCGGCCGCTGCCCTTGGGCGGCTTGGGCGCGGGACCGAGCTCCTCGGCCAGCTCCAGCAGCCCGTCGAGCGAGCCGGGGTGCAGGTCCATGTCCTCCCACGGGTCGCCGCGCTCGGCCAGCCGCTCGGGCACGGTGTCGATCGTGAAGCTCGCCGGGTCGCAGCCAGGCACCTCATCCCAGGTCAGCGGGGTGGAAACGCGGGCATCCCGGACAGCCCTGACCGAGTAGGCGGAGGCCACCGTGCGGTCGTAGGCGTTCTGGTTGAAGTCCACGAACACGCCGTGCCGCTCCTCCTTCCACCACCGGCTGGTCGCCAGGTCGGGCGCGCGCCGCTCCACCTCGCGCGCCACCGTCTCGGCCGCCTTGCGCACCTTCGCGAACGGCCAGCGCCGCTCGATCCGGGCGTAGACGTGGAACCCGCGCGACCCCGACGTCTTGGGCCAGGCGACCAGGCCGTGGTCGGCCAGCACCTCGCGCGCCACCTGCGCCGTACGCAGCACGTCGGCCCACTCGACGCCCGGCACGGGATCGAGGTCGATGCGCAGCTCATCGGGCTTGGACAGGTCGTCGGAGCGCACCGGGTGCGGGTTGAGATCCACGCAGCCGAGGTTGACCACCCACAACAACTGCGCCAGATCGGTGCACACCACCTCTTCCGCGCTCAGCCCCGAGCGGTATTTCAGCTCGGCCACCTCGATCCAGTCGGGGCGCTTGGCCGGGGCGCGCTTCTGGAAGAACGCCTCCTGCTCGATGCCGTGCACGAACCGCTTGAGCACCATGGGCCGCCCGTGCACGCCGCGCAGCGCCGCCCCGCCGACGGCCTGGTAGAACCGGATCAGGTCGAGCTTGGTGTGACCGGACTGCGGGAAGACCACCTTGTCGGGACTGGTGAGGCGCACCTCGCGCCCGGCGACCTCGATGTCAGGCATGTAGGTCACACTACGCGGGCCGACCGACAACCTCCGGAAGCGCGCCAGACGTACCGGAAGGACGGAAGCGCGCCCGACGTGGTGGAGAAACGGGGACACGCCAGACGTCGCTGGAGTCGTGGGAAACACGCCAAAACGTCGTGGAAAGCGCGCCAAACGTCGTGGAAAGCGCGCTAGATGTCGTGGAAGGAGCCGTGGCGGCCGGCGCCCGCCGCGAAGCGGGCCGCGCCCTCGGACGCGTCCGGCACCGATACGAGCCCGTGCCGCAACTCGTTCCGCATCGCCTCGCCCTCCTCCAGCCCGTCCTGCTCCAGCACCGACATCCGGTCGCCGCGCAGGCACGCCTGCGGGAACCCGGCCAGCTGCCGGGCCAGCGCCTCGGCGTGCCGCCTGGAGGTGCCGTTGGGCACGAGCCGGTTGGCCAGCCCCCACGCGTACGCCTCGGGCCCCGCCACGGGCCGCCCCGTGAGGATCATGTCCATGGCCCGGGAGGAGCCGATGAGCCGGGGCAGCCGTACGGTGCCGCCGTCGATCAGCGGCACGCCCCACCGCCTGCAGAACACCCCGAACACCGCGTCCTGTTCGACCACTCGCAGGTCGCACCAGAGGGCCAGCTCCAGCCCGCCCGCCACGGCGTGCCCGGCGACGGCGGCGATGACCGGCTTGGTCAGGCGCATGCGGGTCGGCCCCATCGGCCCGTCGCCCTCCTCCCCGACGTGGTTGTCCAGCGCCTTGAGGTCGGCGCCGGCGCAGAACGTGCCGCCCTCACCCCACAGCACGGCGACGTCGGCGTCGGATGCCTCGAAGTCGCCGAACGCCTCCGTCAGCGCGTCGGCGGTCTTGCGATCGACGGCGTTGCGCGCCTCCGGCCGGCTGATCACCACGGTGGCGACCGGGCCCTGACGCTCCACGCGTACGGTCATGCGACCCTCCTCGGGGGACGTGCGGCTTCTCCTCGGGGAACCTGCTGAGCCTACGTCCACGTCCGGGCACGGGCCAGCGATCGGCTGTGTGGTGAGACTTCCGGAGGAGATGCCGCACATTCGCGGGGAAGGCGATCGGCGAACCTCACACCTCTCGGGTTCCGCGCCTCTTCTTGCGAGCTGCGGGCGCCGTATACAGTTCCGCGCCGTGTAACGTGAGCCGCCAGACACCGGGCCCTCGTTGACTGGCGGCACTGCACATCGACGACAGGCAAACTTTGATCAGGTCAACGCGCTCCTGAATCTTCGATTCGGCCGGCATCAGAAAGACTGGAACGTCCGCTTTCAGATACGCCTCATACTCGTGCGGACGCTCGAAGATCCGAAAGTCCGTGGCAAGCACAGCCCATCCTTGCAGGCCCACCTTCGGTAGCCAGTCGTCATCCTCGGCGCCCAACGCCTTGTCCCTCGATCCGTACAACTCGGCAGGGCTGTGAACACGGTAGCCAAGGCCGGTGAGCAGCTTGCGGATGGTGCGACTGACGCTGTTCTCGTCGAGGTAGAACTCAGGCGGCGTGGCCCACGAGGATGCGTGCGGCGGTTCTGACGTCATCGAGGGTGACTCCGAGCTCATCGGCGATCACCTCGAAGTCCTCTCCGGCCCTCACCATGGCGGCGACATCCGCCACACGGGTACGAGAGTCCTCGAAGACTGGTTGCCCGAAGGCTTTCAGCGGATCGACGATGATCTTCGAAGGTGCCCAGTGACGCAGGCGGAGCATCACCGGGTAGCCGTCGTCCGCTCGCACAACGTACTGGAGGTAGTCGGTCACGATCTCGCGGATCACCTGCTGACCCGTACTGCCCTCGATCAGCCCTTCGCCCTCTGGAGAGGTCTTCGAGAAATCCCAGAGGACATCGATGCCGTCCGTGGCCAGTTCCGGGGCGACCAGAACATACTGTCCGTACTCTCGCTGCAGGCGCTCCAGCGCGGGGCGGATTTTGCGGGGCTTCACGCCTGCGGCTCTCAGCGCGTCCAGCACGTACGCCTCCGCCATGGCCACAAAGGGAACGGTGGCCATGCGGTGGTCCACTGGCTGCGGAAGGACATGCAGCAGTGGACGGCCTCTTTCGTAGCCGCGCGCCCAATAGTTGAAAGTCTGCTGGGGGATGCTGAGGAAGCGGGCGGCGTCGCTCTGGTTGAGCAGGCCGTTCCGAGTCCTGATGTCGTCCATGCCGCACACCTCCCCTGTTGCTCGTGGTCATCTTCTCTCACCGACTCGATGGGTGCACAGACCGGCCCGCCGATTGAGCTGTTTCAGGGCCGCAACGTTACCCACGCGATCAACGATCCGGGGTGGTTTCCACTATCGCGGCTCCCAGGTTCTGGGGCGGAGGTGGTCAGGACACCGAACGGTTGCGTCCCCAAGGCCCCTTTGTCCCGGGCGGACACCTGGATCATCGTGCCTCACCGTGCATGATCTGGTGGAAGATGCGTGTGGCGGTCGCGATCGAGGTCCACGCGATCTCTCGGACGTTCTCTTCCACGCGGTCGGTACGGCGGACAAAGCCCCGGCCGGCCGCTGCGCACAGTTCGTACGTCGTTTCCCGGCATTCGCAGGTGTGCGAGACCACCCGGACGCGTGGCACCCGGCCGGTGGGCTCGTACCAGGTCAGTTTGATGTGGCCGGGCAAGGGCGGGTCGACGTGCGGGCCATGGAAGTCGGGGATGTCCGTCATGCCGCGCAGCCCTTCTCGATGGGGATCTCGAACCACACGACCCGGCCGAACCAGCGCCTGCTGACCCCCCATGTCGCCATGGCCGCCACGAGGCGCAGGCCCCGCCCTCCGATCTCGTCCGGGTCGTTGCGAATGCGTGGGCCCGACCACCAGCCCTGGTCCCTGACCTCCATCCGGATGTGGTTGGCACCGAGCCACATGCGGACCTCGAAGGAGCCACGTCTCCATCGACCGGAGACCGTGTGCTTGATCGCGTTCGCGGAGAGTTCGGCGACCAGGAGACGCAGATCGTCAAGAAGCCTGCTGTCGTCGGCTGCTTCGGGCAACTCCATGACCAGACGGCGAGCGACATAGGTCCGGACGTCCCTGAGAATCTCGGGGCGCCCGGGAAAACGCATCTCGTCGACGAGTCGCATTCTAGCCGCCGTCATATTCGCCACTATCGCCCATCCTTCACAAATAGCGCATACCACTTCGCGATCTGCCGGCTTCTGGCATGCTCGGCTGGAACGCTGCCCGATCACCTCTATAAACATTGACCGGAACGAGCTATCTTGCGTTGTGAAACAATCCCAGAGCGGTCCCAGACTTTTGCTGGCACCAAGCCAGCATGGCTGGAACAGCGTGGCGAGGGGAGCGGTAATGCCGGCACCCAAGGAGCTCGACCCGACTACGGGCCCAGCAGCACGTTTCGGTGCAGATCTGCGCAAATACCGATATGCCGCCGAATTGACGCAGGAGCAGCTCGCGACACGCGTCGGCTACAGCAAGAGCCGTATCGGAAACGTGGAACGCGGAGATGAGAAACCCACTCGCGAATTGATCGAGCTCTGCGAAAAAGCACTGAACCTGGACGGAGCCCTCCTCTCCCAATGGCCCGCCATAAGCGGCAACCGCATACCCAAGTGGTACCGGCAGTGGCCGCCGATCGAGCGGAAAGCCGACCACATCATCAGTGTCGCTCCGCTGATCGTGCCGGGACTGGCGCAGACCAAGGAATACGCCCGCGCCGTCTTCGCCGGAGAGCCGTACATAACGCCTGAGCAGATAGAGGAGTCCGTCCAAGCTCGGCTGGAACGCCGGGAAATCTTCGACCGGCCCGTGCCGCCTCAGTACCTTGTGGTCGTGGACGAAGGCATCCTGTATCGTCCAGTTGGAGATGATTCCGTAATGCGCCGCCAACTGGAACATCTGATCACCATGGCCGAGAACAACTGGTTCAGCGTCCAACTCCTGCCCTACGAGGCCCTGTGCACAGCGGTGTTGGTGGGTCCGGTCGTCGTGGCCCAGGAGAATGGATCGCCTGTCGCCGCTTACGTCGAGTCCGCGCTCCAGGGTCGCGTCATCGACGAGCCCGACGAGATAAAGCGGCTCATGGACCGGCTCGAATGCGTGCGCAGGGCGGCGCTTCCCGAGTACATGTCAATTGAGCGGATCACGGCGAGAGTGGCGGCATGGAGCTGAGCGAGAGCACAAGGAAAGAGATCGCGAACCCCGGCGGATGGATCACCGCGTCGAGCGGTCAGGGCGGCGAGTGCCTGGAAGCCAAGCATCTGTCCGACGGCCGTATCGCGTTGCGCGATACCGAGCAGCCGGGCAGCGACCCGTGGGTGGTCCGCCGGGCCGTCTGGGACACATTCATCGCAGGCGCAAAAGGCGGCCTATTTGACTTCTAGCGCCGACGACGCTTGGTACTGGACGTCCGGCTGGCAGGCGGCCGAAGCCGAGGCGGACACCGATTTTCGAGGCGGCCGCACCCGTCGCTTCGACACCATGGATGACCTCTTCACGGAGAGCGACGCTGTTCGCGGAAAGACATCCGTTTGAAGATCAGAGCGTGATCGTTCCCGCCAGCAGCTCGTCCAGGGGGTCTTCGGCGGGGCGGTCGATGCCGCGTAGGGGGCCGGGGTCGGTGAGGTGGGTGTCGGTGTAGAGGCGGGCCACCAGGGCCTTGCGGTCGTCGTCCAGGCCCCAGGTGGCCTGGTCCTCCAGGAGTGCGGCGGCGTAGACGTCGGCCATGAACTGGGCCAGCGGGTACAGCCGTGCCTCGGCCACCGGGCGGTCCAGGGCGGACCAGGTCTCGATGGCCTTGGTCAGGTCGTCGATGCGCGTGCGTACCAGGGCGGAGGTGGCCAGGCCGCGCAGGTGGTCGAGGAAGGGCAGGTGGGCCCGCTCCTTGGCCATGGCCCGGCGCACGTCCAGGCAGAGGATGTTGTCGCCGCCCTCCCAGATCGGGTTGACCTGGGCGTCGCGCAGCAGCCGGGCCACCGGCCACTGCTCGATGTAGCCGTTGCCGCCGTGCACCTCGATCGCGTCGCTGGCCGCGGTCACGCCGAGCCGGGCGGTGCGGAGTTTGATCAGGGCGGGGGCCAGGCGCAGGCGGGGGCCGAGGTGGCCGTCGAAGACAAGTGCCTGCGCGGCCTCCACCTCGACGATCAGTTCGGCGAGTTTGCGGCGCATCAGTGGCTGTTCGATGAGCGGGCGGCCGAACGCCTCGCGGGCGCGGGCGTAGCAGATCGACTCCACCAGCGCCCGCCTGGCCACGCCGAGGCCCATCATGGCCACGCCGAGCCTGGAGGCGTTGGTGAGCTTCATCATCGTGCCCAGCCCCGAACCAGAGCCAGAGGCGGGGGCAGAGGCGGGGGCGGCCAGGAGGAATGCTTCCGCGCCGGTGAGTTCCACCTCGGCCGAGGCCACGGATCTGGTGCCGAGTTTGTCCTTGAGACGGCGGATGCGTACCCCGTTGCGGCTGCCGTCGCGCCGCTCCCACAACACCAGGAACGGCGCCACGGCCCCGTCGGGCAGCCTGGCCAGCACCACGAACGCCGAGCCGTTCGCGTTCGAGGCGAACCACTTGAACCCGGTCAGCAGCCACGCGTCACCGGCGGGCGTCGCGGCCGTCTCCAGCGCCGCCAGGTCCGAGCCACCGGTCCGTTCGGTGAACAGTTGTGCGGCCTCGCCGGAGTAGTAGCCGTCCGCGAAGATCTCCCGCACCCGATCGCGTACGTCCGGCGGCGCGTGCTTGTCGGCCAGCGAGACCACCATGTCCCCGCCCGTGCCGAGCGCGCAGCCCATCCCGATGTCGGCCTGGTCGAGGAGGTACGTCCACGCGGCACCGAGCGCGACCGGATTCGCCCCGTTCGCACGTGCTTGTGCGGCGAAGGTCGGCGAGGTGAAGTTGTTGTCCATCAGCGCCCGGCGGGCGGTCTGGAACGACGGCGGCATGACGACCTGGCTGACGTCCCTGCCCCACTTGTCGTACCGCTCCAGCCGCGGCGGATTGCGGTCGGTCTCCTCGGCGCACCCGGCGACCAGGCCCCCGGTCAGCTCCCCCAGCCGGTCGAGGTGCGGCTGCGCCCAGCCGAAGCCGTCGCCCAGGTGCCGCCGCATGAGCACGTGCAGCGTGGGGTCACTGCGCCACCAGTTGCGTCCGGCCGCGCCCTGGTACTGCTCGGTGGCGTAGCGGGGGCTGCGGTCGAACTCTTCGACGAGATACCGGCTCATACTCGCGAGTGTTACATATACTCGACACGCGATGGAAGAGCGTAATGGAACAATGAGCGCGCGGTCGGCGGTGCTGAGCGCGTTGCTCGGCAGCCACCCGCCCCGCCTGCCCGCCCGCCACCTGGTCCGCATCGGCGCCCTGTTCGGCATCGCGGAGGGCACGGTCAGGGTGGCGCTGTCGCGCATGGTCGCGGCCGGCGACCTGCTGCAGACGAACGGCCGGTACACGCTGTCGGAGCGGCTCGTCGAGCGCCAGGCCAGGCAGGACGAGAGCCGCGACCCGCACACCAGGCCGTGGGACGGCACCTGGGAGGTCGCCGTGGTGACCGCCGAGCGGCGCGCGCCCGCCGACCGGGCCGCGCTGCGGCACACGATGACCGCGCTGCGCCTGGCCGAGCTGCGTGAGGGCACCTGGATGCGCCCGGCCAACCTGGTACGCGCCGCCTGGCCGGAGATCGTCACGGCGCAGTGCACGCTGATCGACGGCCGCCCGCACGACGACCCCACTCCCCTGCTGTGGGACCTGGACGGCTGGGCGGCCGAGGCGCGGCGGCTGGAGAGCGCCCTCGATCGCGCGGAAGGGCTGGCCGAGGGGTTCCTCGTCTCGGCCGCGGTGCTGCGCCACCTGCTGGCGGACCCGCTGCTCCCCGGCGAACTGCTGCCGGCGCGCTGGCCGGGCGGCGAACTGCGGGCCCGCTATGACGACTTCGACCGTCGTTACAGAGAGGTCCTGCAGCAACACCTCGACCTGAACGACTGACGCCGACACCTCACAGGCTGACGCCGAAGACCGTGCGCTTGTCCTTGAACTCGCTGACGCTCCACAACTTGCCGTCCTGCACGGCCAGGTCCTCGGGCCCGATCGGGAACGGCCTGGTCGTCAGCTCGCCGCCGTCGTAGACCAGCAGCCTGCCGTTGGCGCCGGAGCCGGCCGACTGGCTCAGGTACCACTTGCCCTCGTACGTCATCGCCCCCTGGATCTTGGCGTGCCCCATGATGAAGGCGTCCTGCGGCGCGCCGGCCGCCAGCTCCAGGTCGTAGCGCCCGACCCACCCGCCGGGGTCGTCGTCGCGGTACTCGCCGGTGATGAGCCGCGGCGTGTCACCGCTGCGGTCGATCGAGACGAACGAGAAGCGCGGCCCGGCCTGCGCCACCTCCCAGGAGTCGGTCTGCGGGATGATGTAGCGGTAGCCGAAGGCGTGCAGCTTGCCGCCGTGGCGCCCGATCCGCTTGCCGTCGCCCAGGTCGTTCTGCACGGTACGCAGGTCGAGCACGTTGTTGAGGTCGAAGACGCGCAGGCCGCGCACGGTGTCGGCGACGTAGAGCAGGTCGCCGAAGCAGGCGATGCCCCCCGCGTGGATGTCGATCGGCCCGTAGGTGCCGTCCGGCTTGGCCTGGACCAGCAGCGCGTGCTGGTACTTCAGCGACTTCGGGCTCAGGAACGACACCCGGATCCCCCGCTCGCCGCCCTCCGGCTTGAAGTACCAGCTGATCATGAACGCCGGGATCCCGATGTTGCCCGAGTCGTCGCTGCCGGTCAGGCCCTGCGGATACCAGTCCACGGTGTCCTGGTCTTTCTCGTCGAACGCGTACCACGCGGCCGGCTTGGGGTCCATCGACCCCATCGCCGCGCCCGCCCCCTTGTTCACGCCGGTCCTGTTGGCCTGCGCCAGCACCGCCTCGACCGACGTGCTGCCGATCTCGCCCGCCAGCTTGGCCGCCCCCTCGGCCAGGTCGCCCGTCGCCCGATTCAGGACGAAGGTCGCCGTATCTGTCGGAACCATCCCCGTTTCCGCCATATCTTTCTCACCTTTCCCGTCTCTTGACCAGTTTGACGGAACGGGGAGATCCATTGTTGGCATCACTTCCACAAATGAACGGGGGTCCCGGACAGCGCCAGCTCGCGATAACGCCGGACGAGCCGCCGCCGGTCGCCGCCGAAGCGGGCCAGCGTCTCGCGCTGCCACACCGAGCCGGTACGCCGCAGCCGGGTCCGCTGCTCGATCACCTCCAGCGCACGATCGGCGTCGTGCGCCGACACCCCGGCCTTGAGCAGCCCCGCCCGCGCCTCCGGCAGCAGGTAGAGCACCAGCTCCGCCGCCTCGAACTCGCCGTCCCTGCCCGGCCAGGACAACTTGGCGTCCAGCCCTTCCCTGGCCGCGCGGTAGAAGTTCTGGTACGCCGTCGCGAACCGGTAGCCCGTCAGGTCCCGCTCCGCCTGCGACAACGTCAGCCCGAGCAGGAAGGCCGTGTTCGCCGCCATGTCCGCGCACGACGGCCCCGCAGGCAGCGCCCGCATCTCGATCCGCAGGTGGCCGGCGTCGGCGGGGTCGTAGACGGGACGGTTCCAGTGCCAGATCGTGCCCTGGTGCAGCCGCAGCTCCGGCACCTCGTGCGGCAGTCCCCCCTCGGTCAGGTCGGGCAGGATCGGGTCGTAGTCGCGTACGTACCGCTCGAACAGCTCGATCGCGCCATCGCGCACCCAGTCGGAGCCGAACGTCACCCGCCCGTCCCTGCGCTCGCGCCGCTGCACGTCCCGGTCGTCGGCGGCCTCCTCCATCAGCGCGATGCGCGTCTCCTCCCACAACTCCCGCCCCAGGAAGGACGGCGAGTTGCCGCAGACCGAAAGCACCGGGCCGATGGCGAGCTGGGCGGCGTTGAACAGCCGGGCGAAGCGCTCGGGCGGCGTGCGGATGTGCACCTGCCAGGAGGTGTTGGCGCTCTCCAGGATCACGTCCTCCACCGACAGCTCCAGGTCGTCGATCTTGACCAGGAACGGTTCCAGCCGCAGCCGCCTGATGCCCCTGCTCATGGCCCGGTAGCGGTTCTGGTCGCTCATCGCGCCCAGCGTGAAGTCCTCGGTGTCAAGAGTGGGCAGGATGCCGATGGGCAGCGCGCCGCCGCCCTCGACCGCGCCGTCCACCTTGGTGATCGTCTCCTGCACCTCCCCGCTCATGGCCTCGAAGGGCGCGCCCGCCAGGGGGAGCGGGGTCAGGTTCACCTCGATGTTGAACCGGCCCAGTTCCAGCACCACGCGGGGATCGTCCAGGCTCTCCTGGACCTGGCTGTTGCGCGGCAGCGGCCGTCCGTCCTCGTCCACCAGGAACAACTCCAGTTCGGCCCCGATGGTGGTCGGGCCCTCGCCGAAGCCGGGGGTGGCGAGCAGCTCGCGCAGTACCTCAAGCTGCTCCTGGATACGCTCCCCAAAACGTGCAAATTCCGCCTCAGTAAATCGCTCTTTATCCAGATCTCGTCCCATCACCCCACTCTGTCCGGAACGTCAGCTTTGACACCTCACCAGCGCAGGGAACCGGCATCCTCCAGGTAGGCCCCGGTGGGACCGTCCCCGTCCAGGGTCGCCAGCCGTACGGCGATGGCCGCGCCCTGCTCGGCCGTGCGGTGGCCCGAGTGCCCATTGAGGTCGGTGGCGCAGTAGCCGGGGTTGGCCGCGTTCACCTTGATCGGGGTGTCCATCAGCTCCTTGGCGTAGCAGACGGTGATCATGTTGAGCGCGCTCTTGGAGGAGTTGTACGGCAGGAAGTTGGCCTCCCAGAGGGGGCCCTCCCGGTCCATCGCCATGGCCAGCGAGCCGAGCTCGCTCGACATGTTCACGATCCGGCCCGACTCCGACCTGCGCAGCAGCGGCAGCATGGCGTTGGTCACGGTGACGACGCCGAAGACGTTGGTCTCGTAGACCTCCCTGATCGCCGCCGCGGTGACGGTGCTGGGCACGAGGGCGTTGAGGTCGCCGGCGATGCCCGCGTTGTTGATGAGGATGTCGAGCCGGCCGTGCTCGCCGTCGATCCACTTCGCGGCGGCGGCCACGCTCTCCTCGTCGGTCACGTCCAGCCGCACGTACGGTTGCCCGAGCCGCTCGGCGGCGGCCCTGCCGCGCTCCTCGTCGCGCGCCCCCACGATCGTGGTGACGCCCTGCCCGGCCAGCAGCCGCGCGATCTCGTAGCCGATTCCCTTGTTGGCGCCCGTGATGAGCGCGATTCTGGTCATTCCCCCACGTTCGCCCTGGTCGAGGGAACGGCGGGAGAGACCTGGAGAGGCTGGTATCAGCGGTACCACTCACGACGGGCTGCCCGTCGCCGAAGATGGAGGCATGAACCGCGACGCATTCGCCGAATTCCTCCGTGCCAGGCGCGCCCGCGTCACCCCGGCCGAGGTGGGGCTGCCGGAGGGCGGGCGCCGCCGCACGCCCGGCCTGCGCAGGCAGGAGATCGCGCAGCTCGCGGGCATGTCGATCGACTACTACATCCGGCTCGAACAGGGCCGCGGCCCGCACCCGTCGAGGCAGGTGCTGAACGCGCTGGCCAGGGCGCTCATGCTGAGCCAGGACGAGCGGGCGCACCTGTTCCACCTGGGCGGCCAGCCGCTGGAGTCCCCGCTCATCAGGGAGGACGTGCCCGAGAGCCTGCTGCACCTGATCTCGTTCATGGAGGAGGTCCCCGCGTACGTCCTGGACGCCCGCTACGACATCCGCGCCTGGAACCCCATGGCCAGCGCGCTCATGGGCGGCCTGGAGAGCACCGAGCCCGGTCAGCGCAACGTCATCCGCTGGGTCTTCATGTCGCCCGAGCTCGCCGAACACCTGGACGACGAGGAGAAGGGCCGCTTCGCCCGCGCCTCGGTCGCCGACCTGCGCGCCGCCGCGGGCCGCTACCCCGACGACCGCGCGCTGCGGGCGCTCGTCACCGAGATGCTCGCGCTCAGCCCGCACTTCGCCGAGCTGTGGGCAACCCACGAGGTGAAGGTGCGCCGGGAGCAGCGCAAGCGGGTCGTCCATCCGGTGGTCGGCGTGATCGACACGATCTGCCAGGTCATGCCCGTACCCGACCGGGAGGACCTGCGTCTGGTGCTCTACACCACCGAACCGGGCTCGCCGTCCCACCAAGCCTTGCGCGAGCTGCGGCAATTGACCCTAAGCTCGTGAGATGCGAGCGGTTGCCTTTGACATCTTCGGTGGAGAGCTCGACGTGCGCGAGCTGCCCGACCCGGCCCCATCCCCGCACGGAGCGGTGATCAGGGTCGAGGCGACAGGACTGTGCCGATCCGACTGGCACGGCTGGCAGGGCCACGACTCCGACATCAAGGTCCTGCCCCACGTGCCGGGCCACGAGCTGGCCGGCGTGGTGGAGGCGGTCGGCTCCGACGTGCGCGGCTGGTTGCCGGGACGGCGCGTGACCGTGCCGTTCATCTGCGCCTGCGGCTCCTGCGCCAGCTGCGCCACCGGCGACCAGCAGGTCTGCGAGCGGCAGACGCAGCCCGGCTTCACGCACTGGGGCTCCTTCGCCGAGTACGTCGCCATCGACCACGCCGACGTCAACCTGATCGACGTCCCCGAGGACATGGCCTACGCCACCGCCGCCGGGCTCGGCTGCCGCTTCGCCACCGCGTTCCGCGCCGTGTCGCAGGTGGGCGAGGTACGTCCGGGCGAGTGGGTGGCCGTGCACGGGTGCGGCGGCGTGGGCCTGTCGGCCGTGATGATCGCGACGGCGGCCGGGGCCAGGGTGGTGGCCGTGGACATCAGCACCGACGCCCTGCACCTGGCCGAGGTGGCGGGGGCCACACACTTCGTCAACGGCTCGGCCGGTGACGCGGCGGCCCAGGTCAGGGAGCTGACCAGGGGTGGCGCGCACGTCTCGATCGACGCGCTGGGCAGCCGGGGAACGTGCGCCGCCTCCATCGAGAGCCTGCGCCGCCGGGGCCGGCACGTGCAGGTCGGGCTGCTGCCCGGAGGGGCGACGCCGGTGCCGATGGACCGGGTGATCGGCTACGAGCTGCGGCTGCTGGGCAGCCACGGCATGGCCGCACACGCCTATCCGCCCATGCTGGAGCTGATCAGGGCCGGGGTCCTGCATCCCGACCAGCTCGTCACCCGCACGATCGGGCTCGCGGACGCCGGCAAGGCGCTGGCCTCGATCGGCTCGGTGCCGGGCGTGACGATGATCACTCCCAGGCACACGCCCTGAGGATCACTCCTCTTCGGCCTGCACCCGGAGCGTCCTGAGCACCATCGCCAGCATGCCGCTGTGGGCCACGAGCATGATCAGCTCGATCCTGCCCGCCACGTCGTAGCGGTCGCACAGCGCCGCCCACGTCGCGTCGGTCAGGTCGCCGCCGTAGTACAGGTCGTCGGCGACCTGGAGGACGAGCTGATCCTCGACCGACCAGAGCGCGTCGGGCCTGCCCACCAGCTCGATCTCCTGGGCGGTCAGGCCCGCCTCGCGGGCCAGGCGGGCGTGCCTGGCCCGCTCGTGCTCGCTGCCGCAGTGGTGTGCGGTGCGCAGGATGGCCAGCTCCCGGTCACGGGCGGGCAGCACGCCGTCCAGCAGCGCGCCGTTTAAAAGCCGCCATGCCTGGTAGAGGGCCGGGTGGTGGGCCAGAGTGGTGAACACGTTGTACGGTTGGGCCGCCGTGAAGTCGTCCCATTCTTCACGAGGAAGGGGCCGCACGCGAGGTCTCATGGTCGCTAGCATCTCCCCATCGGTCGAATACTGCATTGACGTCTAAATACAAGTACTTTTCATGATTGGGTCAATACGGCAGGATTAAGGGGCCCGCAGACGTAACCAGCATGGACGACCGCAAGGACGCACGGTGATTCGAACGTTGCTCGCTGAGGACATGAATCTGGTACGAGGGGCGCTCGTGGCGCTGCTGGCCTACGAGGAGGACATCGAGGTCGTGGCAGAGGTGGAGCGGGGCGACCTCATCCTGTCCACCGCCAGGGCCTGCCGTCCCGACGTCGCGGTGATCGACATCGCCCTGCCCGGCAAGGACGGGCTGGAGGCCGCGGGTGAGCTGCACGAGAAGATGCCCGAATGCGGGGTGCTCATCCTGACGGGTGTCGGCACGCCCGGGTTGCTGAAAAAGGCCCTCGACGCGCACGTGCGCGGGTTCATGGCCAAGGACGCGCCTCCCGGGCGATTAGCCGATGGGATCCGGCGGGTGGCCGAGGGCGAACGGGTCATCGATTCGGAACTGGCGATCGCGGCCATGCGGCCGGCGGAGGCGCCCCTGACACAGCGCGAGCTGGACGTTATCGGGGCAGCCGCGGACGGCGCCTCGATCGGGGAAATCGCGGCCTCGTTATATTTGGCAGAAGGAACTGTCCGAAATTACCTCTCGAAAACCACGGCCAAATTGGGCGCGCGCAGCAGGATCGACGCCATCCGCATCGCCAGGGAGTCGGGCTGGATCTGAGCGGTTCCGGCCGGATTTGAGCAAATCGGGCCGGAACTCAGCGATTCAGGACGGATCTGAGCCGTTCGTGTGGGCGGCGAGGAAGGCCAGGACGTCGGCCGCCAGTCCGACCGACCGGCTGACCGCCCGCGCGCCGTGACCCACGTCCGGCTCGTGCCGCAGCAGGATCGGCCGGTCGCCGCCCGTCGCCCACTGCAGCGCCGCGCACATCTTGCGGGCGTGCATCGGATCCACGCGCGTGTCGGCCGCCGAGACCGTGAACAACGTCGCCGGGAAGTCCGTGCCCTTGCCGACGTGGTGGTAGGGCGAGTAGCCGAGCAGCCAGGCCAGGTGCTCGGGGTCGTCGGGGTCGCCGTACTCGCCGGTCCAGGAGGGGCCGAGGCCGCTGAGGTGGTAGCGGGCCATGTCGAGCAGCCCGGCCGAGCACACCACGGCGGCGAACAGGTCGGGCCGCTGGGTGAGCGCCGCGCCGACGAGCAGGCCGCCGTTGGACTCGCCCCAGATGCCGAGTTGCCGCGGCGTGGTCCAGCCGTCGGCGATCAGCTTCTCGGCGGCGGCCACGAAGTCGTCGAACACGTTCTGCTTGCGCTCCAGCATGCCGTCGCGGTGCCACGCCTCGCCCTCCTCGCCGCCCCCGCGCAGGTTGGCGATGGCCAGCACGCCGCCCGCCTCGACCCAGGCCAGCGAGTCGGCGGCGTAGCCGGGCATCAGGGGGATGCCGAAGCCGCCGTACCCGCTGAGTATGGCCGGGCGCGGGCCGCCGTCGGAGGGTTGCGCGACGACGACCATGCGGATGGGGGTGCCGTCGGCTGAGGTGTACTCGATGTGGTGGCTGTGCACGGCGGGCAGCGTGACGCGGCCGGGCGCGGCGGACCAGCGGGTGGTCTCGTCCGTACGGGCGTCGTAGCGCCAGATCTCGGCGGGCGTGACGGCGTCGGTGTAGGCGAACCACGCCTCGGGGCCGCCCTCGGGACGCGAGGTGAGCGAGGCGATCGAGCCGCTGCCGGGCAGGGGCACGGTGCCCAGCCGCTCCCCCGTGTGCGCGTGGTGGACGACGATCTCGCCGACCGCGTGGCGCGTCCTGGACACCAGCAGCCGGTCCCCGTCGAGCAGCGTGAACGCCCCCAGCACGGCCTCCTTGTCCTCCGGGATCAGCTCCCGCCAGGCGGTGGGCGTCTCGGGGTGGGCCACGCAGAGCCTGCGGCGCGGGGCGTCGCGGTCGGTGAGCAGGTACAGGCGGCCGTCGCAGGCCACCGCGCCGGCCGTGCGGGCGTGCGAGCCCTCCTGTACGGGCCGGGGCGCGGGATCCTCGCCGGCCAGGTCGGCCAGCCAGAGCGAGTTGCCCGACGCGGTGCCCGCCGAGATCGTCAGCCAGCGGCCGTCCGGGCTGAGCTGCACGCCGTACGCGATCGGCCCCCTGGTGAACACCGGCACGTCGGGCTCGGAGGAGCCGATCCGGTGCAGGAACACGCCCTGACGGAAGAGCACGTAGTAGAACTCCTCGCCGCCCGGCAACCAGGCGACAGCGGAGTAGCGGCAGCCGCCGATGGGCCCGTCGATGATCTCCCCCGTGGCGAGCTCCCGCACGTACAGGCAGGCCTTCTCGTCGCCGCTACGCGAGATCTGGTACGCCAGGCGGCGCCCCTCCAGGTCGGGCTGCCAGTCGTCCAGCGTGGTGAGGCCGGTGGGGTCGAGCTCCATGGGGTCCAGCACCACGCGGTCGTCGCGGCAGAGCACCGGGTGCTCCTGCGTCGGGGACTGGCGCAGGTGGAAGCGCTGGTCGCCGCGCCACACCGGCGGCGTCACCAGGCCGGTCTCGCGCAGTTCGGTCAGCCGGGCGAGGAACGGCTCCCGCCGCGCGAGCCTGGCGGCGCTGTCATGCCACAGCCTGTCCTGGGCCGTCAGCCAGTCCTGGGTGCGGGAGTCGAGGGGGTCCTCCAGCCAGCGGTACGGATCGTCGATCTCGTGGCCGTGGCGGTGTTCGGTGAGGGGGAGACGGTCGGCGGGCGGGTAGTTGTCTGGAAATTTCATGACACGGGCTCCGGGTGCCAGTGGCCGGCCAGGTCTGCGTACAAGGGGGAGGTCCGCACCAGCTCGTCGTGCGTGCCGACGGTGAGCTGGGCGCCGTCCATGAGGAGGATGCGGCGGGCGCGCAGGGCGGAGGTGAGACGGTGGGCGACCACGATGAGCGTGCCGCCGCGATCCGCGAACGCGGCCTCGGCCCTGGCCTCGGTGGCGGGGTCGAGGTGGCAGGTGGCCTCGTCGAGGATGACCAGCGAGGCGGGGGCCAGGTAGGCGCGTACGAGGGCGATGAGCTGCCGCTGGCCGGCCGAGAGCGCGGCGGGATCCACTTCGCTCCCGAGCCCGCCCAGCTCCGCCACCAGTCCGCCCGCCCCGACTGCGGCCACCGCGGCCGCCACCACGCCCGCGCCGGGCTCGTCGTCGCCCGCGTAGTACGTCAGGTTCGCCAGCAGCGTGCCGCGGAAGACGTACGCCTCCTGCGGGATCAGCACCCGGGCGGCGGGGTCGATCTGGTCGGCGGGCACGCCGCCCACCAGCACCTCGCCCTCGCCCGGCCGCAGCAGGCCGCTGACCAGCGCCGCGAGCGTGGACTTGCCCGCCCCGCTGGGCCCCACGACCGCCAGGTGGTCGCCCTCGGGCACGTCGAGGTCCAGGCCCTCGACGACGGGCGCGGAGTGCGGCCCGTAGGCGAAGGTGACGCCGTCGAGCCGCACGTCGCAGGAGTGCGGCCGGATGGCGGGCAGGTCCGGCGGGGCGGGGGGCGCCATGGCGAGGATGCGGCCGAGTGAGACGGCCAGCCGGACGCCGCTGACGCCGAGCCCCTGCACGAGGCCGCCGAGCGCGGGCGCCAGGGACTGCGTGACGTAGGCGAGGGTGCCGACGATCACGCCGGCCCCGACGCCGCGCCCGAGCAACCACGGGGTGCCCGCCAGGACGAGCACGACGGGCAGCCAGCCGCCGGCCGCCAGCGCGAAGGTGCGGGCGGCGGTGACCCCGGCCAGCGCGCGGGCGGCGGCGGCCTGCGCCCCGACCCGCAGCCCCAGCCGCCCGGCCACGCGCTCGCGCAGGCCGCACGCCTCGATGTCGCGCAGCCCGCCCGCCATGTCCGTCATCGTCTCGGCCAGCCGCTCGTCGGCCACCAGGTAGGCGCGCTGCCGCCGGGCCAGCGCGGGCAGCGAGGCCAGGAACAGCCCGAGCCCGGCCAGGAACGGCGGCATCACCAGCACGAGCGTCTCCGGCGCCAGGGTCAGCAGTCCCAGCACCACGCTGACCACCGTGAACACGAACCCCCGCACGGTGGTGACCACGGCCGCGAAGGCGTCCCTGGCCAGCTCGACCTGGAGGCCCGCCCTGGCCACGGCGCCACTGTCGCGTCCCGCCCGCGCCCGCAGCGCGCCCCGGACCACGTGCGTCAGGAGGTCGTCCCTGAAGGGCTCCGCGATCGCCGCGACAGAGAGCACGACCTGCCGCGCGGCCACCGCCCCCGCCAGCCAGGTGACGCCGAGCGCCGCCAGCCAGCCGAGGCCGACGAGCGGCTCGGCCCGGGCGAAGCCGTCCTCGATGGCCCGCGCGATCGCGTACCCGATGAGGAAGGCGGGCGCGGCCTCCACGACCGACCACAACCCGAGCACGACCAGGCGCCGCGGATCGCGCCGCAGCGCGCGGACGGCGGGGTTCACGAGGCGGCTCCCTTGAAGACGCCGCGGTAGTCCGGGTCCTGCCACAACTCGTGGTGCGGCCCGCGGGCGCGTACCTTGCCGTCCTCCAACCAGACGACCTGGTCGGCGCGGGCGGCGGTGGCGATGCGGTGCGCCGCGATCAGCCGGGTACGGCCGTGGAGCGCGCCGGTGAGGGCCTTGCCGACCTGGCGTTCCGTCACGGTGTCGAGGCTGGAGGTGGCGTCGTCGAGCACCAGCAGCCGTTCACCCCGGGTGAAGGCCCTGGCCAGGCCGATGCGCTGCCGTTCGCCGCCGGACATGGGGGCCTCGGCGAGCGGGGTGTCGTAGCCGAGCGGGAGCCGCCGGATGAACGGGTCGGCGCACGCGGCCCGGGCCGCCGCCACCGGCTCCGCGCCGATGGCCTCGCCGATCGTCTCGCCGACCAGTACGGGGCGTTCGAAGGCGTACCCGATCGCCCGTCTCAGCTCCTCCTCCGGCAGTTCCGCGAGCGGGACCCCGTCGAGCAGCACGGTGCCGCGCCCGGGATCGACCAGCCGCCCGGCCAGCGCGGCCAGCAACGACTTGCCCGCCCCCGAGCGTCCCACCACGGCGGTCACCGACCCGCCGGGGATCGTCAGGTCGCCGACGGTCAGGCCGTTCGCGGCCACGTCCCGGAACTCGACCGTGCCGGGGCCGGGCGGGAGCGTGCGCGTGCCATGCGCGACGGGCGGCAGGTCGAGGACCTCCGAGACCCGCTCGGCGGCGGCCCGCGCCCTGGCCAGGCCGCTGATGTGGCCGAGCGCGGTGCTGAGCGCCGCGCCGAGCACGGCGTAGCGGGCGGCGGCGTACAACTCGCCGATGGTGAGCTGGCCCGCGGCGAGCATGAGGCCGCCGGCGGCCAGCACGGCGACCTCCAGGAGCGGCACGACCAGCCCCGACTGGACGGCGGCCGTGGCGTTGGCCCGCCACAGCTCCATCCCGTGGGCCCGTAAGCCGGGCAGCGGCGCCAGCACGCGCCCCGCCTCCCGGCGGGCGGTGCCGGCGGCGGCGATCGTGCGCGCGCCGTCCATGGCCTCGACCAGGCGGGCGGCGATCTCGCCCTGCACCTTCTGGTAGCCGCCCGCGAGGGTGGTCGTGGTGCGCAGGAAGGCCCGCAGGACGAGCAGGATCACCACGATGCCCGCCCCGAGCGTGAGCGTCAGGACGGGGGCGATGAGGGTGAGAGCGACCAGCGCGCCCACCGTGGGCACCAGAAGCGCGAGCGCGCTGGTCACCGTCTCCGGTGCCCGGCCGACCTCCTCGGTGTTCAGGCCGGCTCGGGTGACGAGCTCGCCCTCGGGGAAGCGGCGGGTGGCCGCGGAACCTGTGCCGAGTACGTGCCGGAGCAGGCCGGAGCGGAGGGTGGCGGCGGCGTGGGCGCCGCTGGCGCCGCGCGCCCACACGCCGAGGCTTTCGCAGATCATGACGGCGGCCACCGCGCCGGCGCAGAGGGCCGGCCAGGGGATGCCGTCCGGCCGGCCCGCCACGAGGACGTCCACGGTGCGGCCGATCAGGTAGGGGATGGCCAGCTCCGCCGCCGCTCCCACGACCGCTGTGACGGCCAGCACGGCGGGCCAGGGGCCGCTGCGCCGTACCGTGTCGATCACCAGCCGGTCTGCTGCCCGCACGCCGCGCTCCTCTTCAAGAATTGTGGGTGTCCCCGCGCCGTGGCGGCGGCGCGGGGACCCGCGTGTATCGCTATCAGTGGCAGAGAGCGACACTGAGGTTGCTGGGCTTGCCGGAGTGGCAAGAGAGAACGGTCAGCGTGCTGCCGCCGCTGGCCACGTCGCTGGCCGCGGGAGCCTCAAGACCCTGCAGGTCGAGAAGTACCATGTCTTTACACCTCCTTTCGCGGTATCGAGGGAGCAGGCCCGGAGGGGGCCTCCAGGAACGGCAGTGGGCAGGGTTCATCACCCATCGCCGAGGCGAGGGCGAAGAGCACGCCGGCCGTTCCGGTCGCGAAATCCATGGACAGGCGCAGGAGCTGGTCGCCGGGGAAAGCCAGGCCCCCGGCGTGCGGCAGCGCGTGCCACCTCAGCCCCTTCACCAGTTCGGGCACGTCCCCGGCGCCGGCCGCGATGAGGCCGGCCCGCCCGGTGAACAGCCCTGCTTGTACGAAGAAGCCCGCGCGTCCCGCCAGCCGCAGCTCGGCCAGCGCCGTCGCGAACACCTCGTCGGTTCTGTGCCGCAGGTAGCGCTCAAGCACCAGCGCGATCCCCGCGGAGCCCTCGTCCAGGTACGGCAGCAGCCGCCACCCCTGGTTCACCTGCAGCGAGCCGTCCTCCGAGTGCCGGCAGCGCCGCAGGTCCTGACGCAGCGCGGTGGCCGCGAGGTCGAGCAGCGACGCCTCGCCCGTGTGCTCGTAGGCGTGCAGGAACAGCAGGGCGGGTCCTGAGGAGCCGTGCATGAGCCCGGCGCGCGGATTGGTGCCGCCGCTGATCTCGGGCACGGGGGTGCCGAGCCGCTCGGCGCAGATGTCCACCGCGCGCATGGCGAGTTCGGTGTGCCCGAAGTGCAGCAGGTTCAGCCCGATGCCGGACAGTCCGGAGATGAGCGCCGATTCCAGGCGGTCCCATCTTTCCCGCAGGCACATCTCGATCAGGTCCTGCGCGTCATCCCGGTGGCCGAGCAGGCCCAGGACGTAGGCGATCCCGTGCAGGCCGTCATACAGGCCCAGGCCGGAGCCTCGTACGGGGTGCAGCGCGCGCTCGCGTAACCAGCGCTCATACTCGGGATAGGGCCCGAGCCCGGCCCCGGCCAGGGCGAACAGTACGCCGGCCGCGCCGTGGGCGAGGTTGAGCCCGCCGCCGGGCTGGAACTGGGCCACGTCGCCGGGGAAGAGCCGGTCGTCGCGTTCCGGCGTGGCGCTGGCCACGATGGCCCTGGCCATGGCGTCGCGCAGGTCCGGCCATTCCGCCTCGCCCGGCATGGGCACGGGGGTGCCGTCGCGCTCCTGGCCGGCGATGGTGTCCACGGCTCCGTCGATCAGGCCGGCGGGCACCGGGAACGTCTCCTTGACGATCTCGCCGAGGTGGGTGACCTTGGGCCGGTGCAGCGGCAACATGATCGTGCACTGGGGGGCGAACAGGCCCAGGCGCAGGCAGGCCAGCGCGTACTGGTCGACCTCCACGCCCTGGCGGTCGGCGGGGGCGGCGAAGGCCGGATGGGCGAGCGCGGCGCGGCCACGGTCCTCGGCCTTCGTGGCGACCTCGAAGTCGATCAGCGCCACCCGGCCGTCGTCGGTCAGCAGGATGTTGTCGGGGTGCAGGTCGCCGAAGACGACCCCGCGCTCGTGCAGCGAGCCGACCGCCGCCGCCACGGTGTCCAGGGTCTCGACCGCCCAGTCGGTGTACTCGGCCAGGTCCCGCTCGGTGCAGGTGCCCCTGGTCAGCGGGTAGCGGTGCACCAGGCGGCGCTGGAGCGGCGTGCCGTCCACGAACTCCTCGACGAGGAAGCGGTGCTCGCCGAGCGTGAAGTAGTCGAGCAGGGCCGGCGCCGCGGGCAGCCCCGACAGGCGTTCGAGCACGTCGCGCTCGTGCTCGATGCGGGCGACGGCGTCGCGTCCCGCCGCGTCGAGCCCGGCGTGCGGCCTGGCCTCCTTGAGCACCACGCGCTCGCCGGTGCGCCTGTCGCGCCCCAGGTAGACGCCGCCGCCGTTGGAGAAGTGCAGGACACTCTCGATGTCGTACGGCAGCCCGGACGTCGTCACGGCGTTGCGCGCGGCGAGTTGCGGCTCCAGGAAGGCGGGCAGGGTCGTCCATGGCGGCACCGAGAACGTGGCCCCGCGCACGTCCGGCACGAGCCGGCCGTCCCCGTCCTCCATGGCCAGCACGCGCTCGCCCGAGGGGGACAGGCAGTGGCGCTCGGCGAAGCCGCCGTACCTGATGAACAGAGGTCCCTCGTTGTAGCGTAAATCGCTGAGAATGTAGGGGCCGCGCACGTCGCGTAACAACTCGTCGAGTTCTTTGAGCACGAGTTCGAGCTGCGCCTCGTCCCTCGGGTAGATGGTGACGAGCTTGCCGCTGGAGGCTCTGGAGGCGGCCTTGGAGTTCACCATGACGAGCACCGGCATGCCACGCAGGAACTTGAATGCGATGCCGCGCGGCAGGCAGTAGTCCCAGATGGTTTCGATGGCTTTTTCGGCGTCTTCCACACGGGCGGAAACGTGAATCTTCCAGCCCTGCATGGGAAGCGGGGTCTCGGTCTCCGGGGCGTAATAGCACCAGGTGTCGGTGAGGGCGGTGGACCAGCCGGTGGGCAACGGCCTGCGCAGAATGGGAAAGTCGGCGTCGTCGGCCGTGGTGTGCTCCAGCGTGTCGTAGAAACGCGGATCCACAAGGCAATACAGCTCGTACTTGTCCATCTGGCGGGGACCTCCAGGGCGGTGTGCTGGCTCAAAGCTTGCCGCCGTGGAGGCCGTCCGGCTAGTCACATTGTTCAGACGATTTACATGCCTATTTAATGGCCATTTGTGAATCCTTCACAATATAACGGGGGCGCGATTATTTCTTTCGTGGGACGTACACGCTGAAGGTGAACTGACCGGATCTGGAGGAGGTCGCCTCCAGCCAGCCGCCCAGGCTGGCGACGCGTTCTGCCAGGTTGAGCAGGCCCTGGCCGGCGTCGCCCGGCCGGCGCGGCGGGCGCACACCGTCGTTCCTGATCGTCAGGCGCACCATCTGGTCACGTTCCAGAAGATGCACGCTGCACTGGCGGGCCTCGGCGTGCCGCAGCACGTTCGTGACCCCCTCACGCAGGGCGTGCGTGAGCGCCTCCTCCACCTCCCCCGGCAGATCCCGGCAGGCCACCCTGATCTGGCAGCGCACCCGCGCAGACTCCAGCAGCGCGCGCGCCGAGCCCAGCTCGGCCGCCAGCGTGGAGCTGCGCAGGCCGTGGGCCACCGCCCGCACGTCGGACGACAGACTGCGCAGCAGTTCCAGCGTCTCGCCCACCTCCTCCCGCGCCTTGGCGTCCCCCTCGACCACCAGCCGCTCCAGCAACTGCACCTTCAGCACCAGCACCGTCAGCCGGTGCCCGACCAGGTCGTGCAGGTCGCGGGTGAAGCGGCGGCGCTCCAGGGCGACGGCCTTGCGCATGGTCTCGGTACGCGCCTCGCCCAGCCGCCCGGCCCGCTTCGCCAGGCTCACCATGGCGTACTCGGCCGCGCCGACCAGCGGGGCCGACAGCGCCCAGAGCGGATCGATGGCCGAGGAATCGGGCGCGGCCAGCATCACGGGCCCGCAGGCCAGCGCCAGCAGCACCAGCACGACCGAGCGAATCCGGCCCGCCATCACCATCATGGCGCCCGCCAGCAGCCCGCACACCGGGGTCCAGCCCGCCCCGAACGCGGGCAGCGGCAGGTACGTCAGCCACGCCTGCACGGCCACGATCCACCACGAGCCCGCCCGGCGCGCCGGAGTCTCGGTGATGAACCTGACGTGCAGCGTCAGCAGGACGAGCAGCGTGACGGCCCCTTCGATGGCCGATCCCGTCTCGCCCAGCCCGGACAGGACAGCCCCCGCCAGTCCCATGATCCCCGCCCCGAGGCCCAGGCCGCCCACCCAGTACGGAGATGACAGAAACTCGATTTTGGTACGCGCCCAAGACACGAGTCCACGATGTGTTTCCTCCACCTCACCCCCGGTATACGTCTGGTCCGCCGCGTCGCCAGGCTGCCCACCGTTTTGCAACGTTCCTCTAAAGGACCCGATCACCATCGCCCGTGTAAAGGTCGTTTCCGCTTTTGGACACGCCTGACTTCCCGTCCACCCACTTGGTCAACCAGACATTGGAGGTCATAAGGTGAGCGTCATGGAATACCAGCGACTTGGAAACTCCGGTTTGAAGGTCTCCCGGGTGTGCCTCGGCATGATGAGCTACGGCGACCCCGACCGGCAGGAATGGGCGCTCTCGCGGGACGCGGCCGAGCCGCTCGTGCGCAGGGCCGCGGACGCCGGTGTGACGTTCTTCGACACGGCCGACGTCTACAGCGCCGGCGAGAGCGAGGTCGTGACCGGCGATCTGCTCCGCGCGATCTTTCCCAGGCGCGAGGATTACGTGCTGGCCACAAAGGTGTATTTCCCGATGGGCCGGGGCCGCAACGACCGAGGCCTTTCGCGCAAGCACATTCATGACGCCATCGACGCCTCACTGCGGCGGCTCGGCACCGATTATGTGGACCTCTACCAGATCCACCGCTGGGACGACGAGACGCCCATCGAGGAGACCATGCAGGCCCTGCACGACGTGGTCAGGGCGGGTAAGGCCCGCTACCTGGGCGCCTCCAGCATGTGGGCCTGGCAGTTCGCCAAGGCGCAGCACGTGGCCGAGGTCAACGGGTGGACGAAGTTCGTCGCGATGCAACCGCACTACAACCTCCTTTACCGAGAGGAGGAGCGCGAGATGTTGCCGCTCTGCGCCGACCAGGGCGTGGGCGTGATCCCGTGGAGCCCGCTGGCGCGCGGCGTACTGGCCAGGGCCGGCTCCTCGGCCGCCACGACGGCCAGGACCGGCTCGGACGAGCGCATCGACGCCCTGTACGAACCGGACGGCGACAAGCTGATCGTCGACCGGGTGGCGCAGGTGGCCGCGGCGCGCTCGCTGCCGGCCGCGCAGGTGGCGCTGGCCTGGGTGCTGAACAGGCCGGGCGTCACCGCGCCGATCGTGGGCGCCACGAAGGAGCGGCACGTGGACGACGCGGTGGCCGCGGTGTCGGTGTCGTTGTCGGAGGAGGAGATGGCCTTCCTGGAGGCGCCGTACCGGCCGCGTGAGGTGCGCTTCTAGGAACCGCTGGAGGCGCGCTTTCGGGGGCCGCCGTTCGGCGGCCGGAATTGTCGGGGCGGGCCCCTAAGGTATGGGCATGCGGGCAAACGAGGAGGCGGCGGCGGCGCTGCAGGAATACGCGGAGCTGTTCGCGCTCAGCGGCGGCGACGCCTTCCGGGTGCGGAGCTACCAGAAGGCGGCCAAGGCGATCGCCGGTTTCCCCGAGGACATCTCGGTCGCCGACGTGCGCTCCGTCCCCGGGGTGGGCGAGGCGATCGCGAAGAAGATGGAGGAGTTCCTCCAGCGGGGCAGCTTCCGGCAGCTCGACGACCTGCGGGGCCGCGTTCCCGACGGGGTGCGGCGGCTGACCAGGGTGCCGACGCTCGGCCCCAAGACGGCGATCATGCTGTTCGAGGACTACGGCATCGACTCCACCACGGCGCTGCGCGAGGCGATCGACTCCGGCCGCCTCGACGGCGTCAAGGGCCTCGGCCCGAAGACCCTGCTCAACCTGCTCAAGGGCATCGAACAGCTTGAGCTGTCCGGCCTGCGGGTGCACATCGGCGTCGCGATGTCCCTGGCCGAGCAGGTGATGGGCTCGCTGCAAGCCGAGCGCATCGCCTATGCGGGCTCGCTGCGGCGGATGAAGGACACGATCGGCGACATCGACATCCTCGCGGTCGCGCCCGAGTCCATCATGGCCGACTTCCGAGCCCAGCCCTACGTCGCCGACGTGATCGCCGCGGGCGACAAGAAGACCTCCGTCCGCACGACGTCCGGCCTGCAGGTGGACCTGCGCGTGGTGCCCGCCGGCTCGTGGGGCGCGGCCATGCAGTATTTCACCGGCTCCAAGGAGCACAACGTCGCCATCAGGGAGATGGCGGTGAAGAAGGGCTGGAAGCTGTCCGAGTACGGGCTGTTCGAGGGCGAGCGGGTGATCGCCGCCGAGTCCGAGGAGGACATCTACGACGCGCTCGGCATGCAGTACGTGCCGCCGCCCATGCGCGAGGACGGCGGGGAGGTCAAGGCTGCGCTCGCCGGCGAACTGCCCGAACTGGTGCAACTGGCCGACCTCAAGGGCGACCTGCACACCCACACCGACCTGACGGACGGCATCGCCTCACTGGAGGACATGGTGGCGGCCGGCCACGCCCGCGGCTACGCCTACTACGCGGTCACTGACCACGCACCCGACCTGGCGATGCAGCGCATGACCCTGGACAAGGCACTGGAGCAGCGGGGCCGGGTGGCCGAGCTGCAAGGGAAATATCCCGACATGCGCCTCCTGCACGGCACCGAGCTCAACATCGCCCCCGACGGCTCTGTCGACTGGCCCGCCGAGGTGCTGCGCGAGTTCGACGTGTGCGTGGCCTCGGTGCACTCGCACTTCAACCAGTCGCGCGAGGAGATGACCCGCCGCTTCATCACCGCCTGCGAGAATCCGTACGTCGACATCATCGGCCACCCCACGACCCGCAAGATCGGCAAGCGCGACGCCGTGGACGCCGACTGGGACGCCGTCTTCCGCGCGGCGGGCAGGACCGGCACCGCCATGGAGATCGACTCCTTCCCCGACCGCTCGGACCTGCCGTCCGACCTGGTGCGGCTGGCCAGGCACCATGGGGTGAAGTTCTCGATCGACAGCGACTCGCACGCGATCCCGCACCTGGCGAACCAGCGGTTCGGGGTGGGGATCGCGCAACGGGCCTGGCTGACCACGGACGACATCATCAACACCTGGCCCTTGGACCGCCTCCTGTCCTTCCTGGGCCGCTGACCAACCCCCTCCGAATCCAGGTGAGGCCGCTGCCCGTTCACGGGCCCGTCGTCTCATTCGGAGCTGCTGCCCCCGTGCGCGGGGTCACCCGCTCCAGGTCTGGAGTCGGTTGCGCCAGACCCAGAGGCCCTTGTGCTCGCCGCTCTTCAGCTGCACCCAGTGGTCGCGGCCACGGCCTCGGGCGGCGCAGGTGGCGCGGATGGGGTCTTCTGACGGCGCCAGCTCGGCGCGCTTCCGGTACTTCTTGCCGGGGCCCAGCCTGATGGGGGCCGGGTTGTCCGTCATGTTGACGTAGCGGCAGCTCGGGGCCTGGCGTGCATCCGTGGTGGCGGCGCTCGCGGTGGCGGCGCTGCTTGTGGTGGCGGCGCTCACTGGAGCGGTGCTCGCGGTGGCGTGGCTGGTCGGGGTGGTGGTGAGCGTGGCGAGCGTGAGCGCGGCGGCGGTTCCGAGGCCGGCGAAGGTTCTGATTGCGGTTCCCATGAGCAGTCCCCCTTACGAAGAAACGTGCGTCGGCCAAGCCCCTTCTCGCAAATACGGACTTAACGCCATAAATGCGGATGCTTGCCCTAGTGTTCGGGCTTCTGTGGAGCCCAGCAGGCTCAGGCCAGACCTTCCCTTGGCTCCGCAGCGCCCGGCTGCCTGGATCGCCGCGGTCGTGCGCGCGGGCGGGGAGGCGGCGTTGGCGTGGGGCGGGCTCGGGTAGAGGGAGCGATGGAACGTTCCTGTGCCGTTCGGGGCAGATTTTGGCAATGAAGGGCAGCGGACGGCAGCGTGAGGAGATTAAATGGTTTACAGGTAGGAAATAGGGACTACGAGGTGATGCCCCATGAAGCAAGCCACGGCGGCGATCGTCAAACCGCTGCCCGACCACCTGTTCAGAGTCCACGGCAACAGCGCCGAGATGCGCTGGGAGGCCATGTCGGGCCTCGGCTATCACACTCCGAACGACCGGTTCTTCGTCAGGAACCACACCTTCACCCCGCTCATCGACGCCACGACCTGGCGGCTGCGGATCCATGGCGCCGGAGTGCGATGTCCGCGCGAGTTCGGCTACGAGGACCTGCGAGCCATGCCCTCCCGCACGTACGACGTGGCGATCGAGTGCGCGGGCAACGGCCGGCGCTTCTACCGGACGCAGCAGCACGACGGCGCTCCCGGCACGCAGTGGGGCCTCGGGGCGATCGGGGTGGCGCGGTGGCGCGGGGTGCCGCTCAGATACCTGCTCGACCAGGCCGGAGTGCGCCCGGAGGCGGTGGACGTGCTGCCCACCGGGCTCGACGCGCCGTTCGAGGATCATGGGCACGTACGCCGGCCGCTGCCGCTCGGCAAGGCCCTGGACGACGTCCTCGTCGCGTACGAGATGAACGGCGTCCCGCTGCCGCCCGACCATGGATTTCCGGCGCGGCTGGTGGTGCCGGGATGGGTGGGAATCGCGTCCATCAAATGGCTTGGCGATATAGAAGTTTCAACGGCACCGCTCTTCACGCCGTGGAACACGGTCTTTTACGCCGACGTCACGACGCAGCCGGTGAAGAGCGCATTCGAACTCCAATGGAATGCGCGCCTGCCGGTCTCCCGGCCGCACATCCTGCGCGGGCGGGCCTGGTCGGGGCGAGGCAGGATCGTCCGGGTCGAGGTCAGCTTCGACGGCGGGCTGAGCTGGCGCGGGGCCGAGCACCGCGGGCATCGCCTGGTGAAAGCCTGGCTGCCCTGGCACATCGAGTGGGCGCCCCAGCAGACGGGCACCCGGCTGCTCATGGCCCGCGCCACCGACGAGACCGGCGCCACGCAGCCCCTCACCACTCCACGGCATCCGTTCGGATATCACTTCGACGCCGTCGTGCAACACCCCATTCACGTCGTCAATGGATAGAAAAATGTCACCTATCCGGGCTGAGCTGGAGATTTCCTTTACCCGTGTTCGGCGCGACTGAATTCATCTGAAAGACTCGCGCAGAAACCTCCCCGACATCCCATCATGTGATGCTGCCCATAAAACAACGGGAAAAGGAGAGCCGATGCGCCAGCTGACCGCACTCGACGCTCAGTTCCTCAATGTCGAGACCACGACGACCGCCGCGCACGTGGCCGGGCTGGCGGTACTCGACTCGGCGAACGGCTCGGTCGACAGGGACGCGCTGGCCAGGCTCCTGCTGGATCGGGTGCATCTCTCCCCCGCGCTCAGCCTGCGCCTGGCCGAGGTGCCGCTCGGGCTGGACCGTCCCTACTGGGCGCCCGACCCCCGCTTCGACATCGGCAACCACCTCTTCGAGCAGACGCTGCCCGCGCCGGGGGACGACTGGCAACTCGCCGAGGCCGTGGGGCGCATCCACGCCCGCCGGCTCGACCGGGCGCATCCGCTGTGGGAGATGCATCTGATCCACGGGCTGCCGGGCGACCGGGTGGCCGTCTACACCAAGGTGCATCACGCCGCGATCGACGGAATCTCAGGCGCCGAGACCCTCGCTACCCTGCTCGACCTGACCCCGGACGGCCACCTCACGCCCCGCCGCCCCCAACCGCCCAGCACCCCTCCGAAGCCCCGCGGCCCAACCGCCCCCATCATCGCCCTCTCCCCCACCGGCCATCCCTCCGCCGCTGATGCCCCCTCCGCAGCCGGTTACCGCTCGGCAGCCAGTGAGCACGCCACAACCGGTGAGCCCGCCGCAACCAGTGAGCCCGATCGGCACGACGACGCGCCCGGTCTGCTGGGGATGCTGGCCGGGGCCGCCCTGCGTACCGCCATCCACCCCGTACGTTCGGTCCAGTCCGTGGTCAGGGCGGCGGGAGACCTGGACGCCATCCCGGTCGTCGCCGGCCTGCCCGGCGCGAAGCTGATCGCCCAGGCGGCCCGCATCGTCAGCGGCCACCGCCCCCACCGCCCGGAGCTGCCGAACCTCGCCGTGCCCCGCACCCGGCTCAACGGCCCCATCAGCGCCCGCCGCCACCTGTCCTTCGGCTCGGTGTCGCTCAAGGACGTCAAGAACGTCGCCAAGGCCAACGACATCAGCGTCAACGACGTCGTGATGTCCCTGTGCGCGTCGGCCCTGCGCTCGTGGTTGCGTGAGCGGGACGCGCTGCCCGAGGCGCCGCTGATCGTGGGCGTGCCCGTCGCGGTACGCCGGGCCAAGGCGAAGGACCTGGTGGGCAACCAGATCTCGGCCATGGTCGCCCCCATGCCCACGAACCTGCCCGACCCCTGGGAACGCCTGCGGGAAGTGGGCAGCGCGATGGGGAAGGCCAAGCGGCGCTTCGCGCTGGCGCCGGCGACCTGGCTGAGCGAGTTGTGCTCGGTGCTGCCCGCTCCGGTCACGAGCCTGGCGACACCGCTGATCTTCCGGCTGGCGGGGCTGGCCTGCCCGCCGATCAACCTCATCGTCAGCAACGTCCCTGGGCCGCAGTTCCCGCTGTACCTGTGCGGCGGCCGGGTCCTGTCCTACTATCCGCTGTCGGTGCTGACCGACATGAGCGGCGGCCTCAACATCACCTGCTTCTCCTACGACGGCATGCTGGACTTCGGCATCGTGGCCTGCCCCGATCGTATGGACGACGTGTGGGGCCTGCTGGAGCACCTGCGCACCGCGCTCGACGAACTGCTAGACGAGCGAGTGGGCGATGAGTTCCGCGACGGCGTCGGGGTCGATCTGGTGGCCCGTTAGCTGGCAGAGGTTCTCCTGGTAGAGCAGGATGGCGGCGAACGTGGCCGCCGCCACCTCCAGCCTGGCCGCGTCCCCGCGCGCGCCGGGCAGCGCCAGCTCAAGCGCGAACCTGGAACGCCTGATCAGCTCGCCGTTGAGGCGGCCGAGGCGCTCCTTGACGGAGCCGTGCGTGTCGGCCTCACGGAACAGGATGCGCCGCATCGCGGGTGAGGCCCGCAGCGGCAACACGCGCGCCAGCCGGGACAGCGTGCCCGCCGGGTCGCCGGGCACGGCGTCGATCTCGTGGCCCTCCTCGACCTGCGTACGCTCGTCAACGAGGGCCACCAGCACGTCGATCTTGCGTGGAAAATAGTGAAATATCAGCCCTTTGGGCACCCTCGCCAGCTTGGCGATGACCGCGGTCGGGGTGGCCTCGTACCCGCCACCCGCGAACAGTTCTTCCGCCGCGTCCAGGATGCGCGTGCGTGCGTCAGCGACACCGATCACCACAGCTCGCACCCTAGCCCCACCCGCGACCGCACCGCCATGCCGGGAAAGGCAGAGGACCCTGCCGCGCCGTCACACCATCAGAGACAATCCTGTAGCATATGAGACAAATACGTCTCATTCACTGCATGGATGTCTTATATGGCCATAACGCGCGACCAGATCATCACGGCCGCCATCCACCACCTCAACGAGAACCCGACCCTCTCGATGGCGCAGCTCGCCGAGGCCGTGGGAATCAGCAGGGCCACGCTCAACCGCCACTTCACCAGCCGCGACGACCTCACGCTCGCCCTCGGCCGGCGCGCCAACGAGCAGTGGGCCCAGGCGCAGGTGGACAGCGGCCTGCTCGAAGCGACCGCCTCCGGCGACCCGGAAGCGATCAAGGCGGCCCTGCACGCGTTGCTGGCCGGACTGGCCGACGTCGCGGACGAGTACGGCTTCAGCCTGACCGACCACGCCCTGGACGACCATCCGGAGCTGCGGCAACGCACCGACGAGCTGGAGGAGCGAGAGGTCGACTTCTACGCCGCGGCCCAGCGTGCGGGCCTGCTCCGGGCCGACCTGCCCGCCCGCTGGATCAGCAACCTCGTGTTCGGCCTGCTCGTCGCCGTACGCGAGAGCCTGAGCCGCGGCGACATCGCCCGCCGGGACGCCTCCCGGCTGGTGTTCACCACGTTCATGCACGGCGCCGCCGTCAGGAATGAGGACTCATGAAGACCACCACGCCGCCCGTCGCGTCGAGCCGGCGACGCTGGGCGGGCCTCGCCGTACTGTCGGCCAGCGTGTTGCTCGTGGTCATGGACATGACCATTCTCAACGTGGCCCTGCCCGCCATCTCGGAGGACCTGCGGCCCGACTCGATCGAGCTGCTGTGGATGGTGGACGCCTACGCCCTGGTCCTTTCGGGCCTGCTGGTCACCGTGAGCGCGCTGGGCGACCGGTGGGGCCGCAAGCGCATGCTGATGACCGGGTTCGCGGTGTTCGGGCTGGCCTCGCTGGCGGTGCTGGCGGCCGACAGCGCCCTGGAGGTGATCCTCGTACGGGCGCTGCTCGGCATCGGCGGCGCGATGATCATGCCGTCCACCCTGTCCATGATCCGTAACCTGTTCACCGACCCCGGCGAGCGCGCCCGCGCGCTGGGCGTGTGGGCCGCGATGGCCGCGGTCGGAGCCGCGATGGGGCCGATCGTGGCAGGGCTGCTGTTGGAACGTTTCAGCTGGCACTCGGCGTTCCTGGTGAACGTGCCCGTCATGGTGGTCGCGATCGCCGCCGGGCTGTTCCTGCTGCCCGAGTCCAGGAACCCGGCCCCCGGCCGATGGGACGCGCTCGGCACGCTGCTGTCGATGGCGGGCATGGTCGCGCTGCTGTACGCGGTCAAGAACATCGGCAAGTACGGCCTGTCCTCCCCGTCCGCCCTGGTGGCGACCGCCGTGGCGGTGGTGACGCTGACCTGGTTCGTACGGCGGTGCCTGCGCAGGCCGGATCCGCTGCTGGAGGTCAGGCTGTTCCGCAGCGCGCCCTTCTCCGCCGGAGTGGTGACGGCGCTGACCACGTCGATCGCGATGGCCGCGGTGTTGCTGCTGCTGGCCCAGTGGATGCAGCTCGTGCAGGGGTACGGGCCGCTGGAGACCGGCGTTCGCCTGCTGCCCGCCGCGCTGGCCGCCATCGTCGCCTCCCCGCTGGCCCCCGCGCTGGCCGGCCGCATCGGCGCCCGCACGGTGCTGGCGGGCGGGCTCGCGCTGACCGCGCTGGCGTTCCTGCTGCTGTACGCGGCCCCGAGCCCGCTGGGCTACTGGCCGGTCGCGATCGCCCTGACGCTGATCGGCATCGGGAACGGCTCGCTGGCGATCGCCTCGGCCGCGATCATGTCCGGTTCGCCGCCGGCCAAGGCGGGCAGCGCGGCGGCCATCGAGGAGACCAGCTACGAGGTGGGCGGCGCGCTCGGCGTGGCCGTCCTGGGCAGCGTCGCGGCCGCCGTCTACCGGGCCGGGGTGGAGTACACGGGGCCAGGCGGCGAGGTCGTACGGGAGTCGCTCGGCGGGGCACTCGACCTGGCCGCCGAGCTGGGCGCGGCAGGCGGGAGAATCGCGGAGCAGGCCAGGGCGGCGTTCACCGAGTCACTGGTCCTGACCAGCGGAATCGGCGCCCTGCTGATGCTGGCGGGCACGCTCGTGGTGTGGCTGCTCACGCCCCGCGACCTGGACGTGACCTCAGCCGACCAGCACCACTGACCGATCCACCTCCGGGGTCATCAGCCCCTGGGCTCACCAGCCCCTGGGCTCATTGGACCCTGGGTTCATCCGTCCCGCCCGTGGTCGGGGCCCGCGACTTGGTCGGCCACCCGGCCGATCCGGGCCAGGCGGGCCAGGGCGGGGCGGGCGAGCACCTCCCCGATGTCGTGCAGGGCCACGATGAGCTCCTCCACCCCGTCGAGCGGCATGTCGGGCTCCCTGTTCAGCAGGATCCCCCGGTAGTCCTCGGGCGAGACGGCCCCGCCGGGCAGCTCGATCCCGTCGTCCTCGGCGCGGAACAGCACCGGCACGGACGTGTCCAGCACCAGGGCCAGCGCGGTCAGCTCCGCGGCGGTGAAGGACCGCTGACCGCGCTCGGCCTGGTGGACGGCCTGGCGGCTCCACGGCCTGTCCAGGTAACGGCCCATGGCCTCGCCCAGCTCGGTCAGCGAAATCCGGCGCTCCGCGCGCAGCCGGGCTATCTGCCGCCCGATGGCCTCTTCCACCCGCATCCGCTTCACCCCTCCAACCCGGTTGTCATTCTGCACGATGACACCGACAGGCCGCCATTGACAGGCGCTCGCTCACCGCAGTAGTGTAAATGCAGAGAGTTCCCCGTCAATGTAGTGGATGACACGAGCGATGGTGAGGCGCGAAATGCAGGACATCGTCATTGAGGTGGCCGGACCGATCGGCGACTGTGCCGTGCTCAAGATCTCCGGCGAGGTCGACGTCTTCACCGCCCCCAAGCTGCGCGAGCAGGTGGTCGACCTCGCCGCCAAGGGTGTCGTGCACATCGTCGCCGACCTCAGCTCGGTGGAGTTCCTCGACTCGACCGGCCTGGGCGTCCTCGTCGGCGGGCTCAAGCGGCTGCGTACGCAGGACGGGTCGCTGTCCCTCGTGATGACCACGGACCGCATCTCGCGCATCTTCAAGATCACCGGGCTCACCGCCGTGTTCGCCTCGCACGACTCGGTCCAGGCCGCGATCACCGCCGACCCGCACTGGACGCAGACCATCGAAGGCGAGGCGGGCAGCGTCGCGGACTGGTGCCGTGACCACGGCTTCCCCGCCTGACCCGCTGGACCTCTGCCTGACCCGCCCGACTTGCCCGACTTGCCCGATTCGCTGGACCTCCGGCTGACCTGCCCGACCCGGCCGACCCGCCCACGCCCTCCGGCCCGCGATCAAGCGGGCCGGGCGCACAAAGCGGGTGTTAGGGCGGGCGTCAGGGTCAGGGACCAGGCGTCAGGAGCCAAGCGTCAGGGTCAGGGACCAGGCGTCAGGGGTCAGGGGCGGGAGGCTTCGTCCAGGAGGGCCAGTTCTCCGGCGCTCAGCGTCAGCGCCGCCGCCGCCATCAACGGCCCCAGCTGCTCCACGTTCCGCGCGCTCGCGATCGGTGCCGTGACCGTCGGCTGGGCGGCGAGCCAGGCCAGCGCCACCGACGCCGGAGCGACCTCCCGCTCCCGCGCCACCCTGGCCAGCGCCTCGATCGTCTTCGGCCCGCGCTCGGTCTCCAGGTACTCGGCCGCCTTCCCCGCCCGAGGGGAGTCCACGTTCGCCCCGGGCGCGTACTTGCCGGTCAGGAACCCCCGCGCCAGCCCGAAGTAAGGCGTGCTGGACAGCCCCTCCCTGACCACGACCTCCCGCAGCTCACCTTCGTAGCCGCGCTCGACCAGGTTGTACGGCTGCTGCAGCGCCACATACCTGGCCAGCCCCTCCTCATCGGAGATCTTGAGCGCCTCGGCCAGCCGCGCCGCCTGGTGGTTGGAGGCCCCCACGTGGCGGACCTTGCCATCGCGGATCAGCCCGTCGAACGCGGCCAGCGTCTCCACCATCGGCGTGTCGTGGTCGTCCACGTGTGCCCAGTAGAGGTCGATGTAATCGGTACGCAACCGCCGCAACGAGTCATCGACCGCCGTCTTGATCGTGCCGGGCGCCAGCCCCTTGAGCCCCTCCAGCATGCCGACCTTGGTCGCCAGCACGATCGAGTCGCGGTTGCCGCGCGACGCCAGCCACTCACCGATGATCGTCTCGGAGGTGGACTCCCCGGTCACCCAGGCCGGGTAGACGTCCGCCGTGTCGATGAAGTTGCCGCCGCCCTCGACGTAGGCGTCCAGAACCGCGAACGAGGTCTCCTTGTCCGCGGTCCAGCCGAAGACGTTGGTGCCGAGCGATATGGGGAACACGGACAGGTCCGTAGTGCCGATAGATCTCATCTCGCTATTATCCGCGCACCCGAAAAGGAGACTGCGATGCGGCCCCGGTTACGTGGATGCCTGGTCGGCGCGGTGGTGGCCGGCGGCCTGTTCCTGGCGGTGCTGATGGTGAGGCCGGAAGGAGACGTTCCGCCCGGACCGAAACCCGGACCGACGGAACGGCCGCCGACCGGCCCGTCGGCGGTGCCCACGGAACGGCCGCCGATCGTCACGGAGCGGCGGCTCGACGAGCGCAGGATGGAGCTGACGATCAGGTCGGAGGCGCTGGACGCCACCACGAGGGTGCGCCTGCTGCTGCCGCGCGGCTGGGAGTCACGTACGGACTGGCCCGTGTTGTGGTTGTTGCACGGCGGGCTCGACGACCACACCTCCTGGACCGCCAAGACCGACGTCGAGGCCCTCACCCGCGACACCGGCGTGCTCGTCGTGATGCCGGACGGCGGCAAATGCGGCAGCTACTCCGACTGGTGGAACGGCGGCGACGGCGGGCCGCCGCGCTGGGCGACCTACCACCTCAAGGAGCTGCTGCCGCTGCTCGAAGAGCGCTACCGGGCGGGACCGCGGCGCGCGGTGGCGGGCTACTCGATGGGCGGGCAGGGCGCCATGTTGTACGCGGCCAGGGGCGGTTTCGAGGCGGCGGCCTCGTTCAGCGGCGCCCTGCACATCCTGGGCCCCGGCGTCCCGCAGGCCGTGATGGCGGGCACCACCATCGGCTGTTTCGGCACCGACTGGAAGCGCATCTGGGGCGACCCGGAGCGGCAGCGCGAGGTCTGGCGCGCGCACAATCCGCACGACCTGGCGGAGCGGCTCAAGGGGGTCGAGCTGTATGTCGCCGCCGGCGAGGGCGACGTGGTGGAGGACCTGGCGAACCGGGCGGCCAGGTCGTTCGCCGGACGGCTGCGCGAGCTGGGCATCCCGGTACGCACACACTTCCACCGCGGCGGGCACGATCACACGTCGTGGCAGCGGGAACTGCACCGGGCCTATCCGGAGCTCATGTCCGCGATCGGCGCCCGCCCCGCCGACTGACTCAGTCTCAGTTGACCCGATCGACCAGGGAGTGGCACAGGGCGCGCAGCTCATGGGCGTCCGGCAGGAACTCGTCGAGGACGCCGAGCGCCGATGAGACGTACCGGTCCGCCAGCGCCCGCGCCCGCTCCCGCCCGCCCGCCTCCTCCACCAGCCGGGCCGCGTGCCGTACGGAGTCCTCGTCGGTGGCGCCCAGCACGTCCGACAACTCGTGGGCGGCCTGGCCGCCCGAGGCGAGGGCGGCGAGCACCGGCAACGTCTTCTTCTCGCTGCGCAGGTCGCTGTAGACGGGTTTGCCGGTGACCAGCGGGTCGCCCCAGATGCCGAGAATGTCGTCCACGATCTGAAAGGCCACCCCGAGGTCACGGCCCATCCCCCACATGCGGTCGGCCAGCTCCGGAGCCCCGCCCAGCGCCACGCCGGCCGCCGCGGCGGCGGCCAGCAGGCCGCCGGTCTTGCCCGCGGCCATCTCGGCGTACTCGTCGAGCGTGACCTCACCGGGCCCCTGCCAGGGCCGGTCCTCGAAGGCCATGTCGGCGCTCTGGCCCTGCACCAGCTCGATCAGCGCGGCCGACAGGTACGGCATCGCCTCGGGCCGGTCGGCGAGCTGGCTGACGGCCAGGGCCAGGAGCGCGTCCCCGGTCAGCAGCGCGTGGCCCACGCCGTAGGCCTTCCAGAGGGCGTCCCGGTGCCTGCGCAGCTCGTCGCGATCGATGATGTCGTCGTGCGCCAGCGAGAACGCGTGCACCAATTCCACCGCCACCGCCGCGGGCAGCGCCGACTCCGCGGGAGCGCCGACGGCCTCGGCGCTGAGCAGGGCGATCGCGGGCCGCAGTGCCTTGCCGCCGTCGCCGAACCGTGCTCTGCCGTCCACGTCCGCCCAGCCCATCGCGAACGCCGCCATCCTGGCGCCGTCCGGGTGCAGCACCGAGACCGCCTCGCGCAGCGCGGGGTCGAGCAGGCGTCGATAGCGGGCGCTGACGCCGCCGGGATGGTTGAGATTCAATGGTGCTCCTACCCAGGTACGATCTTGAATCTACATGCAGAAGCATGTGATACTCCACCCACCGGATAGCTTTGTCAGGAAATGTCCGCGATGTGAGACGTGTACCGTACGCGATGGAAGGATCACCAGTGGCAATCGGAGCCCCTGCCGATGAATGTGCCACACGAGCACCTACGGGACGTACGCCACACGGCCCATAGATCTCCAGCGTAGACAGGCCGCCGCCACATCGTCGTAACGACACCACGTGAGCCGCCACCCCGGAATCAGCAAACCTCGACCTAAATTCAGCTTCAATGTGGGCATCACTGATGTCCCGCGCCCGTCAAAACCCTCCCGCGCGTATCGCATCCGAATCGGGGATTGCCGTCATGTCGCACGTCAGGGGGCCCTCCGCGACCAGCCCCCACATCGTTCCCACCCACCAAGCCATACCCCGGCTCGTGAACGACCCGGTCACCCAACTGGCCAAGATGGGCACCGATGCCGACGGACAGGTCGTCCGGCTCCACCTCGGGCCTTTCCGTCCCTACCTCATCTCACACCCCGACCACGTCCAGCAGATCCTCGTGACGGACTGGACCAACTTCGTCCGCGAGGGCGTGTTCTGGCGGCCGTTGCAGCGGCTGATCGGCCAGAGCATCCTCGGCGAGGGCGAAGGCTGGGCGTCGGCCAGGAAGATCCTGCAGCCGCTCTTCACCGCGCGCTACACGGCCTCGCTGGCCGAGGACATGGCCGACACCATCGCCGAGCGCATCGCCGCCTTCGACGAGTTCGCGCGCGCGGGCCGGCCGATCGACGTGGAACACCAGATGACCTCGATCGTCAACGAGGCCGTCATCAAGGTGTTGTTCGGCGGCCGGATCTCGCCCGAGACCGCGGATCAACTGGCGCCCGAGTTCGCCACGTGCGCCACCTCGATCGGTTTCCGGATGCTCTTCCCCTTCGCGCCGTACTCGCTCAGGGTGCCGGGCGACAAGGCTTTCCTGCGCTCCGCGAAGAAGATCGACGAGATCGTCTATCCCCTCATCGAGCAGGCGCGGCACGAGCGGAACGACGGCAAGGAGATCGTCTCGGCGCTGCTCACCGCCAGGCTCGAGAAAGAGGGCAGGGCCGACCTGCGGCAGGTCCGTGACGATCTGGTGAACATCTACGGCGCCGCCTCGGAGACCACGGCGATGTCGCTGATCTGGTTGTGGCAGGTGCTGCACGACCACCCGGACGTGCACGCCCGGCTGCAGGAGGAGGTCGACCGCGTGGTGGGCGGCGACCCGGTGCGGCCCTCGCACGTCGCCGAGATGCCCTACCTGCGCATGGTCCTTCAGGAACTTCTGCGGGTCTATCCGAACGCCTGGGTCGTCCCCCGCCAGACCGTGGCGGACACGGAGATCGGCGGAGTTCCGATCAAGGCCGGCTCGCAGGTGCTGATCAGCCCGTACACCACCCACCGGCTGGCGGAGTTCTGGCCCCGGCCGCTGGAGTACAACCCCGAGCGCTGGGCCAACGAGAAGACCGAGCGCCGGCACCGCTACGCGTTCATCCCCTTCGGCGTGGGCCCGCACGTCTGCCTGGGCCAGCACCTGTTCTACGTCGAGGCGTCCCTGGTGATCGCCAACATGATGAGCAGGTACCGGCTGGTCCTGACCAATCCGCAGAAGCTGCGGCCCGTACCGGGAGGGGCCACCTTGAGGCCCAAGCAGAAGCTCTACCTCCGGGTGCACCCCAACGAACGGAATCGTACGGCGTGAGCATCAACGAAGCCCCGGACATCACCACGGAAGCGGGCGAACTGGTCACCAGCCTCATGCTCAGGCCGTGGGGGCAGGTCTCCCCCTCGGTCTATGAGACGGGCCGGCTGGTCTCGCTCGCCCCGTGGCTGACCGGCCACCTCGAACGTATCGAATATCTGTTCGATACACAAGGGCCGGACGGCGCCTGGGGCGCACCCGACGGTTACGGCATGGTGCCGACGCTGAGCGCCACCGAGGGCATCCTCGCCGCGCTGACGCGCGAAGATCCGGGTACGGACCGCGAGCGGCTCACCCGCGCGGCGGACCGCGGCCTGCGGGTGCTCACCGGCTGGCTGAGCGACCCGCTCGACCTGCCCGACATGCCGGCGATCGAGCACATCGTGCCCTCCCTCATCGACCGCATCAACCAGCACGCCGAGGGCCTGCCGGACCGGGCGCCGATCCCGTTGCCGGCGAGCATGAGCTACGACACGCTCCGCATGGTCAGGTCCCGGGTCAAGTCCGGGATGGAGGTGCCGGAGAAGCTGCTGCACGCCCTGGAGATCGCGACCGAGGCGGCCGCCGGGGCGCCGGGCATCCGCCCCACCTCCATCGGCAGCATCGGCGCCTCTCCCGCTGCGACCGCCGCCTGGCTGGGCGAGCGCGGGGAGCACGACGCGCACGAGCCGGCCCACGGGCACCTGGAGGCGGTGGCCCGGTTGTACGGCGGCCCCGTGCCCGTCGGGCTGCCCATCACCGTGTTCGAGCGGGGATGGGTGCTGAGCTGGCTGCTGCGGGCGGGCGTGTCCATCGAGGTCCCGCCGGAGATGGTGGCCGACATCAGGTCGGCCATCGGCCCGGCCGGCACGCCCGCGGGCCCCGGACTGCCCGCCGACGCCGACACGACGTCCGTGGCGCTGTACGCGCTGGCGCTGCTCGACGCGCCGCACGAGCCGGACAGCCTGTGGGGATTCCGGTCCGGGACCCACTTCTCCACCTGGCCCGGCGAGCAGGGCGTCTCGGTCAGCGTCAACGCGCACGTGCTGGAAGCCTTCGGGGAGTACATCCGCCGCAGGCCCGCCGCCGCACCGCGCTACGAGGAGACCATCGCGGAACTGGCCGCCTGGATCCGCGACCAGCAGCAGCCGGACGGAAGCTGGACCGATCGGTGGCACGCCTCGCCGTACTACGCCACCGCGAGCTGCTCGCTGGCGCTGGAGGACTTCGGCGGGCAGGCCGCGCGCGAGCCGGTGCTCGCGGCGGCCGCCGAGTGGGTGCTCGGCACCCAGCGGCCCGACGGCTCATGGGGCCGCTGGGATGGCACCGCGGAAGAGACCGCGTACGCGATCCAGATCCTGCTCCTGACCAGGGGCAACACGGATCCGCGGCGCCTGCGCGCGGTGGACCGCGGCCACGTGTACCTGTCGAACTCGACCGGCGGCGACCACCCTCCGCTCTGGCATGACAAGGACCTGTACGTCCCCCGCGCCGTGGCCCGCGCCGCGGTGCTCGCCTCGACGCACCTCATCCAGCGGGCGCGGGCACAGGCGCAGGCGGTCTAACGACGATGGGCGTCCACATCCGCGGCCAGATCACGAACGGTGTACGCGTGCGTGTCCCTGGCCATGTACCAGCCACCGCCGAAGGTCACGCACCTGTGCTGGCCTTCCGCGGCCCACCCCAGCTCCGCGGGCAGGCCGGCGATCGCCGTGGCGAATTCGGCGTTGAGTTCGCGGATGTGCGCCATCACCCGTTCGACCGCCGCCTCGGTGCTCATTCCGGCGCGTTCGAGAATGAGCACCGAGTTCGGCTTGCCCTCGCTTCTCTCCCGCTCGAACGTCCTGACGTCGTTGGCCAGCCGCAGGCACGCGGCGCCGAGATCGGTGACCGGCCCGACGGATCGCCAGGAGGCGTCGGCGTCGGAGTCCGGGTCGCTGATCCCCATGGCCGCCGCCCACCACGTGTGGTACAGGAAGGTGAGGGTGGCGTTGGGCAGGTACTCCTCGTAGGACGGCCAGGGTTCGCCGCCCGTCGCCCAGACACGCTCGCGGGCCATGGCCGCACCCGTGCGTTCGAGCTGGTGCTCCAGGATTGGCGCGTAGCCGCCGGCGCCGCCGTACGCGCGCCAGCGGTCGCACCACGCCTGCCACGCCTCCATGGCCTGTTCCATCGGCAGTGCCCCGGAGCCTGCTTCTGGCCGCTCGCCGGACAGCGCGCCGGACAGGCGCCCGAACAGCGCCACGATGTCGCGATCGGTCCAGTCCCCCGCGACGTTGTCGGCGATGTCGTCGACGCCGAACAGGATGGTGCTCAGCGTGCCGAGGTCGGTGATCTGCTCCTTCCCGGCGCGCGGGAACGTGGCCGCGGCCGACAGGCAGCTGAAGGCCAGCCGGCTGGCGGCGCTGTTGCCGTCTGGAAAGAGGGCGCCATAGGGGCGCAGGAGCCGCGCCGCGTCAGGGACGGAGTCAAGTGCCGCCCGCAGTACGTCGCCACGATCCTGCTCGGGCACACCGGCCAGTTGATGTGACTGCTCAAGGAGGCGGTCGGCGAGGTCATTGCGGATGTCGAAATAAGCGGCGGTATGATCGTTCACTTGGCAAGAATACTGATTTTGCCGCATTTTGGACAAACTTGACTAATTGGGTCAACGTCAGGAAAAACCCGTTTTTGCCGTGCTTGAGAGCACTTTGCCCGTACGCTAGAGTTCCTTGATCGATACGGTGTCCGGCATCACCCGCACGTTGTAGGTGGCGGACACCACAACATGTGACTTTCACAGGTGGGTATAATGCGCTTCCGCAAGACGCGGCTGCGGACCAAGATCACGGCCATGCTGCTCTCCCTGGCGGCCTTGTGGGTCTTCGCCGCGTGGGTCACCCTCCGCGAGGGGGTCAACCTCCTGTGGGTGTCCCAACTTGACTCCGCTGTGTCGAGCCCCAGCGACCCGCTGCTCTTCGCGCTACAGGACGAGCGCAGGCTTTCCAACGTCAGGCTGAGCGAGAAGACCGTCCAAACCCGCAAAGAGCTTGAGACCCAGCGGAAACTGACCGACCGCCTGCATGGCGCCTTCCGCGAGTCGGCCATCTCCGGGGCGGTCGACCTGGCGCTGGACGACCAGGGCGACGAACGGCTCGCCGACATGCTCGCGCGGCTGGACTCGCTCAAGGATCTCCGTCAGGGCATCGACGCGGGCCGGTTCAACCAGGTCCAGGCCTCGGCCGCGTACAACGACGTCATCGACCCCATCTACGCCCTGTACGGCTCGCTGGCGACGCTCGACGACAAGGAGCTCGCCAAGGACGTCCGCTCCCTGCTCACCCTGAGCCGCGCCAGAGAGCTGCTCACCAGGGAGGACGCGCTGCTCGCCGGCGCCCTGTCCGAGGGGCGGCTGACCTCGGCCACGCAGGCGGAGTTCGGCCAGGCCGTGGGCGCCTGGCGGACCACCGCCGAGCAGGCGGCGTCCGACCTGAACGACACCGACAGGGCCGCCTTCGACAACCTGTCCAAGAGCCAGTCGGCCACCCGGCTCCAGAATCTGGAAAGGCAGGTCCTGGAGCATGACGCGGGTGCCCTGAACCCGCCGTTCACCTCCGACGAGTGGAAGTCGGCGACGGAACGTTTCCTGGCCGACTTCAACACCATGGTGCTCGGCGCCGGCGACAACGTGGTCGACCGCTCCGTGCCGGTCGCCGTCAACGTCATCGTCCGCCTGGTCCTGGCCGGTGGTCTGGGCCTGCTCGCGGTCATCGCCTCGATCCTGCTGTCCATCACCACCGCCCGATCCCTGTTCGCCCAGCTGCAGAAGCTGCGCGACGCCGCCCACGAACTGTCCGACGACCGCCTGCCCGGCATCGTCGAGCGCATCGGCCACGGCGAAGAGGTGAACGTCGCCAAGGAGGCGCCCGCGCTGGACTTCGGTGACGACGAGATCGGCCAGGTGGGCCAGGCGTTCAACACCGTGCAGCGCACCGCGATCTCCGTCGCCGCCGAGCAGGCCGAGCTGCGCCGCAGCATCCGCGACATCCTGCTCAGCCTCGCGCGCAGGACGCAGGGCCTGGTGCACCGCCAGCTCACCGTCCTGGACGTGATGGAGCGCCGCGAGACCGACCCCGAGGAGCTGAAGGAGCTCTTCCGGCTGGACCACCTCGCCATCCGCATGCGCCGCAACGCGGAGAACCTGATCGTCCTGTCCGGCTCCGCGCCCGCCCGTACGTGGCGGCGCTCGGTGCCCATGGTCGACGTGGTCCGCGGCGCGCTGGCCGAGGTCGAGGACTACACCCGCGTCTCGCTCATGCCCATGGGCGAGGTGGTGCTCGTCGGCCGGGCCGTCGGTGACGTCATCCACCTGCTCGCCGAGGTGATCGAGAACGCCGTGTCGTTCTCGCCGCCGTACACGAACGTGCAGGTCAGCGGCCAGCTCGTGGCCAACGGGTACGTGATCGAGATCGAGGACCGCGGCCTGGGCATGAAGCCCGAGGACCTGGACGCGGCCAACGAGCGCATCGCCGAGCCGCCCGAGTTCCGCATCACCGGCACCGCCCGCCTGGGCCTGTACGTGGTCAGCCAGCTCGCCAGGCGCCACGACATCCAGGTCGTGCTGAAGGCGTCCCCGTACGGCGGCACGACGGTCGTGGTGCTGCTGCCGCAGGAGCTCGTCCAGCTCGACCCCACGCCGGAGCCGCCGGACGACGTCCGCCGGGACCGGCTGCCGCGCAGGCAGCCGGCCGCCACGGCCACGGCCGCCCGGCTGCCCGTCACGGGGGAGAACGTGCGGACGCTGCCCGCCCGTCCCGCCCCCGCCCCCGCGCCGACCCAGACCCCGCCCCCTGCTCCGGTCTCAGCTCCCCCGCCTGCCCCCCGGCCCACGGCGGTGCCCCGGCCCAAGCCGGAAGCCGCGCCCAGGCCCGTGCCAAGACCCGCGCCCGAACCCGCGCCCGCCCCGGAACCACCAGCAGAAAAGCCAGCCGAACCGGAGCAGCAGCCTGTGAGCGAGTTCACTCCAGGGGGGCTCCCCCTCCGGGTGCCCCAGGCCAACCTGGCGCCAGCGCTGCGGGACGACACGCCCACGCAGCCCGACTTTGAGGAGGACGATGACGAGCGCTCGCCGGAGGAGATCCGCGCGATGATGGGATCTCTGCAGTCAGGCACTCGCCGCGGCCGTTCGCAGGCGGCCAAGATGCTGGAGGAACAGGGAGGTGAGGCGACATGACCCCCAGCGCGGGCACCGATCTGAACTGGCTGCTCGACGACCTGGTCGGCCGGCTCAATGAGGCGGAGCACGCCATCGTCCTGTCGTCCGACGGGCTGCTGATGGCCTCGTCCGCCGGGCTGCAGCGCACCGACGGGGAGCACCTGTCCGCCGTCGCCTCCGGGCTGCAGAGCCTGGCCAAGGGCGTCTCGGACCACATCTCCGGCGGACCCGTACGGCAGACCGTCGTGGAGTGGAAGAACCAGTTCCTCATCGTCACCGCGGCGGGCCAGCGGGCCTGCCTCGCGGTGTTGTGCGCCCAGAACGCCGACATCGGGCTGGTGGCGTACGAGATGGCGATGCTGGTCGCGAGGGTGGGCCAGTACCTCACCTCGGGCGCCCGCAACGCCGAGGCCGCCGCCAGGAGTGACCGGTGAGAGGCATGGACGAGCCCACGGACGAACACTGGGTGGATCCGGAGATCATCCGGCCCTATGTCGTCACCCGTGGCCGTACCCAGCCCGCCCATGGCAGGTTCGACCTGATCTCCATGGCCCTGGCGGTCGGCCCGCCACCCGGGCCCGACGCCGGGCTGGATCCCGAGCACCTGCGGATCCTCCAGCTCTGCCGCGAACCCAAGTCCGTAGCCGAGATAGCCGCATACCTGAATTTACCTGCCGGGACGATTCGGGTTTTGCTCGGCGACCTGTTCGACCGTGAACTCGTCTCTGCCCAGGAACCACGATCCGAGGTGGACATGCACGACATGAAGATGTACAGGGCGGTGCTCGATGGCCTTCGCTCGCTCTGAGCGCCCGCGCCTGCCGACGGCGATCAAGATCCTGGTCGCGGGCGGGTTCGGCGCGGGCAAGACGACGATGGTGGGCGCGGTGTCCGAGACCCGGCCGCTGCGCACCGAAGAGGTCCTGACCGACCGCGGAATCGGCGTCGACGACCTCACCTCGGTGGAGGCCAAGCGGACCACCACCGTGGCGATGGACTTCGGCCGCATCACCCTCGGCAACGACTACGTCCTGTACCTGTTCGGCACGCCCGGCCAGGAACGGTTCTGGTTCGTGTGGGACGAACTGGCCGAGGGCTCCCTGGGCGCCGTCATCCTGGCCGACACCCGCCGCCTGGCGGACTGCTTCCCGTCGGTCGACTATTTCGAGCGGCGCGGCACGCCGTTCGTGGTGGCGGTCAACTGCTTCGAGGGCTCGGCGACGTTCGAGCTGGACGAGGTGCGCCTGGCGCTGCAGCTCAACCCGTCGATCCCGATCATCATGTGCGACGCCAGGAAGCGCGAGTCGAGCCGGGAGGTTCTGATCGCCCTGGTCAAACACTCGGCCCGGCTCCGCGCCGAGCCGGTCGGCAGCTGAGCCCGCGGCTCCCGCCGCCTAATGAGAAGCCGGGCTGGGCACCGTGTAGTGCCAGCCCGGCTGCCAGTCGAAGGGCGCTTTCAGCAGTTCCTCCAGTGACGCCCCGTTGAGCAGGCAGTCCAGCGCCCACCGGTTGGAGGTGTGGGCGATCACCAGCACCCGGGCGCCGTCCCAGGCCGTGACCAGGTCGTGCAGGAAGCCGCCGGTGGCGGTGAGGATCTGGCGGTAGCACTGGCCACCGGGGAACGGCTCGTCGATGTGCAGGGGCCGGCGTTGCGCCACGACGGCGGCAGGACTGCCGTTGAAGTCGCCGTAGTCGCACTCCCTGAGCCTGCGGTCCTGGTGGATCGGGGGGTAGCCGTCGGGGAAGGCGATCCGGGCCGTCTGGACGGCGCGGTGCAGGTCGGAGACGAACACCGCCGCCACACCCTCGGCACGCCGCCGCTCGCCGAGCTCCTTGGCCTCGCGCAGGCCCTTGGCGGACAGTTCGCCCGGCAGCCAGCCCGTGGAGATGCCGTTCTCGTTGTCGGTGGTGGTGGCGTGCGTCTCGTAGATGATCTCAACGGCCATGGGTCTCCCTCGGTCTTTGGATCAAGCCACCGCCATCGTCTCCCGAGCGCCTTCATCCGGACAAGCTGGCCTTGATGCCGGCCACGCGGCCGAGAGCGTCGAAGTCCGCGACCGCCTCGAAGCCGGGGCCGGTGAGCCTGGCCCGGTCGCGGTCGAACTCGGCGCCGAGTCCCCGCTTGGCGGCGTAGCTGTGCAGCGCGCGCCGGTGGTCGGTCAGTGGCAGGCCCGCCAGCGCCTGCTGGATGACGCGCATGACGCGGGCCGGCTCGGGCGGGGGCAGCTGGAAGTCCGGATGCTCCACCAGGAACGCGGCCCGCGTGCCGCCGCCCGCGTCGCCGGTGTAGGAGGTCCAGTGGCCGGTCACCGCCTTGGCCGCCTCCGTGAGGAGCCCGGCGGCCAGGTGCGGCTCCGCCGGGGAGCCGGGCAGGGCGCCGAACGGGACCTCGGCGGAGGCCAGCTCCTCGATGCCGTACTGCCGGCCGAAGTCGCGCAGCCGCGCGGAGGCCGCCACCACCGCTTCGGGGAAGCCGGTCGGGTTCGCCCAGGCCCACAACCAGGTGCCCGGACCGGGGGCGGCGCTGCCGAGCAGATGGAAGGCGGTGCAGGTGATCGTGCGGCTGCCGGTGAACTCGAAGTGCTGTTGTCTCAGGTCTACGTGCCAGGCGTGGTCTGCGAGCACCTCTTCCAGATGCACCTGATGCTCCAGGGAGAGCAGGGCGGCGTCGTCGAGGAGGTTCGCGAAGGTGAGCGAATGTTGCACGCTCCGCACACTATGGGCTGTTCGCCAAGGTCACGCGACTCTTCAGAGATTGTCTAATTGGCGGACGCCCACAGTCAGGTGAGGGCTTCCGCGGCCGTCACCGCGCCGCCCGCCACCAGGGCGACGACCAGGATCAGCGGGCTGCCCTTGAGCGCCGCCACGGCGTGGAAGCGCAGGTCCCGGTACTCCTTCATGCCCTCCGTGCCGGGCAGGACCATGATGCCGGGGCGCAGGCCGGCCAGCAGGATCCAGTCGAGGACCACCAGGTCGTAGAGCGACAGGGTGGCGAACAGGATCGCGCCGCAGGCCGCGGCCCGCCAGAAGCCCAGGTCGCCGCCGATGGTGGCGCGGAGGTGGAGGAGGGCGACGGTCAGGAGGGGCAGGAAGGTCGCTCCCCAGAAGAGCACGCCCACCCAGATCGCCACTTTCCTGCCGCGGGCGCTCTTGGGCTTGCCGTAGCGCTCCTGGATGGCGGCCGGGTAGTCGTGCAGGAGGAAGTCGCGGCTGATCGCGGCTCCGATCAGCAGGGCGAGGGTGAAGAGCAGGCTGATGACCAGGCCGTACACGGCGCCGTACGCCACGGTCGTGTTCCAGTGCATGCCTAAGGATGTCCTCGCCCGGCCCTTAAAGTCAACACAGTGTGAAGTTGAAGGGCGGTGGCTAGGATGATCCGGTGTCACCAGCGAGCACGCAGGAAGAACCCGGGCCCGCACGCCGGCGTCGGCGTCCGGAGTTCCGCTCGGGCCGGCCGACCCTCACCAAGGAGGGGATCGCGCGGGCGGCGCTGGACATCCTCGGCGACAAGGGGCCCGCCGAGCTGACCATGAGGGCCGTCGCGCTGCGGCTCGGCGTGTCGCCGCGCGCGCTCTACAACTACGTCACCGACCGCGCCCACCTGCTGGAGCTCATCGTCTCCCTCAGCCAGGCCGACCGGCCCGAGCCACGGCTGGATCCCGGGCGGCCGGAGGAGAGCCTGCGCGACTACTGCCGGCGGCTGCGGACCTGGTACCGGTCCTATCCCGGGCTGCTGGCGCTGGCCCGCGCCGAGGACCTGACCTCGCTGCGCTCCGCCGACCTGCTGCGGGCGGACGACGCCCTCGTGGGGTTCTTCATCGAGACCGGGCTGCCCCCGCGGGAGGCGTACCGGGCGTGGGCGGTCACCGTGTTGCAGGTCGCCGGGTTCGCGGAGATCTGGGACGCCTGGCACGACCGGCCTCCCGAGGGCGCGGATCCGAGCACGTGGCACGGCCTGCCGCCTTCGGTCACCGAGGATCTGCCGCACCTGAGCCGGGCCGGCGCGGCCGATGGGACCGCGGCGGCGCCGGACGCGCTGTTCGAGACCGTGCTGGACATGCTGGTCGCCGGGATCGACGCGATGCGGCCGCGAGAGGGCCACTGAGGGCCGGCGCTGAGGGCCGGCGCCGTGTTTGAGCGCAGGTGTTTCAGCGCAGGTGTGTCAGCGCGGGTAGAGGGCCGCCAGGCGGGGCAGGCGGCGGGTCATCTCGGTTCTGTCGTCGAAGTCCCAGTCCAGGTCGAGGCCGGGATAGCGGATGGTGAAGCAGTCGGGGGGAAGCTGCTCGCCGGTCGCGGTCAGGTGCGCGCAGTAGGCGATCGACAACATCTCCTCGCAGTCGATGTCCAGCTCTTCGGCCGCCGCCTCCCGGATCGCCGGCAGGTCCGCGAGCGAGTCCGGGTCGAGGACGGCACGCTCGAACACCGCACGCCCTTGTGCCATCAGCCAGCCGCGGAAGTATTCAAAGGCGTCGTCGGAGCAGCCGCCGTTGATCAGGTAGGCGGCGGCCCAGAGCGGGGCGCGGTAGGAGGCGGCCATGAGATCCCACAGGACCTGCTGCGCCGTCACGATGTCGGCCGGCATGCGGGCCGCCAGCAGAGCGGTGGCCCGTGAGACAACCTCCTGGTCGTCGCCGGCCCCTTCACGGGCCTGCTCCACCAGTTGCCAGAAGTGTGCGGTGTCCATGGCTGGAGAGCATGCCAGGCGGCACCGACAGATTCTCCACATGATTTAAGGTTCTGTCCCAGTAACCACCAGATTTTCATGGGAAACCTTCAACAAAAGATTCAACGATACCGTTGAGGATGTCAGCGTCGGCGAGAAGAACGGGAACGCTCATGCCTGCTGATCCGCCCATCCGCGACACCGCCCGCGACCTCGACGCGGAGGGCCCCGCGGCAGTCACCCGGCTCCTCCGTTCGCGGCCGGCCCGCCCGCGCCTGCTCGGCCTGGGCGAGGCCATGCACCTAGAGGAGCCGATCGGGGAACTGCGCAACGAGATCTTCCGCGAACTGGTCGAGCACGAGGGCTACCGTGCCTTCGCCATCGAGAGCGACTGCCTGGCCGGCCTGGCCGTGGACGCCTACGTCCGTACGGGAGCAGGCTCGCTGGACGACGTCCTGCGTACGGGCTTCAGCCACCAATTCGGGGAGTCGGCGGCCACCCGCGAGCTCGTACGCTGGATGCGCGCCCACAACGAGCACCACCCCGCCGCCGACCGGCTGCGCTTCTTCGGCTTCGACGCGCCCATCGAGATGATGTGGGCCGCCAGCCCCCGCCGGGCCCTCACCGGGTTGCACGGCTATCTGTCGGCCCACCCCGTCCCGCTCCCCTGCACCCTGGAGACCCTCGACCGCCTGCTCGGGACCGACGAGCGGTGGGTCAACGAGGCGGCGGCCATGGATCCGTCCCAGTCGGTGGGCGGTTCCCCCGAGGTCGCCGAGTTGCGGCTGCTCGCGGACGACCTGGTGGTGCTGCTCACCGCGTACGAGCCGCACCTGGTCTCCGCGACCTCGCGGGAGGAGTGGCGGCGGGCCCGCCTGTACGGGCGCACCGCCACGGGACTGCTGCGCTACCACGCGGGCATGGCCGGCACCTCCCCGGAGCGGGTGTGGCGGCTGATGGCCCTGCGCGACGCGATGATGGCCGAGAACCTCCTGGACGTCGCCGACCACGGCCCGGCCCTGGTCTTCGCCCACAACCGCCATCTCCAGCGGGAGAAGAGCACCTGGCAGCTGGCCGGCATGGCGCTGGAGTGGTGGAGCGCCGGGGCCATCGTCTCGGCGCGGCTCGGCGACGGGTACGCCTTCCTGGCCTCCGCCCTCGGCGCCGTACACCATCAGGGCCTGCCCCTCCCGCACCCCGAGACCATCGAGGGCGTCCTGTCCACGCTCCCGGGCAACCGGCACGTCGTCGACTCCCGCGCCCTGACCGCCGCACTGGACGGCGCGGGAGTGAAGCCGGTCCCGCGCACCGACATCGCGAACAACTACGGCTACTTCCCGCTCAACCCCGAGCACCTGGCGGAAACCGACGGGATCGTCTTCGTCAAGGACCTGCCGCCACGGGGTCAGGAACCCGGAAAGCGAGGCTAGGTGCGCAGAACGCTTGCCGTCGCCAGCCAGCCCTCGCGGGCGCTGCGGTAGCGCGGGGCCCAGCCGGCCGCCGCGCGGAAGCGCGCGTTGCTCACCCGCAGCGAGCGGGTCAGGGAGGTGAGGCGGTCGCCCAGGAGGCAGGCCGCGCGGCCGGGGCCGCTGAGCCAGGCGGTGGCGCCGGCCGCGCGGGCGAGCGCGAAGGCGTATGAGCGCTTGGTCAGCGGCTCGTCGTCGACCACGTTGTACGTCCCCGCAGGCACCTCCAGCGCCGCCACCACCGCGGAGGCGGCGTCGGCCAGGTGGATCGAGGAGACGTAACCGCCGGGCCGTCCCAGAACCGTGCCGATATGGCGCCCGGCCAGCGCGAACAGCTGCTCACTGTGCTCGGCGCCCGGACCGTAGAACCATCCGAAGCGCAGGACCACGCCCGCTCCCCCGCCGCTCTCCGTGAAGCGGTGCGCGCCGGCCTCGGCGGCGAAGTTGCCGCGGGTCAGCGGGTAGTGGTCCACCGGGGCGTCCTCGCCGATCCAGCGGGAGCCCTGGTCGCGGTAGAGCATGCTGACCGATTCCTGCACCACCCGGCCGACCCCGGCCTCCAGGGCGGCGTCCACGACGGCGGCCGAGCCCTCCGTACGCACCCGGTAGTTGTCGCGCATGGCGGCGGCGCTCATGAAGCGGCTCATCGGCGGAATCGAGGTCGCCAGGTTGAGCACCGCGTCGTGACCCGCGAACGCCGGCGCCAGCTCCGCCCGATCGAACAGCGACACCATCGCCGGGCGTGCGCCCCGCGCGTGCAGCAGGGCCGCCTTCTGGGGGGTACGTGCCAGCGCCGTCACCGCATGGCCGCTTTCGAGCAGCGCCGGAATCGTGTGGCGGCCGATCGCCCCGGTGCCGCCTGTTACGAATACCCGCATAAGAAGAGAGTACTTGTAACACCTCCCGGTCCGCCCTTCCAGGTAGGGGACAGTGCCCGGGCCAAGGCCGGGATCGGGATGCGGAATCCATCGGCGATGGCCGGATGAGGACCGTTGACCACCGTTCCCGCGAGGCGTTCCATGAGTGGGCAAAGTCCTCCGCAGACCTGGAAAGGAGTCGTCGTGAAACCTGCCGACATTCGGGACGCCAAGATCGCGCTGGCGTTCCAGGCGCTCAACGTGTCCGGTTCCGGGCGGATGAGCAGCGCGGACCTCGAGGCCTACAGCAAGGAGACCGCTCAGCGGCTGCGCTGCGACGCCGATCGCGAGCGTGAGCTGTCCGAGTCCATGCAGGCCCTGTGGCGGTACCTGGAGGACAACAGCAAGGGACCGGTCGGCGTAGCCGAATTCACCAACGCGATCCGCACCGGCCTGGACGCGGGAAACGAGTTCTACGACCGGGTCGTCACGCGCATCGTGGACGCCCTCGTCCACGCGGCCGACCGCAACGGCGACGGCATCATCAGCAAAGAGGACTACCTGGCCTTCTACGCGGCCACGACCACCGATGAAGCGGCCGTCATGGAGGGCTACAGGAAACTCGACCTGAACGCCGACGGCGCCGTGACGGTGGATGAGTTCAGGAAGGTGGTCCGCCAGTTCTACAGCTTCGAGGGGCTGGACGCGGCGGGCAGTTTCCTGCTGGGCAAGCCCGTCATCTGAGACCCATCCGCATGAGAGGGCCCGGCCGGTGCGAACCGGCCGGGCCCTCATATGGGCAAGGCGCCCTGGGGCAGGGGCGGGCGCCTCTTGTGGTTGGAGCGGACGTCAGTGTTCGGTGGCCTTCTCGGCGCCGACGCCCGTGAGCGAGCGGACCTCGATCTCCGCGTACTTGGCGGCGTTGTACTCCTTGCTGAGGATCGTGCCGATCCAGCCGCACAGGAAGCCCAGCGGGATCGAGACGATGCCGGGGTTACTCAGCGGGAACAACACGAAGTCGGCCGTCTTGAACAGCGCCGTCTCGCCGCCGGAGACCACCGGCGAGAAGATCACCAGCACGAGGGCGGAGATCAGGCCGCCGTAGATGGCCGACACGGCGCCGGCCGTGTTGAACCTCTTCCAGAACAGGCTGTAGAGGATCGCGGGCAGGTTGCCCGAGGCCGCCACCGCGAACGCCAGCGCCACCAGGAACGCCACGTTCTGACCCTGGGCCAGGATGCCCAGGCCGATCGCGACCGCGCCGATCACGAAGGCGGAGACGCGGGCCACCACGACCTCCTGGCGCTCGCTGGCCTGGCCGCGCTTGAAGACGTGCGCGTACAGGTCGTGGGAGAAGCTGGAGGAGGAGGCCAGGGTCAGGCCCGCCACCACCGCCAGGATCGTGGCGAAGGCGACGGCGCCGATGAGCGCCAGCAGGATCGTGCCGCCGACCGGGCCGAAGATGTCCGCGCCGATCTGCTGCGCCAGCAGCGGCGCCGCGGTGTTGCCCGCCTTGTCACCCGCGACGATGGCGTCCTTTCCGACCAGGGCCGCCGCGCCGAAGCCGAGGACCAGGGTCAGCAGGTAGAACACGCCGATGATGCCGATGCCCCACAGGACCGACTTGCGGGCGTCCTTGGCCGTGGGCACGGTGTAGAAGCGGATCAGGATGTGCGGCAGGCCCGCCGTGCCCAGCACCAGCGCCAGGCCCAGGCTGATCAGGTCGATCTTGCCGGCCAGGCCCTGCGCCTCGGTGCCGTACTTCAGGCCGGGGCTGAGGAAGCTCTCGGGGTTGGCCTTGGGTCCGCTGACCGTGGCGGCCTGGCCGAGCAGACCGGAGAGGTTGAAGCCGAACTTGGCCAGCACCAGCACCGTCACCAGCGCGGCGCCGCTCATCAGCAGCACGGCCTTGACGATCTGCACCCAGGTGGTGCCCTTCATGCCGCCGAAGACGACGTACACGATCATCAGCGCGCCCACGCCGACGATCGTCCACATCTTGCCGGCCTCGGTGTCGATGCCGAGCAGCAGGCCGACCAGCGCGCCCGCGCCGACCATCTGGGCCAGCAGATAGAAGATGCTGACCACGATCGTGGACACGCCGGCCGCCGTACGGACCGGGCGCGGGCTCATCCTGAACGCCAGCACGTCGGCCATGGTGAACTTGCCGGAGTTCCGCATCAACTCGGCCACCAGCAGCAGCGCCACCAGCCAGGCGACCAGGAACCCGATGGAGTACAGGAACCCGTCGTAGCCGGACAGCGCGATGATGCCCGCGATGCCGAGGAAGGACGCGGCCGACATGTAGTCGCCGCCGATCGCCAGGCCGTTCTGCACGCCGCTGAACGAGCGGCCACCCGCGTAGTAGTCGGCGGCCGTCTTGGTCTGACGGCTCGCCCAGAACGTGATCCCCAGGGTGGCGGCCACGAAGGTGAGGAAGAGGATCATCCCCAGAGTTGTCGAGCTCACTGAGTCTTCTCCTCAACCTCGTGGCGCAGCTTGTCGGCGATCGGGTCGAGCTTCTTCTCCGCGTGCCTGGAGTAGGCCCACGCGATGAGGAAGGTCGAGACGAACTGCAGCAGACCGAGGACCAGGCCGACGTTGATCTCACCGAGCAGCTTGATCGCCATGAAGCCGCGCGCCCATCCGGACAGCACCACGTAGAGCAGGTACCACGCGAGGAACGCCACGGTCATGGGGAACGTCCAGCGGCGGAACGCCCGTTTCAGCTCCTGGAACTCACTGCTGCTCTGTACCTCTTCATAGACCGATGCGTCATGTTCTCTTGTAGTCACGAGACCTCCACTGTGATGCGGATCACGCCCAACGTAAGAGGGCAACCTACCCTTCGTGGAGATCCCCAGGAGGGTTGTTCGCCGAGCCGCTGCCGTCCGGCGATTAGTTGGGAATGGCCTGCGGTGAAAGGTCCTTATCGCGCGATGAGCGGTCGGCTATCCCTTTCACCCCTTTACGGCCCCCGCAGTCAGCCCTTCGACGATGTACCGGCGGATGGCGGCGAACAGGATGAGCGTGGGCACCACCGAGACGACCGTGGCCGCCGCCATCGAGCCCCAGTCGATGTCGTACTGGGTGATGAAGGAATTCATGGCCACCGGGATGGTCTTGGCGTCCTCGCTGTCGATGAACGTGATCGCCAGGAACAACTCGTTCCAGCACTGCACGAACGCGAAGATGAACGTCGCCGCGATCCCCGGCAGCATGACCGGGATCACCACCCGCACCATGGCCGTCAGCCGCGAGGCCCCGTCCACCTGCGCGGCCTCCTCCAGCGCCACCGGGACCCGTTCGTAGAAGCCGCGCATGATGATCGTGGCGAACGGCACCAGCATCGCCACGTACACCAGCATCAGCCCGGCCAGCCGGTTGAGCAGGTCGAGGTCGGACATCAGCAGGTAGAGCGGCCCGAGCGCGATGAACAGCGGGATCATCTGGGTGACCAGGAACGCCAGCATCAGCGCCGCGCGCCCGGGGAAGGCGAAGCGGGCCAGGGTGTAGCCGCCCAGCACGCCGATCGCGGTCACCGCGGCGGCGGCCACGAGGGAGACGAGCAGGGAGTTGAGCAGGTACGCGCCGAAGTCGGCGAACTCGAACAACTCCGCGTAGTGCTCGAAGGTGACGTTCGCCGGCCAGTAGCGCAGCGGCACCGCGAAGATCTCGGACTTGGGCTTGAGTGAGGTGACGACGATCCAGTACAGCGGGAACAGGGTGATCAGCAGCCAGACGCCCAGCACGAGCACCTTGAGCGCGAGCGCGAGTCGCTTCATCGTGCCTTCTCGAATCTCGTGGCGTTGAGGTAGAAGACGCTGAACGACAGCAGCAGCCCGAGGATGAGCAGCCCCACCGCGCCCGCCCGGCCGTAGTCGCCGCCGATGACCTGCTGGATGAGGAACGTGGTGATGATGTCGGTGCTGCCGGCCGGGCCGCCGCCGGTCATCGAGTAGATCAGGTCGGGGAAGTTCAGGATCCAGATGATCCGCAGCAGCACGATGAGCGCCAGGGTGGGCCGGATGTGCGGCAGCGTCACGTGCCAGAACTGGCGCAGCCGGGAGGCCCCGTCCACGGCCGCCGCCTCGTACAACTCCTTGGGGACCGACTGCAGCGCGGCCATGATCATGATGGCGAAGAACGTGACGCCGTACCAGATGTTCGCCACGATCACCGAGGTCATCGCCCAGCCCGGGGTGGCCAGGAACCCGATGCGCTCATCAATCAGGCCCACCTTGAGCAGCAGGTCGTTGATCACGCCGAACTGCCCGTTGAACATCCACCGCCACAACAACCCGATCAGGAACCCCGACATGGCCCACGGGAAGAACACCCACGCCTGGTAGAGGCCCCGGCCCCGGAAGTGCCGCCGCAGCAGCAGCGCCAGCCCGAAGCCGAGGAAGAACTGGAAGAACAGCGAGACGGCCACCCACGTGCCGGTGTTGCGCAGCGCGGTCCAGAACCGGTCCTCGGCCAGCACGGCGCGGAAGTTCTCCAGGCCGACGAAGGGGGTGGAGGTGAGGTCGAACAGGTTGTAGCGCTGGAAGGCGATCACCGCGCCACGGATCATCGGGAAGTACGTGAACAACGCCACGAACACCACGCCCGGCAGCAGGCACAGCGCGATGAACCTGGCCCTGCGCAGGGTGAAGGCAGGCTTCACGACACCTTCCCGGCCTGGTCCACCCAGAAGGCGTCCCACGACTTGAGCACCTCCGCCGTGCTCTTCTTGCCGGTGATCAGGGCCTGGATGTCACGGTCGGAGTCCACGATGAACTGGCTCCAGCCCGGATAGTCCACCGGCCTGATCGTGATCACCTGCTTCGGGTCCTCCTGGGCCTGCAGGTACGCCTTCCACGCCCCCTGCGAGAACTGCGGATCGTTCTGGGCCTCCTTGGAGATGGGGATGAGCGAGTTGCCCTTGGCGAAGGCGATGCTCTGCTTGGCCTCCGACAGGAACTGCACCAGCTTCAGCGCCTCCTGCTTGTGCCTGGTGAAGGAGGTCACGCCCCAGCCGGCGTAGCCGACGGGCTGGAAGGCGTACCCGGTGGGGCCCTTGGGGATCGGGGCGGTGGACCAGGCGGTCACGCCGCTCTCCTCGACGGTCTTGATCACCTCGGGGTCCTGGATCAGCATGCCGGTGACGCCGGAGGTGAAGCCCTGGACCATCTCGGGGTAGCCCCAGGAGACGGAGTCGGGCGGCGACGCCTCCTTGAAGATCTTGACGAAGAGGTCGAGGGCCTGCGCCGCCTCGGGGGTGGCGAAGATCGTGCGCTTGTCCTTGAGGTAGAAGGACTTCTCGGGGTTCAGCGCCTCGCCGTTGTACGCGCTGATCATCATCACCGCGTAGTCGGCGCCGCCCTTGCCGCCACGGAAAGAGTAGCCGAAGCGGTCGCCGGAGGTCATCCCCTTGCCGGCCTCGTACAACTCCTGCCAGGTGGCCGGGGGCTTGGCCAGGCCGAAGTCCGTACGGTAGAACAGCGTCCGCTGGTAGAACCCGTACGGATACAGGTACGCCTTCCCCCCGACCTCCACCGCCTTCTTCTGCGCCAGCTCGGTCAGGGCCGGCCAGCCCGCCCAGTCCGTGGTGGGCAGTTCGGCCAGCCAGCCGTTGTTGGAGAAGGACTTGGCCGTGTGGTCGCGTACTTCCAGCACGTCCAGGTCCTTCTTGGTCTGCAGGATCTGGGTGATCTTCTGGTCGGCGCTGTCGAGCGGCGGGGAGATGAGCTCGACGGTGACGCCCGGGTTGGCCTTCTCGAAGTCGGCGATCAGGGACTTGATGAGCTTCGTGCGTTCCGGCCCGGTCAGGCTCTCGATCATCCGCAGCCGGATCTCCCCGGAGGAGCCCTCCTGGGAGCCGCAGCCGGCCAGCACCAGCACCAGCACGGTCGCGGCCGTGACGGCCAGGAAGGGCTTTCTCATGACGCTCATGACGAGCCTCCCGCGATGTTCGGACAGCGGTTCAGACAGCGCTGTCAATCACGTTAGGCGCGCAACTCCTCCAGCGCCAGACCGAGATCCTTGATCAATGTGTCCGCGGGCTCCAGGCCGACCGACAGGCGTACGAGGCCGACGGGAATGCCCATCGTGGCCCGCACGCTCTCCTCGGTGGACAACGCGGGCGCGTTCACCAGGCTCTCGAACCCACCCCAGGACACCCCAATCCTGAAATGTCGCAACTTGTCGAGGAAGGCGCCGACCTCCTTCCGCGACTCCGTGTCCAGCACCAAACTGAACAGGCTGGAGAAGCCCGACATCTGCCGCAGCGCGGTCGCGTGCCCGGGATGCGACGGCAGCCCCGGATGGTTCACCGCCCGCACCGCCGGATGATCGCTCAGGAAGGCGGCCACGGCCAGCCCGCGCTCCTGGTGCGCCGCCATCCGCACCGGCAGCGTGCGCAGCCCCTTGATCACCTTGGCCGCGTCGTGCGGCGACATGGCGGCCCCGTAGAGCTGGTACTCCTTCAGCGCCAGCGGCCTGATCAGCCGCGAAGGCCCCACGACCACCCCGCCCACCAGGTCGCTGTGCCCGCCGATGTACTTCGACAACGAGTGCACCACCAGGTCCACGCCCATGGTCAGCGGCTTCTGGAACAGCGGCGTGGACCACGTGTTGTCCATCACGGTCGTCAGCCCGCGCTCCCGCGCCCACCCGGTCACCTCGGCGATGTCCACCACCTGGTAGGCCATGTAGGAGGGGGACTCGAAGTAGAGTAGGCGGGTGTTCGGCCTGATAGCGCTGTCACCTGCCGCGAGGTCCCCGACATGCGTATGCGTGACCCCGAACTTCTCCAGGTAGCGCAGGAACTGGGTGGTGGGCCCGTACACCGCGCCGAGCACCAGCACGTGGTCGCCCGCCGACACCAGCGAGGAGATGGTCGCCGAGATCGCACCCATCCCCGAGCCGAAACACTTGGCTCGCTCTCCCCGCTCCAGGGCGGCAAGCTTACGCTGGGCGAGATCGACCGTCGGGTTGGTCCCCCGCCAGTAGACGTACCGCTCGTCCTCGTTCCTGATGGCCTCCCCGAGTTCCTCCGCCGTCGCGAACGTGAACACCGAGTTCTCGAACACCGGCGGGTTGACCGCGCCCAGCGCCCAGGGCTCGTCCTCGCCAAACCGGCCACAGATCCATTCGTCTTCCATGGGGGCACCATATGACAGTGCGGCAACCCGGCAGCCAGGAGGCTTTGAGCACGCGCAAGCCGACCATGGCGGACGTGGCCAGGCACGCGGGTGTGAGCCTCAAGACCGTCTCCCGGGTCGTCAACCAGGAGCCCCACGTCAGGGCCTCGTTGCAGCAGCGGGTCCAGTCCGCGATCAACGCGCTCGGCTACCGCCGCAACGAGGCCGCCGCCCGGCTGGCCAGGGGCGCGTCCGTGCTCACGCTGGGGCTGGTGATGGAGAACATCTCCAACGAGTTCTACTCGCGCCTGGCCGCCGCCGTCGAGTCGGCCACGGCCGAGCACGAGGCGCTGGTGGTGTTCGGCTCCTACGAGGAGAGCGCCGAGAAGGAGCGCATGCTGATCGAGTCCATGTACGCGCGCGGCGTGGACTCCATGATCATCGTCCCGTCGGCGGCCGACCACGGCTGGCTGGCCGCCCACGCCGGCCTGACCACGGTCTTCGTGGACCGGGTGCCGCCGGGCCTGGAGGCGGCCGACGTGGTGCTGCTCGACGACGTGTGGGGCGGCAGGCTCGCCACCGAGCACCTGCTGTCGCACGGCCACCGCCGGATCGCGCTGATCTCCGACGACGACGGGGTCAGCTCGGTGCACGACCGGGCTACCGGCTACCGTACGGCGCTGGCCGGGGCCGGGGTGGCGGCCGACGAGTCCCTGGTGGTGCGGGGGGTGTTCGAGCCGCGGCGGGCGGCCCACGAGGTCTCCAGGCTGCTGGACCTGCCCGCGCCGCCCACCGCCTTCTTCGCGACCAACAACCGGGCCGCGATCGGGATCTTGCAGGCCCTGCGGGAACGTCCCGAGCGGCCCGCCTATGTGGGGTTCGACGACTTCGCGCTGGCGGACGTGTTCAGCCCCGGGGTGACGGTGGTCCGCTACGACACCGCCCGCCTGGCCCGCGCCGCGGTGGACCTGCTGCTGAACCCCTCGCGGGCGGCGCGCAGGATGAAGGTGCCGGTGGAGCTGGTGGCGCGCGGCTCGGGCGAGCTGCCGCCCGCCTGATTGCCCCAAGAGGGGTTCAGGTCTCCATATGGCCGCGACTGAGCCGGGGCGGCGCGGGGTAACCACACGCCTGTACGACTCGGGGCCGGCTCAAGGAGAAGATCATGTCCGAGAGCGATGCCGCCGATCCGGACGTCTACCTCGACGTGCCCCTGCTCAAGGTCGAGGAGATCGACCTGGACGTGCACGACCTGCGGGCCAAGGTGTCGCTGCAGGCGGAGGTGCTCGACCTGCTCAGGCTGAACGTGGGGGCCGACGTGTTCCTGGGGAGCGTCAGCCTCACGATCAAGGGCGTGGAGGCGCAGGCGGTGCTTCAGGTGCGGCTGGACAACGTGGCGCGCATCATCGACCGGGTACTGCAGACGATCGACACCAACCCGCAGATCCTGGCGAACATCACCCGTGGCCTCGGCTCTGCCGTCGAAGACGTCGGCACCGGGGCCGGGCACGCGGTGCGGGACGTCGGCGCGGGAGCCGGAGGCGCCGTACGGGACGTGGGCGCCGGGGCCGGGGGCGCCGTACGGGACGTGGGCGCCGGGGCCGGGGGCGCCGTGCGCGATGTCGGCGCGGGAGCCGGGGGCGCGGTGCGGGACGTGGGCGCCGGGGCCGGAGGTGCCGTGCGCGATGTGGGCGCGGGAGCCGGGGGCGCGGTACGGGACGTGGGCGCCGGGGCCGGAGGTGCGGTGCGAGACGTCGGAGCGGGCGCCGGTGACGCCGTGGTGGATGCCGGCGGTGTCGTACGGGATGTGGGCTCGGGAGCCGCTTCCCTGGACGGCGAGCCCGAGGAGCGCGGGCCCGAGGATGAGCGGCCCGAGGATGAGCGGCCGGAGGATGGCCGCGATGCCGACGAGCCGCCGCGCAAGCGACGGCCCCGGATCGCCCGATCGACCCACCGCCACCACCGGCCGCGTCGCCAGGAACCGCGCGAGGATTGAGCGGGCACCATGCCGAAACCGGAACACCCGCACGACGCCGACGTGCAGATCAGCGCCTCCGTCACGGCCAGGGAACTGCGCTTCCGTGAGCGGCCGGAGGTGACGGTGCACGCCGAGGCGGAGCCGGGCGGCGAGTGCGTCTCGGGCAGCGCCCGGACGAACCTGCCCGACCAGGTGGTGGCGGGCGTCACCTACCGGGACATCCGCATCGACTTCCGCGTAGCCGCCAAACTCGCCGACCCCACGCAGCCCAAAGAGCCCGCAGACTCCGCCGGCCCCGACGAACCACTCCCCTAGCCGGCGCGTCCGGCCTCGTAGGCGTCACGCAGGACCGAGGCCAGTTCGTCGGCCAGGTCCGGGGTGGCCGCCACGACCCCGCTCCAGCGCTTGGTCAGGTCGGTGTCCAGCCCGATGTCGCGCCCGAACACGTCCCTGACCGCTCCACCCCCCACCTCCGCCAGCACCACGGACGCGGCGATGTCCACCAGGCGGTGGGTGTCGGTGGCGGCGTCGGCGAAGGCGTCCGTCGCGCCCTGGGACACGAGTGCGCCCTCCAGGCAGCTCGTGGACAGGATCCGCACCCGGGCCGCCCGCCGCGCCACCTCCCACCAAGCCGACGCCGCACCCGGGTTGGCGGGGTGCGGGCGCAGGAGGGAGACGGCGGCGCCCGCCAGTTCACGGCGGCCGCTCGTACGCAGCGGGGACGGCGTTCCCCGCCGCGCCCACCAGCTACGGCCCGTCTCCAGCCAGACGGTCAGCGCCTCGGTGAAGACGCCGTCCTCGGCCACGGCCGCCGAGAAGGCGGACAGCGGGACGCCGGCGGCGGCGTTGGCCGAGCCGTCCACCGGGTCCATGACCAGGGTCAGCGCCGAGCCGGTGTCCACCCAGCCGGTCTCCTCGCTGAGGACGTTGACCGGGTGCCGGGACAGGGCGGCCAGGATCGCGTTCTCGACGAGCACGTCGATGCGCATGGTGGGCGTGCCGTCCGCGCCGTCCGCCACGACGGCGGCCAGGCTGGCGCGGTCGTGTTCGGTGGTGGCGGCGGTGTAGGCGTCCAGCGCCGCCGAGGCGGCCGCGGCGAGGGCCGGATGCGCCTGCGCGGGAATCCCGGAGCCCCACCCCTTCATCGCAGTCCCCTCTCCGCCGAGCGCCCGCGTCATCGTCCTACCCCCATCAGCAGCGCGGAGTCACCCGCCGTGACGGTCATGCGCACGGTCGGCCACCCCCGGTCCATGGTCACCACGGCCAGGTCCCCGCGCTGCCCCTCGACCAGCCCGCCCCGATCCGTCAGCCCCGCCACGGAGGCGGGCCCGGAGGTGACCAGCGCGACGGCGCGCGGCAGCGGGACGACCCCGCGCTCGGCCAGCAGCAGCGCCGACGCCAGCGGGGCGGAGGGCAGGTAGTCGCTGGACAGCCCGTCCACCAGGTCCGCCGCGACCAGTTCCGCCGCCGAGACGTTGCCCGAGTGGGAGCCGCCGCGCAGGATGTTCGGCGCTCCTGCCACCACCTTCAGCCCGCGTTCGCGAGCGGCCTTCGCGGCTTCCGGCGTGGTCGGGAACTCCGCGACCGCGACCCCGTTGGCCACCGCCACATCGACCTCGTCGGCGGTCACCGGGTCGTGCGCGAGCAGCCGCGCCCGGCCCTCGGCGGCGAACGTGGCCAGCCGTCCCAGCGCGATCTCCCGGTGCCCGATGCGTGTGTCGCGCTCGGCCACCAGCGTCTCCACCCGCCGCTGCGCCTCCTCGGCGGAGATCCCCTCGGTGCCCTCCAGCCAGCGACGGTAGACGGCCGAGTCCCGGTACTGTCCCTGCCCCGGCGTGTGGTCCTCGAAGGAGACCAGCGGCGGCGGCTCCGGCGTACCGGCCAGGCAGGATTCCAGGGCCGCCAGGCCCTCGGCGTCGCGGGCGTCGAGGCGGTAGAGGAGGCGGTGGTCGACCAGCGCGTGGCCGGAGGCGGCGCGGTCGCGGAGCGCGGCGTCGAGGCGGCGCGCCCGATCCACGGTACGGCCCTTGCGGTTGTGCGACTCGAAGGCGACCCCGTGGAACACGGTGGTGATCCCGGCGGCGCGTACCCGGCCCTCGAAGCTGGACACCCCGAACGCCACCTCGAACTCCGCGCCGGGCCGTGGCCGCAGCTCGGTCTCCAGGCCGTCGGAGTGGGTGTCCACGATGCCGGGCAGCAGCAGCGCGCCGCGCACGTCCACGGCCTCGGCGGGCACCGCGCCGGGACGGACCGGGCCGACGTGGGTGATCAGGCCGTGCTCGGTGACGACGAGCGCGTCGTCGATGACGCGGTCGGGCAGTACGGCGCGGGCGTGGGCGAGCACCTTCATCGGGCAACCTCCAGGTTCGATTCACGCAGCACGTCGGCGGGTGAGCCGTCGGCGGCCACCACCCCGTCCTCCAGCACGACCACGCGGGTGGCCAGCCGTTCGATGGCGTCCAGGTCGTGGAAGACCGACAGGACGGCCACGCCGTCGCCGGTCAGGTCGGCGATCATGGACAGCACGGCCTCCCTGTTGACCGGGTCGAGCGCGGAGACCGGCTCGTCGAGCAGCAGCAGCCTGGGCGGCGAGATGGTGCCGGCGGCCAGGTTCACGCGCTGCTTCTGGCCGCCGGACAGGACGGTGGTGTGCATGGCCCACAGGCGCTCGTCGATGCCGAGCCTGCGCAGCGCGGCCGCGGCGGCGTCGCGGGAGGCGTCGGTGTCCAGGCCGCGGGCGGCCCCGGCGCGCGCCACCACGTCCAGCACGGCGCGGCGCGGCTCGGCCCGCAGGAACTGCGAGACGTAGCCCAGCTCCCTGCCCCGCAGGTCGGCGACCTGCGCGTCGGGCAGCCCGGCCAGGTCCACGAGCGAGCCGGAGGAGGTGCGCAGCAGGATCTGCCCGGCCGACGGGACGTAGGTGCGGTAGACGCAGCGCAGCAGCGACGACTTGCCCGCCCCGGACGAGCCGGCCAGCGCGACGTGCTCGCCGGCGGCCACGTCCAGGTCCACGCCGCGCAGGGCCCCCACGGTACGGCCGTCGATGGTGTGCAGGGTGAACGACTTGACCAGTCCCCTGACCCGTAGAACGTTCATCCGCGCGCCGCCGCCACGAGTCGCTGGCTGTAGGGGTGCTGCGGGTCCTCCAGCAACTGGTCGGTCAGGCCCGTCTCCACGACGCGGCCGTGTTGCATCACCATCACCCTCCTGGTCAGCATCTCGATGACGCCGAAATCGTGGGAGACGACCACGGCGGCGACGCCGAGCCGTTCGAGCAGGTTGCGCAGCAGGTCGAGCACGCCGGCCGCGACGGAGGCGTCCAGGCCGGTGGTGGGCTCGTCGAGCAGCAGCACGGGCGGGCGGTTGGCCAGCGCCTTGGCGATCTGCACGCGCTGGCGCATGCCGCCGGAGAACGTGCGTACGGGATCGTCCATCCGCGACAGCGGCACCTCGGTCAGCTCCAGCAGCTCCGTGGCCCGCTCGCGGATGCGGCCGAAGTGCCGGCCACCCGCGGCGGTGAGCCGCTCGGCGATGTTGCCGCCCGCGCTCGTGTCCAGGTCGAGCCCGTAGGCCGGGTCCTGGTAGACGACGGACACGCGGTCGACGCGCAGCCGCCTGCGTGCGCTGTCGTCGAGCGCCAGCACGTCGGTCTGGCCGTCGTCGTAACCGCGCAGGTAGGCGCTGCCCCGGTCGGAGCGTTCGTCACCGGCCACGCAGCGCATGACCGTGGACTTGCCAGAACCCGACTCGCCGACGATGCCCAGCGCCTCGCCCGGCGCCACCTCGAACCCGACGTCCCAGGCGGCCACCACGGCCCCCGTCGCGGGCGAGACCGAGGTGCCGTGCTCGGGCCCGGTGCCGGTCAGCGACCGCGGACCCGGGTCGCCGTAGACCCTGCCGAGCCCTTCCACCTTCAACGCCCAGCTCATTGCTCTTTCTCCCTGTTGCGTACGCAGAAGTCCGTGTCGCTGCACACCCAGGTCACGGACCCGTCCGTGGCGGGCACCTCCACCAGGTACGACTCCCGCGAGCCGCAGTGCCGGCAGGCCGCGCCCGGGGTGTGCTCGACCTCGAACGGAATGTCCTCGAAGACCAGCGGCTCCACCTCGGTGTGCGGCGGCACCGCGTAGATCCGCTTCTCCCGTCCCGCCCCGAACAGGGTCAGGTGCTCGGCCTGGTTCAGCTTCGGCACGTCGAACCTGGGGATCGGGGTGGGCGAGATCAGGTACCGGCCGCCCACCATGCAGGGGTAGCCGGCGCTCTTGGTGACGACGCCGTTGCGCACGAGGTCCTCGTACAGGCCGACCCACATGCGCGAGTAGTCGGTCTCGGCGTGCATCCTGCGCTGCTCGCGCACGTCGTGCTCGACGGCGCGCAGCGGCTCCGGCACCGGCACCTGCAGCACCAGCGTCTGGTCGGCGCGCAGCGGCGTCTCGGGGATGCGGTGCCTGGACTGGATGAGGCTCGCCTCGCGGGTGTCGCTCTCCTCCTCGCAGCCGACGTGGCCGACGACCAGGCGGCGCAGGTTGGAGGCGTTCACGCCGCCGTCCTCGCCCTGGTCGATGACCTTGAGCTTGTCGGCGGGGCCGACGAGGGCCAGCGTCACCTGCAGGCCGCCGGAGCCCCAGCCGCGCGCGACCGGCATCTCGCGGGAGCCGAACGGCACCTGGTAGCCGGGCACGGCCACGGCGGTGAGCGCGGCCCTGCGCACCTCGCGCTTGGACAACTCGTCGAAGATGCCCCTGGGGCCACCGTCGCCGGCCAGGTCCGTGATCGTCCTCATCGGACGGCCTCCTTCTCCGCCGCCGCGCGTACCGCTCGCTTGCGGTCGAGCACCGAGCGGAAGTCGACGTAGTGGGGCAGCTTGAGGTGCTCAAGGAAGCCGGAGGCCTCGATGCCGTCGAGGGTCAGCAGCACCTCCTGCTCCAGGTCGCCGCGCCCGGCCTCGCGGTGGACGAGCAGGTCGAGCCCGGCCATGGCGATGGCCTTGCGCTCGTTGTGCCCGAAGCACATGCCGTAGCCCAGGTCGAGCCGGGTACGGTCCTCCTCGGCGCGGTCGAGGTCGTCGATCGTCTCCACCTCGGTGACCCGTACGTCGGCGACCGTGACCGGGTTGCCGGTCAGGGGGTGGCGGACGCGGACCGGGAGGGTGCCGTGGCGCACCTCGCCGGGGAACTCGTGGTTGTGGCGGCCCGGCTGGAAGGTGTTGGAGTACCACAGGTGCACCAGCGCGCCGGTCTCCGCCCTGGCCATCGCGGTCAGGCGGGCCGAACGCGGGATCCCCGGGCGGACGGGCGACCGGGTGATGTCGTACGGCTCCGCGTCGCCGTCCTGCCGCCTGTCGACCAGCATGTCCATCGAGCGGAGCAGGCCGAGCAGGCGCGGCGGCCTCCTGGGGTCCTCCCCATCGTGCCCATGGCCGTGACCATGTCCGTGGCCGTGCCCGTGGCCGTTGACCGCGGGCTCCGGCTCCTCCTGGAGACGGGCCTTGGCCTGCTCCTCGGGCATGAGGTCCAGCAGGCGGCCCACGTAGTCGAGGGTCCTGCCGAGGAGCTGGCTGCCGGGCGGGTTGCGGAAGGCGGGCGAGATGCGGCGCGAGACCTTCAGCTCGTCGGCGTGCACCGGCTCGGAGTAGGCGACCCTGGGCAGCGTCGAGCGGTGCGCCCTGATGAGCTGCGCCGCCTCCTGCACGTCACCCTCGGACTGGCGCAGCGCCCTGGCCGCCAGCTCGGGAGCCCACAGGCCGCCCTCGCCCATGATCCGGTCCACGGCCAGCCGCAGCCGGTCGGTGATCTGGTCGATGCCGAGCCAGTCGCTGGCCCCGCCGTAGCGGCGGCGTTCGACGAGCTTCTCGGCCGCCAGGATGGCCTCATGGCCGCCGCTGGCACCTGAGTACCCCATCAGTGCTCTCCGTTCTCGATCTCGATGCGGGTGCTGCGCGGCAGCCCGGCGACGGTCCCGTCCGCGGTGACGAGGAAGGTGTCGATGCCCGCGGGGAAGCCGTCGTTGGCCTCGACGAGGGCCTCGAAGACCTCGCGGGGCAGCCCGCCGACGCGCAGCCGCCGCGTCCCCGGCACGCCGGGCCCGCTGAGCGTCAGGACGACCTCGCCGGGAACGTTCCCATCCGCCCGCGACAGACCCTCGACGGCGATCAGGAGCCGCGTCCCGTGCTCGGGGTGCAGGGCGTCCCCCTTGGTCAGGGCCGCGATCTCGGCGGCCGCCGGCGGGCGCAGCGCGACCACCATGCGGGCCTCGTGCGGCGGCGCGGGCGGCGCGGAGGTGCCCAGGTGCAGGGCGCGCTCCCAGTGCTCATCCCCCGGCGCGGTCAGTACGGCCGTCGGCACCTCGACGTCCGCCAGCCCGGCCGCCACGGCCAGCACGGCGGGACCGTCCCCGCGGGCGCGGCCGTTTCCCGAGCCGTCCCCGCGCCCGACGGTGTCCAGCTCGCCGGGCCTGGACAACACGTTCAGCAGCGCGCGGAAGTCGGCCTGCGCCCGCGCCGCGGTCGGCGTGACCGCCCTGACGTGGACGCCGATCCCCTCTACAACGGTGGTCATGTCAGCTCCTCGAAAGCCACGCGGGTCATCGACACCTCGGCCCACTCGGCGGCGTCCTCCCGCTCGCGCCGCTCGGCCACGGCCGCGCACAGGGCGTGCACGTCACCGGCGGCGGGCAGCCCGGCCGCCGCGGCGGCGTCCAGGAGGGCGGCGGCCAGGGTGGCCACGCGGTCGACGCCGCCGCGCATGCACCAGCCGGCCGTGCCCGCCACCTCGACGGTGCACGAGGTGACCAGCACCTCCCCGAGGTGGAAGCGCTCCTCGGCGACCGGCTCGCGCACGGTGAGCATCACCATGCCGGTCTCGGGCGGGTGCAACACGGTCGGCTCACCCAGGTCGCCGGACTGGAGCAGCCGCTCGGCCAGGGGCAGCAGTTCGTCGGGAGTCGCGGCGGCCAGCAACTCGGCGCGCGCCTCCCTGGTGATCACGTCGGTCAATGTGGTTCCTCTTCGATCTCGAAGGTGACGTCGAGCACGTCGGGCCGCAGGTAGGTGCGGGCGTACTCGATGTACGGGCCGCCGTTCGCGGCGCGGTTGACGCTCTCGGCCAGCCAGACGGGCCCGCGGCTGCCGCCGGTCAGGTGGTCGGCGATGCCGGGCGGCGGCACGTCGAGGCTGATCCGGTAGCGGGCCCGGACGACGCTGAGGCCGTAGCGGCGGCGCAGCACCTGGTGCAGGGAGACCTCGTCGCCGAGTTCCCTGTCCAGGTTCAGCAGGGGGCGGCGGGGCAGGACGCTGGTGGCGTACGCGGCGATCTCGCCGTTCACGCTGAACACCCGCTCGACCGTCCACACGGCCGCGCCGGCGGCCAGCCCGAGCCTGGTGCGTTCCTGTTCGACCGCCCGGCGCACGCCGCAGCTCACCAGCCGCGCACCGGGCTCGGCGCCCGCCATGCGCACGGTCTCGCTGAACGAGGGCGGGAAGTGCGCCGAGATGAGGTACTCCACCCGCCCCCGCCTGAAGGTGCCGACACCCTGGACGCGGCGCACCAGCAGCCGCCGCTCCAGCTCCTGCAGGGCCGCGCGGGCGGCGGGCCTGCTGACGGCGAAGCGATGGGCCAGCACGTGTTCGCTGGGGACCTGCGCGCCCACGGGCACGTGGGCCAGCTCCGCCTCCAGGATGTCGGCCATCTCCAGGTAGCGCTGCGTGCTTGTCATGACAAGCAGCCTCGGCGCTCCATCTGACCGGGAGGTGAACGGCGGGCGACGCCGCACGAGCGCACAGGTCATCAACGAAGGACGGATCTGAGCCGGGACGAGATCGCCTCCACGGCCAGGACCAGCACGAACACCGGCAGCACGATGGCGGTCACCACGTCGTACTCCAGCGCCCTGATGTTCTGACTGAGCGCGTAGCCGAGTTCTCCCGCGCCCACGATGCCCAGGATGAAGAAGGCCCGCAGGTTGACGTCGAGCGCGTACAGGGCGGTGCCCGTCAGGCGCGGCGTGAGCTGGCCGAGCACGGCCACGCTCAGCTCCTGTACGGGCCCCGCCCCGGCCGACAGCACGGCCTCGCGGGGCCCGGCGCGCAGTTCCTCGGCGTCGTCGGCGACGAGCTTGGCGACCAGGGCCGCGGTGAACACGGCCAGCGCCAGGGTGCCGGCGACGGGCCCGTCCATGAGCCCGAACGCCGCCACGAACATCAGCACCAGCAGCAGGTCGGGAATGGAACGCAGGCCGACGAGCAGCCCCCGGGCGGCCAGGCGCACCCCGTTGTTCGGCGCGACCGCGCGGGCGGCGGTCAATCCGAGGGGGATGCCGGCGAGCGTGCCGAGGAAGGTGGCGCCGAGCGCGATCGCGGCCGTCTCCAGCAGCCCCTCGCCGAGCAGGTCGGCGACCGGCTCGAAGTCGGGCGGCAGGAACTCGCCGAGCGCCTGCGCGGAACCGGCGGCGGCCTCGCCCAGCGCCGCCGGGCTCGCCCCGACCCGCCAGAACGCGACCGCGGCCAGCACCAGCCCGCCCCATCCCGCGAGGTGGGCCGCGACCCGGCCGCGCGTCCACGGCACCCTGACGCCCCGCACGGGCGGGACGCCCCGGCCGCGGCCCGCGCCGAGCAGTTGCCCGCGCAGCGCCACGGAGACGGCCTCCACCAGCAGCACGACGGTCACGGTGACCAGCGCGATGCCGGTGGCCTCCTGGTAGTCGGTGAACCCGAACGCGGTCTTCAGGTCCAGCCCGATGCCGCCCGCGCCGACGGCGCCCAGCAGCACAGAGCCACGGAAGTTGATGTCGAGCCGGTACAGGATGGCGGCCACCCAGGCGGGCGCCACCTGCGGCAGCACCCCGGCCAGCAGCCGTTGCACGCGTCCCGCGCCGGTGCCGGCCACGGCCTCGCGCACGCCCGTGTCGGCCCCCTCGACCGCCTCGGCGAACAGCTTGCCCAGCATGCCGACGGAGTGCAGGCCGAGGGCCAGCACGCCGGGCAGCGGGCCGATGCCGATGGCGGCCACGAAGAAGACGGCGAACACGACGTCGGGGATGGCGCGGCAGGCCACGATCACGGCCAGCGCGCCCGACCTTACGGCCTTGCGCGACGAGCCGGTTTCCTGCCCGCCCGCGGCCAGCACGCCGAGCACGGCGGCCAGGACCGTGGCCAGCGCGGTGCCCGCGACGGCCATCCAGAGCGTGTCGAGCACGTGCGCGAACGTCGTGGCGGGGTCGCTCAGCGTCGGAGGCCAGGCTCTGACCAGCAGGGCGACGACCTCGCCGAACCCGGCGACGAGGCCGCCGATCCCGACGCCGAGGTAGTTGAGCGCGATGATGCCGAGTGCCACGGACACGATGGGGAACGTCCACGCGGCCACCCGGCGGGCGGTGCGCGGCGGGCCGGGCCAGTCCCCGCCCACCGCGCCGCCGCCACCGCCGCCGTACCGTCGCCGCCCACCACCCCCGCCGCCGTTCGCCGACCCGCCTCCCACCGCGGAGGAGGCCCGGTGCGCCTGCTCGCCGGCGGTCGCGGGCCCGCCTCCCCCGCGGGTCGCGACCACGGTCTCGTTCTCGGGGGCGAGGCGGATGCCTGGCGCCGTCATGGCACCGTCACGGGGTTGGACAGGTACAGCCCGCGCAGCCGTACGGCGTCCAGCAGTTCGGTGGGCTCGTCCAGGCGCACCTCGCCGAGCCGCAGCCCGACCACCCGCCGCGTCCACTCCAGCGCCAGCTCGATCTGGTGCAGCGTGCACACCATGGTCAGGCCGTCCTCGCGGCAGACGCGCACCAGCAGGTCCATCACGGAGGAGGCGGTCTCGGGGTCGAGGGAGGCGACGGGCTCGTCGGCGAGCATCAGCTCGGGCCGCTGGAGCAGCGCCCGCGCGATGGCCACGCGCTGCTGCTGCCCGCCCGACAGGCTGCCGGCCCGCTGGTAGGCCCGGTCGGCCAGGCCGACCCGGTCCAGGTGCTCGAACGCCTCGGCGCGTACGGACTTCGGCCAGGTGATGATGCCGTAGCGCGGCCCGCGTACCCGGCCGAGTGCGCCGTGCAGCACGTTCTCCATCACAGTGAGCCGGCCGACGAGGTTGAACTGCTGGAAGACGACGCCGACCCGGCGCCGCAACGCGCGCAGCTCGGCCGTCCTGGCGGCGGCCACGTCCACGCCCAGCACCTCGACCCGGCCCGAGTCCGGCCTGGCCAGCCCGTTGAGATGGCGCAGCAGCGTCGACTTGCCCGATCCCGAGGGCCCCAGCAGGGCGACGATCTCGCCGCGCTCCACGGTCAGGTCGATGCCCGCGCACGCGGTGACCTCGCCGAACGCCTTGACCAGGCCCTGCGTCCTGACGACCGCCGTCATGCCTTGCCGCACTGTTCGTTCTTGGTGGCGGTGCACACCTCGCGTACGGAGTCGAAGGTCGCGTCGGTGACGGCCTGGAAGCTCCAGACGGCGGCGTCGTTGGTCACCGCGCAGTTCTCGGTGTCCTTGCAGATGCCGAGTTGCACCATGCGGTCCTTGTTCGCGTCCTTGGTGTAGGTCTGCTGGAGCGCGGTCTTGACGTCGGCCGGCAGGTCGTCACGCATGGCGACCGGCGACATGGGGATCGGCTCGGACTTCCAGACCACCTTGACCTGGCCCTCCTTGAGCTTGCCCTTGTCGATGAGGATGTGGTCGACCATGCCGCTCTCGGAGAAGCCGGCCTCGCACTTGCCGTCCACGACCGACAACACGGAGTTGTCGTGCCCGCCCGCCATGACCGCCTGAACGCCGGTCTTCGGGTCGATGCCCGCACCCATCAGCCCCTGGCTCGGGAACAGGAAGCCCGAGGTGGAGCCGGGGTCGACGAAGCACACCTTGGCGCCCTTGAACCCGTTGATGTCGGTGATCTTGCTGTTCGCGGGGACGATGCCGTAGCTCTCGTACGTGGGCTTGCCGCCCTTCTCGACCATGGACGCGATCGGCGTGATCTTCGCGCCGTTGCTCTTGGCCAGCACATACGACAACGGCCCGAACTCGGCCAGGTCGATCTTGCCCGACACCATGCCCTCGATGACCGCGTTGTAGTCGGTCGAGCGCACGAACTCCACCTTCTTGCCGGTGTTCTTCTCGATGAGCGCGATGATGTCCTTGTAGGAGGCCGTGGGATCGATGTTCTGCTCGGTCGGGACGGCGGCGAAGCGCAACACCTCGCCGTCCTCCGCGGCACCGCCGGCGGAGGATGAGCAGCCCGCCGCCGCGAGCGCGCCGATCATGGCCAGGGCGGTCAGGGTACGTTTCACAGTCAGGTCTCCGGACTTGTCGCAGGTGGGCGGTTGTTTTTCGTCACAGTCGCCGCCGACGGTGATGAGCAGGCCAGACGCGCCTGACTGTGCACGAACCGGGGGGTTAACTCCCGGCGAACCCGCCCCGCCGCAACCCGCCCGTCACTCGTCCGCCGGTGTCCGTCCACCGTGTCGTCGTCGCCGGGTCATCTGAGCGGTTTCTGATTCCTTAGATAAATCGCCTGAAAGAGGACGCATAATGCTTTCAAGGGACGAACTTCACGACCTTTTCGAGGGTCTCGCCGGCCTCCCGTACGGCGGCGAGGTCGTGGACCAGCGCACCCACGCCCTCCAGACCGCCGCGCACGCCCGGGCCGCCGGCGCGGACGACGAACTGATCCTGGCCGCCGCCTTCCACGACGTGGGCCGCGCCCGCCAGGTCGCCACCCTGCACCGCGGGATGCCGCACGAGCAGGCCGGGGCCGCCTTCGCCCGCGACCACCTCACCGAGCGCTCCGCCTGGGCCATCGAGCAGCACGTCGCCGCCAAGCGGTACCTGGTGGCCGTGGACCCCGCCTACCACGACACGCTGAGCCCGGTCTCGGTGCGCTCGCTGCGGGTCCAGGGCGGGCCGATGTCGCCGGAGGAGGTGGCCGCGTTCGAGTCGCACGACTGGTCGCAGGACGCCGTCGCGCTGCGCCGCTGGGACGACGACGCCAAGGACCCCGAGGGTCCCGTGCTGCCCATGGACGACCTGGTGGCGGCGTACGAGCGGGTCATGACCGGCGGGTCATGACGAGCGGGGCCGCCAGTCGCCGCGGTCCAGGTCCAGGTTCTCCGGGGCGTGCAGCCTGACCATGGTCCTGGCCACCCCGGCCGGGACCCGGTGCGGGGTAAGGAACGACGCCGACACCATCACCGCGAACGCGATCGGCACCGTCCACGCCGCCGGCTGGGCCAGCAGCGCCCCCGCCAGGCCGTCCCTCGGCCCGCCCACGATCGTCACCAGCACGGCCGCGCAGGCCAGCCCGCCGCCCACGAACAGCCCGGCCAGCGCGCCCGTCGTGGACAACCTCCGCCACCAGATGCCCAGCACCAGCAGCGGGCAGAACGACGAGGCCGCCACCGCGAACGCCAGCCCCACCACGTCCGCCACCGGCAGCGCCCGCGCCCACAACGCCAGGGCCAGCGGCACCGCCACCGCCATCAGCGTGGCGATCCTGAACGAGCGCACCCCGCCCTTGAGCAGGTCCTGGGCGATCACCCCCGCCACGGACACGGTCAGGCCGGAGGAGGTGGACAGGAACGCGGCGAACGCGCCCGCCGTGACGAACGCGGTCAGCAGGTCGCCGAGGGTGCCGCCGATCATGAGCGAGGGCAGCGTGAGCACCACCGTGTCCGTGCGCACGAGGCCGGGGACGTACAGGCGGCCGAGCCAGCCGTACACGGCGGGCAGCAGGTAGAAGGCCCCGAGCAGGGACAACACCACCAGCGTCGTACGGCGCGCGGCCCGCCCGTCCGGGTTGGTGTAGAAGCGCACGAGCACGTGCGGCAGCCCCATCGTGCCCAGGAACGTGGCCAGGATCAGCGAGTACGTCGAGTACAGCCCGTACTCCTTGGCCCCGGCCAGCGGCACCTGCCAGACGGCCCGGTCCGCGGCGCTCACGCCGGGCGCGCCGTCGGCCTGCCAGGCCAGCAGCAGGAACACCAGCGGCACGGCCAGCGCGGTCAGCTTGAGCCAGTACTGGAACGCCTGCACGAACGTGATCGACCGCATGCCCCCCGACAACACGTTCACCGCCACGACCACCGCGACCAGCAGCCCGCCCACCCACACGGGCGCGCCGGTGATCGTGCGCAGCACCAGCCCCGCGCTCTGGAACTGCGGCATGAGGTAGAGCCAGCCGATCAGCACGACGAGCACGCTCGCGGTGCGGCGCACGGCCATCGACTCCAGCCGGGCCTCGGCGAAGTCCGGCAGCGTGTACGCCCCCGAGCGCCGCAGCGGCGCCGACACCAGCACCAGCAGCACCAGGTACCCGCCGGTCCAGCCGACGGGCAGCCAGAGCATGTCCACGCCGAAGGACAGGATGAGCCCGGCGATGCCCAGGAACGAGGCCGCCGACAGGTACTCGCCGCCGATGGCCGAGGCGTTCCAGAGCGGGCTGACCGTGCGGGAGGCGACGTAGAAGTCGGAGGTGGTACGCGAGAAGCGGATCCCGAACGCCCCGATGAGCACGGCCGCCACCACCACGACCAGCACGGCGGTCAGGCTCACCGGTGCCACCTCATCGGCGCCCTCACCGGTGCCACCTCATCGGCGGCCTCACCGGTGCCACCTCATCGGCGGCCTCACGGGTGCCACCTCATCGGGGGCCTCACGGGTGCCGCCTCATCGGCGGTCGACCAGTTCGGCGAAGTGGCGTTCGTTGCGCTCGGCCTGGCGGACGTAGAGCCAGGCGCCGATGACGAAGGCCGGGTAGATGAGCCCGGCCAGCACCGCCCACGGCAGCGGCACGCCGAGCAGGTGCACCTCGCGCAGTTCGGGGATGAGCAGGAACAGCAGCGGCAGCCCGCCGATCACGCAGGCCAGCGCCGTGCAGACGAACAACGCCAGCCGGAACTGGGTGCGCAGCAGCGAGTGCATGTAGACCTCGCCGAGCCGGGTCTGCTCGTCGATCTCCCGGGTGGCGGGGTAGCGGGGCCGGCGGGCGGCGGCGGTGCGCGGGCTGGTGACGGTGACCCGCCGGGGGACGTCGCTCCGGCGGGAGGCGTCGGAGCGTGGCAGGGACGCGCGGCGGCCGGGACGCGGCGGCGGTTTGGGGCCTTGCTCCGGTTCCGGACTCATTCGTTCCTGCCCTTCCTGGCCCGCCGTACCAGCAGGTCCCGGAGTTCGCGCGTGTGCCGCCGGCTCACCGGGATCTCGGTGTCGCCGACCCTGACCGTGCACTTGCCGGAATCGATGTGCAGCTCCTCGATGTGCTTGACGGCCACCAGATGGCTGCGGTGCACCCGGACGAACCCCGCCGACGACCACCGCTCCTCCAGGGTGGCCAGCGGGATGCGCACGAGATGGCTGCCGGCCGCGGTGTGCAGGCGAGCGTAGTCGCCGTGCGCCTCCACGTAAATGACGTCGGCGCTGGAGACGAACCGGGTCACCCCGCCGAGCTCGACCGGGATCGTGTCGCTCTCGCCGCCCTCCGCCGGAACGTCCGCCGAGACGGCGACCCGCCGGATCGCCTCCGCCAGCCGCTCCGGCCGTACCGGCTTGAGCAGGTAGTCCTCGGCCTTGATCTCGAACGCGTCCACCGCGTGCTCCTCGTACGCGGTCACGAACACCACCCGGGGCGGGTTGGCGAACTGCGACAGCAGCCGCCCGAGCACGACGCCGTCGAGCCCGCGCATCCTGATGTCGAGGAAGACGGCGTCGATGGGCCGGCCGTCGGCGATGGCGCGGTCCAGCAGCCGCAGCGCCGCCGCGCCGTCCCTGGCCGTGGCCACCTCGCCGATGCGGGGGTCGGCGCGCAGGAGGTAGGACAGGTCTTCGAGGGCGGGCAACTCATCATCGACGGCGAGGACCCGGAGTTGTGCCATAGACAGTGATGAAACCGACAACAAAGATCGAGGTCAACGGGCGGAGACACCAGGGTGATATTTCGGCAACCTGATGTTGACCTTGGTGCCCGCGCCGCGGGCCGTCTCGACGACGAGGCCGTACTCGTCGCCGTACACCTGACGCAGCCGCTCGTCCACGTTCGCCAGCCCGACGCCGCCCGCTGGAGCGATGTCACCTGCGAGGATGCGGCGCAGCCGCTCGGGGTCCATGCCGAGCCCGTCGTCCTCGACGCTGATGCGGCACTCCGCGCCCGCGTCCTCGGCGATGATCGTGATGCGGCCGACGCCGTCCTTGCTCTCAAGCCCGTGCCGTACGGCGTTCTCGACCAGCGGTTGCAGGCACAGGAACGGCACCGCGACCGGCAGCACCTCGGGCGCGATGCGCAGCGTGACCTGAAGCTGGTCGCCGAACCTGGCCCGCTCCAGGATCAGGTAGCGGTCGATGGAGCGCAGCTCCTCGGCCAGCGTGGTGAACTCGCCGTGCCGCCTGAAGGAGTAGCGGGTGAAGTCGGCGAACTCCAGCAGCAGTTCCCTGGCCCGCTCCGGGTCGGTGCGCACGAACGAGGCGATGGTGGTCAGCGAGTTGTAGATGAAGTGCGGCGAGATCTGCGCGCGCAGCGCCCGCACCTCGGCCTCCATGAGCAGCGTGCGCGAGCGGTCCAGCTCCGCCAGCTCCAGCTGTGAGTCCACCCAGCCGGCCACCTCCTGCGCGGCCCTGACCAGCCCGGCGGAGGCGTTCTGCCCGTAGGCGGCCAGCGCCCCGACCACCCGGTCGTCGGTCGTCAGCGGCACCACCACGGCGTGCCTGATGGGGCATTCCAGCAGGTCGCAGTGGATGGTCAGGACCTGTGTGCGGCCGTCCTTGAGGGTCGCCGCCGCGTGCTCGAACGCCTGCTCGGCGTGGTGGTCGTCGCCGGCCCCGTCGTAGACGAGCAGCCGTTCGCCGTCGGTGACGGCCAGGGCCGCCGAGCCGAGCAGGGCGCGCAGGTGCCGCGAGGCGCGCTGGGCGCCGTCGGCGGTCAGGCCGGCCCGCAGCGGCGGCCCGGCCAGCGAGGCGGTGTGCAGGGTCTCGAACGTGGCCCGCTCCGCCGGGCTGGTGCCCAGCTCGCGGCGGCCCCGCATGACCCGCCACAGCACGATCGAGGGCACACCGACGACCACCGCCACGACGGCCGCGCCGACCAGGTACTCCACGCGGCCAGAGCCTAGCCGTTCAGGGGAGCGCCTTGGAGATGAGGTCGGCGTACGACTGGGCCTCCTCGGCGGACTCGTACTTCGTGCGCGGCCAGAAGAAGCCGCGCAGCCCGTCCTTCTTGTTGCGCGGCACCACGTGCACGTGCAGGTGGGCGACGCTCTGGCTGATGCGGTTGTTCATCGCCACGAACGTGCCGCCGGCCTGCAGCCCCTGCTCCACGGCCCGCGCCATGGCCTGTACGCGCTCGAAGAACGGCCCCACGTCGCCCAGGTCGGCCAGCGTCTCCACGTGCACGCGCGGCACGACCAGCACGTGGCCCTTGAACACCGGCCGGGTGTCGAGGAAGGAGAACGCCACCTCGTCGGAGCCCACGACATGGGCGGGCCGCTCACCGGCGATGATCTCGCAGAACAGGTCGGTGCTCATCGGGCGGCCTTGCCGGCGAAGGCCGTCCAGCTCGACATGTTGGGCGCGGAGAACTCGGCGGGCGCGTGCAGGAAGTGCTCGCCCACCCGCTCGCGCAGCCGCTCCGGCACCTCGCCGACCGGCACCTTCGCGCCCCGGCAGTGGTAGACCAGCCCGCCCCCGCGCTGCGCCATCGCCATCCACGGCAACCACGGCGAGACCCGGCACCAGGAGAACACGCAACTCACGTCCGGCACCCCCGAGTCCAGATCGGCGGCCGAGACGAAGAACTGGAACAACTCCATCGCCCGGTAGGTGTCACTGGCGGAGTTGTCCGGATAGTCGGCCACCTTCAGCGGCGACGGGTAGGCCAGCCGCACGTCCACGTTGAACACGACCTGGCCGCCGAGCCGCGTCCGCGGCACCGGATATCCGCCCAGCCGCTGGTTGACCGGGTCGTTGAAGACGTGCTGCACCTCGACCTCGCGCCCGGTGAGCGGGTTGTGCCAGGTGTCGAGCACCTCCCGGCTCGCCGGATCGAGGTAGAGGGCGGCCTCCCTGGTCAGCAGTCGCCACCCGCCGTCGGGCGACTCGACCGCCCTGGCCGCGTTGAGCCCCTCGAACCCGAACAGGTGATGCGGCCCGTCGTCGTCCTGCCAGCCGTAGACGTCGCCGGTCCAGTACGAGATCGTCTCCGCGCCGTCGGAGGAGGCGCGCACCCGGATGAAGTCCATGATCTGCCAGCCTAACCAGCGGCCGGCCGGCCGGCGACGGTCACGGCGAAGATCGCTTCGCCGGACAGCCGCCTGCTCTCCTCGGTGGACGGCGTCCTGGCCTGCCCGCACCGCCAGCAGTTGCGCAGCCTGATCTCGGTCGTGCCCGGCTGCTTGCCGTTGAAGACGAAGTAGGTGGTGCCGCCGGAGCCCGGCCCGCCGCCGTCGCTCTCGTGCTCCTCGCTGATGTACGAGGCCACCTTCGTGTCCGGCACCTCCACCAGGTCCCAGCCGTCGCCCTCCGACGGGTTGTCGGCGACGGCCAGCGAGAACCGCTGCCCCGGGCCCACCTCGACCCGCACGGTCGCGCCCTTGGCCCCCTTGGTCACCTTGCCGTAGTCGCTCACCGCCGATCCGGCGGCACATCCCGCCACGAGCAGGACGAGCAGGGCGTGCAGGCCAACGGCGGCCGTTCGACGCATCACCCTGGCAGGTTATCCCCAAGCACGGACACTTACCGGGCTCGGCGCCCCCTCCTCACCGTTCACCTGGTCCTGCGCCACCTCACCACGCGGGCACGGGCACTTACCTGGCCCTGCGCCGCCGCATCATCCGGCGTACCACGAAGGCGGTTACCGCGCCGGCGACCATGATGAGCATCACGGGCCGCTTCCTCGCCTCGGCCGTGGCGTCCTTGACCTGCTCCGGCGTGCCCTCGCGGACCTTGACCGCCACCTCGGACGCCTTGTGCCTGACGACCTCGGCCGCGTCGGCCGCCTTGTCCCTGGCGGTCTCCGCCGCGTGGCTCGCCATCTCCTTGGCGCTCTCGGCCGCGTGACCGGCCTTGTCCCTGGCGCTCTCCGCGGCGTGACCGGCCTTGTCCCTGGCCGTCTCGGCCGCGTGGCTCGCCCGGCCCTTCACGTCCGCCTTGCCCGCCAGCTCGCTGACGGTCTCGCCCATCTGTCGTCGGGTTTCCTTGATGTCCCTGCGCACGTCGTCCTCTTCCTCCTCGTCGTCGCCTTCCCCGCGCTCCCCGCGCATGGACTCCTCTTCCGTCCGCTGATGCGCGGCCGCTTCCGACCGCTCATCCGGTACGGGGGCCTCGGGGATGAACGTCTCGTGCTCCTGGCGGGCCCGCTCGGCCCGCCGCGCGTTGTCCGCCGCGCCCTGCCTGGTCGGCGGCACGTTGATGGACTCGCGCTCCGTCGGCGTGCCCACCGTCGCCCGGTGGGCGCCGACGTCGCCTGCGTGCTGCTCGCTGCGTCCCGGATCGGTCTCACTCATCGCCGTGTCCTCTCCTTGGCGCTGTCCTTGACCGCGTCGATATCGGCCTTGACGCTCGCGATGGTCTCGCTGGGGACCGGCGGCGTGGCCCGCTTGACCTCGTTCTTGCCGAAAAGCCCGAGGAGCGCGGCGACAACGAACAGCGCTCCCGCCACGATGGCGGCGGCCGCCCAGCCGGGCATCACCAGGGCGAGGAGCATGACGACGGCGGCCACCAGGGCCGCACCGCCGAAGAACGCGGCGATTCCCGCCGCGCCGAACAGGCCCGCACCGAATCCGGCGCGCTTGCCCTTCTCGGTCAGCTCCATCCGCGCCAGGCGCAGCTCATCCTTGACGAGCCGGGAGACCTGCTCGGAGAGGTCGCTGACCAGTTTTTGGGTGTCTGTCACGACTGTCGCCTCCTCCGCTGAGGAAGGCGACTACCCGAACAAATAGCCTTCTATCACCCGTTTTGGCCGCTTCGCGGGCTTATCGCCGCTTGGCAGCCCTGAGCAGGAACCCCAGGACGTTGACCACGGGGTCCTTCTGAACTTCGCACCAGTTGTCGGGCTTCTTCGGCTTGCTCCACGGGGATGGGAGCTCGCACGAGGGAGCCTGCGGCTTCGGCCGCTCACACCACGATCCGGGAGTGTTCATAGCCTCAGTCTACGTCTTCCGATGGCAAATGAGGTGGGTCAATGCACCAAGCGCACGGTAGGGATCCGTCCTGCCCGCCTGCTCCTCGGCCGCCAGCAGTTCGTCCAGGTCATCGGGGATGGGCGCGTCGTTGGGCGCGGCGTCGCTGAGCACGCGCACGCCGTACCACTGCCGTACCTCCAGCCCCTGTGCGCCCAGCCGTCGCGTCAGCTCGCCCAGCCGGTCGGCCCTGGCCGCAACGCCGAGCCGGTTGACGTAGCCCACCCCATCGAACGCGCGCAGCGCCCCCTCCCAGTCGCCCAGCAGCCCGGGCCGCATGGCCAGCGCGTCGCCGTTGCGCACGAGCAGCGACAGCAGGCCGCCGGGGGCGAGCATGCGGGCCAGCGCGGCGAGGAGCGGGTCGGGGTCGTCGAAGTACATGAGCACGCCGTGGCAGAGCACCACGTCGAAGTTGCCCGGCCCGAACAGCTCATCCAGCCGCTCGGCCGGCGACCGCACGGTCCTGACGCGCATGCCCGGCTGGATGCCCGCCTCAAGGAGGTCGAGCAGTTCGCGGGAGGCGTCGAGCGCGGTGACGTGGTGGCCCCTGGCCGCCATCCTGAGCGACTGGGTGCCCTGGCCCGAGCCGACGTCGAGGATGCGGCAGGGCGTGGCGGGGACGTGCTCGGCGAGCTGGCGGGTGACCAGCTCCTGCCGTACGACGTCCCGCAACCTGCCCAGCCCCGCACGCCACTTGCCCTCCGCGCCCGAGAACCTCATGCCATGATCCTAAGCGGCGGCCTCCTCGCGGGCTCAGCCAGGCGGCCCGATCTTCCGGCCTGCGGAGGTAATCTGCCGGAGTGCTGGTACACGGGGTTTGGACGGCGGACGGGCTCGCATTCTGGGCGGAGACCACCGACACCGATCCCGGCTCCACCTCCAAGATGTCCTCTCGCCGTGCCACGTCCGCGGGAGAGCGCCCTCATCCGTTCGCCGCTCCGGCGCCCGCCGTCGCCGCCGCGCTCGGCCTCGACGCCCCGGCCCCACCGCCATCACCCACGCTGGCCCTGCTGCTGCCCGGCTCGGCCAAGGAGCCGCTGCCCTCCCCCGAGACCGGCCGGCTGGCGGAGGTGGCCCGCCCCCGGCTGCGCCTGTGGCAGGTGCCCGCCATCCTCCCGGCCACCGCCGACGCGCTGCCGGTGCTGCCCCGGCACACCGGCACCGCGACGATGCGCCACTGGGCCGCCGTCGCCGCCTTCGCCCGCGACCTGGTACGCCGTGGCCGCCTCATCCCGCAACTGACGCCAAACGGGGACGGGGCGCGGGCCGTGTGGCGGCCGATCCTGACCGGGGCCGACGCCGCGTACTTCAGGGACCTGGCCCTGGCCATGCCGCCCGCCTGCCGCACCTCCCGCACCGAACGCCCCTCCGCCGGCGTCCTGCGCGAGGCGCTCGAAGCGTTCGCCGACGCCCTGGTCCGCCGCACCCTTACCGAGCCGCTGAGCACCACGCGGCCCAAGAATGAGCGGGAACGCTGGCTGGCCGCCCTCACCGGCGACGACCCGGCCTGCCCCGACGCCCCGGAGCTCAGGGGCGAGCTGGAGAAGTGGCACGACACGGTGGCGGCCTCCGAGGGCGGCGCGACGCGCGTGTGCTTCCGCCTGCTGGAGCCCGCCGACACCGACGACTGGCGGGTGGAGCTGGCGCTGCAGGCCGCCGACGACCCCAGCCTGTACGTCCCGGCCACGCACGTCTGGGCCGGCGCGACGGGTCTGCCGGGCACGCCGGAGCGGGAGCTGCTCACCGGCCTCGGCCGGGCGGTGAGGCTGTATCCCGAGTTGGACCACGCCCTGCGCGTGCCGGAGCCGAGCGAGCTGGCGCTGGACACGGCCGGCGCGTTCGGCTTCCTGCGGCAGGCCGCGCCGCTGCTGCAGGCGGCCGGGTTCGGGGTGCAGCTGCCGCGCTGGGCGGGCCGTACCAAACTGGGCCTGAAGCTGACCACGCGCACGAAGCCGCAGCAGTCGGCGGCCGCGAGCCAGGGGTTCGGCATGCGGGAGCTGGTCGACTTCCGGGTGGACCTGGCGGTGGGCGAGGAGACGATCAGCGAGGAGGAGCTGGCCGAGCTGGCCAGGCTCAAGGTGCCGCTGGTCAGGGTGCGGGGCCAGTGGGTGGAGCTGGACGACCGGCAGCTCAAGGCGGCGCTGCGGGCGGTGGAGGACGGCCGCGCGGGCGAGGCGAGCGCCGCCGACATCCTGCGGCAGGTCGTGCAGGGCGACGACGAGCTGCCGCTGCTGAGGATCGACGCGGACGGCGTGCTCGGCGACCTGCTGTCCGGTCAGGCCGAGCGGCGGCTGACCCCGCTGACGACGCCGGTGGGCCTGGACGCCACGCTGCGGCCGTACCAGGAGCGGGGGCTGGCGTGGCTGAGCTTCCTGTCGGAGCTCGGGCTGGGCGGGGTGCTGGCCGACGACATGGGGCTGGGCAAGACGATCACCACGCTGGCGCTGCTGGTGCACGAGCGCGCCGAGAGGCCGACCCTGCTGGTGTGCCCGATGTCGCTGATCGGCAACTGGCAGCGCGAGTCTGCCAGGTTCGCGCCGGGGCTGCGGGTGTACGTGCACCACGGCAGCGGGCGCGACGCCGCCGGGATCGAGGAGGCCGACCTGGTGATCACCACGTACGGCACCGCCCACCGCGACCTGGAGACCCTCAAGCGCTTCGACTGGCGCAGGGTCGTGTGCGACGAGGCCCAGGCGATCAAGAACAGCGGCACGCTGCAGGCCCGGGCCGTACGGTCGATCCCCACGGGCACCAGGCTCGCGCTGACGGGCACGCCGGTGGAGAACCACCTGGCCGAGCTCTGGTCGATCATGGAGTTCGCCAACCCGGGCCTGCTGGGGCCGCGCTCGCGGTTCAGGACTCGCTTCCAGGAGCCGATCGAGGCCCGCCAGGACGAGCAGGCGGCCGGCGCGCTGAAACGGGCGACGGGCCCGTTCATCCTGCGCCGCCTCAAGACCGACAAGTCCATCATCTCCGACCTGCCGGAGAAGCTGGAGGTCAAGGAGTGGTGCCAGCTCACGACCGAGCAGGCCACGCTCTACCAGGCGGTCGTGGACGACATGCTGTCCAAGATCAACGACAGTGAGGGCATCGAGCGGCGCGGCCTGGTGCTGGCGGCCATGGCCAAGCTCAAGCAGGTCTGCAACCACCCCGCCCACCTGCTGAAGGACGGCTCCCGCCTGACGGGCAGGTCCGGCAAGCTGACCCGCCTGGAGCAACTCTGCGAGGAGATCCTGGCCGAGGGTGAGAAGGCGCTGCTGTTCACCCAGTACGCGGAGTTCGGCACGCTGCTGCAGCCCTACCTCGCCCAGCGCCTCGACCGCCCGGTCCTGTGGCTGCACGGCGGCCTGCCGAAGAAGACCCGCGACCGCCTGGTGGACAGGTTCCAGAACGACTCCGAGCCGACCCTGTTCGTACTCTCGCTCAAGGCCGCCGGCGTGGGGCTGAACCTGACGGCCGCCAACCACGTCATCCACGTGGACCGCTGGTGGAACCCGGCCGTCGAGGACCAGGCCACCGACCGCGCGTTCCGCATCGGGCAGCGCAGGAACGTGCAGGTGCGCAAGCTCATCTGCGCGGGCACCCTGGAAGAGCGCGTGGACCAGATGATCGAGCGCAAGAAGGCGCTGGCCGAGCGCGTCGTGGGCACCGGCGAGGACTGGCTGACCGACCTGTCCACCGAGGAGTTGCGTGAGGTGTTCAAACTGACGGCCGAAGGGGTGCGGCCACTGGACGAGAGGGTGAGCTGAGCCATGGCCGACTGGTGGTACGACCGGCCCCAGCCGATCAAGGTGGAGGGCGGGCTCAGGGCCCGCTCGCAGCGCGGCAGCATCGGCTCCACCTGGTGGTCGCGCCGCTTCATCGACATCCTGGAGCGCATCTGCGACAAGGGCCGCCTCACGCGCGGCCGGGCCTACGCCCGCCAGGGTCAGGTGCTGTCCATCGACCTGGCCGCCGGCCGGGTCAGGGCCGCCGTGCAGGGGTCGCGCAGCACCCCGTACAAGATCACGATCAACATCGAGGTGTACGGCGACGCCCTCTGGGAGGCCATCGAGGAGTCGATCGCGGCGCAGGCCGTCTACCGGGCCAAGCTCCTGGCGGGCGAGATGCCGGCCGAGATCGAGGAGTTGTTCGCCTCGATGGGGATCGACCTGTTCCCGCGCGACCTGGACATGGACTGCTCGTGCCCCGACTGGGGATTTCCCTGCAAGCACCTGTCGGCGGTGTTGTACCTGCTGGCCGAGTCGTTCGACGACGACCCGTTCCTGGTGCTGGCCTGGCGCGGGCGCACCCGCGAGCAACTGCTCGGCTCGCTGGCCACGGAGGCGGCGGCGGATCCGCTGGCCGTGGCGGACGTGCCGTTCGCCGACCGGCTGGCCGACTTCTACGCCCCGGGCGCCACCGCGCACCGCCCGGAACGCCGCCACCCGGCCGCCGCTCCCGACCTGCTCCTGCGGGTGTTTCCGCCGCCCGGCGACCTCGGGCAGGCGCTCACCCCGGCGTACGAGAAGTTCGCGGACGCGTAATCACGCCCCTGTTGCACTTTCCCTGCCCGTGACGTACAGCGATTGCTCGATTACCTTAAGTAGGAGGAGTTGTAACGCACGGAAAGGGTGGGAGCATGGGATTTTCCTGGACTTGAACCGTTGAGCTCAGCGGTCCTCGAAGGCCGCGGGCACCATGACACGCACCCCGTTCGGAACCACGCGGAGCCTGATCGGGGTGCGTAGCCGGACTTCGCCGTCCACGTCGGCGGCCATCGGCGGGTCGGTCTCCAGCAACATCTCCCGGCCCATCACGAAAGGCCCCCCTGCCAGGCTGCGCCAGCGGCCGGTCGTCGCCCTGAGCAGGGTCTCCCCGAGCAGGCGCAGTTTCTTGCCGGAGCCGAGCTGGTAGGCCACCAGCATGCCGTTGTCGATGCTGATGTCCCTGGCCACCTGCCAGCCGCCGTGGAAGCGGCCGTTGGCGATGTTGAGCTGGTGGGTGAGCAGTTCGTGGCGCTCCCCCTCCACCGTGATGTACGCGCGGAAGGGCCGGTGGCCCGGCAGGATCGTCAGCGCGGTGAGCGGGTAGGCGGGGCGGCCCACGACCCGCTTGAGCCACGGCTTGACCTTGCCCGCCACCTCGACCGACACCCCGAAGCTGGCCAGGTTGGCGAACGGCCGGTCGTCGGCCATGCCGAGGTCGATGTCGGCCACCTTGCCGGTGGCGAACACCCTGATCGCCCCCGCCAGGTCGAGCGGCAGGCCCAGGCTGCGCGCGAAGTTGTTGGTGGTGCCGAGCGGCAGCACGCCCAGGGCCACGTCGCGGTGGGCGACGTGCCGTACGGCCGAGGACAGCGTGCCGTCGCCGCCGCCGACGATGAGCAGGTCGGGGTCGGTGGCCAGGGCCGTGTCGAGCAGTTCGCGCAGCCGTTTGGGGTTGTAGACCGACAACTCCGCCAGCGGCTCGAAACCGAGGTTGTGGATCTGCTCGATCACCTCGAAGTAGTGGCGGCGGCCGCGGCGCGAGCGAGTGTTCACCACCACCGCCACCCGGCGATCCCGCCGGATCGCCTCGGTGTGCTCATCCTTGGTGCGCAGTTCGCTCATGGTCATCAATCGTAGGTGCAAAGAGGGGGGCCTGGAGTCGATCGCGAAAGGCGGCCGACCCCAGGCGAAAAGCAGTCATCGAGATGTCATCCCGAGGTCACTTCTTGGGCGGGACCACGTGCACGATCGCACCCAGGTTGCCCGGCAGCGGGCTGAGAAGCTTGAGCTGCACGCCCAGCGCCTTGCCCTCGTCACCGGGGTTGCCGGTGCCGAGCGTCGAGCCCTGGACCACCTGGCCGTAGAGCTGCGTGGCCGGGGTGCCGTCCTGGTTGACCGCGCGGGTGGTGTAACGCTGATCACCCTTCGACGGCACGACCACCGAGGCGTCGGCGTCCCGGTAGTACAGGCTGCTGCCGATCAGCTCGATGCCCGGGTACCAGGTCTTGGCGTCGGTGAAGGTGGACACGCCCTTCTGCGCGGGGAAGTCCGTGCAGTACTCGCTGTACGGCTCGTCCGCCGCCTCCAGGCACTCCTTGAACGGATAGGTCCTACCGAACCCGAACGCGGCGTTGGAGGTCTGGACGCGTCCCTGCAGGTTCTTCTGCACGGTCGGGTCCTTCTCGGCCGCGGCGCCGGTCCTGCGCAGCGGCTCGTAGTGGGAGTCCACGACCAGCAGGCTGCCCTTGGGGCCGATGCTCGGCGCCTGGGTGATGGTGGAGGCGATGTTGTTGTTGACGTACGTCGAGTCGCGGTACCAGACGAGCAGCCCCGGCGCGTTGTACTTCACCTTCTGCACCTTCCACGCGCCTTCGCGCATGTAGTCGGTGTCGTAGGTGTACTGCAGGCCCTTGTCGAAGCCGTCGAAGTTGCGCCACTCGGCGAGGTAGAAGCGGGAGATCTCGCGCTCGCCGTTGTTGCGGGTCCAGCCGGCGCCGCTGGTGTTGGTGAAGGTGCCGCCGACGGGCTTCCAGCCGTTGTCCCCGCCCTCGACGTCGTCGCTCCACACCGACGTGCCGTCGCTGGTGAGCTCGAAGTCGTCGGCATGCCAGCCGCGCTCCTGGAAGGCGGCGTCGGTGTTGAAGGCGAGCCGCAGCTTGACGGTCTGCCCGGCGAACGGCGTCAGGTTGACGTAGTCGTGCCGCCAGCCGCCGCTGTCGCCGGTGAGCCCGTACTTCTTGTTGCCGAACGCGGCGAGGTTGTTGTTCGGGTCCGGGTAGTCGTCAGGGGTGCTGACCTCGTTGCCGGCCTCGTCGTGGACCTTCTGCTGGGCCCAGGTCTCGCCGCCGTCGGTGGAGATCTCGACGAAGCCGAAGTCCCAGTCCTGCTCGATCACGTAGTTGTTCCACATCCAGAACCGCACGTCGGATCCGGCGGGCACGGGCACGTCACGGGTGAGCGTGAGGTTGGCCCAGTCCTGGTCCAGGCCGCTCCACCAGGCGTTCGAGCCGCTGTGCACGTCGATCATCTTGACCGGCTGCGAGGCCAGGTTGACGCGGATGCCGTCCTGGGTGAGCTTGGGCGTGCGCGAGGACTGGCCGACCGTGACGATCTTGGCGGCGTCGCCCGGGTCGAACGTCTTCGGGTTGGCCCAGCCGAGCACCCACTTGTCCCACAGTCCCATGTGGGACGGCATGGACTGGAAGATCGGCCCGGAGTGGGAGCCGCTGGACATCAGGTCCCAGAAGTCCACCGCGGAGCTGGCCGCGCCCGAGGTGTCGTACAGGTCGGGCAGACCCAGGTCGTGGCCGTACTCGTGGGCGAAGACACCGACGCCGGAGTCCTCCGGCTGCACGATGTAGTTGGAGATCTTCTTGTCGGTGCCGGGGACCTTGTAGCCGCCCGCGACGGCGCTGGAGTGCGCCCAGATCGCGTACGTGCCCTCGGCGCCGCCGTCGGAGGACTTGTCCTTGCCGGCGTGCACCAGCACCAGGTGGTCGATCACGCCGTCGGGCTCGGCGTGGTTGCCGTCACCGTCGGCGTCGGAGACGTCCTCGACGTCGTAGTCGGCCCACGGGAAGTCGGGTTGTGCCTTGGCCAGCGCCTCGACCGTGTCGATGGGAAGCTGCTGGGCGCCGAGCGGGTTGTCGGGGTGGCCGGACATGTCCTGGGGCGCTCCGCCGCACTTGGCGGCGCCGTACCAGGCCTCGGAGTGCGGGACCTTGATCCAGCCGACCGCCGAGCCGGTGACGGAGTAGGCGCCCTTGGACATCTCCTCGTACATCTTCTTCATCGTGAAGCCGGAGATGTCGATGCCGGGCTTGCCGTCGCGCGGGTCCTTCAGGTCCGGGCGCACGCGCTCGGTGATGCCCTTGTCGGTGTAGAGCATCTTGTTGAAGTGCTCGGTGCTGAAGTCCTTGACCCAGAAGGAGTTGTTGTCCTTGGCGGGCAGCTTGGCGGGGTCGGGGATGTTGTTGTGCAGCGGGCCGTTCAGCAGCGTGCCCGCCGGCTCGACCACGCAGTCGTCCGGCCCGCTGTTGACGGTGCGCAGCCGGTTGTAGCCGGAGAAGTCGTCGTTGGCCTGCTCGTTGAACTCGACCAGGACGGTGAGGAGCTTGGCCGTGCGGACCTGCTTGGAATTCTTGAAGATCCATTCAGCGGGGTTGCGGCCGGTCTTGATGGCCTGGTTCTCGCGTGCGGCGAGAACACGGCCGGCCGTCGGGTTTCCGCTGTTGAACTTGCGGTCGAACTTCTGCGCGGGGGTGAGCGAGCGCGCATTGTCGTTGACCAGCGTCGGCTCCTTGCCGTCCCTCTGGACCTGCGGCGGAGCGTAGTTGATGTAGTAGTCGGCGGCCGTGGGCTGGTAGTTCGCGACCGAGGACGCGGACGCGGCCGGCACGGACAGGGCGGCGCCGAGAAGGGCCACCGCCGGGAACGTTGCTAACAAACGCTTTGTGCTGGGCACCAGGAACCCTCTCTGCCCGGGATCGCCGGGCGCATGGCCATGAGGTATGCAATGCCGGACGCTAGATGGTGCCTCAACCGGTCGTAAAGTACGTTGTTGAAACGTGATCAAACTACGACATTCAGAACATCAAACTTCCGGCGACGACTCCGCCCGCGATGGCCCCTCCGTAACAGAGCAGCGCTATCAGCAGGTCGAATCTGGCGATGCCGAGCAGTTCCTCGCTGGTGTGCCGGATCCGGTGCGCGGCGTGGAAGAGGCACAACACGACCACCGCGAGGAGCGCGAGCCGTACGAGCACGTTGTCCAGCAGCCCGCGCAGGTGCGCGGCGTCCGGCCAGTCCAGGATGCCGAGCGGCATGAGCACCCCGAACAGCAGCACCAGCACGGGCAGCACGAGCGCCGCCACCACTCCCCCGCCGCTGAACATCAGCCACAGGTACGGCTCGGGGCTTCGTCGGGTCTTCACTGGAACCCCCTCAGGACGAAGAAGGCGATGACCGCCGAGACCGCCAGCCAGAGCGAGTGGTTGCCGCCCTGGATCATCCAGGCGGGCAGCCGGTAGCCGTCCAGCCGGACGACCGCCGCCTTGGGGGCCAGGTTCAGGAAGGTGAGCGCGTGGAAGGCGGTCGCGGCCAGGGCGACCACGTTGATCGCGATCATCCAGGGCCGGGCGGCCAGCGCCACGAAGGCGTCCAGGCTCCCGCCCAGCACCGCGTCGATGAGCATCAGCAGGTAGACGATCGTCCAGGCGACGAAGACGCTGGTCAGCTCGCGCAGCACGAAGACGGTGTAGTTGCGGGTGCGGGCGAACCACAGGGGGTCCCGGCGCGGCTGGTACACGGTCTGGGCTTTCACCGTGTGCTCCATGGCAGCACCGAGCGCAGCGCGGCGGTCAGCTTGTAACGCTGGATGGCCTCGGCCGGGTCCACGTGCTTGGGGCAGACCTTGGTGCACTCGCCGACGAACGTGCACCCCCACACCGCGTCGTCCTGGCTCAGCACGTCGAAGCGGTCGCCCATGTCGCGCGAGTCCAGGTTGTAGCGCTGGGCCAGCGCGATGGCCGCCGGGCCGAGGAAGTCGGGGTCGAGCACGTACACCGGGCAGGCCGAGTAGCACAGCAGGCAGTTGATGCACATGCTGTACTGCTTGTACGCCTCCAACTGCTCGGGCGTCTGGGCGTACTCCGTGGTCAGCGGCAGTTCCTCGCCCTCCCTGATCAGCCACGGCCGCACCGACGACAGCTTGGCCAGGAAGCCGTCGATGTCCACGACCAGGTCCCTGATGACCGGGAATCCCTTCAGCGGCTCGATCCTGACCGGGCCCCCGCCGTACTCGCCGAGGAAGGTGCCGCAGGTCAGCCGGGCCTCGCCGTTGACCGTCATGCCGCACGAGCCGCACACGCCCATCCGGCACGACCAGCGGTAGGACAGGCTGCCGTCGAGCTGGTCCTTGATGTAGTTGAGCCCGTCCAGCACGGCCCAGTCGGTCATCAGCGGCACCTCGTAGCCCTGGAAGACCGGCTCGTCGTCCTCTCCCGGGCGATACCTGGCCACTTCCATCCGGATGGTCCTCGTGCCCGACGCCTGCCGTACCGACTCTGTGGTGTCAGTCACGTCCATAGACCCTTTCTCCCGGAGGCCAGCGGGTGATCGTCACGGGCAGCAGCCCGACGGACGGCGTGCCGTCGGGCGCGCGGTGCACCAGTGAGTGCGCCAGGTACGTCTGGTCGTCCCTGGCGGAGAAGTCGGTGCGCTGGTGCGCGCCGCGCGACTCCTGTCTGTTCAGCGCGCAGGCCACGACGGTCTGCGCGATCTCCAGCATCGCGTGCAGCTCGTGCAGGTTGACCAGCTCGGTGTTGAAGGCGGTGCTGGTGTCCTCGACGCGGGCGCTCCCGGCCCGCTCGCGCAGCTCGGCGAGCGTGTCGACCGCCTTGGTCAGCACGTCGCCCGTGCGGTAGATGCCGGCGGCGCCTTCGAGGGTGTGCTGCATCTGCTCGCGCAGGTCGGCGATCCGCTCGCCGTGACCGCTGCGCTCGCGCCCGCGTTCCAGCCGCCGCCGCTCGTCCGCGCCCTGGTGCCGTACGGCCCCCACTTCCCCGCCGGGGTGCGACCTGGCGAACTCGGCGGCGGCGAGGCCGGCCCGGCGGCCGAAGACGAGGATCTCCGGCAGCGAGTTGGAGCCCAGCCGGTTGGCGCCGTTGATGCTCACGCAGGCGGTCTCACCGGCCGCGAACAGCCCCGCGATCGGGGTGGCGCCGTCGATGTCGGTGTGCACGCCGCCCATCATGTAGTGCACGACCGGGCGCACCGGGATGAGGTCGGTGGCCGGGTCGAGGTTCTGGTAGCTGCGGCACAACTCGCGCACGAACGGGATCCGGCTGTCGATCTTCGACTCGCCGAGGTGGCGCAGGTCCAGGTAGACGACGGGGCCGTACGGGGTGTCCACGGTGCGGCCCTTGTGCTGCTCGTGCACGAACGCCTGGGAGAGCCGGTCGCGCGGGCCCAGCTCCATGCTGCGCAACTTCGGCGTGGGCGTCGGCAGGCCCAGGTCGTAGTCCTGTAAGTAGCGGTAGCCGTCCTTGTTGATCAGCCAGCCGCCCTCCGCCCTGGCCGCCTCGGTGATGAGGATGCCGGTGAACGGCAGGCCGGTCGGGTGGTACTGGACGAACTCCATGTCCTTGAGCGGCGCGCCCTCCCGGTAGGCCAGGGCCATGCCGTCGCCGGTCTTGATGGCGGCGTTCGTGGTGAAGGGGAAGATCTTGCCGCAACCGCCGGTGGCCAGGATGACGGTCCTGGCGGGGATGGTCTCGATGCGGCCGGTCCTGATCTCCACGGCCACGACGCCGTGCACGCGGCCGTCGTCCACGACGAGCTTGGTGACGAACCACTCGTCGTACCTGATGATGTCCTGATATTTCAGGGTTGTTTGGAAGAGTGCGTGCAGGAGGTGGAAGCCGGTCTTGTCGGCGGCGTACCAGGTGCGCATCTTCTTCATGCCGCCGAACGGGCGCACCGCCACCCGGCCGTCGTTCTCCCTGCTCCACGGGCAGCCCCAGTGTTCGAGCTGGATCAGCTCCCTGGGCGCCTCGGCCACGAAAGCCTCGACCGCGTCCTGGTCGCACAGCCAGTCGCCGCCGGAGATCGTGTCGTAACAGTGCTCGTCGAGCGTGTCGCCGGCGCCGATCACCGCGGCGGCACCGCCCTCGGCGGAGACCGTGTGGCTGCGCATCGGGTAGACCTTCGACACGACCGCCACCTTGAGCGAGGGGTCCGTCTCGGCGACCGCGATGGCCGCACGCAGACCCGCTCCGCCTCCCCCGACGATGAGCACATCGATCATTGAGGTCACACTCCGTGGTCAGGTTGTATGGGGTCCTTGACACGCTTGCCGTCGTGGCGGACGGAGGACAGGTGAATGCTTCCGTCGTGGTACTCGTGGCGGATCCTGCGGCAGCCGCAGTCGAAGAGCTGGTCACGGATCAGCAGCCCGTAGCCGTCGTCGTCAACGAGGCGCTCACCGCCGGACTTCTTGCCGCAGGGGGCCGTCTCGGGGTCGAAGGGGATCTTCGTGCCTGTCATCGCCGATCTCCTTAGATAGGCGAAACCTCATGGGCGGTTCAGCCGGGTTCGTCCTCGCGCCGCGGCACCTGCGGGGTCTCGTCCTGTTCGACCTCGGGCGTCTCGTCCGGCTTCTCGTTCGTCTCGTGCGGGTAGTGCAGGTCGAAGGCGGGCCGCTCGGAGCGGATGCGCGGCATGCTGGTGAAGTTGTGCCGCGGCGGCGGGCAACTCGTCGCCCACTCCAGGGAGTTGCCGTAGCCCCAGGGGTCGTCGAGGGTGACCTTGGGCGCCCGCCTGGCGGTCTTCCAGACGTTGTAGAGGAACGGCAGCGTCGAGGCGCCCAGCAGGAACGCGCCCACCGAGGAGATCTGGTTGAGCAGGGTGAAGCCGTCGCCCACGCCGTAGTCCGCGTAACGCCTGGGCATGCCGATCTGCCCGAGGAAGTGCTGGATGAGGAAAGTGGTGTGGAAGCCGATGAACAACGTCCAGAAGTGCACCTTGCCCAGGCGGTCGTCGAGCATCCGGCCGGTCATCTTCGGCCACCAGAAGTAGAAGCCGGCGAACATCGCGAACACGACGGTGCCGAACACCACGTAGTGGAAGTGGGCCACCACGAAGTAGGTGTCGCTGATGTGGAAGTCGAGCGGCGGCGAGGCCAGGATCACGCCCGTCAGTCCGCCCAGCAGGAACGTCACCAGGAAGCCCACGCAGAACAACATCGGTGACTCGAAGCTCAGATGGCCCCGCCACATCGTGCCGATCCAGTTGAAGAACTTCACCCCGGTCGGCACCGCGATGAGGAACGTCATGAACGAGAAGAACGGCAGCAACACCTGCCCGGTCGGGAACATGTGGTGCGCCCACACGGTCATCGACAGGCCCGCGATCGCGATCGTGGCCCCGACCAGCGTGATGTAGCCGAACAGCGGCTTGCGGCTGAAGACCGGGATCACCTCGGAGATGATCCCGAAGAACGGCAGCGCGATGATGTACACCTCGGGGTGCCCGAAGAACCAGAACAGGTGCTGCCAGAGCAGCGGCCCGCCATTCTCGGCCAGGAAGACCTGGGTGCCCAGCTTGCGGTCGGCCTCCAGCACCAGCAGCGCGGCGGCCAGCACCGGGAAGGCCATCAGCACGAGCATGCTGGTCAGCAGCACGTTCCAGGTGAACAGCGGCATCCGGAACATGGTCATGCCGGGCGCCCGCATGCCGATGATCGTGGTGATGAAGTTGACCGCGCCGAGGATCGTGCCCAGGCCCGACAGGGCCAGGCCCATGATCCACAGGTCCGCGCCGACCTGCGGCGAGTAGATCCCGTCGGACAGCGGCGTGTAGGCGAACCACCCGAAGTCGGCCGCGCCGCCGGGGGTGAAGAACCCGGCCACCACCATCAGCCCGCCGAACAGGAACAACCAGTACGCCACCGCGTTCAGCCGCGGGAAGGCCACGTCGGGCGCGCCGATCTGCAGCGGCATGACCACGTTCGCGAACCCGGCGAACAGCGGGGTGGCGAACAGCAGCAGCATCACCGTGCCGTGGATGGTGAACAGCTGGTTGTACTGCTGCTGAGTGACCACCTGCATGCCCGGCGACACCAGCTCGGCCCTGATGATCATCGCCATGACGCCCGCGACGAGGAAGAACCCGAACGAGGTGATCAGGTAGAGGTACCCGATGACCTTGTGGTCGGTCGTCGACATCCAGGAGGCGATGACGGTCCCGGTGCGACGGCGCCTGACCTGCTCGATCGAGGTCTCTCGAACAGTCGTCACGGCTGCTCCCCTCCAGCGCGGAGTTGTGGCTGCCCCGATCTACCCATTCCACGCCAACGATCGCCGCGGGGGAAGTCGTTCTTCGACAGTTCTTCGCCCGTTCTTTGCCCTCCGACGCCGAAAACGCCGGTTCGAGGGCTGTCCAGAATGCGGATACGTACCGGCGTACCTGGTCGGATCTTCTATCCTTCGTAGGCCGCATCAGAATCGGAGGAGATGCTCGTGACCGCCCAGCGTGACTACGCCGACCTCGTCCAGCGAAAGCTCTCGCTCGACCTCACCAGGGGCAAGCCGTCGCCGCGCCAGCTCGACCTCTCCAACGACCTGCTCAAACTGCCGTCGTCGTTCCGGGCTGCCGACGGCACGGACGGCCGCAACTACGGCAACCTGCAGGGCCTGGCCGAGCTGCGCGAGTTGTTCGCGCCGCTGCTGAACGTGCCGGCGGAGCAGTTGGTCGTCGGGGGTAACGCCAGCCTGGCCCTCATGCACGACACCGTGGCGCACGCGCTGCTGACGCCCGTGCCGGGCGCCGCGCGCCGGTGGGTCGAGGAGCCGGAGATCACGTTCCTCTGCCCGGTCCCCGGATATGACCGGCATTTCACCATCTGCGAGCGGTTCGGGATCAAGATGGTGCCCGTTCCGATGAACGCCGGCGGCCCCGACATGGACGTGGTCGAGCGCCTGGTGGCCACCGACCCGAGCGTCAAGGGCATGTGGTGCGTGCCGAAGTACAGCAACCCGTCCGGCATCACCTACAGCGACGAGACCGTGCGCAGGCTGGCCGCCATGCCGTCGGCCGCGCCCGACTTCCGGATCTTCTGGGACAACGCGTACGCGGTGCACCACCTCACCGACACCCCCGACGAGCTGGCCGACCTGCTCGCCCTGGCCACCGAGCAGGGCAACGCCGACCGCGTCTTCGTCTACGCCTCCACCTCGAAGGTGACGCTGGCGGGCTCCGGCGTGTCGTTCTTCGGCGGCTCGCCGGCGAACGTGAAGTGGTTCCTGCACCAGACCTCGAAGCAGTCCATCGGCCCCGACAAGATCAACCAGCTCCGCCACGTGGAGTTCCTGCGTGACGGCGCGGGCGTGGCCGCGCACATGCGCCGGCACGCCGAGCTGATCGGGCCGAAGTTCGAGCTGGTGGACAAGGTGCTGACCGAGCGGCTCGGCGACCTGGCCACCTGGACGAGCCCCAAGGGCGGCTACTTCATCAGCCTGGAGGTGCCGCACGCCGCCGAGGTGGTGGCCAGGGCCAAGGCCGCCGGCATCGCGCTGACGCCTGCCGGCGCCACGCACCCGTACGGCAAGGACCCCGACGACCGCACGATCAGGATCGCGCCCACCTTCCCCGAAATGGAGGAGCTGGAGCAGGCCATCAACGGCCTGGCCGTCTGCGTCCGCCTGGTGGCGGAGGAGCAGGGCTGACCCGGTCGGCCCCCGCTATGTGAGGCGGGGGCCGCCGTTCCTGAAGCCGAAGATGTACTCGCGCGTCTCGCTCGGGTGGAACCACACGTCCACGCCGGGCTCGAAGACCACGTTGTCGCGCGCGCAGTAGTACAGGCCCTCCCACACGGCCAGGGCCTTCTCCCTGGCCGGGCCCTCCTGCGTGTCGCGCCTGCGCGCGCCGTACGCGCCGAGCACGTTCAGCAGCCCCAGCCCCCAGAAGATGCCGGTCAGGCAGAACGGGGCCAGCAGCACCTCGCCCCAGTTCGGGTCCTGCCCCATCGCGATCACCAGCGACACGACCAGGTGCACCAGGCCCGCGACCAGCAGCAGGACGTAGCCCTGGTTCCTGGCCCACGGCGTGTAGTGACGGCTGGGGAAGGACAACCACACCGCGAGCTGCGTGCGGCTCATGACGTGCTTGGACGCGCCCAGCGACGCGGCGGTGGGCAGGTCGGCGATCTCCCGCGTGCCCGGTAACCTGACCCGCCCGATTCTGTACGTGGTCCCGGCCGCGACCGCACCCGGAACCGCTACAACCTGGTCAGTCTCCGAACACAGCGGGCACCCGAGTTTCACCTGGGCAGTCTTCCCTTTGGGAACGTACTGCGCAAACCATAGGCTGAGGCACGTGAGACCGATTGATGCCCTGGTGAACTCCCTGTCCGAAGCCCGCGTCGTGACCGACCCCGACGTGATCGACTCCTACGCCCGCGACCGAACCTTCCTCGAACCCGGCAAACCGCTCGGCGTCGTGCTGGCCGCCTCCCGCGACGACGTGGTGACCACCCTGAAGTGGGCCACCGAGCACCGGGTGCCGGTCGTGCCGCGCGGCGCGGGCACCGGCCTGGCGGGCGCCTCGGTGGCCGGCGACGGCTCGATCGTCCTGTCGCTGGCCAGGATGACCGCGATCAGGGAGCTCTCCCCCGCCGACGAGATCGCCGTCGTCGAGCCCGGCGTCATCACCGCCGACCTGGACAAGGCCGCCAGGGAGCACGGGCTCATGTACGCGCCCGACCCGTCCTCGTACGAGATCTCCACCATCGGCGGCAACCTGGCCACCAACGCCGGCGGGCTGCGCTGCGTGAAGTACGGCGTCACCAGGGATTCCGCCCTCGGCCTTGAGGTCGTGCTGGCCGACGGCCGGGTGCTGAACACCGGCCGGCGCACGATGAAGGGCGTCACGGGCTACGACCTGACCGGGCTGTTCGTCGGCTCGGAGGGCACGCTCGGCGTGATCACCGCCGCCACCGTACGGCTGCGCCGCGCGCCCGCCGTACCGCCCGCGACGTTCGCCGCCGAGTTCGGCTCGCTGCGCGAGGCGGGGGCCGCCGTGTCGGCGATCATGGCGGCCGGCTGCCAGCCCTCGCTCATGGAACTGCTCGACCGCGCCACGCTGGAGGCCATCGACGACTGGCGCAACATCGGGCTCGAACCCACCACGCAGGCCATGTTGATCGGCCAGTCCGACGCCGCCGACGGCCAGGCCGTGGCCGAGCGCATGGAGCGCATCTGCACCGACAACGGCGCCTCGTTCGTGGCCGTCTCCTCCTCCCCGCAGGAGGCCGAGGAGCTGATCGGGCTGCGGCGGCTGGCGTACGGGGCCAAGGAGCGGCAGGGCGCGTGCCTGGTCGAGGACGTGTGCGTGCCGCGCTCCGCGCTGCCCGAGATGATCACCCGGATCGAGGCGGCGGCGGCCAGGCACGGGGTGCGGATCGCCACGGTGGCGCACGCCGGCGACGGCAACCTGCACCCGGTCTTCATCTTCGAGCACGGCACCGTGGAGCCGCCGCCCGAGGTGTGGGCCGCGGCGGACGAGGTGTTCAAGGACGCCCTGGAGCTCGGCGGCACGCTCACCGGCGAGCACGGCGTGGGGCTGCTGAAGCGGCGCTGGCTGGCGCTGGAGACCGGGCCGGTGTCGGGCGAGCTGCAGGGACAGATCAAGGCCGTCTTCGACCCCCTGGGCCTGCTCAACCCAGGCAAGGCGATCTGACGCCCGGATTTTGATCTTGCCTTGACCAAGCCGTGACCTTGGACTTCGTGGCCTACACGACCTGCGGCGAAGGCTGACACGTCCCGTCAAACGGTGAAACTTCTGACAGGTCCGGCAGACGGCCCAATGATCCCGCTGGTAGCGTTTCGCCACATCTATTGGGTTGTAATGGGGGTCCGACGTGAATCAGTTCCAGCCGCTGGCGGCGGACGATCCGCGGCGGCTGGGGACGTATGACATCGTCGCCCGGCTCGGCGAGGGCGGCCAGGGCGTTGTCTATCTGGGCGAGAGCGACTCGGGGGAACAGGTCGCCGTCAAGCTGCTGCACCACGCCCTGGTGGCCGACGCCGACGCCAGGACACGTTTTCTGCGTGAGGTGGCGGTGGCGCAGCGGGTGGCGCGGTTCTGCACCGCGCCCGTGCTGCACGCCGACCTTGACGGGAGCCGGCCGTACATCGTGAGCGAGTTCGTGCCGGGGCCCTCCCTGCGCGAGCTGGTCATCAACGAGGGGCCGCGGCGGGGCGCGGCCCTGGAGCGGCTGGCGATCAGTACGGCCACCGCCCTCGCGGCCATCCATCGGGCCGGCATCCTGCACCGCGACTTCAAGCCCGCCAACGTGCTGATGGGTCCCGAGGGGCCCGTCGTGATCGACTTCGGCATCGCCCGCGCGCTGGACGCCCCCGGGGCGACGGCCACGGGGATGGCCATGGGCACGCCCTCGTACCTGGCGCCCGAGCAGCTCAGCGGGGCCGCCGTGTCCGAGGCGGCGGACGTGTTCGCGTGGGGCGTCACGATGGTCTTCGCGGCGACGGGCAAGCCCGCCTTCGGCGCCGACTCCATTCCCGTGGTGATGAACCGGATCCTCAACGAGGAGCCGGAGCTCGGGACCATGGAGGGGGTGCTGGGCGACCTGGTCGCCGCCTGCCTGTCGAAGGACCCGGCGCAGCGGCCGAGCGCGGACGAGCTGATCGTGCACCTCACCGGCCAGCCCGCGCCCAAGGCGGCGGTTGAGCCGGTGGCGGGGCAGAACATGGCGGCGGCCGGTGCCGCCGCTGCCGCTGCCGCCGCCGCCCAGGCGGGTCCCGACGCTCCCGGTGCCGGTGGCGGCGTGCCTGACATGGACAGCAGCTACCCCGGGCCGTGGACCCAGCCGACCGGGCCGCACCTCGTGGGGCTCCAGAACGGCCCGCAGCCCGGCCCGCACCAGACGGGCGACTACGGCCACGCGGCGGGCGCCGCGGCACAGGGCCAGGGCGGTGCCGCCGGTAACGCACCCCACGTCCCCAAGCTGGTCTTCTCCCCGGGCATCGCCGGCCAGGGCGGCCCCGCAGGCCAGGGCAGCCCCGGTCAGGGCGCTCCTGCCGGTCAGGGCGGTCCCGCGGGTCACGCCCCGCACGGCCCTCAGCCGGTCCATCCCCAGAACGGCCCCCAGGCGGGCCTCCCCCAAGGCGGCCCCGGCCAGGGCAGCCCCGCAGGTCAAGGCGGTCCCGCGGGACACACCCCGCACGGCCCCCAGCCGGTCCATCCTCAGGCGGGCCTCCCCCAAGGCGGTCCCGGTCACGGCGGCCCCGGTCAGGGTGGTCCCGCAGGTCAGGGCGGCGTCGGTCAGGGCGGCCCTGGTGGTGCGGCACCGCACGCTCCCCACGGCGGCCAGCAGCTTGGCATGCCCCAGGGCGGTCCAGGGGTCGGCATGCCCCAGGGTGGTCCCGGGCAGCAGGGCCCCGGCAACGCGCCGCACGGTGGCCCGCAGGCGGGGGTCCCGTTTGGAGCGCACCAGCCCGGAAGGCCCGGCGGCCCCCAGGCGGGCGCCACGCGGCCGGTTGACGGTGTGCCCGCCAAGCAGCGCCGTACCCTCACCATCGCCTTGTCGGGCGCCGCGGCCGCGGCGCTGCTCGTGGTCGGCGGCGCGGTCGTCGTGCAGGCCAACAGCAAGAGCGAGACGCCGGTCGTTAACGTGACCCGCACCCCGGACGGCGGCGCGGGCGCGGGTAACGGCGAGCCTGCCAGCCAGTCCCAGCCCCCGGCCGTTCCCACGGACACCGCGGTGCCGGTCCCCACCGTGGACATCGAGCCGGAGAAGACCAAGAAGCCGACCAGGAAGCGCACCAGGGAGCCCAGCGCCCAGGTGCCCAACCCGGTCACGCAGCCGACCAGGCGGGCCACGCCCACACCCACGAAGAAGAAGAAAAAGAAGAAGATGACGCTCGTCGAACCGGACTACGGTACGACGGCCGCGCCGGACGTCGGTTACACGAACCGGCCCATGTCGCGCAAGTCATCCAAGCCGAAGACGACCAAGGCCGCGCCGAAGACGAATCCGTACTCGGCGACCAAGGTGTGCGGCTCCGGCTACAAGGTCATCAACCAGCACGCGCTGGGCAGCAGCGCCGTGATCTACCTGCTGTACAACAGCAGCGCGGGCAAGAACTGCGTGGTTACCATGTCGCGCCTGGTGTGGCCGGGCAAGATGAAGATGAACGCCACCCTCCAGGTCAAGAGCGGCTCGACGGGCAGCAACCCGGGCTCGTTCACCGCCTACGCCGGCCCGGTGCGCCTGGCGGCCAAGAAGAAGTGCGTGATCTGGGGCGGCTCCTGGGGCACCTCCAGCTGGAAGTCCGGCTGGAGCCACTGCACCTGACCCGATCCGAGTGACAGCCGAGCCGCCGCCCGCCACCGGGCGGCGGCTCGCTCTGTGCCGGAGCCCGGACCTGCGCTAGCGTGCTTGACATGATCGCCGGGAGGACGCCGTGATCACGAGCAGGCTGGACACCGGGAGCGAGGAGCACCGGCTGCGCCGCGAGGCGATGCTGGCCAAGCTGGCCGAACTGACGGCCGAGCACGCCAAAGCCGTGGCGGGCGGCGGCGAGAAGTACGTCGAGCGGCATCGCGCCCGCGGCAAGTTGCCGGCGAGAGAGCGCGTCGAACTGCTGGTCGACGCCGACTCCCCCTTCCTGGAGCTGTCACCGCTCGCGGCCTGGGGCACCGACTTCCCCGTCGGGGCCAGCGTGGTGACCGGCATCGGGGTGATCGAGGGCGTCGAGTGCGTGATCACCGCGAACGATCCCACGGTGCGCGGCGGCGCCTCGAACCCGTGGACGCTGAAGAAGTCCCTGCGCGCGGCGGAGATCGCGCTGCGCAACCGGCTCCCGTACGTGAACCTGGTCGAGAGCGGCGGCGCGGACCTGCCGACGCAGAAGGAGATCTTCATCCCCGGCGGTCAGATCTTCCGCGACCTGACCAGGCTGTCGGCGGCGGGCGTACCGACGGTGGCGCTGGTGTTCGGCAACTCCACGGCGGGCGGCGCGTACGTGCCGGGGATGAGCGACCACGTGGTGATGGTGCGCGAGCGGGCCAAGGTGTTCCTGGGCGGGCCACCGCTGGTGAAGATGGCGACCGGGGAGGAGTCCGACGACGAGTCGCTGGGCGGCGCGGAGATGCACGCCAAGATCAGCGGGCTGGCCGACCACCTGGCCAGGGACGAGTACGACGCGCTGCGGATCGGGCGGCGGATCATCGCCTCGCTGGGCTGGCGCAAGCTGGGCCGCGAACCCGGCGCGGACGTGCGCGAGCCGGCGTATCCGGCCGATGACCTGCTCGGGATCGTGCCCGAGGACCTCAAGGTGCCGTTCGACCCGCGCGAGGTGATCGCGCGGGTGGTGGACGGCAGCGAGTTCGACGAGTTCAAGCCGCTGTACGGGGCCTCGCTGGTGACGGGGTGGGCGCGGATCCACGGCTATCGGGTGGGCGTGCTGGCCAACGCGCGGGGCGTGCTGTTCAGCGCGGAGTCGCAGAAGGCCACCCAGTTCATCCAGCTCGCCGGGCAGTCGCGCACGCCGCTGCTGTTCCTGCAGAACACGACCGGTTACATGGTCGGCAAGGACTACGAGCAGGGCGGCATCATCAAGCACGGCGCCATGATGATCAACGCGGTGGCCAACTCGACCGTGCCGCACCTGACCGTGGTCATGGGGGCCTCGTACGGGGCGGGGAACTACGGGATGTGCGGGCGCGCGTACGATCCCCGCTTCCTGTTCTCCTGGCCGAGCGCCAAGTCGGCGGTGATGGGGCCGGCGCAGCTCGCCGGGGTGCTGTCCATCGTGGGGCGGGCCTCGGCGCTGGCCAAGGGGCAGGTGTACGACGAGGAGGCGGACGCGGCGATGCGGGCGATGGTGGAGGACCGGATCGAGGCCGAGTCGTCGGCGTTCTTCCTGTCCGGGCGACTGTACGACGACGGGGTGATCGATCCGCGCGACACCCGTACCGTGCTGGGCATGTGCCTGTCGGCGATCAACAGCGCACCCGTCCCCGAGGCGGCGGGCTACGGGGTGTTCCGGCCGTGACCCGCCGCCCGCCGGTCGCGAACCGGGGTGAGGAGGTGTTCCGGCCGTGATCAACCGCCTGCTGGTGGCCAACCGGGGTGAGATCGCCCGCCGGGTCTTCCGTACCTGCCGCTCGCTCGGCCTGTCCACGGTCGCCGTCTTCTCCGACGCCGACGCGGGCGCGCCGCACGTGGCCGAGGCCGACCTGGCGGTACGCCTGCCGGGCAACCGTCCAGCCGACACCTACCTGAACGCCGATCACATCCTGGCGGCCTGCCGGGCCTCGGGCGCGGACGCCGTGCATCCGGGTTATGGCTTCCTGTCGGAGAACGCGGAGTTCGCGCGGGCCGTGCTCGCGGCCGGACTGGTGTGGGTGGGCCCGCCGCCCGAGGCCATCGCCGCCATGGGCGCCAAGATCACGGCGAAGCGGCTGATGGCGGAGGCCGGGGTGCCCGTCCTGCCCTCCCTCGACCCGGCCGGCCCCGGGGAGTTCCCCGTGCTGGTGAAGGCGTCGCTCGGCGGGGGCGGACGCGGGATGCGCGTGGTACGGGCGGCCGGGGAGCTGGCGGAGGCGGTCGAGTCGGCGCGGAGGGAGGCGCTGGCGGCCTTCGGCGACGGCACCGTGTTCGCCGAGCCGCTGCTGGAGCGGGCCAGGCACGTGGAGGTCCAGGTGCTCGCCGACCGGCACGGCACCGTGTGGGCGCTGGGCGAGCGCGAGTGCAGCGTGCAGCGGCGGCACCAGAAGGTGGTGGAGGAGTGTCCCTCACCCGGGATCTCCGGCGGAACGCGGGAGCTGCTGTACGGGGCCGCCGTCCGGGCCGCGCGCAAGATCGGGTACGTCGGGGCCGGAACGGTGGAGTTCCTGGTCGAGGGGGACCGGGTGGCGTTCCTGGAGATGAACACCCGGCTGCAGGTCGAACATCCGGTCACCGAGCTGGTGTACGGCGTTGACCTCGTACGGCTGCAGATCGAGCTGGCCGAGGGGGCGGCGCTGCCGCCCGCGCCGCCCGCGCCCGATGGGTGGGCGGTCGAGGCGCGGCTGTACGCCGAGGACTCCGCTCATGTGCCGCAGGCCGGAGTGTTGTGGCGGTTTGAGATTCCGGGTGAGGTGCGGGTGGATTCGGGGGTGGAGTCCGGGTCGGTCGTGTCGCCGTACTACGACGCGATGCTGGCCAAGGTGGTGGCGCATGGTGCGACGCGGGCGAGCGCGGTGCGGAAGCTGGTGACGGCGCTGGGCCGGGCCAAGCTCCACGGCCTGACGACAAATCGCGATTTGTTGCTACGGGTCCTGACAAATCCGGAATTCGTGAACGGAAACACGCACACCGCCTTCCTCGCCCCCGACGGCCCGGTCCACGGACCCGCCACCCGTGCCCGCGCCACCGCAGCTCCAGACACCGCCGCTGGCACCAGCACCGGCACCGGTGAGTCGGCCCCGGCCGTCGCGCCTGTCGCGTCTGTCGCGTCTGTCGCGTCGGCAGAGCTTGCCGCCGCCCTGGCGGTCGCGGCCGGGAATCGCCGGCGGGCCCGGGTGTTGTCCGGGCTGCCCGGCGGCTGGCGCAACGTCCGCTCCCAGCCCCGCCGTGCCCGCTTCGAGGAGGCCGAGGTCATCTACGACCCGCTCCCGGAGGGCGTCACCGTCGTCAGCGCGGAGCCGGACCGGGTGATCCTGGAACACGACGGAGTCCGGCGTACGTACGAGATAGCCCAGTATCCGGACGACGGCGGCGCGAAGATCTACGTGGACCACGCCGAGGGCAGGGCCGAGCTGACCCCGATCCCCCGCCTGCCGGAACCGGCCGAGCACGTCGCGCCGGGATCCCTGCTGGCCCCCATGCCGGGTAACGTGCTGCGGGTCGAGGTGACGACCGGCGACCGGGTGACCAGGGGCCAGACGGTCCTGGTCCTGGAGGCGATGAAGATGGAGCACTGGATCGCCGCCCCGGCCGACGGCGTGATGTCCGGCGTACACGTGGAGAAGGGCCAGCAGGTCGACGCGGGAGCGGTGCTGGCGATCATCCAGGAGGAGAACTCATGACAGGCCTGGTGCACAGGGATCTCGCGGGCGGCATCGCGACGCTCACCCTGGACTCGCCGCCCAACCGCAACGCGCTGTCCGTACGCCTGCTCGGCGAGTTGTCCGACGGCCTGCGCTGGGCGCTGGACGAGCCGGAGTCGAGGGTGATCGTGCTGACCGCGACGGGGCACGTGTTCTGCTCGGGAGCCGACATCAAGGAGCAGCGCACCTCACCGACCCAGCAGGGCGCGCCGGTGACGGCGTCGTTCCCGGGTGTCCTGGAGCTGATCTGGGAGAGCCCGAAACCGGTCATCTGCCGCCTCAACGGCACCGCGCGGGCGGGCGGCCTCGGGCTGGTGGCGTCGTGCGACTTCGCGATCGCGCCGCTGACGGCGTCGTTCGCGTTCACTGAGGTACGGCTGGGGGTGGCGCCCGCCATGATCTCCGTACCGGTGCTCAGAAGGCTGAGCTCCCGCGCCGCGGCCGAATACCTCCTGACCGGCGAGGTGTTCGACGCGGCGAGGGCCGCCGAGATCGGCCTGCTGTCCGCCGCCGTCCCGCCGGAGGAACTGGACGAGACCGTCGCCCGCTACGCCGAGATGCTGATGAAGGGCGGCCCGGAAGCCCTCGCCATCACCAAGCGGCTGGTGCGGGAGGTGCCCGCGATGCCCTTCTCGGCAGGGCTCCAGCGGATGACCGAGCTGTCGGCCGAACGTTTCACCTCCGATGAGGGTCAGGAGGGCATCGCCGCGTACATGGAAAAGCGACCGCCCAAGTGGGTCCCGCCCTCGTCCGAAGGGTGAGGTCATGGTGCTGCGCGTCGCGAACTGCAGCGGCTTCTACGGCGACCGGCTCTCCGCCGCCAGGGAGATGGTGACGGGCGGGCCGATCGACGTGCTGACCGGGGACTGGCTGGCGGAGCTGACGATGCTCATCCTGGCCGGCAACCGCCTCAAGGGCCGTCCCGGCTACGCCACGACGTTCCTGCGCCAGCTTGAGGACGTCCTGGGCACCTGTCTCGACAGAGGCATCAAGATCGTGACGAACGCGGGCGGCCTCGACCCCGCAGGCTGCGCGCAGGCCGTACACGACCTGGCCACCCGCCTCGGCCTCTCCCCCACCATCGCCCACGTCACCGGCGACAACCTCATCACCCACCCCACCTTCTCCCCCACGACCGGCACCGACTCCACCCTTTCCGACCTCTCCCCCGAGACCGGCGACAACCCCACCACCCGCCCCTTCGGCCTGCGCAACGCCGACACGGGCGAACTCCTCGACCTCCTCGACACGACCCCCTTGACCGCCAACGCCTACCTCGGAGGCCGCCCGATCGCGGCGGCGCTGTCGGCGGGGGCGGACGTGGTGGTGACCGGCCGGGTGACGGACGCGGCCCTGGTGACGGGCCCCGGCATCTGGCGGTACGGCTGGGGCCCCGACGACCTCGACCCGCTGGCGGGCTCGGTGGTGGCGGGCCACATCATCGAATGCGGCTGCCAGGCGACGGGCGGAAACTACGCGTTCTTCCAGGACGTACCGGACCTGGCCCACTGCGGCTTCCCCCTGGCCGAGCTGCGCGCCGACGGCTCCTGCGTGATCACCAAACACCCCGGGACGGGCGGCCTGGTCTCGATCGGCACGGTCACGGCGCAACTCGTGTACGAGCTGGACAGCCCGCGCTATCTGGGCCCCGACGTGGTGGCCCGCTTCGACACCATCCACCTGTCGGACGACGGCCCCGATCGCGTTCTGGTCTCGGGCGTCCGCGGCGAACCACCCCCCGACACCCTCAAGGTCGCCGTGAACTACCTGGCCGGCTACCGCAACACGATGACACTCGTCCTGACGGGCCTGGACGTGGCCGCCAAGGCCCGCATCGCGGAGGAGGCCATCTGGGCCCGGATCCCAAAGGACTCCTTCAACAAGGTGGACGTCACCCTGACCGACACGGGCCTGCTCCGGATCACGGTCATGTCACCCGACGAACGCACCGCAGGCCGCGCCTTCTCCTCCGCCGTGGTGGAAACGGGCCTGGCCAGCTACCCCGGCTTCTACGCCCTCTCCCCACCGGGCAACGCCTCACCGTACGGCGTGTACTGGCCGGTCCTGATCCCGGCAACAGACGTCCACCCCCAGATCTTCCTGAACGGCAACCCCCTCCCACCCCACCAACCCAAACCACCCCCACCCACAACCCACCTACATGAACCACACGTAGGCCAACCGGCCGCCACGCACGCGACCCGACCCGACGCCACACACACGGACCAACCGGACCCCACACGCGCGAGCCAGCCGAACGCCACGCACGCGAGCCGACCCGACGACACGCGCACGGACCAACCCGAGGCAGCGCGTGAGGGCCGCTCACCCGCCGAGCCCGGCCCACTTCCCGCGCCGCGTCGGCGGGACGAGGTGCGGCGGGGCCCGGCGCTCATGAACGGCGCTCAACCGGCCTCAGACGTAAGCGAAACGGGCGAACACCCCCTCCAGGCCGACGAGCACCCGGCACCCCCTCCTGACGCCCTCCCGCCGCACCTCAGCGCCCTACCGCCCATCCCCCTGGGCCGTATCGCCGGCGCCCGCTCAGGCGACAAGGGCGGCAACGCCAACCTGGGCATCTGGACCGACAACCAGGCCCGCTACGACTGGCTGGCCGCCCACCTCACCCCCGACACGCTCAAACGCCTCCTCCCCGCCCTGGCAGATCACCGCGTGGACCGCCACGACCTCCCCAACCTCAGGGCGCTCAACTTCGTCATCCACGGCCTCCTGGGCAGGGGCGTGGCGGCCAGCCCTCGGATGGACCCCCAGGCGAAAGCCCTCGGCGAGGAGCTACGAGCCCAGCTCATGGACATCCCCGAAGCCCTCCGCCCTGACCCCAAAGCCGTCCGCCCCTGATCCACCGCCGGCCAACCGGCTCGCCCGACGGGAACCCTTCCTGAAGCCCTCGCCGCGCAACCGGCCCGCCCGACCGGAAGCCTCCCCTGAAGCCCACCCGGCCCAACCGGCTCGCCCGACGAGAACCCCGTGCTAACCTGCCTGCCCGTCCGGCACCGCCCGCCAGCCCAGCAGCCCGGCCCCCAGAAGCCCCGCCATGGTCCCGAGCGAAGACGCCCGTACCTCCGGCGCCGCGCGGAACGCCAGCCGCCCGGCCAGCCGCTCCCGCAACGGCCCGAGCAGCGTCTCCCCCGCCTGCGACACCCCGCCGCCGATCACGATGACCGCAGGATCCAGCAGCAGCGTGTACGTGGCCAGCGCCACCGACAGCGCCTCCACCGCCTCGTCCCACACCGCCACGGCCCGATCGTCGCCCGCCAGAACCCGCCAGACCACCTCTTCGGCCCCGCCGGCACCACATCGCGCCGCGACGGCCCCACCTCCCGCGTACGCCGCCAGGCATCCCCGCTGCCCGCACCCGCAGGCCAGCCCGTCCGGCCACACGGGAATGTGCCCAACCTGCCCGGCCCACCCACCCGATCCCCGGTACAACTCCCCCGACAACATCAGGGCCCCGGAAATCGACGTCCCAATGGGCAAATACAACACGTCCCCGCCACCGTGCCGCCCCACCGGGCCACCATCGGCCACCTCGCCAACGCTCCCGTACGCGATCTCCGCCTCCCCCGCGGCCCCCACGTCATGCCCCAGCACCACCGGCACCCCCACATCGCCCGTGAACGCGGCGGCAGGCACGTCCCGCCACCCGAAGGCGGCGGAGAAGACGGCGTGCGTCGACGTGACCAGCCCCGGCACCGCAAGCCCCACAGCCAACGGCCGCCCGCCATCCAACGACCGCACGCCATCCAAGGGCCGCACGCCATCCAAGGGCCGCGCACCCTCCCAAGGCCGGCCACCCTCCAAAGGCCGGGCGGCGAGGTCGGCGACGAAGGTGGAGATGGCGGCGATCACGCGTTCCGGACCGTCGGCGCGCGGGGTGGGTCGGCGCTCGAAACCAAGAACCGTCCCGTCTCGGGCGACAAATCCGCCCTTCATGGTGGTGCCGCCGACATCAACCGCTACGACATAGTCCATCCGACCATCTTCGCCCCACCCCGCACCAACAACCCCTTTGAGATCAATCTCCACCATCCAGAAGAATGCCCCCATGACCGTGCGCCAACTGACCCCATCCGACCTGGACGATTGCGCCCGCCTGGCCAAGGACCGCGGCTGGCTGCCCGAGCCCCACAAGTGGCGCCTGCTGTTCGAGCTCGGCACCCCGTACGGCATCGACGCCCCCGACGGCGACGGCCTGGCCGCCACGAACATCCTGACCCGCTACGGCGACGACCACGCGGTGATCAGCATGGTGCTGACCGCCTCCAGGTTCGCCCGTCAGGGCCTGGCCCGCAGGCTCATGGAACACGCCCTGGACCAGGCGGGCGACCGCACGGTCTCCCTGTACGCCACCGACCAGGGCCGCCCCCTGTACGAACAGCTCGGCTTCACAGTCGTCGGCCGGGCCGCCAAGCACACAGGCGTCTTCCGCGGCGTCCCCTCGGGAAGGACGGCCCCGGCCACGGAGGCGGACCTGCCGGGCATCCTCGCGCTCGACACCGAGTTGTTCGGCACGGACCGGTCGGCGGCGCTGCGGCGCATGTTCGGGTTCGGTGAGCAGGTGCGCGTCGCCGACGGCGGCTTCGGCCACTGCTGGCGCAACGACGAGAACGTGGTGATCGGCCCGGTCGTGGCCAGGGACGAGGCGACCGCCAGGGCACTGATCGGCGATCTGGCGCTGCACGTGGGCGGCGAGGTGCGGATGGACCTCGACCTGTCCCGCGGGTCACTGATCGAATGGGCGGTCGAGCACGGCATGGGCGACCCGTGGGAGGTCTCGATCATGGTCAGGGGCGGCGAGCTGCCGGGCGACCGGCCGGCCCTCTTCCTGCCGTACATGCAGGCCCTGGGTTGACCGTGGGAGCGGCGCTCTCATAGGGTCCTCTCACTAGAACATCGTTCTGCCGAAGGACGGTACATGACCTCCACCCACATCGACGTCGGCGCCATCGACCTCGACGCGCTCGGTGCGTGGATGGACGCGGAAGGGCTGCCCGGCGGCCCGATCACCGGTACGGCGCCGGTCCTGGGCGGCACGCAGAACGTCATGGTCCGCTTCGAGCGCGGCGGCCGCCCGTACATCCTGCGCCGTCCCCCCATCCACGCCCGCCGCAAGAGCAACGAGGTGCTGCGCCGCGAGGCGCGGGTGCTGGCCGCGCTGCGTGACACGCCCGTCGCCGCGCCCAGGCTGGTGGCCGCGCAGACGAGCCTGGAGCCGGTGTTCTACCTGATGGAGCCGGTGGACGGGTTCAACCCCTCGACGGGCCTGCCCGAGCCGCACGCCTCCGACCCGGCGATCAGGCACCGCATGGGCCTGGAGGCCGCGGCGGCGCTGGCCGAGCTGGGGCGGGTCGATCCGGCGGTGCTGCCGGACTTCGGGCGGCCGGACGGCTTCCTGGAACGGCAGGTGCCGCGCTGGCTCAAGGAACTCGACTCCTACGGCGAGCTCGACGGCTACCCCGGCCCTGACATCCCGGGCCTGCGGGAGACGGCCGACTGGCTCACCCGGCGCCTGCCCCGCGCGTTCACTCCGGGCATCATGCACGGCGACTACCACTTCGCCAACCTCATGTTCGCCCCCGACAGCCCCCGCGTGGCCGCGATCGTGGACTGGGAGATGTGCACGATCGGCGACCCACTCGTGGACCTCGGCTGGCTGCTGGCCACCTGGACCACCAACAACGGCCACGTGCCGGGGCTGCCGCCGCCGCAGGAGATCATCGCGTACTACGCGGCGCTGTCGGAGCGGGACATGTCGGCCATCGACTGGTACGCGGTCATGGCCTGCTTCAAGCTCGGCATCGTGCTGGAGGGCAGCCACGCGCGGGCGTTCGCCGGCAAGGCGCCCAAGGACATCGGGGATCTGCTGCACGCGACGACTCTGGGCCTGTTCGCACGGGCGCGGGAGTTCATGGAGGGCGCCCTCGACTGAGTGACGGATTTCCGGTCCGGCCCCTGGCATGATTTCCGGGAAAACGATCTCACGCTGGCCCCCGGGCCGTACAATTGCGCGCAATTGCACTGTCATCGGGGAAGGATCGACATGCGAATGCGGTTCCTAGGCTCCACTTCGGAGGCGGGCGCCTGCCCCACTCTGTACGAGACCGATCGCGGCACCATCGTGGTCCAAGGTCTCCAGGTCACCGACGCGGAGGCGCTGGCCGACCTCCGCGACGTCCTCGACGGTGAGGCCGCGGTGGAGGTTCCCCGCGAACTTCTCACCGAAATCGCCCGTCGCGTCCTGCCGGAAGGCTCGGCAAACGCTTTCCCGACCAGTGATGGAACACCGTCGGCAACCGGTTGATCACAATTGCGGCAGGCCCTGGCATGATCGGCGCTGCCGCGGCTAGCCTTCTGCGCCGTGACGTCGTTTCAGCAGGCGCGCATAGACCTCGGCAGCCAATTGCGCCAATTGCGCGAGGCCGCCCGGCTGTCCGGCAAGGAACTGGCCGAGCGGCTGCGCTGGCAGCCGTCCAAGGTCTCCCGGCTGGAGAACGCCCGGCAGACCGCGACCGAGGACGACGTGGTCGTGTGGGCGCAGGCCGTCGGCGCCTCGCCCGACACGACCGACGAGCTGATCAGGCAGTCGATCGCCCTGCTGGAGCGGCACGACGACTGGAAACAGCGGCACCGCAGCGGCCTGGCCGCGATCCAGGAGGACGTACGCGACCTGGAGGCCCGCACCAAGGTCTTCCGCGCCTTCGAGCCGGGCATCATCGCGGGCCTGCTGCAGACCTCGGAGTACGCCAGGCACGTCTTCCGCAAGGTCAAGCGCCTCTACAGCGCCGCCGACCAGATCGACGCGGCGGTGCGCGTACGCATGCAGCGCCAGGAGATCCTCTACGACCGCACGCGCACCTTCAGGTTCGTCGTGACCGAGGGCGTGCTGCGCATGTCGCTGGCCCCGCCCGAGGTCATGCGCGGCCAGCTCGACCGCCTGCTCGCGGTCAGCACGCTGCCGAACGTGGACTTCGGCGTGATCCCGTTCGCCAGCGAGCTGCCGGCCAACCCGATCAACGGCTTCTGGATCTACAACGAGGCCATGGTCGCGGTCGCCACGATGACGAAAGACCTGATCCTGAGGGATCCCGACGACATCGCCTTCTACGTCAGGGCCTTCGACGACTACGCGAAGGTGGCCGAGTTCGGCGAATCCGGACGGGAGGTCATCATCGACATTCTTCACGAATACCGAAAACAATCCCCACATTAACCCGCAGCAATTGCTTGCCAGACCCCGCAAGATCGTGCAATTCTGGCGCGAGACGTTGCGGAGGTGACGCATGATGCTTGATACCGCGTTCAGCCTGGAGCGGTTCGCCTGGCACGCGGGTCGTCACGCCGACCTGTCGGTCCAGAACCTGGCCCTGGCCAGCGACCCGGCGTACGTATCGGTCCGCAATCGTTTCTCGGCCACCCTCGTGGAGACGGTCACCTGCTCCGAGGAGGGCGCCTTCGTCACCTCGTGGGGCTACCGCCTGGGCACCACGGAAGACGTCGAGTCCGCCGCCGCCCGCCTCGCCTTCCTCCTGGCCGCCCTTCCGGCCTAGCCGTTATCGAGGGTCAGGACAGCTTGAACGGGATGTTGAGCCAAGGGCTGTCCGGGTCGGTCGTCAGGATCCGGTGGGCTTCGAGCATCTCCCCGTACCAGTCGCCGAACTCCTCCTCGTCGAAGTGCAGGCAGCGTCCCAGGATGTAGGCGGCCGAGAAGTCCTCCCAGGACCGGTAGTTGATCCGGCTGACCCGGCCCGCACGCACGACCGCCGACTCGGCCTCCTGCAGGGTGCAGAAGCGCGCCCCCAGACCCCACCTGGCCATCTTCGAGGCCCGCCCGTAGTCCCACGCCTCCACCGAGCCGACGAACCTGCCGTCGGCGAGCAGTCCGTCCGCGCGGAAGCGCGCCTCGTACCTGGCGATGCGGCCGATGAGCCGCTGCGCCCCGGCCACTTCCGCCTCCACCTCGGCCCCCGCCTCGGCATCACCGTGGGCAGTCCCCTCTTTCGCCAGGCTGCGCAGTACGCGCGAGGTCACCTGCCGCCAGTGGTCAACCTCGACCGTGCCGCCGAAGTCGAGAGCCAGGGACCGGCGCACGCGCAGCACCAGCTCCCAGACCGAACTGCTCATCCGCCCGCTGAGCAGCGTCTCCTGCGTGCTCCTCCACCCTTGGCTGTCGGTGATGTCCCACCACTCCCGCAGGCGTCGCCTTTCGCGTACGTAGCCGGTTCCGTGCCAGCCCATCGCGTTCCAGAGCGAGGAGTTGCTGACGCACAGGAGCGCGCCGCAGGCGAGCCCGTGCGCGACCGGCCCGTGCAGCGGGCCTCCCGTCCACAGCGTCCGCAGCCGCCGGCGGCGAGGCTCCGGCGGGCGCTCGGTGTGCCGCAGCCAGGTCTGCCGGTGGGCGGCCGTGGCGGGGAAGAACGCCTCGCACGGGGTGCCCGGGTTGATGGCCAGCCACTCGTCGTCCCGGGGCCAGTCGCGTACGAGCCTGCCCAGGTGGGTCGTGAAGAAGACCGGATCGGGCACGGGCACCGGGAGCACGCCACCGGTGTGGAAGGCGAGGCACCTGGAACGGGGCCCCGGGCCCCAGTAGGTGGCGTTGAGGTGGATCCAGCCGGGCTGGGAGTCGGCCTGCGAACGGGACATCGCGTGATAGAGGTCCGCGTCGGCGACGATGTCGAAGTAGGCGGGCCAGTCGCCACGCATCTTGGCTTCGTACAGGCCGCGCTCGACCTCGGTGGGTGCCTGCCAGGACGCTGCTCCGTCCCACGGGGGTGCACCCCGATCTGCGGTGAGATCATTCCCCGTCCCCATGCCGGAGTACATTACCGCCGCAGTCTGCCAAAGCACCTTGCAGGGCGCTGGTGGTTCGCTCGTGGTTGGCGCTGGTGGTTGGCGCTGGTGGCGGGAGATGTCCGGGGTACGCGCCCGGCAGGGCGGGGCCACGTGATGCGTGTCCCCGCCCGGCCGAAGGAGTTTGGCTAGTTCATGTCGAGCTTGCGCTGGATGGCGATGAGGATGTGCATCATCTCGGTGTGGCTGTCCTGCAGTCCGTCGACCTTGGTGTCTAGCCTGTCGAACCTAGTCTCCAAGTCGCCGACCCTGGCGTCGAATCTGGCGTCGAGGGCCGCAACCTGCTCGGCCACGCCGTCGATCTTCTCGGTGAGTTGCTCGCCCATGGCGATCTGCTCGGCGCGGAGCTTGACGAACTCGTTGTCCAGCTCCGCGCCAACCCGCGCGCCGATATCCTTGAAGCTCACTTTGATCTCCCCTACCTTTGAGGTAAGGGACCGGGGATGTTAGCGATCTCCGGTCCCGCTTCTTTGCCTAGAGAATACGCCTCCGGGCGTCGAGTGTGGGCCAGAGAACGAAAATAGCTTCCCAGGTCAGAGCCAGAATGGGAACATAAATCCGGACGGATCCTCTTTTATCGAGGCGAAGTTTTTTCGCCGTTATACCCGACAGTATTCTGTCTTCATCAACGAAAGGCGGGGCACTGTCTCAATGCCCCGCTTTCGCCTATTTTGAGCAGTCGTAAAGGCCGTCCTGGCCCTCCACCGCCGAGCAGTTCTCCTGCACCCAGCTCGACACCTCCGCATTCCCCCGCCCGGGCCCGCCGCCACCGCTGCCGGACATGACGTAACGCAGTTCCCCCGAGGAGATGAGCGTCTGCAGCCGGTCCACGGTCATGGCGGGGTCGCTGCCGGTGAAGCCGCCCATGGCGATCACGGGCTTGTGAGTGGAGAGGATCAGCCCGGACGCCTGCTGGGCGCTGTTCACCGCGGCCAGCCAGGTGGCACTGCCCTGGTTCGCCACCAGGTACTTGGCCATCGCGTCGCTGACCCCGCCCCCAGGCCCGCCGCGCCCCCCGGAACCGGGTCTGCCGCCGCGCTCAGCGGTGCCCGCCTGTCCGTTCCGGCCGGGGGCCTGACCGTCGGGCCGGTCCTGTCCGCCGCCGGGGAAGCCGCGGCCTCCGAAGCCACCGCCCCCAGGACCGCCGCCGAAGCCGCCCATGCGTCCCGTCGAAGGGCCGGCCGTCGGGTTCGTACCGTTGACCGGGGATTGAAGCGGCGTGACGGCGTACGCGGCGGGCCCGGCCAGCCCGGCCACCACCGAGGCGGCCAGCGCCACGGCCGCGATCCGCACGGCCACCCGCGCCCGTACCCTGGCCAGGACCAGCCCCACCACGGCCACCAGGGTCGCCCCGAGCACGACCCAGGCCAGCCACGGCGTCCACTCGGGCGTACGGCGCAGCACCACGAACGACCACCCGCCGGTCACCGCCACCGCCAGCGGCAGCACCCAGGCCCACACCCACGAGCGCCGGTACGCCTGCCACATCACGACCACGCCCATCCCCGACAGCGCGGCCACCGCCGGGGCCATGGCGGTGGTGTAGTACGGGTGGAAGGTCCCGCTGGAGAAGCTGAACACCGCGTAGTGGACGACCAGCCAGCCGCCCCACACCAGCCAGGCCGCCCCCGAGGGCCCGCCGCCGAGGGAGTCCAGCCGCCGCAGCCGCATGGCGATCGCGAACAGCAGCACCAGCACGCAGAACGGCAGCAACCAGGAGATCTGTCCCGCGAGAATGTCGTTGAACAGCCGCCCGGCCCCGGACTCCCCGCCGAAGCCACCACCGCCACCACCGCCACCACCACCACCACCTCCACCGCCGGTAAAGCCACCGCCGCCCCGGTTCTGGCCGAAGATCCGGCCCAGGCCGTTGTAGCCGATCACCAGGTCCCAGACGGTGTTGTCGGTGGAGCCGCCGATGTAGGGGCGCGAGTCCTTGGGCCACAGGTCGGTGATGACCATCCACCAGGCGCTGGACACCACCAGCACGCCCCCGGCCGCCAGCAGGTGCCCCATCCGCCGCAGCCACGTCCCCCGCGCGCACACCAGGTACGCCAGCCCGAACGCCGGCACCACCAGGTACGCCTGCAACATCTTGGCGTTGAACCCCAGCCCCACGAAGAACGCCGCCAGCAGCAGCGGCCGCAGCCGCCCCGTCCGCAGCGACTCCAGGCAGAACCACCCCGCCAGGACCAGCAGCAGCACGAGCACGGTGTCGGGGTTGTTGTCCCGGTTGATCGCCACGGTGATGGGCGTGAGCGTCATGACGACGGCCGCCACCAGCGCGGCCACATGCCCGTACGAAGCCGCGCCCGAGCTTCGCGCCCCGGAGAAAGCATCCTCCGAGCTCCGTGCGCCGGAGAAGGCACCGGCTGAGCTTCGCGCCCCGGAGAAGGCGCCGTCCGAGTTCCGTGCGCCGGAGAAGGCACCGTCTGAGGGTCGTGCCCCGGACAAGGCGCCGTCCGAGGGTCGTGGCCAGGAGAAGGCGCGCAGCACGGCCGAGTACACCAGCCCGACCGCCGCGACCCCCGCGACCGCCTGCGGGAGCAGCATGCTCCACGTGCCGTACCCGAAGATCCGCGCCGACAGCCCCATCACCCACAACGCCAGCGGCGGCTTGTCCACGGTGATGAAGGATCCGGCGTCGATCGCGCCGAAGAAGAACGCCTTCCAGCTCTGCGTGCCGGAAAGGATCGCGGCGGCGTAGTACTCGTTGGCGTTGCCGCTCAGCGCCCACGCGTACAGGACGGACGCCATCGCCAGCACCGCCCACATCGCGGGCCGCGACCAGCGCGGATCTCCCTCCGTGCCGAGGAAGGTCCGGGCGAGCGGGCCGCGTGCGGTGGCGGCGCGGTGGCCGGGGGCGCGGGCCGTGGTGGCGGTCATCGGGCGTCACTCCCCTCGCGCCGCCGCTTCGGGTTGAAGACCCAGACGCGCAGCAGCAGGAACCGTACGAGCGTGGCGGCGGCGTTCGCGAGGACGACCGCCACCAGTTCGGTCCCGTGCGAGACCCCGGCGGGCAGCAGCGACAGGCTGCCCGAGGTCAGCGCCAGCCCGACGAGGAAGGCGATCAGCCCTTCGAGCTGGTGCCGCATCGCCCCTCCCGAGCCCTTGACGCCGAAGGTGAAGCGGCGGTTGGCGGCGGTGTTGGCCACGGCCGTGACCAGCAGCGCGACCGCGTTGGCCGCCAGCGGGGGCACGACCTGGCGCAGCAGGGAGTACAGCAGCAGGTAGGCCAGCGTGCTGACCGCGCCGACGACCGCGAACCTGGGCAGTTGCCTGGCCATGCCCTTGGGCAGTTCGGCCCGCTCGACCCTGGCGGGCACGGGGATGCGGGCGGCCCCGGACAACGCCTTGCGCGCCACCCGTGCCAGTCCGCGCAGGTCGTCGAGCGCGGTCCGGACGATGTCCACCCGGCTGTCCGGGTCGTCCACCCAATCGACGGGCACCTCGTGGATGCGCAGCCCGTGGCGTTCGGCCAGGAGCAGCAGCTCGGTGTCGAAGAACCACTGTTCGTCCTCGACACCGGGCAGCAGAGCCTGGGCGATCTCCGTACGGACGGCCTTGAAGCCGCACTGCGCGTCCGAGAACCCGGCGCCCATGCCGAAGCGCAGCAGCAGGTTGTACGAGCGGGAGATGAACTCCCGCTTCGGCCCCCGCTCCACCCGCGACGCCCTGGCCAGCCGGGTGCCGATGGCCAGGTCGCTGTGGCCCGACAGCAGGGGTGCCACCAGGGGCAGGAACGCGTCCAGATCGGTGGACAGGTCCACGTCCATGTAGCTGACCACGTCGGCCTCGCTCTGCGACCAGACCGAGCGCAGCGCGCGCCCGCGGCCCTTCTCGTCGAGGTGCACGGCCCGTACGTGCGGCAGTTCCCGCGCCAGCTCTCCGGCCAGCAACCAGGTGTTGTCGGTGCTGGCGTTGTCGGCGATCGTGATGCGGAAGCCGTAGGGGAAGTTCCTGTCGAGGTAGGTGTGCAGCCGGGTGATGCTGGCATGCAGCGCCCGCTGCTCGTTGTAGACCGGGACGACCACCTCGACCAGGCGGGTCCGCACTGCTGTTGTCTCCATGCACTCAGCTCATGATTTGGGTCTTTAAGGTGACTTATCCGATTCTGAGCTGCGGATGAGAGTTCCCGGCAGGTCCATGGTCGCGATCGCCCCGCCGCCGGGCGCGTTGGCCAGGGTGACCGTTCCGCCGGTCTCCGCGACGGACTGCGCCACGATCGCCAGCCCGAGCCCGGAGCCGGGCAGGCCGCGCGCGGAAGGGGAGCGCCAGAACCGCTCGAAGACGTGCGGCAGCTCCTCCTCGGGCAGCCCTGGGCCGTGGTCGCGGACGGTCAGGAGGCCGTCGCGCAGCTTCACCTCGACCTGGCCGCCCGGACTGAACTTGGCGGCGTTGTCGATGAGGTTGAGCACGGCGCGTTCGAGCGAGGCGGCGCCGCCCACGACGTACCAGGGCCGCAGGTCGGTGGTGACCTCCGCGCCGCGCAGCCTGGCCCGCTCGACGGCGGCCGTGACCACCTCGTGGAAGCCCAGCTCGGCGTGCGGCTCGTGGTCGTTGTCGCCCCTGGCGAGCTGGAGCAGGTCGGCGACCAGCGTGGACAGCTCGGCGAACTGCGCCTTCACATTGATCAGCAGACGTTCCTTGGCGCCTGGGTCGAGGCTGCGGCCGGTCTGCTCGCTACGCAGCAGCAGGTCGATGTTGGTGCGCAGGGTCGTGAGCGGCGTGCGCAGCTCGTGGCCCGCGTCGGCGACGAGTTGTTTCTGGCGTTCTCTTGAGCCCGCCAGGGCGGCGGTCATGGCGTTGAAGGAGGAGGACAGGCGGGCGATCTCGTCGTCGCCCGTGACGGGGATGCGGGTGTCGAGGTCCTCGGTACGCGCGATGTGCTCGACCGCCCTGGTCAGGTTGCCCACGGGGCGCAGGGCGGCACGGGAGACGGTGAGCCCGGCCCAGGCCGCGCCGAGCACGCCCAGCACGACGATGCCGCCGAGCATCAACGCCGCCTTCTGCAGCGTGTTCTGGATGTACCCGAGCGGCCTGGCCTCCATCACCGCCACGCCGGGCCTGAAGTTGATCGTCACCACGCGGACCTGCTTGCCCTCGCGCGTGGTGCCGTAGCGGTAGACCGGATCACACTTCTCGAAGGCCACCGAGTCCTGCTCGAAGTCCGGCTTGATCGGCGTGCCGACCGAACAGGTGGAGCCGTTGGGGTAGAGCAGCGTCGCCATGCCGTCGAACATGCCCGGCGAGCCCATGGCGTTGCAGTTGCGTTCGAGCCACGGCCCGTCGCTCTCCTTCAGCGACTGCACGATGCTCACGTCCAGGTTCCCGCGGAGCCGGTCCGCCAGGAAGCCGTACGACAGTGCCGCGCACATCGCGATGGCCAGCGCCACCGCCACCGTGACCAGCAGCGTCAGCCGTGTGCGCAGGCTGCCGCGCCTGGACAGGGCGATGAGACGCACGCGCAGGCCGGCATCGTTCATTGCGCCGCCCTGAGCACATAACCCACCCCGCGCACGGTGTGGATCACCCGCGACTCGCCTCCGGCCTCGGTCTTGCGCCGCAGGTACATCACGTACACGTCGAGCGAGTTGGAGGTCGGCTCGAAGTCGAAGCCCCACACCTCGCTCAGAATCTGGTCCCTGGTCAGCACCTGGCGCGGGTGCGCGAGGAACAGCTCCATGAGCAGGTATTCGGTCCTGGTCAGGTCGAGGACCCGATCGCCGCGCGTGACCTCCCTGGTCGCCGGGTCCATGCGCAGGTCGCCGTACGTCAGCGTGTCGCCCTCCTGGGCACCCGCGCTGAGCGCGCCCCGCCGCAGCAGGGCGCGCACCCTGGCCAGCAGCTCGTCCAGCTCGAACGGCTTGACGAGGTAGTCGTCGGCCCCGGCGTCGAGGCCCGAGACCCGGTCGCCGACCGCGTCGCGGGCCGTGAGCATGAGGACGGGCGTGTGGTCGCCCGACCCGCGCAGCCGGCGGCACGCGGTGAGCCCGTCGAGCCGCGGCATCATGACGTCGAGCAGCACCGCGTCGTAGGAGGCGGCCGCCAGCGCGTCCAGCGCCTCCTGCCCGTCGTTGGCGGTGACGACCTTGTAGCCCTCGAACTCCAGGCTCGACTGCAGCGCCTCGCGCAACGCGGGCTCGTCGTCCACTACCAGCAACTGTGCGGGCTCACTCATACAGCAAACGCTAAGGGAACATCATGAGAACGTGATGAACGGGCTTACGAGGGTTTTATGAGGATCACCATGCGACCGGCAACGACTTGAGCCCGAAGATGGCTCCATCGTACTTGGCGGCCACGTTCTCGTCGTCCACCGTGACCCGCAGGGTGGGGATGCGCTCGAACAGGGTGCGCAGCGAGATCTCCAGCTCGGCGCGCGCCAGGTTCTGCCCCAGGCACTGGTGCACCCCGTACCCGAAGGCCACGTGGTGGCGGGCGCCGCGCTCGATGTCGAACTCGTCGGGCCGCTCGAACGCCCGCTCGTCCCTGTTGGCGGAGGCGCCGAGCACGAAGATGCCCTCGCCCTGCCTGACGAGCTGCCCGCCGATCTCCTGGTCCTCGGTGGCGACCCGGTCGAAGGCGACCCAGTCCACGATCGAGTGGTAGCGCAGCAGCTCATCGACCGCCATCGGCCACTTGCCCGGCTCCTCGCGCAGCGCGGCGAGCTGGTCGGGATGGCGCAGGAGGGTGAGCACGGCCAGCGGGATCATGTTGGCGGTGGTCTCGTGGCCGGCGACGAGCAGCAGGAAGGCGACGCCGACCAGCTCGTCGTGGGTGAGCTGCCCGCTGGTGACCAGCCGTCCCAGCAGGTCGTCCTTGGGCGCCTGCTCGGCTTCCGTGATGAGCCGGCTGAGGAACTCCCTGATCTCGACCAGCGCCTTGTGGTGGGCCTCCGGGTTGTTGTCGAAGGTGAGCAACTGGCGGGTTCGCGACTGGAAGAATTCGCGTTCGGCGTACGGCACGCCGAGCAGCTGGCAGATCACCAGCGACGGCAGCGCCAGCCCGAACGCCTCCACCAGCTCCGCCTCCGAGCCCTGGGCCAGCATGTCGTCGATGAGCTCGGTCACCAGGGCCTGGATGCCCGGCCGCAGCGTGTTGACGCGCTTGACGGTGAACTCGGGGATGAGCTGCCGCCGGAACCTGCTGTGCTCGGGCGGGTCGAGGTCGATGAAGTGCCCGGCGGCGAACTTCGCCGCCTCGGCCCTCTCCTCGGCGGTGTAGGGCTCGGCCCTGAACAGGCCGTTCGGATGCCCGGGAGTGAACGGGTTGGTGCTGATGCCGCTGCCGCTCAGCACCTGCTGGGCCTCCGCGTGCCGGGTGACCAGCCAGATCTCACCCCCCGGGAGCTCGGTGCGGACGAGCGGAGCCTGCTCGCGCAGTCGCTCGTACTCGGGCGGTGGCGCGAACGGGCAGGTACGCAGAGTTGGGAAGGATCTCGCCATAGTCTTGCCCCCAAGTAGTCAGCCCCATTGCTTACTTACGCGAAAGTAAGCAATGGTGGGACGTGGCGTCAAGGGGCAGGAGCGGGATGGCAGGGCGGCGGACGGACACGCGGGAACGAATCCAGCAGGTCGCGCTGGAGCTGTTCGCCGAGCGCGGATACGACAAGACCTCGCTGCAGGAGGTGGCGGAGCGGCTGAAGATCACCAGGCCCGCGCTCTACTACCACTTCCGCACGAAGGAGGACATCCTGGCCAGCGTGGTCGAGCGGCTGGGCGAGTCGATCGACGAGTTGGTGGCGTGGGCCGGGCAGCAGTCCAAGACGGCCGAGTCCCGGCTGGAGATCCTGCGGCGGATCTCGGGACTGCTGGAGGACCAGTGGCGGCCGCTGTTCAAGTTCGCGCAGGTGAACCAGGGGGCCATCCAGGACAACGCGGCCGGGGAGCGCCTGCGCAACGGGCTGCTGGGCATGTTGTCGGTGCTGGCGGTGCCGGAGGCGAGCGCGGTCAAGCAGTTCGAGGCCAGGCTGGCGGTGCTCGCGGTGATCTTCGGGAACGTGCCGTTCCTGCTCGACATGGATCTGGACGAGAGCGAGCGGGCGAACGTGGCGCTGGAGGTGGCCGGCAAGCTCGTGAAGGACGACTAGCTCGTGCGGGAAGACTAGGAGGGGCCGGGGCGCAGGAGGGCCATCGCGGCGTTGTGGCCGCCGATGCCGCTGACGCCGCCGCCCCTGCGGGCGCCCGCGCCGCACATCAGCACGCGCTCATGCCCGGTCTCCACACCCCAGCCGCCTTCGTCCGCGTACGGCCAGCTCAGGTCGGTGTGGAAGATGTGGCCGCCGGGCAGGCCCGCGTCCCGTTCGAGGTCGACCGGGGTTTTGACCTCGACGCACGGGGTGCCGTCGGGGGCGGTGAGCAGGCAGTCCTGGATGGGTTCCGCCAAGACGGAGTTGATGGAGGCGAAGGTGGCCTCCAGCGCCGCCTCCCGCGCCTTGTCCGGATTTTTCCGGAAAAGGCGGGCGGGCATGTGGAGGCCGAACAACGTCATCGTCTCGGCCTTTCCCCGCAGCTCGGGGCCGAGGATGGACGGGTCGGTCAGCGAGTGGCAGTAGACCTCGGCGGGCGGCAGCTCAGGAATCTCGCCGCGCGCCGCCTGCCCGTACGCGACCGCGAGCCGGTCACGCCCCTCGTTGATGTGGAACGTCCCGCTGAAGGCCGCGTGCGGATCCACCGAGGCGTCCTTGAGCCGGGGCAGCCGCGTGAGCACCATGTTGACCTTGAGCTGCGCGCCCTCGGGCACTCCGGCGTCCCGCCCCATCACCCGGTCGAGCACGGCGGGAGGCAGGTTGACCAGCACGTGCCCGCCGCGCACCGTGTGCTCCCTGCCCTGCGACACGAACGTCACCTCACCGGACGGCGAGATGCCGACGATCTCGGCGCCGGTCCTGATCTCCGCGCCCGCCCGCACGGCCGCCGCCTCCAGCGCGCCGGAGACCGCGCCCATGCCGCCGACGGGGACGTTCCACTCGCCCGTGCCGTCGCCGATCACGTGGTAAAGGAAGCACCGGTTGGCCGCCAGGTCGGTGGCGGTGTCGGCGAACGTGCCGATCAACGCGTCGGTGAGCACGACCCCGCGCACGGTGTCGTCGCCGAACCGCTCGTCCACGGTCTCGCCGATCGGCCGCGCGAACAGGTCCCGCCACGCCTCGGGCCCGACCAGCCGCTCGACCTCGGCCCGGGTGCGCAGGGGTTCGAGCAGGGTGGGGGCCAGGGCGCGCGCCACCTCGGCGGTCATGCCGTAGAAGCGCCGCCACGCCTCGTGGTCGGCCTCGCCGCCGGTGATGCTCCTGAACGAGGCCGCCGTACGCGATTCGTCCTCGTTGTCGACGAGCAGGCCCGTGCCGCCCTTCGGCGTGTAGGAGGCGTACCGGCGGTGGCGCAGCTCCAGGTCCAGTCCCAGGTCGCGGACGATGCGGGAGGGCAGGAGGCTGACCAGGTAGGAGTAGCGCGACAGGCGCACGTCCACGCCGGGGAAGGCCCGCGCCGAGATGGCCAGGCCGCCGACGTGCGCGTACCGCTCCAGCACGAGCACCCGCCGGCCGGCCCCGGCCAGGTACGCCGCCGCGACCAGCCCGTTGTGCCCGCCACCTGCCACCACCACGTCATACGAGCTCACCTTCCGCACCTTACGACCGGTCCCGTCCGGTAAGTCAATGCCTCACGGGCGGCCCGCGATGGCCAGCAGCGTGGCGGCGGGGCCGGTCAGGGGGCGGCCACGCCGCCACACCGCGCGCAGGCTCCTGACCAGGTTCACCCCCGTCAGCGGCACCTCCACCAGCCGCCCGGTGGCCACCTCCGCCTCCACCGCGTACCCGCTCAGCACCGCCGGCGCCGCCCCCGCCTGCGCCGCGCCCTTGACCGCCGAGTTCGACCCCAGCTCCAGGCGCGGGCTGGCCCGGTGCAGGTCCGCGAAGGCCACGTCGAGCGTCTCCCGCGTACCGGAACCCGGCTCACGCACCACCAGCGGCGTGGCGGCCAGCTCAGGCCCCCGCAGGGCCGTACGGCGGCGCGCCCACGGATGTCCCGGCGCCACCACCACGACCAGCCTGTCGGTCCCCACGACCCGCCCGGCCAGCCCGTCGGGCACGCTCGGGCCTTCGACGAACCCCAGCTCCACCTCACCACCCAGCACCCGCGCCGCGACGTCCGCGGAGTTGACCACGTCGAGGCCCACCTGGATGTCCGGCTCGCGGTGCTGCAACTCGCCGAGCCAGCGCGGCACCAGGTACTCGGCCACCGTCATGCTCGACGCCACCCGCAGGTGGGCGGCCTCGCCGTGGCGTACGGCCTGCACCGCGCGCATGAGCTCCTCGGCCGCGGCGAGCACCTGCGCGGCCCAGCCGGCCACCATCTTGCCCTCGGAGGTGAGCGTGGAGCCGCGCGGGGTGCGCTCGATCAGCGGCAGGCCGAGGCGGCGTTCGAGCTGGGCGATCCGCTTGCTCGCCGACGGCTGCGCGATCCCCGCCGCCCTGGCGGCGCGTCCGAGGCTGCCCAGCTCGCCGACGTCGACGAGGAGCTTGAGGGAGTCGAGATCGGGCAGCGCACTCATAGCCACAGGCTATGACCTCACAGGCAATCCACGGCTACCGGCCGTTTCCACCGGTCAGAAGACTGGAATCATGCGCACCAGCACGCATGAACCGCCGGGCACACCCGACGCCACGCTGTCCCGGTCCCTTCAAGCCCCCACCGCGCGGCTCACCACCGCCGCCGCCCGGATGCGCCCGCTCGGGCCCGGGGTCGTCACAGCGGGCGTGGCGGCGGCGCTGGCGATGTTCGTCAACCGGCACGTCCCGGCGCTCAGCCCAGCGGTCGTCGCGGTCGTGGCCGGGGCGGCCATGGCCAACCTCGTGCCCGTCGGCGATCGGCTGCGGCCCGGGCTGGCGTTCGTGTCGCGGCGGGTGCTGCGCGTGGCGGTCGCGCTGCTCGGCCTGCAGATCGCCGTTCCGCAGGTGCTCACGCTCGGCTGGCAGACGCTCGCCGTGGTGCTGGTCGCGACGGGGATCACGTTCGCCGTGACGCCGCCGATCGGCCGCAGGCTCGGGCTGAGCGCCGGCACGTCCCTGCTCATCGCGACGGGCGTGTCGATCTGCGGCGCCGCGGCCATCGCCGCCATGCGCGAGAGCACCGACCTGCCCGACGACGAGGAAGCCGCCGCGAGCGCGCTCAGCGTCGTCGTGCTGTACGGCACCGCCGCCATCGGCCTGCTCCCCCTGCTGGCCTCCCTCCTCGGCCTGACCCAGGCCCAGCTCGGCGTGTGGACGGGCGCGGCCGTGCACGAGGTGGCCCAGGTGGCCGCGATCGGCGCCGCCTCGGGCACGCTGGCCGCCGCCGTGACGGTCAAGCTGGCGCGCGTGATCCTGCTGGCCCCGATCGTCGCCCTGACGTCGTACCGGCGGCGGTCGCCCTTCGTTCGGGCGTCGAGACCGCCGATCGTGCCGCTGTTCGTGGTGGTGTTCCTGGCGATGGTGGCCGTGCGCGGCACCGGCCTCGTTCCCGTGGCGGTGACCGAGGCGGCGCCGGGGGTGACGAACGTGCTCATGGCCGCCGCCCTGTTCGGTCTCGGCACCGGCATCGACGTGCGGAAACTGCTCCGGGGCGGCCGGGCGGCGCTGCTCGGCGGGATCGCGACGGCGATCATCATGGCCACGTCTCTGGCAGGGGTGGCATTGCTCGTGTGATCCTCGGAGTGGACGGCCACGCCATGGCCCCGTACTCTGCTCAGTTTGGAACAAATCCCGCGAAAGCGGCCGTTCCCCGTAAGCAGGGCCAGGACCACACAAGGAGCACAAACCTCACCATGGGCAGCACCACCGACTCCCTTCCGCAGCCGTCCGACGAGGTCGCCGAGGCCCTGGCTGCGGGCGCGCCGGTCGTGGCGCTGGAGTCCACGATCATCTCCCACGGGCTGCCGCAGCCGCGCAACCTGGAGGTCGCGCGTGAGCTGGAGGGGATCGTACGGGCGGCGGGCGCGACCCCGGCCACCATCGCCGTGCTGGACGGCGTGCCCCGCATCGGGCTGAACGAGGTGGAGCTGGAGCGCATCGCGACCGAGTCGGGCCTGCGCAAGCTCGGCCAGCGGGACCTGCCCGTGGCCGCGGCGCTGAAGGCCAGCGGCGCGACGACCGTGTCGGCCACCTCGTTCCTGGCCGCCCGCGCCGGCATCCGGGTCTTCGCCACCGGCGGGCTGGGCGGCGTGCACCGCGGCTGGGCCGAGGACCAGGACGAGTCGGCCGACCTCGACACGCTGGCCCGTACGCGCATCACCGTGGTCTGCGCGGGCGTCAAGTCGATCCTCGACGTGCCGGCCACGCTGCAGCGGCTGGAGACGCGGGGCGTGAGCGTGGCCGGGTTCGGCACGGACACCTTCCCCGGCTTCTACCTGCACTCCTCCGGCCAGCCGATCGACTGGCGGATCGAGACGCCCGAGGAGGCCGCGGGGATCATGCGCGGCCAGGACGCGCTGGGCGGCCCCGAGACGGCGCTCATCGTGGCCAACCCGGTCGCCGAGGACCTGCAGCTCGATCCCGAGCTGCACGACCGCGTGCTGGCCGAGGCGCTGGCCGCCGCCGAACGCGAGGGCGTCAAGGGGCAGGCGATCACCCCGTTCCTGCTCGGCTACCTGGTCGACGGCACCGCCGGCGCCTCGCTGGAGGCCAACCTGGCCGCCGTGCGCGGCAACACCGCCCTGGCCGCCCGGATCTCCGTGGCCTGGGCCCGGTCGTGACGGGCAACGCCCTCCTGGTCATCGGCGACGTCGTCACCGATGTGGTGGCGTTGCACGGCTCCCCGGTCATGTCCGGCATCGACACCTCCGCCGACATCGTCCTGCGGCCCGGCGGCTCCGGCGCGAACACCGCCGCCTGGGCCGCCAGCCTGGGCGCCGAGGTCCGCCTGCTGGCCAAGCTCGGCTACGACAGCAGCGAGTGGCACACGACCGAGCTGATCAAGACGGGCGTACAACCGCACATGGCCGTGGACCCCCACCACCCCACGGCCGTCGTGATCGCGATGGTGGACAAGAGCGGCGAACGCTCGATGCTCACCAACCGCGGCGCGGGCGGTCTCATCTCGGAGTCCGACTGGGACCCGTCCCTGCTCGACGGCGTCGCCCGGCTGCACCTGTCCGGGTACGTGCTGTTCGCCGAGGCGGGCCTGGGCCTGGCCGCGCGTGCCATGGCCGACGCGGCGGCCGCGGGCGTCGCGATCAGCGTCGATCCGGCCTCCACGGGCCCGCTGCGCGACTTCGGCGTCGAACGTTTCACCGGCGAGACCGCCCGCGCCGGCCTGGTCATCCCGAATCTCGACGAGGCCCTGCTCCTCACCGGCGCCGCGACGGCGCGGGACGCCGCCGTGCTGCTGAGTGAGAGATATGGCACAGCGGTGGTCAAGCTCGGCGCGGACGGCGCGCTGGCCGCCGTGGACGGCGCCGTGGTGGCGACGGCGGATGGGGTGTCGGCCGAGGTGGTGGACTCGACCGGGGCCGGTGACGCGTTCGCCGCCGGGTTCCTCACCGCGACCCTCTCGGGCGCCGATGAACAGGCCGCTTTGGAGGCGGGTTGCCGTGCCGGTGCCGAATGTGTGGCCCAGGTGGGCGGCCGTCCACGGTACGGTTTGGATCTGAACCGCCTTTACCCTATTCACACTGATTGATAGCTTGCCGCGTAGGCTGCACCATTAGCCACATGCGTACGGGCAGCGCCACGCGGCCCACTGGGGAGGATAAGGTCCGCCGATGGAAGTCGAGTCATCGATCTGCCTGAGCGACCTAGTCCCTGCGCTGCGTTGGAGCCGTCCGCAGCAGGTGGCCGAGGCGCTGGGTGATCCGCGCCTGCCCGCCGGATGGTGGTCCTCCCTCGCGCTGTCCAAGGCACTGGGCACGGCGGGCCTCGACTGGATCTGCGACCGCCTGGCCCGGCTGGCCTCCGCCCGCTGGGATCATCTGCCGCTGGGCGATCTGCTGCCCGCGCTGGCGGTTCACCACATCGACCCCTCGCTGCCCGGCTGGCCCGAGGCCACCCGTACGGCGATCGCCGGCCTCGGCGGATGGCAGCGGCTGCGCCGCCTGTCGCCCAGCGACCTGGGCACCCCGTCGGCCTCGCCCGAGGTCGTGATCGGCTCGGTCTTCCGCGAGATACTCGGGCGCATTCCGGTCCAGCGCGAGTTGTCCGCCGCCGTCAAGGCGGGCCATCCCGAGGTCACCCGCCCGCTGCCGCGCGGCCAGTCGCCCCAGAGCGCCTTCAACTCCCCGAGCGGCGCCTTTCCCGTCCAGGGTGAGGCCGCCGCGCAGGCGTCGCCCACGGGGCCGCTGGCGGGCCGGCAGGCCGCCGGCGTTCCCCAGCGGCAGACGGGGTCGTTCCCCGCGGTGCAGCCGCCCTCAGAGCGCCAGACCGGCTCTTTCCCGGCGGTGGCGGGCGAGCCCGGATCGCGGCAGACCGGGTCCTTCCCCGCCGTGGCCGACAACGTTTCCGGCCCGCCTCAGACGGGCTCGTTCCCCGCGGTGCCGCCCTCGGAGCGGCAGACGGGCTCGTTCCCCGGCCAGAACGGCCCGCGCCCCGGCGCTCAACCAGGTCAGGCCGGCCCTCAGCCGACGCCCGGTCAGGGCGGCCCTCAGTCCGCGCCCGGCCAGGGCGCCGGGAATCCCGCGCAACCTCAGAACGGCTCGCTCCCCGCGCAGCCCCAGAGCGGCTCGTCGCTCGCACAACCTCAGACCGGCTCCTTCCAGGCGCAGCCCCAGACCGGCTCGTTCCAGGCGCAGCCGCCGGGTGGTGAGGGGCCGCGCCAGGGCTTCGCCGGTGAGGGCGGGCTGCCGCAGCGCCCGGCCACCCCAGGCCAGTCCGAACGCCTTCCGCAGCGCCCCGCCGGCCCGCAGTCCGGCCGCCAGGATCCCGCCGCCGCCCAGTCCTCGCCCGGCGCCGTCTCCTCCGCCCCGTCCGCCCCCGGCGCCGCTCCGGCCGCTCCGGGCGCCGGACCGGCCGGCCCGGGTTCCACGCCGTCCGTTCCCGGTGCGACGCCCTCCCGCCCCGGCTCCGCGGCCACCCGTCCCGGCGGCCCGCACACCGGCTCCATCCCGCCGATCCCGGGCGGCCCGCACACCGGCTCCATCCCACCGGTCCCGGGCGGCCCGCACACCGGTTCCATGCCTCCGGTCCCTGGCGGCTCTGCCTCCGGCGGTCCGCACACCGGCTCGATCCCGCCGGTTCCCGGTTCCGAGGCCGCCAAGGGCGCGCCCTCGTACGCGACTCCCAGCCCCAGCCCCGTTCCCTCCGACACCGACCACGCGATGGTCCGGGTCGTGGACAACCTGTTCCGCAGCCTGGACAAGCTGGAGCTGGCCGTGGCCGTGCACCGGCTGTTCGCCGAGGACCCGGTCAGCCTGCGTACCCTGGCCCACAAGATGCTGGTGGAGCGGGACGCGCTCTCCCACGCCCAGCGCACCGCCGAGGAGCGCGTGCTGCACTGGCTGCGTTCCTCGGAGTCCGCCCCGGTCACCGGCCACATGTTCCGGCTGACCGAGTGGCTCGGCGCCGCGGCCACCGAGGACCAGCTCATCGGCGCGGACCCGGCCCACCCGGTGACGGTGCCGTCGCTGCGCACGCCTCTGTGGCGCGTGCTGGTCACCCTGATGCCGGACCGCCGCCTCCAGGACGGCTGGCTCGTCGTGGGCGACATCCACGGTCTCCAGGCCCGTACGAGGCAGCTCCTGGCCTCCGCCCCGGCCGACACCGACATGGTGGAGCTGATGGCCGAGCTGGGCATCCGTACCCACTCCGCCAAGGCCTGGCTCGATGCCCTGCCCGCCGAGACTGCCCCCGACCCGGTGTCCGCGGCCCCCGGCCCCGCCCAGCCGCTGCCCCGCCGTACACCGGGGGCCAACGGCCACCATCACCGCGGCGGCCAGCCCATCCCGGCGGCCACGAACAAGTCGATCGACCCGTCCGCCGCGCTGGCCACGCTGTCGGCGCTGTCTGGCGGCCGTTCGGGCATGCTCCCCGGCCCCAGCCTGGCGGGCGCCCCGTCCACGCCACCGCCGCCGCTGCCGAGCCCGTCCTCCGACCCGCGCCGCTGGCAGCGCATCGAGGTCACGCCCGATCACCTCAGGGGCGGCCCGGTGGCGGTCCCCGAGGGGTACGCGGCGCAGCTCGGCATGCGCCCGGGCACGCTGCTGTCGGTGACCGGGCCGGGCGACAACGCCATCGTGCTGGTCTGGCAGGGCAACACGCCGGTCTTCGACTCGCTCCAGCCCGTCCTCATGCGCCTGAACGCCCGTCCGGGCGACCAGGTGTACGTCACCGTGGACGGTTACCGCCTGGAGGCCCAGCTGACCGCCTGACGGTTCGTGAATCGTCGAACCGTTCCGGAAGCGAGCCACTGGCGGGCCTCTCCGGCCCGACCTAGGATCACCGCATGTTCTTATCCAGGACGGTGCGGACGATCGCCGTTCTCGCTGTCGCCCTCTCCGGGGTGATCGCGAGCGGGCCGGTGGCGGCGCAGGCCGAGAGACTGGAGTCGGCGTCCGACCGGCAACTGCTGTTCTACAACCATGCTTACGGCGTGCTCGACCGCGAGACCGCCGACGCCATCGAACACTCCGCCTACCTGCGGGAGTTCGCCAACTTCGAGGTCCGGACCACGACCGGCGGCGGGCAGACCTGGACGGGGCGCTACCTGTACGGCCGGGAGACCTACCTGGAACTGTTCGGGGTCGGTGACCTGCCTGGCCGGGACGGCGAGTTCGGCACCGCCGCGGTGGCCGTGTCGGTCGAGCGCGCAGGCGACCTGGAGCCGGTACGCCAGCGGCTGCGCGACCGGGGCATCGAACCGACCCCGTTGAGCCAGACGCGCGACTTCGGCGACGGGGTGCCGGTGCCGTGGTTCGACGGGTTCTTCATCAGCACCGACTACGACAAGTTCGGCATGTGGAGCATGGAGTACCGGCCGGAGTACTTCGCCGATCCGCGCAGCCAGAAGACCGAGCCCCCGGCCTTCCCCGGTGACATCAGCCGCGAACGGTACCAGTCCGACGCCTACCGCGATCACCTGATGCGCGACGTGTCGGGCGTCCGGATCGCGCTCACCCGGCGGGATCTCGACAGCAACGTGCCGTTGTTGTCGGCCGGTGGGTTCCACGTGCGGTCCGTGCCCGGCGGCGTCGTCGCGACCCGTGGCGGCACCACGATCCGCCTCGACGCCGTGCCGGTCGAAGAGGTGGGCCTGAAGCGCGTCGAACTGGCCCTCAACCGCCCCGTCCCACGCCGGCACGTGGAACAGATCGGGCAGTCCACCCTGGTCGTCGGCCCGGGCGCCAAAGCCGTATGGACCTTCAACGCACCCACCGGCTGAACCGGCTCAGCCCTGCCAGATCGGCGGCTGAGCCGGCTCGGCGGCCCGGTCAGCTCGCGGCCTTGCCGCCGCCGAACACCTCGCTGACGAGCTTCTGCGTCGCCTGCTGGAACGCCAGGCCCAGGGACAGCGCGGCGTCGTCCACGTAGTTCAGCGTGGCGGTCAGGGTCTTGCCGCCGCCGGGCGTGCTGTACATCAGCGCACCGTGACCGGCCATGCCGCCGTTGTGCGTGATGATGGTGCCGCCGCCCGGGGCCTCCTGAACGAAGACGCCCAGACCGTAACCGGCCTTGGCCTCGGGCGTGCACATCTCGGCCAGCAACGCGGGCGGCAGGAGCCTGCCGCCCACCAGCGCGGAGATGAACGTCTGCAGGTCGCGGCTGGTGGAGATCATGTCACCGCCGCTGGAGATCCAGGAGGGGTTCTGGAGGGTGACGTCGACCGTCTGCTGCTCGCCGTCCTCCTCGTAGCGGTAGTAGGCGCGGGGGTGCGGCTGGGGGATCTCCGTCTGGGTGGTCGGCGCCACGGTGCCCGTCAGTCCGAGCGGGCCCAGGATCAGCCGCTGGATCTCCTCGGCGTAGGTACGGCCGGTGACCTTCTCGATCAGCAGCCGGGCCAGCGCGTAGTTGGTGTTGGAGTAGCTCCAGTCGGTGCCCGGCTCGAAGCGGGCCGGCTTGGACAGCGCCAGCCGTACCAGTTCCTCGGGCCGGTAGGTCTTGAAGCGGTTGTCCACCCACTCCTTGCCCGCGGGGGTGGCGGGGATGCCGGGCGCGAACGTCCCGTCCTCGTAGTACTCGCCGGTGAAGTTGAACACCCCGCTCGTGTGCTGCAGCAACATCCGCACGGTGATCCGCCGGTCCAGCCCGAACTCGGGCAGGTAGTCGTCCGCCGGTACGTCCAGCCCGACCTTGCCCTCGGCCACCAGCTGCAGAACCATGGTCGCGGTGAAGGTCTTGGCGTTGCTGCCGATCCTGACGTGACCGTCCAGCGGCGGCTCGGCGCTTCCGCCCAGCTCACGCACCCCGGCGCCGCCGACCCACTCACCCCGCTCATCATGTACGCGCACCGTCACCCCGGTGAAACCGGAGTCGATGATCTCCTGCATGACCTTCTGCAGCTCCGGACGTTCCCGCACCGCTCCGGAGGCGCCCGAGGCGGCGTCCAGGGCCTCGGTGACCTTGCGGGCCATCTCCGCCAGCGTCGGGCTGGGCCGGCCCTGGTGGATACGGGCGGCGGCGTCGATGGCCACGACGACGGTGCGGCGGAAGTTGTCGGCCTCGGCCGGGTCCTGCTTCCGCAGCAGGCTCATGGCCTCCGTCAGGGCCGGCAGCACCTGGTCGGCGAGTTCGGCCACCGTCTTGCCCCACTTCACGTCCTTGGGGGCCTTGGCGATCACGTGCCCCGCCAGGCCGGTCGCGGAGGTCAGGGCGATGGAGCCTTCGGTGGCGACCCTGTGCGCCGAACCGGCGGCGCCGGCGGCGGACATCAGCGAGACGGCGCCCCACGCGGCGATACGCAGGGTGTTCTTGTCCTGGTCGGAAAGGGTGACGGACATGATGGTGCGCTCCTTCACATTCTGAAATTCGTTGTTACTGACGGCCGGTCGAGGACCGTCCTGCTGCTGGCCGAGGGGTCCGGATCGCTCGGGCCGGGTCTCCCGAGGAGATTTCATCCGGCGCCTCGATCGCTGAACCGCTCATGACGTTCACGATGGCCGACGGCCCTGATACCGGACCGCCGCCGTACTGACGCCGTCGCTGACACCCGCCGGCATGAGACGTCCCCACAGATGATCACTTCGGCGATCACTCTCCTCACGGAACGGCATTCATAACGGGACTGGACGTCCCGTATGGCTATGCAAAGAGTGCGGGACGCGCGCGTCGATTGTCAAACGGGACGTCCCGTTTAGGTATGGTGGTGTCATGAACGCCCGCCGCCGCTCCGCGGACCGAACCGAAACGATCATGCAGGCCGCGCTCGACCTGGCAGGAGAAGTCGGCTACGCCAAGCTCAGCATGGAGGCGGTCGCCGCCCGGGCCGGTGTCGGCAAGGACACCATCTACCGCCGCTGGTCCTCCAAGGCCCTGCTGTTCCTCGACGCGGTCCTCAGCTTGCCCGTCGCGGACCTGGAGCATCCCAACACGGGCGACGTCGTGGCCGATCTGCGCACGATCATGATCCGGGCCGTCGACCTACTGGCCCGGCCTCCGTGGGGGCCCCTGTACCAGGACCTGATTGGCGAGGCGCAGCACAATCCCGAGGTCGCCGCCGCCCTCAACGAACGCTTCATCCAGCCACAGGCGGCCGACACGCTGGCCCGGCTCAAGATCGCCAGGGAGCAGGGGCAACTCGCTCCGGACTTCGACCTGGAGCTGGCCTACGAGATCCTCTCAGGACCGCTCTACTTCAGGTTGCTGATCACACACGAGCCGATGACGCACGCCTACTTCGACCGCGTGCTCCACGTGGTCTTCGCCGGCATGGGCTCCCGCCCCCAACCCTGAGCCGCACCGCCGCACCGCCGACGGGACGCTACTCCTGGGTCAGGGTGCCGCGTCGAACAGGTGCAGGCGGTGGGCCTTGGCCGCCGCCTCGCCCCTCGTGGCGACCTCCAGCTTGGCCAGGATGTTGGACACGTGCACGCTCACCGTCTTCACCGAGATGACCAGCTTCTCCGCGATCTCCCGGTTGCTCCGCCCGTTCGCCACCTCGCGCAGCACCTCCAGCTCCCGGGCAGTGAGCCCCAGAGGCTGCCCCTCGGCACCTTCCTCCGAGGAGGTGCTCCCGCCGCCGATCCTGGCCCGCCGTCCGAAGACGTCGAGCTGCTCCAGCAACGGCGTGGCACCGAGCTCGCGAGCCAGCTCACGGGCCCTCGCCAGCCGCGCCGCCGCACCCTGCCGGTCACCGGCCGCCAGCGCCGCCTGCGCCGCCGCCACCAGGCACCGCGCCTCGGCGTACGGCTGCCGCAGCGCCTCCCACGCCCCCACGGCCAGGTCCCACGCCTCAAACCGCCAGCCAACCGGCACCGCCGTGTCCGCCGACAGTTTCTCGGGGCCGGTCAGGGCGGTGAAGGTCAGCCGGTGCGCCTGCTGCAGCCCGCCCTGCACCTCAAGCTCCCGCCCGAGCTCCCGAAGCCGCGTCACCAGCGACAACGCATACCGCGCCAGCGCCCCGAGCCCTCCGCCGTCCGGAACGCTGCCCTCCGGAACGCCACCGGCCCCGGCAGCACCAGCCCTGGCACCACCAATCGCTGCACCACCGGCCCCAGCGCCACCAGCCGCAGCACCGCCAGCCGCAGCGCCGCCGTCCGGGACGCTGCCGTCCGGGACGCTGCCGTCCAGGCCGGTGCTGCCGAGTTCGGCGGCCACCAAGGCGTCGTGGGGGCGGGGTGACGGCACCACGGCCCAGATGAGCTGCGCGATGGTCACCAGCACCGGCCAGGAGTAACGCGGACTGCTCAGCAGGTCGCGCTCCTCCAGCGCCCGCGCCGCCATCTCCACCGCCTGCTCCAGCTGCCCCCGCGCCTGCAACAGCGCGATCTCCCTGCACAGATGCGGCAACACCGTCTGATCCCGGTAGGAGCCACGCGACAACACGCTGCGCGAGGACTCCAGCAGCTTCTCCGCCCGGTCGAACTGCCCCCGCGCCATCGCGATGTCGGTGCCGAACCCCTGCAGGCTGGCCCGGTACGGCGCGGGCGGCGCGAGGTCGAGGGCGTGCTCGACCACCTGGAGCGCCTCGTCCCAGCGCCCGAGCGACACCAGCGGCTCGGCCAGGTTGATCGACAGGAACGTGCCGGAGGTGCGCGCCAGGCCGTAGTGCGCCGACTCCTCGACGCCCTCACGGGCGACCCGCGCGGCCCGCTCGTGCAGGCCGGCGCCCTCCAGCGCGTCGGACTCGGAGATCGCGCAGCGCATCAGCGCGTTGTAGGCGTCGTCGCGCTGGGCGATCCGGCGGGCTTCCGCGAACGCTTCGAGCTGCGTGTCCATGTCGGAGTAGCAGGCGTGCCCCCAGGTGAGGCTGATCAGCGCGTGGGCCTCGACGCTCGGGTCGCCCACCGCGTGGCCGATCTCCATGGCGAGCCTGGCGGTGGCCTGCCGCTCCGGCAGTTCCGCACGGCGGTGGAGCATGCGCGACAGGCTCTCCAGCACCTGGCCACGGAGTTTGGGCTGGTCGTCGGGCACGAGGCCGGCCGCCTGGCGCAGGTCTTCGAGGTGGCCGGGGCGGCTCAGGTCGTAGCGGGTCAGGCCGCGCTGGCGCAGCAGCATGGCCGCCGTGACCGGGTCGGCGTCGAGGTCGAGGGCGTCCAGGGCGGCGGTGGCCATGGCGATGCTGCGTTCGTACTCGCCTGCCAGGTGGGCGACGGTGGCGGTCTGCTTGAGCACGCCGATCCGGTCGGTGCCGATGCGCTCGGCCGCGTCGGGCACCTGGTCCCACAACTCCAGCACCCTGGAAAGCATCCGCAGTTGCTCGTCGTAGGCGGTGGACCTGCGGGCGGCGTCGGCCGCGTGCCAGGCGCTGACCAGCGCCCAGGTGGAGTCGTGGGCGGAGTGCCAGTGGTGGGCCAGCTCGATCGCGCCGCGCGGGGCGGGCAGGATCGACAGGTCGCGCTCCAGGGCCTCGGCGTAGCGGGTGTGCAGGCGGATGTGCTCGCCGGGCAGCAGGTCGTCGTGGAGCGCCTCGCGGATGAGCGCGTGCCGGAAGGCGTAGCCCTCGCCGTCCACCACGAGCACGTTGCCGGCCACGGCCGGGCGCAGCGCGCGGGACAGGGCGGCCTCGTCGAGCCCCGCGACGGCGCTGAGCAGGTCGTGCTCGATGCGCTGCCCGCCGGCGCTGGCCACCCGCAGCAGCTCCTGCGTCTCCTCCGGCAGCCGCTCGACGCTGGCCAGCAGCAGGTCGCGCAGCGACTCGGGCAGCGGCGCGCCGCCGCCGGACTCGCTGAGCAGCGCCTCGACGAACAGCGGGTTGCCCTCGCTGCGCGAGTAGATCAGATCCATGTCGCCGGCGGACGGCTCGCGCTCCAGGATGCCGGCCGCCAGGGCCACCGCCTCCCTGCGGGTGAGCCTGCGCAGCTCGGCCCTGGTCACCCACTGGACCCGGCCCAGCTCGGCGAGCAGCGGGCGCAGCGGGTGGGTGCGGTGCAGCTCGTCGGTGCGGTAGGTCACCACGAGGAGCAGGCGCGCCGCCGTACGCTGGTAGCGGACCAGGAACGTCAGCAGGTCGCGGGTGGAACGGTCGGCCCAGTGGGCGTCCTCCACGATCAGCACCACGGGACGCTCTTCCGCCAGCCGCTCCAGCAGCCCGAGCACCTGCTCGAACAGCCGCGCCCTGGCCTCGGCCCCGTCCTTGCCCGGCTCACCGAACTCGGGCAGCAGTCTCGCCAGCCCGCGCGCGTTGCCGCCGGGCAGCAGCGCGGCCACGCCGTCGCTGCCCAGCTCGCGCACGAGCCCGCGCAGCACGGCGGTGAACGGCGCGAACGGCAGGCCCTCGGTGCCCAGCTCCAGGCAGCCGCCGACGAGCACACGCGCGTCGTCGGCCCGGTGCCGGGTGAACTCGTTGATCAGCCGTGTCTTGCCGACCCCGGCCTCGCCGCCGACGAGCACGGTGGAGGAGGCTCCGGCGCGCGTTCTGACCAGGGCGTCACCGAGAGCGGCGAGCTCGCGGGCACGCCCGACGAACAGGGGGCTCACGGCATGGATACTCACGCCCTAAGGATGCCATCCGCGCACGACAGAAACGTCCGTCCCGTGGGGGATCAGCGCACGGCGGAACCGTTCATCCCAGAATGATCGGCGCACGGCGGAAACGCCCGCCCCAGAAAAGCCCAGGGAAGGGATCAGCGCAGGACCTTGCGGAAGAAGGTGGCCGACGCCTCGTACTGCAGCGCGTGGTAGAACTCCGGCGCCCGCCGCGTCGCCATCGCCACGTACCCGGCCTCGCGCGACCGGGCCCACCGCTCGAACTCCTCCAGCAGCGCCCGCCCGATCCCCTGCCGCCGCGACCCCGACTGCACCATGGCCTCCTCCACCCAGGCCACCGGCCCGTTGGCGAACAGCGTCAGGTGCACGAATCCCAGCAGGTAACCGCGTACCCGCCCGCCCACGACGGCGGCGAGCAGCAGGGCGTCGTCGTTGGCCAGCAGCGCGGGCAGCGCGGCGTCGAAGGCTTCGCGTTCCGGCCTGAAGGTCAGACCGAACTCGCTGGCCAGCGCGAACACCTCGTCCGCGTCCGCCTTCTCCGCCCTCCTGATGAGAAGATCGTCAGCCGTCATGAACAACGACACTAGATCGTCGCTCCCGGCTCATGCAAACACCCGTTCACAGGTCACCGAGCCCGAGCTGCCGGGCGATGAGCATGCGCTGCACCTCACTGGTGCCCTCCCCGATCTCCAGTATCTTGGCGTCGCGGTAGAAGCGGCCGACGGGGAACTCGTTCATGAAGCCGTACCCGCCGAAGACCTGCGTCGCCTCCCGGGCGTTGTCCATCGCCGCGTTGGAGGAGACCAGCTTGGCGATCGCCGCCTCCTTCTTGATCGGCACCCCGGCCAGCAGCTTCTCCGCCGCGTGGTAGTAGGCCAGGCGGGCGGTGTGCGCGCGGGCCTCCATGTCGGCGATCTTGAACTGGATGGCCTGGTAGTGGCCGATCGGGTGGCCGAAGGCCCGGCGTTCCCTGACGTACTTCAGGCACTCGTCCACGCAGCCCTGCGCCAGCCCCACGCCGATCGCCGCGATCGCGACGCGGCCCTCGTCGAGGGTCTGCAGGAACTGGGCGTAGCCGCGGCCGCGCTCGCCCAGCAGGTTCTCCACGGGCACGCGGCAGTCGGTGAAGGACAGCTCGCGGGTGTCGGAGGCGTTCCAGCCGACCTTGGAGTACTTCTTCGACACGGTGAACCCCGGTGTGCCGCTCGGCACGAGGATCGTGGAGATCTCCCGCTCGCCGGTGAGCGCGGCCACGCCGATGACGCCCGTGATGTCGGTGCCGCTGTTGGTGATGAACGCCTTCGACCCGTTGATCACCCATTCGCGGCCGTCGATGGTGGCCGTGGTGCGCATGCCGCCCGTCACGTCGGAGCCGCCGCCCGGCTCGGTCAGCCCGAACGCGCCCAGCATCTCCCCCGAGGCCAGCCGGGGCAGCCAGGCCGCGCGCTGCTCGGCGGTGCCGTACCGGAAGATCGGCATCATGCCCAGCGACACCGCGGCCTCCAGCGTGACCGCCACGCTGGAGTCGACCCTGGCCAGTTCCTCCAGTGCCAGGCAGAGGGCGAAGTAGTCGCCGCCCATCCCGCCGTGCTCCTCGGGCAGGGGCAGGCCGAACAGTCCCATCGCGCCCATCTGGCGCACGATGTCGTACGGGAACTCCTCCCGCTCGTAGAAGCCGCCGATGACCGGCGCGACCACCTCGCGGGAGAACGCCTCGACCGTCTTGCGCAGCTCTTCGTACTCGTCAGTGAGCATGTCTCAGCCTTTCGACAGCGCCTGTACGACGCGGGACGGACTGGGGCGGCCGAGCAGCCCGGCCAGCCATGTGCTGGTGGACACGAGCTTGCCCAGGTCGAGGCCGGTCTCGATGCCGAGTCCGCGCAACATCCAGACCAGGTCCTCGGTGGCGAGGTTGCCGGTGGCCGACTCGGCGTAGGGGCAGCCGCCGATGCCGCCCGTGGAGGCGTCCACGGTGGTGACGCCCGCTCTGAGCGCGGCCAGGGTGTTGGACAGCGCCTGCCCGTAGGTGTCGTGGAAGTGCACGGCCAGCCGCTCCGGCCGGCGGAAGGCGCCGATCAGCTCGGTGACGTGGCCGGGCGTGCCGACGCCGATCGTGTCGCCGAGCGACAGCTCGTAGCAGCCGAGCCCGAGCAGCCGCTCCCCGACCGTGACCACCTGCGCGATCGGCGTCGGCCCCTCCCAGGGGTCGCCGAAGCACATCGACACGTACGCCCGCACCTTGATCCCGTTGTCCAGTGCCTTGGCCACGACCGGCTCGAACATGTCGAACTGGCTCTCCAGGCTGCGGTTCAGGTTCTTGGCGGCGAACGTCTCGGTGGCGCTGGCGAAGATCGCGATCTCGTCCACGCCCAGGTCCAGCGCGCGGTCGAGGCCGCGCGCGTTCGGCACCAGCACGGGGTAGCGCACGCCCGGCTTCCTGTGCAGCAGCCGCAGCAGCTCGTCGGCGTCGGCGAGTTGCGGCACCCATTTGGGGTGCACGAAGCTGGTCGCCTCGATCACCTTGTGTCCCGCGTCCGCGAGCCGGCCGATGAACTCGGCCTTCACCTCGACGGGCACGACCGAGGACTCGTTCTGCAGCCCGTCGCGCGGGCCGACCTCGTAGATCGTGACCTGGTGCGGAAGATCTCGCATGGGGTACGGCATCACGGCTCCTCAGCGGTGATCACGGCCAGCACGGCGTCCATGTCGACCGGCTGGCCGGCCTGCACGGGCAGCTCAGAGACCACGCCGTCGCGCGGGGCCGTGACGGTGTGCTCCATTTTCATGGCCTCGACGATGACCAGCGGCTGTCCCGCGTCGACCCGGTCGCCCGGCTGGGCCTTGACCACCAGGACGGTGCCGGGCATGGGGCTCCTGACCACGCCGTCGGCCGCCTGTGCGGCGTCCGCGCGGTCTCCCGGGTCGCCGAGGTGGTGGCGGGTGAGCGACCAGGACGCGCCGTCGTGGCCCAGCCAGAGGGTGTCGCCGTCGCGTACGCACAGGTGGCGTTCGGTACGCCCGGCGATCGTGACGGCCAACTCCCGGCCGTCGAGCCGGATCCGCGCGGGCACCACGTGGCCGTCTATCACGACTTCGGCGGATTTTTCCGGCAGGCCGCGCACCTGGACCGCGTGCACGCCGTCCCTGGACTCCAGCCGCCACGTCGTCCACGCCCGCTCGCCGACCCGCCAGCCGTCGGTGACCTCCCACGGGTCGTCGCCCTGGGGCATGGCGTGGAAGACCAGCGCGGCGGCGGCCACCACCTCCCCCGGCGGCTCCGCCTCGGGGAGCAGCAGTTCGGGCAGGACCCGTTCGACCAGGCCGGTGTCGAGCTCGCCCGCCGCGACGGCCGAATGCGCGACCAGGGCCCGCAGGAACGGCACGTTGGTCACCACGCCCAGCACCGCCGTACGGGCCAGCGCCCGGTCCAGCGCCCGCAGCGCGGAGGCCCGGTCGGGCGCCCAGGCCACGGTCTTGGACAACATGGGGTCGAACTCGCTGCCGACGACACCGCCCTCGACCAGCCCCGAGTCCACCCGGACGACCGCACGCCCCGGATCCGGACGCCCCGAGTCCGGACGCCCCGAGTCCGCACTCCCCGGGTCCGGTCCCGCGTCGCCCGGTTCGCGCAGTGCCAGGACCCGGCCGCCCGTTGGCAGGAAGCCGCGCGCGGGGTCCTCGGCGTACACCCGGGCCTCCACCGCGTGCCCGTCCAGCCGCACGTCCCGCTGCCCGAACGGCAGCCGCTCCCCCGCCGCGACCCTGAGCTGCAGCTCCACCAGGTCCAGGCCGGTGACCAGCTCGGTGACCGGGTGCTCGACCTGCAGCCGGGTGTTCATCTCCATGAAGTGGTGCTCGCCGGTGGTCCCGTCCACGATGAACTCGACCGTGCCCGCGCCCACGTAGCTGACCGCCCGCGCGGCCTCCACCGCCGCCGCCCCCATGCGGGCCCGCGTCTCCGGGCCGACGAAGGGCGACGGGGCCTCCTCGATGATCTTCTGGTGCCTGCGCTGCAGGCTGCACTCACGCTCGCCCAGGTGCACGGTGTTGCCGTGGGTGTCGGCCAGGACCTGGATCTCGATGTGGCGGGGGTTCTCGACGTACCGCTCGATCAGCAGGGTGTCGTCGCCGAACGCCGCCCGTGCCGTACGGCGGGCGGACTCCAGCGCCTCGGGCAGTTCGGCGGCCGAGCGCACCAGCACCATGCCCTTGCCGCCGCCCCCGGCGGACGGCTTGATCAGGGCGGGGAAGTCGCGCCACTCCTCCAGCCCCGGTTCGGTCGCGCCGGGCACCACGGGCACCCCGGCGGCCGACACGGTGGCCTTGGCGCGGATCTTGTCGCCCATCTCCTCGATGGCCCGCGCGGAAGGCCCGACGAACACGAGCCCCGCCTCCGAGCAGCGCCGCGCGAACGCGGCGTTCTCGGCGAGGAAACCATAACCGGGATGTACGGCCCGCGCCCCCGAGGCGAGCGCCGCCCCGACAATCGCCTCAATATCAAGATATTTCGTCACTTCGAGGGCGATGTCGGCTTCCCGCACGTGCCCGGCCGCCGCGTCGGACGGCGTGTGCACGGCCACGGACTCGATGCCGAGCCGGCGCAGCGTGCGCGCGATCCGTACGGCGATCTCACCCCTGTTGGCGATCAGAACACGGTCGAACAACATGCGTCACATCCGGAAGACGCCGAAACCGGCGGGTTCGAGCGGCGCGTTGGCCGCCGCGGACAGCGCCAGGCCGAGGACGGTGCGGGTGTCGAGCGGGTCGATCACGCCGTCGTCCCAGAGCCTGGCCGTGGAGTAGTAGGGATTGCCCTGGTTCTCGTACTGGGCCCTGATCGCGTCGGGGTCGGCGTCGCCAACGGTGGTGAGCACGTTGGCGGCCTGTTCGCCGCCCATGACCGAGATGCGGGCGTTCGGCCACATCCACAGGAACCTGGGCGAGTACGCCCGCCCCGCCATCGCGTAGTTCCCCGCCCCGAACGACCCCCCGATCACGACCGTGAACTTGGGCACCCTGGCGCACGCCACGGCCGTCACCATCTTGGCGCCGTGCTTGGCGATGCCGCCCGCCTCGTACGCCTTGCCGACCATGAACCCGCTGATGTTCTGCAGGAAGAGCAGCGGGATGCGGCGCTGGTCGCACAGCTCGATGAAGTGCGCGCCCTTCATCGCCGACTCGCCGAACAGGATGCCGTTGTTGGCCACGATCCCGACCGGGTGGCCGTGGATGTGGGCGAAGCCGGTGACGAGCGTCGATCCGTACTCGGCCTTGAACGGCAGGAAGCGGGAGCCGTCCACGATCCTGGCGATCACCTCGTGCACGTCGTACGGCCGGCGGGTGTCGGCGGGCACGATGCCGTACAGGTCGCGCGGGTCGTGCCGGGGCGGCTCGGGCGCGATCGTCTCCCAGGGCCGGGGGGCGCGCGGGGCCAGCGTGGAGACGATGTCGCGGACGATGGCCAGCGCGTGCGCGTCGTCCTCGGCCAGGTGGTCGGTGACGCCGCTGACGCGCGCGTGCAGGTCGCCGCCGCCCAGCTCCTCGGCGGTGACCTCCTCGCCGGTGGCCGCCTTCACCAGCGGCGGGCCGCCCAGGAAGATCGTGCCCTGGTCGCGTACGATGACCGCCTCGTCGCTCATGGCGGGCACGTACGCGCCGCCGGCGGTGCACGAGCCGAGCACGGCGGCGATCTGCGGGATGCCCCGCGCCGACATCGTGGCCTGGTTGTAGAAGATGCGGCCGAAGTGCTCGCGGTCGGGGAAGACCTCGTCCTGCCTGGGCAGGAACGCGCCGCCGGAGTCGACGAGGTAGACGCAGGGCAGGTGGTTGAGCAGCGCCACCTCCTGCGCGCGCAGGTGCTTCTTGACCGTGATCGGGTAGTACGTGCCGCCCTTGACGGTGGCGTCGTTGGCCACGACCACGCATTCGCGGCCCGAGACCCGGCCGACCCCGGTGATGATGCCGGCGGCGGGCGCCTGGTCGTCGTAGAGGCCGTTCGCGGCCAGCGGCGACAACTCCAGGAAGCGGGAGCCGGGGTCGAGCAGGCCGTCCACGCGCTCGCGCGGCAGCAGCTTGCCCCGCTCCACGTGACGCCGCCGCGACCGCTCGGGGCCGCCGAGCGCCGCGGTCGCGAGCCGGTCGAGCAACTCGGCGGCGAGCCGCTCGTTGAGCTCGGCGTTGCCCTTGTACGCCTCGCTCCCGGGATCCGCGGCCGACTTCAGCACCGGCCAGTCGCTGCTCATGCGTCCCCTCCCATGGCACGGATGTTAGCCATCATTAACGCGGTCGTCTAGCATGTGAGACGTGAACACCGCCTCCGCGACACCTACCCGCAACCGGCGCAACAGGCGCGGGGAGATCCTGGAGGCGGCCGCGGGGCTGTTCGCGGCGCGCGGTTTCCACGGCGTCTCGATCGAGGACATCGGCGGCGCGGTCGGCGTCTCCGGCCCGGCCCTCTACCGCCACTTCGACGGCAAGGACGCGCTGCTGTCGGAGATGTTGCTCGACGTCAGCTCGCGGTTGCGCGAGTCGGCGGTCACGGTCGCCACCTCCGCGTCCGAGAGCCCTGAAGAGGTCCTGGACGCGCTGCTCGACGTGCAGATCGTGTTCGCGATCGAGCATCCGGCGCTGATCACGGTGCACGACAGGGAGCTGGGCAACGTGCCGGAGCCCGCGCGCCGGCGGATCAGGCGGCTGCAGCGGCTCTACGTCGAGGAGTGGGTGACGGTGCTGGCCGAGCTGCACCCGCGCTGCCCGGCCGCCCGGCTGCGCGCGGCCACGCACGCGGTGTTCGGGCTGCTCAACTCGACGCCGCACAGCGCGGGGGAACTGCCGGCGCAGGACATGCGGCCGATGTTGCGCGCGATGGCACGCGCCGCCATCGCCGCCTCTGTTAAGGATCACTAACTTTCGCGGAGCCCATTTTTGGGCCCTTGTTGCCTCAACTATCTAGATATATCGTCGCGCTATCTCGATAGTTTGGAGGCGATCATGCGCGACCACGAGTTCTGGGAAGCCCCTCCACCCCTCTTCCCCCCAATGCCGCCTCTGCCGCCTGAGGCGCCGCCGTTCCCCGGCGAGCGGCCCTCCCCCCGGATCCGCCGCGGCGACGTCAGGGCGGCGCTGCTCGCCCTGCTGCACGAGGGCCCGCAGAACGGCTACCAGATGATCCAGGGCATCGAGGAGCGCAGCCGCGGAGTGTGGCGGCCGAGCCCCGGGTCGGTCTATCCGGCGTTGCAACAACTGGAGGACGAGGGCCTGGTCGCGGGGGACGAGTCGGGCGGGAGCCGTACGTACAGACTGACCGACCAGGGCCGCGGGAGCGCCGCCAGGCATGCCGAAGAGGCCCCGTGGGAAGAGGTCGCGCGCACGATCCCCGACGACCACCACGAGCTGCGCCTGCTGTGGGCCCAGCTCAACGAGGCCTTCGGCCACCTGGTCCGCACGGGCGACGACCGGCAGCTGGCGGAGGCCAAGAAGCTGATCAAGCAGACGCGCAAGTCCGTCTTCCAGATCCTCGCGGAGGACTGAATGTCCGCCACGGACCCGGCGATCACCGTGAGCGGGCTGAAGAAGGCGTACGGCAAGATCGAGGCGGTCAAGGGCATCGACTTCGAGGTACGCCCCGGCGAGGTCTTCGGCTTCCTCGGCCCGAACGGCGCCGGCAAGACCACCACCATCAGCATGCTCTGCACGCTGGCCAACCCGACCGGCGGCAGCGCCACGGTCGCCGGGCACGACGTGGTCCGCGAACGCGACGAGGTACGCAGGAACATCGGCCTGGTCTTCCAGGACCCCACCCTCGACGGCTACCTCAGCGCCGAGCAGAACCTGCGCTTCCACGCCGAGTTGTACGGCGTGCCCAAGCACCTGGTCGCCGACCGGATCCGGCAGGTCATGGAGATGGTCGCGCTGTGGGACCGCAAGGACGCCAAGGTGATGACGTTCTCCGGCGGCATGAAACGGCGGCTGGAGATCGCCCGCGGGCTGCTGCACTCGCCGCGCGTGCTCTTCCTCGACGAGCCGACCGTCGGCCTCGACCCGCAGACCCGGTCGGCCATCTGGGGCTACATCAACCAGTTACGGCTCACCGAGGACATCACCATCTTCATGACCACCCACTACATGGACGAGGCCGAGTACTGCGACCGGATCGCGATCATCGACCACGGGCGCATCGTCGTCATCGACTCGCCCGAGGAGCTGAAGGCCAGCGTCGGCAAGGACCGCGTACAGATCCAGACCGACGACGACACCGAGGCGATCAAGGCGCTGCAGGAGCGCTTCGGGCTGGAGGCGGCCGTGCGCGAGGGCGCGGTGACGTTCGCGGTGGCGTCCGGCGAGGAGTTCGTGCCCCGGCTGTTCGCCGGCCTCGGGATGCCGATCAAGTCGGTGAGCGTGTCGCGGCCCTCCCTCGATGACGTGTTCATCTCCTACACCGGTTCCACGATCCGCGACGCCGAGGCCGACGACGGCAACCTGGCGTGGATGAGAGCGATGGCGAGGCGGTAGTCATGGCGACAGAGGCCATCAGCGTCCGGATCCCCGCCCGCGGCGCCGGGCACGACCTCCGGGCCATCAAGATCGTGCTGCACCGCGAGATGCTGCGCTTCGCCAACGACCGCACGCGCATGTTGTCGATGCTCGTGCAGCCCGTGCTCTGGTTGTTCGTCATGGGGGCCGGGCTGGGGTCGCTGGTACGCGGCTCGATCCCCGGCGTCGACTACCGGACGTTCATGTACCCCGGCATGATCTCCATGACCGTGATCATGACGGCCATGTTCTCGGCCGGATCCATCGTGTGGGACCGCGAGTTCGGCTTCCTGCGCGAGATGCTGGTCGCGCCGGTCTCCCGCTGGGCGATCGTGGTCGGCAAGTGCCTGGGCGGCGCCCTCGTGGCCGTCGGTCAGGGGATCATCATCCTTGCGATGGCGGGCCTGGTGGGGGTGCCCTACTCGCCCCGGCTCCTTCTCACGCTGCTGGCGGAGATGTTCCTGGCCGCGTTCACGATCACGGCGTTCGGGGTGACGCTGGCCGCTCGGATGAAGAACATGCAGACGTTCTTCGGGCTGATGCAGATGGCGATCATGCCGATGATGTTCCTGTCCGGGGCGATGTTCCCACTTGCCGGCCTGCCCTCGTGGCTGCACCTGCTTACCGTGGTCAACCCGATGACGTACGCGGTGGACCCGATGCGCCAGGCGGTGTTCTCCCACCTGGAGGTTCCGGCCGCGGCCGAGGCGATGCTGAACCCGGGGGTGCGGTGGTTCGACTATCAGGTGCCGGTGGGGGTGGAGCTGGGGATCGTGGCGGGATTGGGGGTGGTGTTGCTTGGGGTGGCGGTCGCGCAGTTCAGAAAAGCCGAATGAAACTGACTTTCGCGACTGCGGTGGATCTTGTACGGAGAGATGTGCCGCGCGGCTCACAATTCTCCCTCCCCGGGCGCTTCGACCGGCTGGAGGGCCTGCTCGTTCGCATCGACGCCAAACTGCCCAACTAAAGGCGCAGAAGGAAACGAGGCCCAGGGTGGTGTCCCGTGGGCCTCGTTCCTTGGCAGGTGGTCAGCGCTTCACGCGGACGTAGTCCCTGGCGCTGTCGTCGCCGTGGGTGTCCTCGTCGCCGCCGAACACGAACCGCCAGTGCCCGGACTTCCAGGCCTTGGCCTTGGTGTAGAGCCGGCCGCTGTCACCGGCCCACGTCGTCTTCACGAACTGCCACTTGCGCGAGCCAAGCGGCTTGAAGAACAGCGCCACCTTGCCCGAGTAGCCCTCCCACGAGCCTTCGTCATCGACCTGCAGCACGCCCCTGAACCTCAGGTATTTGCCGCGCTTGACCGGCTCCGGATAGGCGTTGAACTTGATCAGGCGGGTGTCCGCCTTCTCCTCCGCGGGCGGCGGGGCGGGCTGGTCGACCCGTACCCGGTCGGCCCGGCTGACGGCGCCGTTGACGCCGCGGGTGCCGCGGTACTCGGCGCGCCACCAGCCGGAGGTCACGGCCTCGGCGGAGGCGCGGAAGAAGCCGTGGCGGCCGGTCACGGCGCTGGTGACGTACTCCCACCTGCGCGAGCCGTCGGCCTTGAAGAAGATACCGACGCGCTGGCCGCGCAGAGAGCCGCGGTCCTCGACCCGCAGGGCGCCGCTGAGGGTGATCTTGTCGCCCTTGTCCACGCGTCCCGGGCGGGCGTCGAAGCCGACGATGCGGCTGCCGAGGTTGCCGCGCCTGACGTTCACTCTGTCGCTGTCGCTGACCGAGCCCCTGGCCACGGCGGTGGCGGCGAACGCGGCGCGCCAGTAGCCGGTGGACTTGGCCTCCACCCGGGCGGCGAACCAGCCGCCGCGGCCGGTCGTCACCTTGGTGACCTCGCCGTAGTCGGCAGAACCGCGATCGCGGAAGGTGATGGAGACGCTCTGGCCGTCGTAGCCCTTGCCATCGGCGACGAGCCGGCCGGAAACCCTGATGGTGTCGCCCTTGTCGACCAGGCCGGGCCTGGCGCCGAAGTCGGCGACCTGGGTGGTGAGCGCCTTGGCGACCTCGAACGTGCCGGTCTTGGCGGGGTTGCCCTCGCCCGCGGCGGTCGCGGTGTAGGTCCACTTGCCGGCGGCGCCCGCGCCGAAGGACTTGCTGCCCGTCCACTTCAGCCCGCCGGTGACCGGCTCCGACTTGATGGCGACCGAGTCGTTGTTGAGCTTGAGACTGGCCGCGTCGGTGTTCGTCGTGGTGAACGAGAACGTGACGCTGACGTCGTTGTCGAAGACGACGATCGGCGGGTTCGGGCTGATGCCCACGTCCGAGATGGTCGGGGCGACGGCCGCCGTCGCCGCGGTCGGGGCCAGGGCGAGTGACCCGGCGCCGAGCGCGAGTACGAGGGCGGCGACACGAATGCGTTGTAACATGCGGGTTCCTTTCTGGAGACCCCAGTGGTTCAACGCGGCCTTGAGGGTGCCACGTGTGTCATCTAAGTAGACGTGCGTACGGCCGGGAAGGTTGGGGATTCTGACAAATGGTTATAGGCGGGGGTCAAACGGACCGCTCCACAAACGGTCACCGGCGTCCGGCAGACGTCAGCCCCGATCAAAGACATAATCGGTGTGTGGCGCGCGACACTGTTGAGACTCACTTCACCCAGGCGGTTGCGACGCTTGAGGCGGGCCCCGCGCGAGATCCGGGGCAACCGCTCCACGAGGGCACATCCCTGACCGGCGAGCAGTGCCGGGCGCTGTTCCGGCGTCAACTCGACAGCCGGCTGCTCGACATCGCGGCCCGCTGGTTGCGTGCGCGGGACGAGGGCTACTACACGATCGGCTCGGCCGGCCACGAGGGCAACGCGGCCGTGGCGGCCGTCCTGCGCCCCACCGACCCCGCGCTGCTCCACTACCGCTCGGGCGCCTTCTACCTGACCAGGTCAGAGCAGGCGGGACGGGTGCCCGAGCAGGGCATCCGCGACGTGCTGATGGGGCTGACCGCGGCGGCGGGTGAGCCGATCGCGGGCGGGCGGCACAAGGTGTTCGGCCATCCCGACCTGGCCGTCATCCCGCAGACCTCGACGATCGCCAGCCACCTGCCCAGGGCCGTGGGCGTGGCGTTCGCGATCGAGCGGGCGCGGGCGCTCGGCATCCGCGGCGCGGCCTGGCCGCACGACGCGGTCGCGGTGTGCAGCTTCGGCGACGCCTCGCTCAACCACGCCAGCGCCCTGTCGGGCCTCAACACCGCCGCCTACGCCACCTACCAGGGGCAGGGGCTGCCGCTGCTGCTCGTGTGCGAGGACAACGGCATCGGCATCAGCGTGCGTACGCCCAAGGGGTGGGTGGAGGCGGCGGCGCGGCGGCCCGGCTTCGAGTACTTCGCCGCGGACGGCTGTGACCTGGCCGACGCCTACGACGCGGCCGCCCGCGCCGCCGCGCACGTACGCGAGCACCGCTCCCCCGCGTTCCTGCACCTGTCGACCGTGCGGCTCATGGGGCACGCGGGGTCCGACGTGGAGTCCTCGTACCGGACGCAGCGGGAGATCAAGGCCGATCTCGTGCGCGACCCGCTGCTGCGTACGGCGGCGCTGCTGGTGGAGGCCGGGCTGGAGACGCCGGAAGGGCTGCTCAAGACGTACGAGTCCACACGCGAGCACGTGCTGCGGATCGCGCTTGAGACCTCGCGCAGCCCGCGGCTCGGCTCAGCCAAGGAGATCATGGAGCCGATCGCGCCGCGCAGGCCCGAGCTGATCGCCAAGATCAGCCCGATGGCGGCCTCGGCCCCGGTCAGGGACAAGGCGTTCGCCGGCGCGCTGCCGGAGAACGACAAGCCGATGACGCTCTCGCAGTCCATCAACCGCACGCTCGCCGACGCGCTGGCCGTCTATCCGGAAATGACGGTGTTCGGGGAGGACGTCGCCAAGAAGGGCGGCGTGTACGGCGTGACCAGGGGCCTGCAGAAGCGCTTCGGCGCGGGACGGGTGTTCGACACGCTGCTCGACGAGCAGGCGATCCTCGGTCTCGCGCTCGGCTCCGGGGTGTCGAAGCTGCTGCCGGTGCCGGAGATCCAGTACCTGGCCTACCTGCACAACGCGCTCGACCAGATCCGCGGCGAGGCGGCCACGCTGTCGTTCTTCTCGCGCGGCGCCTACACCAACCCGATGGTGGTACGGGTGGCCGGGTACGCCTACCAGAAGGGCTTCGGCGGCCACTTCCACAACGACAACGCGGTGGGCGCGCTGCGCGACATCCCGGGGCTGGTCATCGCCTCGCCCGCGCGGCCCGACGACGCCTCGGCCATGCTGCGCACGTGCCTGGCGGCGGCCCGTACCGCGGGGTCGGTGTGCGTGTTCCTGGAGCCGATCGCGCTCTACAACACGCGCGACCTGTTCGACGCGGGCGACAACGGCTGGACCGCCCCCTACGCGCCGCCCGCGCGGTGGGCGGAGACGCACGTGCCGATCGGGCGGGCGCGTTCCTACGGCGACGGGCGCGATCTGACGATCGTGACGTTCGGCAACGGGGTGCGGATGAGCCTGCGGGCCGCGGTGCGGCTCACCCAGGAGGGGTACGGCTGCCGCGTGCTCGACCTGCGCTGGTTGTCGCCGCTGCCGGTCGAGGATCTGGTACGGGCCGCCGAGTTGACCGGCAACGTACTGATCGCCGACGAGACCCGACGCACCGGGGGCGTCTCGGAGGGCATCGTGGCCGAGCTGCTCGATGCCGGGTTCACCGGGTCGGTGGCGCGGGTGACCTCGTCCGACAGCTTCATTCCGCTCGGCGGGGCGGCCGATCATGTGTTGCTGTCGGAGGAGGAGATCGAGCAGGCGGCACGCAAGCTGCTGGGCTGAACCTGGGTGCGTGCTCACCGGGTCGGTGTCGCGACCGGGCTTACGGGTCGGTTTTGCGACCGGGGTCACGGGGTCGGTTTGCGATCGGGGTTACGGGGTCGGTTTTGCGACCGCGCCTCTGATGCAGGTCGGCTTGGACCAGGCCACGGTGGACTTCTGGGAGATCTCCAGCGGGACACCCACCAGGAAGCAGTAGCCGCTGTCCGGGTCCAGGCCCGCGACGCGGGTGGTGGTCGTGCCCTGGCCGAGTGCGGTGATGGTGGGGTTGCCCCCTTCGGCCGGGGAGCGCTGGAGGACCACCGGGTAGGTGCGGGAGGCGGCGGGCAGCGACCATCGCAGCTCCACCAGTTGTCCCTGGTCGGCGGTCACCTTGACCTGGCGCGGGCTCAGGGCTGCGACGTCCTGCTTGTCGATGGGGGCCGAGGTGTTGTTCTGGTCGCCGGACGGCTCTGCGGTGGTGCCGGTCTGCGGGGGCTGGGTGGTGGTGGCGGACCGGAGTGAGACATAGACGGTCACGGCCGTGCCGATGCTGGCCACGACCGCCAGCGCGCCGCCGACCAGGATGCCCTTCTTGACGCGAGAGGAGCCGGCGGGCGGGATCGTCGGGGATGGCCGGGCCGGGTCGCCGGTGGGCTGGTTCTGGTGCGGGTGCTGCTGCTCCGGTCCCGGGTAAGGCGCGGGTGCGTAAGGGCTGGGGGCCGGAGGCTGGGTCGCGGGCGAGCCGGTCTGTGCCCGGGGGAGGTGCTGGCCCGTGACCGGGAACTGGCCGTTGCCCGGCATGGCGTGGTGACCTGCGGCGGGCATGGCCTGGTGGCCGGACGTGGGCGGGGCGTGGTGGCCGGTCGTGGGTGCGGCCTGGTGGCCGACCGTGGGCGCGCCATACTGGCCGGTGGTGGGCGCGCCGTAGTGGCCGGTGGTAGGTGCGGCGTGGTGACCGGTCGTGGGTGTGGCCTGGTGGCCGGTGGTGGTGGGTGCCGGGGAGGGGTCCTGGCCGACGAGGTCGGTCACCGGGAGGCCCAGTTCCGCCTGCACCGCCTGCAGGTGCCTGGCCAGCTCGCGCGCCGACCCGAACCGCCTCTCGGGCTGTTTGGCCATCGACCGCGCGACCGTCTCGAACAACACCGGCGGCAGGTCCTGGCGGTCGATCGGCGGCGGATCGACGCTGAGCACCCGGTACATCAGGGGCGCGATCGACGGGTCCGACGGGTTGTGGAAGGCGGGCTGACCGGCCAGCAGGTGGTAGAGGGTCGAGCCGAGCGAGTAGATGTCGGTCGAGGCCGAATGGGGCCGGCCGGTGAGCACCTCGGGGGCGGCGTGCAGCGGGGTGAACGCCTGCGAGGTGAGCGAGACCTCCGCGGCGTCCACGACCCTGGCCACGCCGAAGTCGGCGATCGCGAGCTCGCCGTACCGGGAGATGAGGATGTTCTGCGGCTTGATGTCGCCGTGCAGGACCCCCGCCTCGTGTACGGCGGCCAGCGCGCCGGCCAGCTTCACGCCCGCGCGCAGCACGTCGGGCACCGGCAGCGGCCCCTCCTTGCGGACCTTGTCGCGCAGGCAGCCGTTCTCGAAGAAGTCCATCGCGATGTACGGCTTGCCGGAGCTGGTCACGCCGGTGTCGAAGACGGTCACGACGTTCGGATGGCCGGTGAGGCGGCCGGTGAGCTGCAGTTCGCGCTGGAACCTGCGCATCGTGCGCTGGTCCACCCGGTCCACGGACAGCACCTTCAGCGCCACGACCCGGTCGAGGCGCTCCTGGTAGGCGCGGTACACGACGGCGAATCCGCCTTGGCCGGCCTGATCGAGTACCCGGTAGCCGGGTGCGTCCTCGACTGGCAGCACTGCACTCTCCCCTGGTTACCTGTGCAGCTTAATGGGAAATGCAGCGACTAGAGGGGGTTCATGAGGTATGCGCCGAATGCGATGGACGCCAGCGCCACCACCAGGAAGAAGAACACGTAGAACCCGCCGGGCAGGAACGTCAGCCTCGCGAGCTGGTCCGCGTCGGAGTCTCTGGCCTGGCGCCTGCTCCGTTTGCGCTGCAGCTCGATGATCGGCCGGACCCCGCCGAAGAGCAGGAACCACGCCGCGGCCAGGGCCACGCCCTGCTGGACGACCGCGGGCGCGTACATGATCAGGGCGAACACCGCGCCGCCCGTGACCAGCAGGATCAGCGCGCCGTACAGGTTGCGGATCAGCAGCAGCATGCAGACCAGGAGCAGCAGCACGCCCCAGATCAGCAGCGTGATGAGGCCCTGCTCGGTCATCCACGCGGCGCCCAGGCCCAGCAGCGGCGGCGCCACGTAGCCGGCCAGCGCGGTCAGCACCATGCCGGGACCGGTGGGCCTGCCCCTGGTCAGCGTCACGCCCGAGGTGTCGGAGTGCAGGCGGATGCCTTCGAGCTTGCGCCGGGTGAGCAGCGCCATCAGGGCGTGGCCGCCCTCGTGGGCGATCGTGATCAGCCCCCTGGACACCTGCCAGGGCATACGGAAGCTGACGACCAGCAGCGCGGCCAGAGCAGCACCCAGGACGACCCGGGGGTCGGGGTCTGACTGAACCTTGATCAGTTGGGCCCAGAACTTGTCCATCGAGGAGAAACCCTAACCGGTCGGCGTGCTCGGCGGTGCACGGAAAGTCGGGATGTACCGGCAAGGCGACGACACGTCCGTCGCGGGCGGATGGTCCGTGGCCGAGGGGCGGCGGACGAGCGTTGGCAGGGCGGACGGGTGAGGGGCGGGGCGGTAATTGGGGGGAATTTGGCGATCTCGCCGGGTAGGGTGCCGAGCAGGCGGCTCCTGGGTGCGCTTCCTTCTCTTTCACTTTGGATGAACAGCGTGCCCGCTCTCCGCCGGCCCAGGCCGCGCGGGATCTCCCGCGCGGCCTGACGTTTCTTCGTTCGTTGCGACGGGGGTGAGTTCGGGTGAACGGTGCCGGTGAGGTCCTGCTGCGCCGCCGCAGGCTGGTCGCGCCCGCGCTGCTGGCGGCCGAGTCCCGTACGCCTCCCCCCGTGGGCAAGCTGCCCAGGCGGCTGGGCATGGTGAACGCCGATGTGCCCTCAGGGGTGGCGGCGCTGGAGTTCGAGCTGCTGCAGCTGGGGTTCCTGGTGTCCGGGGAGTTGTACCGGGCGCTGGCCGGGCTGGACGTGGCGGGGCTGACGCGGGTGGGGCGGCTGCTGCTGCACGGTCTGCGGAAGGAGCTGGGGGCGAGCGACTCGCACGTACCCCTTTTCCGGAAATTTCCGGACAGTGTGCCGGTCGATACCGAGGACTTCTACGTACGGCGGATGTTCAGCCTGCTGCTGCAGACCCGGGTGCGGCCGTGCGTGTTGTGCGGGCAGGTCGAGACCGTGCATCCGGTCTCACCCTGCGCGCACCTGGTGTGCCGGGCCTGCTGGGACGGCTCCGACTTCAGCGCCTGCCCGATCTGCCACCGCCGCATCTCCCTCGGCGACCCCTTCCTGCGGCCCTCGGAGCGGCATGCCTCGGTGGACCGGGACGCGGTGACCACGACGGCGCTGCTGCGGTTGTCCGCCGACCCGGCCGCCGACTGCCGCGAGCTGGCCACGGCCCTGCTGGAGCGGCGCACGCCCATGGCCGGGCACGAACGCGCCGAGCTGGAACTCCTGCTGGACACCTACTGGCCGCAGTCCTTGTCGTGGCTGCCCAAGCCGATCCCGGTGAAGGAAACCAGGGCGGCGGTGGTGGCGTACGGGCTGGGCAGGGGCGCGAGCGAACTGCTCGACCGCCACGCCGACACCGCCACCGACGTGTTGCGGGTGTTGTACGCGCTGATGGGCGCCGACCCCGGCCTGCGCACCCCGCCCGTACGCCACCGGTCGTTGCCCCGCCCGGTGCGCAGGGCCGTACTCGGGCGGCTGGAGGCGATGCCGTACCTGGTGGAGGACCTGCTGCGGCATCGGGCGCAGTGGCAGCACATGGCCGAGACGCTGCACCCGCACGAGCACCACGCCCGTTTCCCCGGGACGGCGCTGGCGTTCGCGGCCCTGCGCGGCACCCGGCCGGACGCGGGCACCGCGTTCGGCCGCGCGCTGCTGGAGCGCGCGGCCGAACACCAGGACGTGGAGGTACGCGACGACGGACGGCTGCGCGCCGCCACCTTCGCCTCCCGCGTGGAGTCGGCACTGGCGCGGGGCGCCTACGACGAGGTCTGGCAGTTGCTGGCGACGCGGCCGGGCGAGCTGCTGCGCCGCCTGTCCCACCTGCTCAGGCAGGCCCCGGACACGGCCAAGCCGCAGCTCCTGCGTGAGGCGGCCGAGCGGGTGGCGCCCGGTGTGCTGCTGGCGGCGCTCGGGCAGATCAGGACCGCGCCGGGCGGGACCAGGCTGTTCCTGCCCCGGGGCGGCACGGCCCGCTTCTGGACCGCGCCCGACCGGCGGCCGGCGGCACCGGACGGCGTGGTGCTGGAGGCCGGGCAGGTGCTGACCGGCGAGCTGCTGCGGCGGGCCGCCCTGCTGCCGCCGCTGCGCCGGGCGCTGCTCGACGAGGGCCTGGCCGACCTGGTCGCGCCGACGTCGGAGCGTACGGCGAGCGCCGCCCTGGTCCGCCTGGCCCGCGGCAGCGTCCAGCCCATCCCCCACCACGACCGGCTCCGCTTCTTCCTGCACTGGGCCGAGCCCGAGGACACGCGGGTGGACCTGGACCTGTCGGTGGCGGTGTTCGACGGCAACTGGCGTTTCGAGATGCTGTGCGACTACACGCGGCTGCGGCCGGGCCGGGGCCTGACCCACTCCGGCGACCTGACCTCGGCGCCCGAACCGCTCGGGGCCTCGGAGTTCATCGACGTGGACGTGCGGGCGCTGCGGGGCCGCTACCTGGTGCCGATCGTGTTCAGCTACAACGACGTGCCGTACGAGCGGCTCGTACGCGGTTACGCCGGATTCATGGAGCGGCCGGAGGGCCTGTTCGACCCCCTCGCGGTGCGGCAGCGGTTCGACCTGGCGGGGCCGGCCAAGATCCTGGTGCCGCTGGTGGCCGACCTGTGGACGCGCACGATGCGCTGGGCCGACCTGAACCTGTCGGCCGCCGGCTACGGGCACAACGTGGCGGGCAACACCGACGAGCTCGCCGCGCTGGGGGCGGCGCTGGAGAGCGCGTTCGGCGATCGGGTGACGTTGTGGGAGGTGGCGTGCTGGCATGCCGCCGCCCGTGCCGCCGAGGTCGTGGTGCGGCGGCGCGACGGCGGCCTCGTACGGTACGAGCGCCGGCCGGGCGAGGACGTCGCCGGCTTCGCCGCCCGGCTGACCGCCCGCGCGGACGCGCCCCCGCTGCCCGGCCCGCCCGCCGACGTGGACCTGGCCGTGCTGGTGTCGGGTGACGTCGAGGTGCCGGAGAGCGCGCGGGTGTACGCGCTGCACCCGTACGACCTTGGCCCGGCCCGCCTCATGGACGCCGCCGACCTGTTGTCCGACCTGTCCCCGGACCGCATGCCGAGCCGGCGCTCAGGACGTGATCTGATAGAGACGTGAACGATCGGCACGTGGCGCTCATCAGCGCTTTCTACGATGCTCTGGGCCGCGGGGACTTCGCGGCCATGGAGCGCTGCTACCACCCCGAGGCCAGCTTCGGCGACCCCATCTTCCAGGAGGTCGAAGGGCGCGACAGAGTGATGAGGATGTGGCGGCTGCAGCTCGGCGTGCGTGACGGGCTGAGATCGACCTACTGCGACGTGACCGCCGACGACTTCTCCGGGACGGCGCACTGGACCTCCGGCTACACCTTCTCCAGCACGGGACGCCCGGTGGTCAACGAGATAGACGCGCTGTTCAGGTTCGAGGACGACCTGATCGTGCGCCACCACGACGAGTTCGACTTCAAACGCTGGTCGAAGATGGCTCTTGGCAGACCCCACGGGCTTCTGTTCGGATGGACACCGATGTGGCGCAAAAGCATCAGGGATCGCGCGGCCGCGCAGCTCAACGGCTTGAGTCCGGCGTAGGCCGGTTCCGGGAGGGGCCATGGCCAGGGTGAAGGGGTTCAAACGGGGCCGGGACGTACGCCAGCAGGCACCCGAGCACTCCATGGACCCGCGCGCCCTGGAGGAGCGGCCCTACCGGCCGACGGTCATCGACAACGCGATCTACCAGGGCGGCGAGCGGATCGACAACCCCGGCTCGCTCGCCGACGCCTTCGAACGCCTCAAGCAGATGCCGGACGCCATGGCCTGGATCGGGCTCTACCGGCCGAAGGAATGGGAGCTGGTCAAGCTCGGCGAGGAGTTCGAGCTGCACGAGCTGGCCCTGGAGGACGCCATCGTCGGCTCCCAGCGCCCCAAGGCCGACCGCTACGGCGACACCCTGTTCGTGGTGCTGCGGGCCGCGCGCTACCTGGACGACGTGGAGGAGGTCGCCTTCGGCGAGGTGCACGTCTTCGTCGGCCCCAACTTCGTGATCACCGTACGCCACTCCGAGGCCCCCGACCTGCAGGCCGTGCGCAAACGCATGGAGTCCGACCCCGACCTGCTGCGCCAGGGCCCGCAGGCCGTCCTGTACGCCATCCTCGACGCCGTGGTCGACGGCTACGCGCCCGTGGTGGCCGGGTTGCAGAAGGACATCGAGGAGATCGAGGTCGAGGTCTTCGGCGGCGACCCGTCGGTGTCGCGGCGCGTGTACGACCTGTCGGGCGAGGTGATCGAGTTCCAGCGGGCCACGGCGCCACTGGTCGGCATGATCCACGGATTCATCGCGGGGGCGAGCAAGTACGGCGTGACCGAGGAACTGCAGAGCTACCTGCGCGACGTGGCCGACCACGCGATCACCGTCACGGAGCGGATCTCGTCGTTCCGCCAGATGCTGCAGAACATCCTGATCGTCAACTCCACGCTGGTGACCCAGGCCCAGAACGAGGAGATGGCACGGATGACGGAGGCCAGCATCCAGCAGGGCGAGGAGGTCAAGAAGATCTCCGCCTGGGCCGCCATCCTCTTCGCCCCCACCCTGGTCGGCACCGTCTACGGCATGAACTTCGACGTCATGCCCGAAACCCACTGGGCCTTCGGCTACCCATTCTCCATCGTCCTCATGGCCGCCGTCTGCATCACCCTCTACACGGTCTTCAAACGCCGCGACTGGCTCTAGCGAGCCCGTGGGATCGGCCGTGGCGGTCCATCCATAACCGTTTAGCCAAGTCGGCCGGATTCCGTTCCCTCCGCCTCCTGCGGGCGAATACGATGCCATCGGCCCGGCGTCCCCTCCCGCCACATCGGCCGTCAGAAAAATCGGCTCCAGGACGAGAGCGGGCGACGATGGAGCGAATCGACACGGCCAGGCGGCGCATCGAGCGGTTGCGCGAGGAGCACGCGGACGACGTGACCACCCTGAACCGTCTGATCGACGGCACCGAGGGGGACCGTCTGATGGCCGATTTCCTGGCGTGGGACCGGGCGTTCGAGGGGCTGTTCGCCCAGGCTCTGGCGATGGTGGACGATCCGCCCCCGGCGAGACCCCAGGGCCGATTCAGGTAGCGTCCTCGCGTAGGTCCTCGGCGGCCGAGCGGTAGGCGGCGCCGACGCGGAAGAGCAGGTTCAGCAGGAGCGGAACCTGTTCGGCCCCGTAGTGCCGGGCGATCTCGTCCAGGTGGCGCCGGGAGGTCCGGCAGGCGGCGATGTAGGCGTCCAGCCCGTCCTCGACCAGTTCCACGGTGACGGTGCGCCGGTCGCGTTCGCCGCGTACGCGCCGGGCGTAGCCCGCCCTTTCCAGTCTGTCGATCAGTCGCGTCGTCGAGGCGGACGGCAGGCGCAGTTCCTCGGCGATCTTGCCCACGGCGAGCGGTCCGTGCATCTCCAGCAGCATGACGGCGGCGACGTCCACCGGTTGCAGGCCGAGGCGGTCGGCGACGGCCTGGTTGTGCAGCATGACCGCGATCAGGAACTCGCTGAAGATCGTTTCTTCTGGTTGTGCGTGACCCACCCACGCAACCTACTCCATGCCGATGTATCTTCATATCGGAGATACTCTGAATTGGAGAGGATATGGACGCTCTCATCATCGGCGCCGGCGTGGGTGGCCTGGCCGTCGCGCGAGTCTTACTGGCCGCCGGGCATCGGGTGCGGATCTTCGAGCGGGCGGCCGCCCGCAGGACGGGCGGTAAGGCGGTGCTGATCTGGAGCAACGGCAACGCCGTTCTGAGCGACCTCGGTGTCAGCCTGGACGGCGCCGGCGCGCGGATCGACAGGATCGACGCGCTGACCGCCGGCGGCAAGGTGCGTACCAGCATGAACGTCGCCCATGCGGCCGACCGCTACGGGTTCGTCACCCAGTCGATCGCCTGCCGCGACCTGCTCGACCGGCTGGCCGCCGGGCTCCCCGGCGACCTCATCCGGTACGGCGTCGGTTGTGAACGCGTCGCCCAGGACGACAGCCGGGTCACCGCGACCTTCACCGACGGCTCCACGGCCACGGCGGACCTGCTCATCGGCGCCGACGGCCACCACTCGGTCGTACGGCGTGCCCTGTGGGGTGAGGGCGCCGTCCAGCCGGCCACCTTCGGCACCTGGCAGGGCCTCAGCCCGATCGACATCGAGATCACCGACACCTCCCGCCACCTCATGATCTCGGGACGCGAGGGGGCCTGCGGGCTCATGCCCGCCGGGAAGGGCCTGCTGCAGTGGTGGTTCGACACGCGCTGGTCCCCCGCCGACCCGCGGCCCGCCGCGCCGCTGGCCGAACTCCGCCGCCGCTTCGGGCACTGGGCCTCGCCCGTACCCGAGGTGCTGGCCGCCGCCACCGAGGACGACCTCGAGTTCTTCGGCCACCACTGGAACAGGATCCGCCGCGTGTGGGGCGAGGGCCGCATCACGCTGGCCGGCGACGCCGCCCACACCATGCCGCCCACCCTGGGGCAGGGGGCCAACCAGACCCTGGAGGACGCGTGGGTGCTCGGGCGGGAGCTCGCCAATGGAGGGGGAGGCGACGTGGCGGCCCGGCTGCGCGCGTACGAGACGGCGCGCTATCCCCACATCTCCCTGGTCTCCAGGCTGGCCAAGCGCAACCCCGCCAACTGGCGCACCCCGCCGATGCTGGCCCGGTTGTTCCCGGAGACGATGCAGACCGGCCTGCTCGCCCGTTTCAGCAACCGCCTCACGCAGGGCGGCCGGCGCTAGCCGGGGAAGTCGATCAGCGCCTGCTCGGCCTCCGCGACGGCCTGGTGCAGCTCCCAGATGTACGGCCCCACCCGCTCCAGGCAGAACCTGGCCATGGGCACCGAGATCGACAATGCGCCCACCGGGTTTCCGCGGCCGTTGCGCAACGCGGCGCCGATGGCCGCGACGCCCTGCTCGGTGCCCTCGACGTTCAGGGCGTGGCCGAGGACGCGGGCCTCGTCCAGCTCGCGGATCAGGGTCGCCCGCTCCGCCTCGGTGAGGTCGGGGTAGAGCTCCCAGAGGTGCTCCTCGGGCAGGGCCGCGAGCAGGACCTTGCCTCCCGAGGCCAGGTGGGCGGGCAGGATCGTGCCGCGCCTGTCGGTCACGTGCAGGGGTTGCGTGGACTCCACGCTGTCCAGGAAGCGCACCTCCGTACCCACCCTGACCATGAGGTTCACCGTCTCCATGATCCGGGTGCAGAGCGCCTCCATCGCGGGTCTGGTGCGGGCGCGTAACTCGCGCAGGGCCGGGCCGCCCGGGGTGGGCGGCGCGGAGGCGAGGAACGGGCCCGGCAGGTACGTGTGCTGCTCGTCCTGCACGGCGAAGTTGCGGTAGACGAGCATGGCCAGCAGCCGGTGCGCGGTCGAGCGCGCGATGCCCAGCTCGCCCGCGACGTCGGTGACCTTGACCCGCCCCCTGTCACGCAACATGTGCAGGATGAGCAGCGCGTTGTCCACCGAACCCAGCGCGTACGGGGGCCTGTTCTTCACGGGCAGAATGCTAGCCCGACGGGACGATCACGGTCAGCACGCCCGGCGCCTCGGGCGACAGGACGGTGACGGCCTCGGCGGTGCGCAGGTAGCCGGTCGAGACCAGCGCGGGACGCACCGCCTGCCCGTCCCCGGGGAACTGCAGGACCGTCACCCGGAACCCGTCGTCGTCGCCCAGCACCACCGCCCCCTCCCGCCGGGACACCACCTTCAGCGCCGGATCGAAGTGCCACAGGCTGCGCAGCGTCCCCTCCGCCACACGATCGCGTACGACCAGCAGGTCGGCGCCGTGGTGGACGAGCACGTGCCGGGTCCTGCGCACCCCGTAGGCGTCGTCGGCCAGCTCGAACTCCTGGCTCGACGCACCGATGGACGAGCCGGTCAGGCGGGTGGCGGTGCCGGGACGGAACGTTCCAGCGGTCGGCACGGGCACGTTGTGGGCCTCCGGCGAGCGGGTCCAGTCCACGTACCCGGTCCGTTCGTAGGAGTGGAACCCGGCCTCCACCAGGATCCTGCGCCCCTTGGCCGAGTAGGTCAGGCCCAGGTGGTCCTCGTGGCCGTGCAGCCGCCGGCCCGGCCCGAACCTGATCGAGTAGTACGCGGCCCGCGGATCGTCCCACGCGGTCCTGCCGAAGACGTATCCCCCGTCGAACACCCGCACCACCGGCCCCTCATGCGGGAACCCGTCCGCGCGGGCGTCGGCCGGGCTGTCGCCGATGGGGACGAGGCGGCCGTCCGGCTGCGTCGCGTGCGCCACGTACGACTCCAGCGCCCGCCGCCTGGCCACCAGCCGCTCGGGCGGTTCCGCCCCGCTCTCGCGGATCGCGCGAAGGGCGACGCCGAGGCGGCGGTGCACGTACAGGCCATAGCGGGGAGCCTGCTCGTGCAGCGCGCCCTGCGCGTCGATGGCCACCTCGGCCGAGGCCGTCATCCTGCGCACGGCCAGGTCCCGCCAGCGCGCCCGGCCCAGGCGGCAGCCGACGACCAGCAGCGCGATGTCCTGGTCCAGGCCGTGGTTGTGGCCTTCGCGGTAGAGGACCGGGCTGGCCAGGATCTCGCCGTGCTCGGCCAGGGCGTCCCACAGCAGCTTGGTGTGCATGTGCTCGCTGAGGCACACCAGCGCCGGGGCGCGCAGCGCGACCGCGTGCTCGGCCCACGCCCACTCGCTGACGCCGCGGCCGTGGCGCGGATTCGAGCGGATCCAGTGGTCGGCCACGGTGGCGGCGCGGTCGAGGCAGCGCCGCTCGCCCGTGCGCTCGTACTCGGCGACCAGGCGGCCCGCCCAGCGCAGGGAGTGCAGGTTCAGCGCCCAGGAGCGGTTGCCGTGCGGGTTCGCGGTCCAGTCGATCTCCGGGCCGAGACGCACGGGCGGCAGGCCGACGAACGTCACCAGGCCGTCCATCACCTCCTCCGGCTTGATCGTGGGGAACTGGTCGCTCAGGCAGATGGCCCTGACTGAGGTCGTACGGGCACGCCAGAACACCTCATGGCTCCTGTTCGGGGGGATGCGTCAGGGCCGGGGTCCCTCGTCGGTCCAGCCCGCGGCGAGCACGACCTCGGAACGCCCGGTGCCGTCCTTGGAGGAGAGCACCTGCGACGATGCGGGATCGATGGTCAGCGTGCGCTGGACGCCGGAGGGCAGGCTAAAGAGGAACGCCTCTCCCCTGCGCCCGTGCTCGTCCGTGACCACGCCCAGGTATCGGACCCCGGGGAGGTCGGCGAGCGCGCGGTAGGCGGCGGCGCGCACGCCCGGCGGTGACGGCTTGGTCCACAACAGTCCGGCGAGCGCGTCGGCGAGCAGCCCCTGCGAGCCTGGCGGCAACATCGCGCTCACCCGCTCGCGCAACTCGCCGGCGTCGGACGGCAGGGCCTGGATCTGCTGGTACGTCAGGTCCCGCCCGGCCATGCTGAACGGCGACCGTCCGGCGATCCGGGCGGCCCCGCCCCGCTCGGCGGTCCACGCCTTACCCTGGCGGGTCACCCAGAGCTCGCTCTCGGTGCCGTCACGCGACTTCCTGACGTGCCAGTACGTGCCGGCCGTGGCCGAGCTCTCGGCGGAGGCGGCGGCCGTCAGCAGGATCGAACGGCCCTCCTCCAGCGGCTGCTCCCCGGGCAGCACGTTCACCAGGACCAGCGCCAGCGCCGCGACGGCCGGGATCATCGCCAGCCACGACAGCCGCCTGCGCCGCCGCCGTGCCGCCATCCGCCGCCACACCCTGGCAGCGGCGTGCGGGTCGGGCTTCGGCTCGCCGTACAGGTCGCGGATCAGCTCATCCATCGACGCGCACCTCCCCGAGCCGGGCGCGCAGCTTCTTCCTGGCCCTGCTCAGGCGGGAGCCGACCGTGCCGTACGGGATGCCGAGCGCGGCGGCGATCTCCTCGTGGCTGAGCCCGGCCAGCGCGACCAGCAGCAGCACGTCGCGGTCGCGCCGGTCCAGCCCGGCCAGCGCGGCGGCCAGTTCCGGGCGCAGGCTCTGGGCGCTGACCCGTACCGCGACGGACTCCTCGTGCCCGGGGGCGTCGCCGTCGGGGCCGCAGCGGCCCAGCGCGCGCAGGGTGCGGGCCTCCAGGCGGCGGTGTTTGCCGATGAGGTTCGTGGCGATGCCGTACAACCAGGCGCGCACGGCGGCGCGGGACGGGTCGTACTGGGCACGCTTGCGGTACGCGGTGAGGAACGTCTCGGCCACGATGTCCTCGGCGTGGTCCGGGCCGAGCCGCTGGGCGACGTAGCCGTGGATCTCCCCGAAGTGGGCGTCGAAGACGGCGGCGAACGCGTCCGCGTCGTCCAGGGCCCTTCCTGGCGCGCGCGCCGCCCAGGGCACCGTGGCCGCGATGCTCTCCCCCGTCATGTGCCACCTTCCGACGTATCAGTGGTCATGTCGTATCACCCGATACATCGATTCACTTTCACGCTTTGCGGGAAAATTTCCGCAGAAAACGGTGTACGTCCGCGATCTCCTCCTCCAGCGGGGGCACCTCGTCGTCGAACGGCTGGACGGTCACCTGCGTGCCCCTGCGGCTCCACACGCCCCTGATCAGGCCGTCCACCAGCACGACAGGCCGCAGGATGCCGCCACCGGGGAAGACCTTCCTCGCGTGCTCGGGCGCCAGGACGGGGTCCCTGCTCCGCCAGCCCATCACGTACTCGTCGAAGGCGGGCGCGAGGCGTACCAGCGGCTCCTCCGGCCGCGGCGGCGGGTGGGCGGCGCTCAGGCCCCAGGCGGTGCGGGCCTCGCCGAGCGGCAGGCCCGACCAGGCGGCCAGGTCGGCGGGGTGGTGGGCGCGGCGGTAGCGGGTGGCGAGTTCGCGCAGGGCCCGTTCGCGGTCGGGCTCGGGGGTGATGGGGGCGCCGAGCCAGTCGGCGGCGTGCACGTACGTGGGCTTGCCCGCGCGGGACGGGCCCAGCACGGCCAGCCCGTGATGGGCGGCCAGCGCCACCAGGTGCACGACGCCCTGGCCACGGGCCCGGCCCCCGAGGCGTTCCTCCAGGTCGGCCTTGGTGAGCGGGCCCTGGCCTTCGAGGGCGCGGGTGATCAGCGGGAGCGGGTCATCGCCCGTGACGCCCTCCTCGGCGAGGCGGCGCAGGGTGTTCGTGGCGGGGCCGGCGAGGGCGTGGATCCAGGGGAGGTCGTCGGCGTGTACGAAGTGGAGGGTGCCGCGCGGGCCCCACGTCCTGACGATCTCGCGGGACTGCCAGGCGGCCTCCACGTCGGCGGGGGTGAGGCTGGTGGAGCGGGCGCGGAAGGCGAGCAGCGCGGCGGGCACGTCCTGGGCCTGCATCGCGGCCAGGCTCCTGACGATCTCGCCGGCGGTCAGGCCCGGCGGGCGGTGCAGGAGTTGGGCCTCGACGCTTCTCATGGCCCGAATCATCGCATCATCGCACTGTCGCACTGTCGCGTTATCGCAGGAGGAGGCGGTGGCGCAGGCGGGTGGTGAAGGGGGTGCGGGCGCGTACGGCGCGGCGGATGGCGTCGCTGTGCCGCCAGGCGTCGGTGGCGGCGGACTCGGTGACGGACTCGGGCGCGTACCGGACGAAATTGGAAATTTCAGCCAATGGAGTGAGATGTGTTGAAATTTCGCCCGGCTGGCCGGACACCACGTCGCCCGCCGTCAGCGCGTGCTCGCCACGCAGCCCCAGGTCGTCGCACGTCTGCCGCCACGCGCCCAGCACCCGCTGCCCGGCCCCCGGCGCCGTGCGGCGGTTGCGCCTGCGCCACCACGGCACCGCCGCCATCGCCACCGCGTACGCCACCAGCAGCCCGCCCGCCACCGACGACGCCACCAGCCACGGGTTCACCCCGCCCGTGGCCTGCTCACCTTCGCCCGTGGCCTGCGGCCGGGAGGTCTTGGGCCGGTCACTGCCGCCCTGGGAGAACTCGCCCTCCAACTGCTCGCTCTCCTCGATCGCAGAGGAGGCCACCTCGTGGTCGTCCTTGGCCCCGCTGCGGCCCGGCGTGGGATAGAACGGCCGCCAGCCCAGCCCCTCGAACTTGATCTCCGCCCACGCCATCACATGCCCCGATTTAACGTGATAAATGCCCCCGGACGTCTGCCCCGGACGGAACCCCACGACCACCCGCGACGGCAGCCCGAGCGTCCTGGCCATGAGCGCGAACGTGGCCGCGAACTGCTCCGACGTCCCCCTGCGCGTGGTCTCCAGAAAGAACTCCAGCCCCTTGAGCGAGTGCCCGGGCGGCGCGGTGACGTCGTAGCGGGCGTTGGTGCGAAGGTAGTTCTGCAGGCGGTATGCCTGCCTGATCGGCGAGTTCACGCCCTTGGTGGCCTGCCGGGCGAGCCTGCCGAAGAGCTGCTCCTGAGGGCTGTCGGGGAAGGCGGTCAGGTCCTTGTCCGGTACGGGGACGGCGGCCAGCAGGTCCTGCTTGGACGGCCTCGGCACCCGCGAGACCACCTCGTACCTGAACCCCTTGACCGGCTTCGATCCTGCCAGCAGCGACCCGCTGGCGGGGTCCACCGCCAGCCCGCGCACGCCGGTGACCTCCTGCGGCCGCTCGGCCGCGGGCAGCCAGGTGCCGGGCAGTCCGTTGAAGGTCACCCACTGGCGTACGACGTCGGCTTTGCCCGTCCACTCCCCCTCCGGCACCCGGCCGCCGGTGGGCTGGAAGCGGGCGCCGGAGGTCCAGCGGACGCCGTCGTAGCGGTCGAGCACGGCCAGCCGCCAGTTCAGCGGCTTGCCGGCCTTGACGGTGAACAGGTCGCGGTCGGGGATCTGCAACCACGCCGAGACGCGGTCGAGCGGGCTGACGCTGTCCACGCGTTTCGGCGGCGGCAGGTCGGCGTCCGCCCTCGGGTTGTACGGCTCGGCGGCGATCGGCAACAGCGGGCCCGCCACCAGCGCCAGCGCGGCCAGCACCGCGGCCGCCGGGATGCCGGCCAGCAGCCACAGCGGCGAGCGGTCGTCGCGGAGCAGGGCGAGCACGGCGATCAGCACGAACAGGGCCGCCGCCACCGGCAGGTTCGAGCCCTCGCCGTCCACGCCCAGCAGCAGCGCCATTCCATAGACGGCCAGGGCTGGGACGGCGGCGGCGATCCTGGTACGGGTGCGGGTCAGGGTCTCGGCGCCGACGGTGGCCGCCGCCCAGACCAGGGTGTGGACCAGGACCAGCAGCTCCGGGTCCGGCTGGGCGGGCAGGAGGGTGGTCAGCAGGGCGTGCCAGGAGTTGGCCACGTCCGCCGCGACCGCCGGGGAGAGGGTTCCGTAGAGGGGGATGGTGCCGGCCAGCCAGAGGACCAGGTCCAGGGCCAGGGCCAGCCAGAGGGGGCGGGTGCGGGTGAACGCGGCGACCACGGCGGGGGCGATGGCGGCGGGCACGATGGCCAGGAGCAGCTCGGTGCCGGGGAAGACCCGATGAAACCCCCACCCGGCCACCCCGCACACGACCGCGACGACGGCCAGCCCGGCCCCCCACCGCCACCCCGGCCCGGCCTGCTCACCGGGCGCCCGGGTCTTCGCGGCCCGCCGGTTGTGGCGGGCGGAACGCGACGGCGCACCGGTCCGTAACGCCTGGCTCATCGGGCGCCCCACGCCGGCGTCCGCGCGTCCTGGCTCATCGGGCGCCCCAAAGTCCTGGCCGCTCCAGGCCCCCTGGCTCATCGGGCGCCCCAAACCGGGGCGTTCTGGCCGCTGCTCATCGGGTGCCCCACGCCGGCGGCAGGTCGTCCAGGGAGGAGATGCCCATGACCGTCACCCCGGGCGCGCCGGCCGGGGTGGGGCCGGTGCCCACGTACACGCAGATGACGCGGTCGAAGCGGCGTCGTACCGCGGCGGCCCGTCCCGCCTCCTGCGGGTCGCCCGTGACCAGCACCAGCGAGCCGCCGCCGCGCGCCATCCGCAGCGCCTCGGCGACGCCCGGCGTGCCGGGGCCGACCAGGGCGAGCCGGTCCAGGATGGATTCGGCGTCCGTCCTGGCGTCGGACAGGGGGCCGTCGCCGGTGAGGACGCGTACGGGGAAGCCGGCCCTGGCGGCGGCCACGGCGGCCGAGGCGGCGGCGTCCACCGCGGGCTCGGTCAGGGCGCGCGTGTCGAGGACGACCGTCGTGGTGGGCAGGCTGGCGTCGATGAGCTGGCGGACCATCAGGGTCCCGGTGCGGGCGCTGGAACGCCAGTGGACGTGCCGCAGGTCGTCGCCCACCACGTACTCGCGCAGGGTGTGGAAGGTGGCCGTGCCGCTGGGCGCGTTGTCGCTGGTGGGGCCCTCCAGGTGGTGGGACTTGCCGGAGGGCGGGACCGGCAGGGGGACGGTGCGGGGGCGTACCAGGAGGGTGGCGGGCAGGCCGTACGCGCGCACGCGGCGCGTGAGCCCGAACGGGTCGGCGCGCACGAGCACCAGCGGCCCCACCGGGATCTGTCCGCGCGCGTCGGTGGGCAGCGGGTACGACACCGTGCGCACCGCGCCCTTGGGCAGTCTGGGCAGGTCGATCGTGTGCTCGGAGGCGCCGATGCGGTCCTGGGCGCGCAGGCCGGACAGGGCGCGGCGGCCGAGGTTGGTCACGTTCAGGACGGCCACGGCGGCCTCGCCGCGCGGCACCTTGAGCGGCGTGACCTCCCTACGCACCTCCAGGCTGGGCTTCGGAGCGGTCCACGCCAGGGCGGCGGCCAGGGCGAGCAGCGCGCCGGTGGCGAGCACGACGGGTTCGGGGTAGCCGAGCGCGAACCCCGTCGCGTACAGCACCACGGCCCCGGCGAGCGTGCCCCAGCCCAGCGGCGTGAGCACCGTGGGCAGCCGGGGCGTGGCGGTGGGTGGGTGGGCTCGCACTTAGGCCGCCTGCGGCACCGGCATCCCGGCGAGGATCTCGCCGAGCGCGGCGGCCGCGGTGACCTCGCGCAGTTCCGCCTCGGGCGTGAGGATCAGGCGGTGCGCCAGCACCGGCACGGCCAGCGCCTTGACGTCCTCGGGCACCACGTAGTGCCGCCCGGCCGCGGCCGCCTTGACCCGCGCGGCCCGCAGCAGCGCGAGGCTGCCCCGGGGGCTGGCGCCGAGCCGCAGGTGCGGATTCGTACGGGTCGCGCCGCACAACGCCACGATGTAGTCGTAGACCGGGTCGGCCACGTGGATCCGCGAGGCGAAGTCGATCATCCCGGCCACATCGGAGGCCCGCGCCACCACCGGCAGCCGCTCCACCTGCGGCCCCGTCGGCATGCCCTTGAGCACCTCGACCTCGGACACGTGGTCCGGGTACCCGACGGAGATCTTCATCAGGAACCGGTCGAGCTGGGCCTCGGGCAGCGGGTACGTGCCGTCCATGTCCACCGGGTTCTGCGTGGCCACCACCAGGAACGGCCTGGGCACCGGATGCGGCTCGGCGTCCACCGTCACCCGCCGCTCCTCCATGACCTCCAGCAGCGCGGCCTGCGTCTTCGGGGAGGCGCGGTTGATCTCGTCGGCGAGCACGATGTTGGCGAAGACGGGCCCGTGGTGGAACTCGAACTTCTGCTGCGCCTGGTTGAAGATCGACACACCGGTGATGTCGCTGGGCAGCAGGTCGGGCGTGAACTGGATGCGCCGCCACTCCGCGTCCACGCTGGCCGCGAGCGAGCGGGCCAGGGTGGTCTTGCCGGTGCCCGGGACGTCCTCCAGCAGCAGGTGCCCCTCGGAGAACAGGCAGATCAGAGCCAGTTCGATGGCCTCGTGCTTGCCCCGGATGATGCGCTCGATGTTGCCGGCCAGGAGCTGGAAACGCTGCGCGAACTGGCCGGCGAGCTGCGCGGACTGCTGCGGCGGCGACGGCTGCTGTGGCGGTTGCTGTTGCGGCTGCTGGTATGGCTGCAGCTCGAACTGGTCCTGGTAGTTGTACTGGGTCAACTGAGTCCCCTTCTCAGTCGGTGCACTCGAAGAGCGGTCCCTCGGGGAAGCCCCCGTCCGGAGTGGCCACCAGAGTGTCGTTCAGATAGCCGTTGCCGTACTGGCTCTCGATCCTGTTCCAGATGTCGCTGGTCTTGCCGGTCGACGGGTCCTTGTAGGAGGTGCCCTTGACCTGGCAGATCACCGTCAGCGTGATGTACTGCTTGGCAGGGATCTTGCCTGCTTCGCCGCTGCCCGACGGCCCGGGGCGGATGATGGTGTTGGTGTCCTCATTGCTGGCGTTCTGGTACTGCTGGCGCGGGTAGGCCAGGTCGACGTCGGCCGTGACCGCCTCGGGGCTCTCGCCCGCGGCGTTCTTCGCCTTGAGCGTGAAGCTGTGCTTCTGGTTGTTCTTCAACCCTTCCACGGTGAACGACTCGCCCTTGATGCCGCTGTTGGTGGCGGCGCCGGTCAGTTCGTACGTGGTGGCGTCGTCGGCCCCCTCCGGGGCGGACCAGGTCAGCTCGGCGCCCCGGTTCTTGGCCTTGGCCGCGAAGCCGCTCGGCGCGCCCGGCGCCACGCACGGCCTGATCCCGGCGCTGGGCTCGGACTCCACCTCGCCACCCGACCAGTGCGCGACCACGGTGAAGGTGTACTCGTTGGCGCAGTTCCCGCCGGTGAACTCGAACCTGAACGGCCCGCCGGGCTCCACCGACTGCGGCACGGCGTTGCCCTCGCCCGAGGTCCGCAGCGTGTACCGCTCGACCTCTCCCCCGCTGGACTGGCTGAAGGTGACCGTGATCTTGCCGGGGCCCGACCTGGCGGTGACGGCGCCGGGCGCGGACGGCGCGCTCGCCTGCTTCGTGGGCGTTGACGTGGGCGTCGGGGTCCTCGACGGCTCGCGTGTCGGGGTGGGGCGGGGCCGCTCGGTCGTCCTGACCGGGTCGGGCACCGGATCCGGGTTCGGGTCCGAGGTGGTGCCGTCGGGCGGGGTGTCGGTGCGCGTGGGGTCGGTGCGCGGGGTCTCTTTGGGCTTGGGGGTGTTACTGGGCCCCGGTACGTCGGAGTCGTCCTTGTCGATGTCGTGCTTGCGGCCTTCCGGGTCGATGACGACGGCCTTGTCGCCGTTCTCGTCGTTCGCCCAGAGCAGGCCGTCCTTGACGAACACGTCCACCGGTCCCGGGCGCTGGGCCACCCGCAGCGTGGTCGGACGGCCGCCGGCCGCGCTGTCCCAGACGATCAGCGAGCCGCTGCCCTGGTCGGGCACGTACACCTTGGAGCCCAGGGTCTGCGGCACCCCCAGCTTGGCGGGGTCGTCCGCGGCGATCTTGGTGCTGAGCACGGAGTTGGACGCGGTGTCGATCACCACGAGCAGGCCCGAGTCCCCGGGCGTCAGGATCGGCACCAGGGAGCCCTCGGTGGCGGGCGGGGTGAGCGCGCCGCCCTCGGTGGCCTGGGCGACACCCTTGGGCAGGGTGATCTCGCCGACGCCGCCGTCCTCCCCGATGATCGTGGCGGTGGCGGCGCGGCTGTTGACCACGACGGGCAGCCCGCCGGCGATCGTGACCGACAACTCCTCGCCGGGCTCGCCGACCTTGACCGGCTCCGCCGCGGCGCCGGCCGACACCGGTACGACCTCACCCCTGGCGGTCACCGGAACCCACAGCCGCCCGCCGCCGTCGATGCGGGCCGCGCCGAGCGGGGCCGGCAGGGTGACCGGGGTGCCGAGGGTGTTCAGCGTGGCGGGGTCGATCTGCTGGATCTTGCCGGAGGCCGGGTCCACGGCGTACCCGATGTTGCCGGACACGGCCAGTTGCAGCCCCGCCGCGCCGAAGTCGCGGGTCTGGGCCACCTTGAGCTGGCTCGGCTCGACGCGGCTGACGTAGCCGGTGCGGTCGTCCACGAGCAGCACGTTGCCGCCGTCCTGCACGACGCGCAGGCGGCGGCCCGCCTTGTCGTCGAGGTAGCCGTCCACCTCGCCGGACAGGCCGTTGACGTGCACGACCTTGCCGCGGGCTTTGGTCCACAACCATGCCCCGACGTCGGCGAGCTTGGGATTGGCGCTGGAGACGCCCACGCCGAGCCACGCCGCCGCGGCGACCAGCACCACGGCTGTCGCGCCGGCGACCAGCGCCGTGGTCCGATCGCCTCGGAGCACGCGAATCCGCACCGTTACCCACCTGTTTGTACGATTACGCAGATTTTCGCCCGCACGTTAACGGGCATCACACTAGCGCCCAAGAGTCCCTTACGCTGACGTACTGGCTGGTAGCCATGGGGGTGACGGGGCGCGGGTGCCAAGAGTGTCGGTGCGACGCCGTACCTTAGTGCCCGTGTCCGAACAGCCCCTGACCCTCGACTCCGTCCTCACCGACGAGGCGGTCCTGTCGACCTACCGCCGCATGTTCGCCGCGCTGGCGCGCGACAGCGGGGCGGTGGTCGACGACCCGGCCCTGGTCGACATCGCCGAGACGCTGTTCGGGGCGTTCGCGGAGGCGGGCGAGGAGTGGCTGACCCACGAGCAGATGCGTTTCGCCTGCCGGGCCTACCCCACCGACCAGTTCGACAACCGGCTGCGCGTGCTCAAGGGGCTCGGCGCGATCCGCGAGGTGTTTCCCAAGCCCAACCAGCTGCGTTACCGCGCCTCGTTCACCAGCGTCGTGGGGCTGATGTTCATCCGGCGGATGATGGACGACGGCGGCCAGTCCGAGATGCACCGGCTGCTGGCCCTGGAGGACCTCAACGTCGCCGACCCGCGCACCACGATGGAGGAGGCCAGGCAGAGCGCGCTCAACCTGGCGCGGGCCTTCCGGCTGTGGGCGCTGGAGCTGATCACGCTCACCACCGGCACGATCGAGGAGCTGCGCGAGCAGGCGCCCAAGCTGTGGGGCACCGAGGAGATCGCGCGGCGGGCGCAGAGCCTGCACGGCACGATCCTGACCCGCTGGCCCGAGCTCGACCGGGTCTGCACCGACCTGCGCGCGGCCATCTACGCCTACAGCGACGCCTCGCGCCGCGCGGCGGGGCGGCTGGCCGACTCGGCGGGCATGACCCGCAACCTGACGCTGCTGCCGACGGAGACGTGGCGGACGTTCGCGCAGACGGCGTCCAAGGAGCGGCTGGCGGCGGTCCTCGACGGGTTCGTCTTCGACGCGCCCGCGCCGTGGCACGATCCGGCCGCCATCGCCCGCGCCGTGGACGAGGCCCCGCGCCCCGTCCCCGCCCAGCCCACTCCCCCGCGCTCCAACCTCCCCGACCCCGGGCCCGGCTCCGCACTCGACTCCTCGCCCAGCGCGGCCGTCGAACGGCTCACCCAGGTGGCCGAGTCGCTGCTGGGCGACGCCTCGCGGGTGGCGCTGGGCGACGTGCTCGGCTCCGACTGGGTCGTGGCGCGGCGCGTGCTCGCCGACCTGACGACCGTGGACCTGCGGCCCGAGCTGCCCTACCGGCTCGTCTGGTCCGACGGGCTGACGATCGACCCCGCCCACGAGCCCTCCTGGCTCTCCCACGGCCATCTGGAGCGGACCACCTCATGAACATGCGGCGAGCGGCTGTCGGACATGCCCTGGTCCGCGCGTACGGGCCGGCCCGGCTGGCGGCCGGCGTGCCCGCGGAGCCCGGGATGCTGCGGCTGACCAGGCCCGACGCCACCGGCGACGCCCTGCCGGGGTGGCCGGACGGGGTGACGCCCTCCCTGCTGGAGGAGCATCAGGTGGCGGCCGTGCCCGTGGAGCGGTCCGGCGAGACGCGCCGGGTGCTGGCCGCCGTGCTCAAGTGCTGCTGGCGCGACCTGTCGGTGGATCCGTGGCCGGGCGAGCCGGCGCCGGTGGAGCTGGTGCTCGACACCTACCGGGAGCTGATCGGGCGCACCGACGACCTGATGCGCAACTGGGCGCGCGGGGCGCTGCGGCGGCTGCACGACTCGGCCTGGGTGGTGATGGACGACGGGGTGGTGCTGCTCGGCCCGCGCTGCGCATTGTGGCCGGTGGAGGCGCACGCTCAGTTGCAGGAGCTGGTACGCCGCCTGCCCGAGCCGGAACGACCCGAGCTGACCTTGGTGGGCGACGCCGACATCGTCGCGGCCTCAGCGGCCTCCGCGACCCCGACGACCTCGGTGTCCGAGCCCGCCGGGGCTGCCGAGGCCGTCGTGGTCGGGGGGCGGGTCGAGGGTGGGGCTGCCGAGTTCGACGACCTGCTGGGTGGTTATGACGAGCGGCGGCGGGCTGAGCTGGTGGCGGCGTTCATGGTGGTCGAGCATGCGGCCGAGCCCGTACAGGAGGTGCGGTTCGCCGCCCTGCGCGACCCCGCCCTGCGCCACACGTTGAGCGAGATGCTGGCCAGGAGGGGCCGCACGCTGATCCAGCACCGCGACCGCTGGACCTCCGGCTACGACGACGCCGTCGCCGCCACGATCGGCGCGCTGGAGACGCCGGACTCCGATGAGGTGGCCGGTGGGCGGCTCGGGGTTGGGGAGCGGGCGGTGCTGGCGCTGGTGCTGGTGCATTCCGTGGCCATCCCGAGGGCCGAGGGGCTGCTACCGGAGGACTCGTGGTTGTCGCCGCATCCCACCCCGGCGGACGAGTTGCGCCGCCACACCCAGCTTCCGATCGGCGAGTTGGAAGCGGCGCTGCGGACGTTGCGGCACGCGGGGCTGCTGGGCCAGGTGAAGGCGGGTGAGGAGGCGGGTGGTTACGTGCCGGGGCCGCAGTTCCACCGGCTCACCCCGGCTGCGCGGCGGCGGTTGCAGGAGGAGCTGATCCTGGCAGCGGGGCCGAACACGCCGCTGGCGGCGGCCGTACTGGCTCGAAGATCGGCCAGATGAGGCACCGACGTAGGCCAGGGTACGTCGCGGCCTTCGCGCGGCTCTCACGGCAGTCACGGGTTTTTCGGATGGAAGGGTTACGGGGGTTAGAGGTGTCGCAGGTGGAGAACGTCGTCGGGGACCGGGTGCTGATCGCCATGCAGGCGGTCAACATCTCTCGGCTCTCGACCCATCCGGTGCCCACCGTGCCCGGCACGCTGATCGTCGTGGCGGGTGCGGGGCCCAAGGACTCCAACGGGGCGGGCAAGTCCTCGTTCATCGCCTCGATCACGGCGCTGCTGGGTGACGAGCAGTGGCGCTTCGCCTCGGGGGCCAAGGCGGTCTCCGAGCTGCTCTTCAACGCCGAGCTGGCCAGCGGCGCGGGCGCCCGGCAGTGGGCGAGCGCCGATCACGGGTACATCGTGGGCGTCTTCGGCCCGCCCGGCATGGACGGCTTCGAGCCTCCCGCCGACGAGACCGAGCCTGGTGAGGCCGGGGAGGACGGGGAGTTGTTCGAGGTGCCCGACACCTCGGGCGGGGCGCTCACGGTGTGGCTGAAGGTCAACCAGGAGGCGCCGCACCTGGAGATCCGCTGGCGGGAGGGCGTGCACCTGGCGGCGTCGCCGTCCGAGGCCGAGCGGGTGGCGCGGGCCGATGAGATCTGGGCGTCGCTGCCGAGGTCCGCCGGGCGGCGCGATGTCGTGGCCCGCGACCTGACCAAGGTGCTCTACGGCGACAGGGTCCGGTGCGTGTCGTTCCTGTCCACGTCCGTACGCAGCAAGGTCGCCACCAACCTGCTCTCCCAGCCGCTCAACGAGATCTCCCCCGAGCGGGTCTTCGAGGCGATCGCCGCGCTCACCGCCCTGGACGCCGAGCTGGAGCAGGAGCGCGAGGCCCGCCGCGACGAGCACGCCAAGCGGGTACGGGCGGCGCAGGCGGCCGACCGGCTGGCCGAGTTCGAGGCGGAGTCGAAGGCGCTGCTGACCACGTTCGACCGGCGGGACCAGGCGCGGATCCGGCTGGCGGACGCGCTGCGGTGCTGGCGCGGGCGGCAGGCGCGCAAGCTGGCCGACGCCGCGGGCAAGGACGAGGCGCTGGCCGCCGAGCTGGAGCGGCACCGCGCGGCCGGTGAGGCGGCGGCCGAGGCGATCGCCATGGTGAAGGCGGAGATCGCCACGCTGCGCGAGGACACGCTCGACAGGCAGGTCTCGCAGGCCCGCAAGGAGCTGGCCACCATGCAGGCGCGCGCGGCCAAGCTCGACGCCGACCGCGCCGTCGCGGAGAACTCCGCCGACGAACTGCGCGGGAGGATCCCGGCGCTGGAGGAGACGCGGCGGTTCGCCGACGGGCGCGACGTGCCGACTGCCGAACGGGAGCTGGGAGAGGTACGGCTGCGGCTCAACGAGTCGCTCAAGGCGCTGGGCGTGGCCGACCAGGAGGTCGCCTCGGCCCAGGCCGCGCTCGACGACGCCGAGGGCGGCCCGGCCGCGGCCCAGCTCAACGCCCTGGCGGCGGCCGGAATCGGTGCGACCGGCCTGCTGGACGCCCTCGACGTGGCCGAACAGGCCCGCGACGACGCCCACATACCCGTGTCCGGAGGTGGCCGCGCGAGCCTCGGGCCCTCGGATGCCAGGCCCTCGGGCGGCGGACCTGCGGAGGGTGGGGCTGCGCTGGGGGACGCGTTGCGGGCGCGGTTTGGGAAGGTGGCCGGCGGGGGGCCGGGTGGGTTCGCGCTCGGGGAGTTGCGGGGGTGGCCCAATGAGCACGCCGTGATCGTGGATGGCGCGCAGCTCGACGCGGCCGCCGCCGCCCTGGCGGGGTTGCCGGGGTCCGTGCTGGTGAGCGCGGCCGGGGTGAGCGTGGTCGGGGCGTTCGACGGGGTGGCGACCGGGCGGGAGGCCCGTATCAAGGCCGCCGAGCAGCGGCTGAACCGGGCCAAGGACGTACAGGAGACGGCGGCGCAGGCCGTACGGGATGGGGAGGAAGCCGTCGCGGAGGCGCAGCGGCGGCTGGAGGGGGCCAGGGCAGGGGTGCGGCTGGCCGAGTTGGAGGCCAAGCTCGCCGAGCGGCGGGCCAGGCTGGGCGAGCTGAACGCGGCCATCGAGGAGCTGGCTCCGAAGGTCGCCGAGACCGAGCGGCAGACGGGTGCGCTGGATTTCCGGGCGCGTACCAGGGACATGGAGGTCGAGCGGCTGGAGGGCCGCAGGCACCGGCACGACGCCGAGCGGGCGCAGGCGAGCGGGCAGGAGGCGAAGGTCGGCGCGGAGCGTGAGGCGCTCAAGCTCGGCGCGCTGGCCGCCGACTGGGGCGGCACGGTCGAGACCGCCCGCGAATGGCTGCAGGCGCTGCCCGAGGAGGAGCGGCCACGTGCGGCCGAGGAGTGGTGGCGGGTTGCCGAGCGCCACCTCGACCAGGCGCGGCGCGACACGTTCCCGTCGGAGGAGGAGAGCGAGATCCCGGAGGAGCTGCGGTTCCTGCTGAGCGAGCGGGAGGGCAGCACGGCGCGCGAGCAGGCGACGTTCGCGGCGGTCTGCGGGGCGCTGGGGTCGTATCTGCGGGGGCAGGAGGAGTACGAACGGCACCAGCGGCGGCAGATCGAGGCGCAGATCGTCACGCGGCAGCGGGACCTGGCGGCGGCCGCCACGGGCGCGGAGGAGGCGGCGCAGTCGACGGCCGTGCACCGGGCGGCGCTGACGGCGGCGATCAAGGCGCGGCTGACGCGGGTGGCCGAGGAGTTCGACAAGCTCGACACCTCCTACGGCGGGTACGGCGCGACGCTGGAGTTCCCGGTGCCGCCCGCTCCCGCCGATCCCGAGCAGCGCTGGCAGTGGCGGGTGACGCCGAAGTGGCGGCGGGGCGAGGGGCAGGGGTTCGTGCCGTACAACCGGCGGGCCAACACGGCGCTCATGGACGAGAAGGCGGTCAAGCTGGTGTGCGCGGCGGCCATCGCCTCGTCCGGGGGCGGGCATCTGTGCCTGGTGCTGGACGAGCTGGGGCGCAACCTGGGCAAGGAGCATCGCCGGGAGGCGGTGGCGCTGTTCAGGAGGATCGGGGAGACGTACGGGATCACGGTGATCGGGGCGTTGCAGGACGACATGGAGCCGTACGCGATCGACGCCTGCGGGCAGTACGTCAAGCTGCGGCGTTCGTCGGACGCTATGCCGTACAACGAGCCGCCGGTGATCGTCGGGCATGATCAGCATGCCGAGCGGGTGCGTGCCCTGGCCGCATACGTGGACCGGGGCGCCCCCGCCCTCACGTGATGGGCGGGCCTGTGTAGGAGGCGCGCAGGCGGAGGAGGGAGCCGCGTTCGTACTCCTCCATCGCGTGTGCGAGCCAGCCCGCCGTTCTGGCCACGGCGAAGATGGCCTCGCCCGCGCCCGGCACCATGCCGCTGACGGCGGCGAGGATGGCCAGGGCGAAGTCGATGTTGCGGTCGGGCAGGTGGCGGCGGCGCATCTCCGCCAGCACGGCCTGTCCCGCGGCGATGCGCTCGTGTCCCGGCGCGGCCTGGTTGACCAGGTCGAGCAGGGTGGCGCCGCGGGCGTCGCCGTTCTTGTAGATGCTGTGGCCGAAGCCGGGGATGCGCTCGCCGCGCCGTACCCGCTCGGCGATGGCGCGGGCGGCCTGGCCCGGCTCGGCGATCTCGGCCAGCAGGCGTTCCGCGCCGTACGACGCGCCGCCGTGCAACGGACCGCCGAGCACGCCGAACCCGGTCAGGACCACGGCGTACGGGTCGGCCCTGGCGGAGGCGGCGACCCTGGCGGCCAGCGTCGAGGCGGCCAGTTCGTGGTCGGCGAGCAGCACGAGCGCGGCTTGCAGGGCGCCGAGCAGGGCGGGCGTGGCGGGCCGCGGACACAGACGGGACCACAGCCGCTCGGCGATCGAGCCACCCCTGGAGTCGGCGGGCGAACCGGGCCCGGAAGCGGTGGCCGAGGCGGGCCCGGGGGGTGTGGGTGGAGGTAGTGCGTCTACGAGGCCCGCGATGAGGCGGCGGCCGGTGGCGGCGACTGAGGCCGAGTCGAGTTGGTAGCGGAGGGTGTCGGAGGCGCCGAGGACCGTGGCGATCACCTGGAGGCGGTCGAGGGGTAGCAGGTCGCGGGGAAGTGCGCGCTGGGCGGCGATGGCGGCGCGCAGCCCGTCCTCGGGTTCGCAGCGCCACGGCTCGCGGGGGTGGGCCTGCCAGACGTCGCGGTCGCCCGTCCACAACCATTCCGCGACCGTCTCGAACGACGCCGTCCCCGCCAGCCCGAGCGCGTCGATCCCCCGGTAATAGGGCCGGTCCACGCCGAGTGCCGTGACGGCCGACTCGATGACCAGTTCCGGAGGCTGGCTGCGGGGCCGGCCGCGGCGGGCGAGGCGTTCGATCTCCTCGGCCGAGAAGAGGCTGCGCCGTCCGTCCTCGCCGTGCCGCCGCCGCAGCACGCCCCGGCTGACGTACGCGTACAGCGTGGCGGGTTTGATCCCGAGCCGTTCCGCCGCCGTGGCCGCGTCGATCCACTCCACCCCGACCACCCTTCCATAGTTGATGAAAATCAATATTGATCCACGTTGAAAGGGCGTGTCAACGTGAGGACATGCCAAAAGTTCACTTCCTCGACGTCACCAACCGAGACGGCGTGCAGACCGCGCGCACCGGCCTGTCGAAGTTCGGCAAGACCATGGTCAACTTCTATCTGGCCAAGCTCGGGGTGGCGCAGTCAGAGATCGGCTTCCCGTTCCTGTTCCACGAGGTCCCCTACGTGAGGGCGCAGGTGGCGCTGGCGGAGGCGGGGGCGTTCGGGGAGTTGCGGCTGTCCGGGTGGTGCCGGGGCGTGCCGCAGGACGTGGAGAAGGCGGCGCCGCTCGGGCTGAAGCACTACAACCTGTCCATCTCGACGTCCGACTACATGATCCAGAACAAGTTCCGCGGCCGGCTGGACAGGGACGCGATCATCAGGGAGATGACGGCCGCGGTACGGGTGGCCAAGGACGCGGGCGCGCTGACCGTGGGGGTGAACGCCGAGGACGGCTCGCGTACCGATGACGGGTTCCTGCTGGAGTTCGCGCTGGCGGCCAAGCAGGCGGGCGCCGACCGCGTACGCTACTGCGACACCATCGGCGGCGACACGCCCGACCGGATCCGCGAGCGCTTCGCCAAGCTGGCGGCGGGCACCGCGATGCCGGTCGAGACCCACTGCCACAACGACCTGGGCATGGCCGTGGCCAACTCGGTGTCGGGCGCGCTCGGCGACCTCGACGCCGGTCAGGACGCGTGGATCAACACCTGCGTGAACGGCATCGGCGAGCGTTCGGGCAACGCCGACCTGCTCTCCACGATCCTGGCCTTCCGGCACGGGTTCGGGCTGGAAGGGGCGCAGATCGGGGACGCGCTGAACATGGAGTGGGCGCGCAGGTTCGCGTTGTGGGCGAGTTACGCGCTGGGGCAGCCGCTGCCGTACAACCAGGTCGGGGTGGGGCGCAACGCGTTCGCGCACGAGTCGGGCATCCACGCCGACGGCGCGCTGAAGGATCACGGCAACTACGAGTTGTACGACGAGGCGACGCTGGGCCCGTTCCCCGAGGACTGGCACGCCCGGCAGGGGCGGGTGGTGCTGAGCGGCGAGTACGGCGGCAAGGCCGGCTTCCGCCACGTCATGGAGGGACTCGGCGCCGAGGTGGCCGACGAGGAGTTGTCGTTCCGGCTGGTCCAGCTCGGCAACGCGATGACGGGCAGGCCGCTCACAGACGACGAGTTGCGCCTGATCGCGGCCTACCCGCGCGAGTTGTCGCTGATGTTCCCCGGCTACTGAGCGGTGGGTCAGAGGGTCTGGTCGCCGGTCTCGGGCAGGGCGAGCAGGCAGAGCAGGCTCAGCACCGCCATGGCGGAGACGTACCCGCCGATCGCCATCACGCCCAGCCCGCCGGCCTGCATGCCGGTCGCCACCAGCGGCGGCACCGCGCCGCCGAGCACGCCGCCGAGGCTGTAGGCGACGGACGCGCCGGTGTAGCGGTACTCGGTCTTGAACAGTTCGGGCAGGTACGCGCCCATCGGCCCGAACACCAGGCCCATCAGCCCGAGCGCCCCGGCCAGCGCCAGCCCGACCAGGACGACCGAGCGGGTCTCCATCAGCGGGAACATCACCAGCCCCCACGCGATGGCGACGGCCGTGCCGGTGATGAGCGTGCGGCGGCGGCCCAGCCGGTCGGACACCATGGCCGAGACGACCGTGCCCGCCGCCATGAACAGCACCCCGACCATGGTCAGCCCGAGCATCGTGGTCCGCGGGATGTCCAGGGTTTCTGTGCCGTAGGACAGGCAGTAGGTGGTGGCGGTGTAGAACAGCGTGTAGGCGATCGTCATGGCGCCCGCGCCGAGCAGCACCCTGCGCCACTGGTGGCGCATGAGCCCGGCCAGCGGCACCTTGGCGATCCTGCGCTCCTCCATCGCCTCCCGGAAGACGGGCGTCTCGGAGATCTTCAGCCGCACGTACAGGCCGACGACCACCAGCAGCAGGCTGGCCACGAACGGCAGCCGCCATCCCCAGCTGTCGAACTGCTCCTCGGTCAGCGTCTCACCGAGGATGAGGAACAGTCCGTTGGCCACGATGAACCCGACCGCCGGGCCGAGCTGCGGGAACATCGCGTACAGGCCGCGTTTGCCCTGTGGCGCGTGCTCGGTGGCCAGCAGCGCCGCGCCGCCCCACTCGCCGCCGAGCCCGATGCCCTGGGTGAAGCGCAGCAGCACCAGCAGCACGGGCGCGGCCACGCCGATCGCGGCGTAGCCGGGCAGCAGCCCGATCAGCACCGTCGAGAGCCCCATCACCAGCAGCGACACGACCAGCATGGACTTGCGGCCGACCCGGTCACCCCAGTGTCCGAACACGGCCGAGCCGAGCGGGCGCGAGATGAACGCCACGGCGAAGGTCGAGAACGCCGCCAGCGTGCCCGCCACCGGGTCCATGCCGGGGAAGAACGCGGCGTTGAGCACCAGGGCCGCGGCGGTGCCGTAAATGTAGAAGTCGTAAAACTCGATCGCGGTGCCGATGAGGCTGGCCGCGGCGATCCGCGATCGGCTGGGCGCCGCCGTCTGGGGGGATGATGTCATCGATGTCTCACTATGCGGACTAGCGTCTTGTGAAGCGATACAAAGACGCTACCACCTGCGTAATGTTACGTTTCACCTGATGATCCATCCTGAAAGGAACACGATTTGGCCATCGACCTGGTGATCTTCGACTGTGACGGCGTGCTCGTGGACAGCGAGCGCATTTCCGTACGCGTGGGGCTGGCCGCCGTACGGCAACTCGGCTGGACGATCGACGAGGCCGAGTACATCGAGCGGTTCGTCGGCTGCAGCAACGAGTACTGGGACGAGCAGATCGGCCAGACCCCGCCGGGGTGGCGCGAGCAGATCCGCACCGACTACACGGCCGCCATGAAGGCCGAGCTGTGCACGGTCGCGGGCATCGAGGAGGCGATCGACCGGCTCGGCCTGCCCTTCTGCGTGGCCTCCAACGGCCGCCACCACACGATTCGCCACAGCTTGGAGATGACTGGTCTGGCCGAACGGTTCGCCGGGCGGGTGTTCAGCGCCGAGGACGTGACCCGGGGCAAGCCCGCGCCCGACCTGTTCCTGCACGCCGCCGCCACGATGGGCGTCGAGCCGGCGCGGTGCGTGGTGGTGGAGGACAGCCCGTTCGGCGTGACGGCGGCGATGAGCGCCGGCATGCGCTGCCTGGCCTTCGCCGGCGGCCTCACGCCCGTCTCCCGCCTGAGGGGCCTGGGCGCGACGCTCTTCCACCACCCCGCCGAACTTCCCGGGCTGATCGCCTCTCTCGACTGAGGCCGCATGTTAAGTACCGTGAAGCCATGCCTTCAGGTACGCAACGTCCTTACGTGGTGGCGCACGTGGCCGTGTCCATCGACGGAGCTACCACGGGATTCCGGCCGGACGTCGCCCGGTTCTACCAGCTCGCCCAGACCTGGAAGGAAGACCTGACACTGGCGGGGGCCGACACCATCCTCGCCCAGGCGCAGGTCCTGGCCGAGGCGGAGCGTCCCGGCCCGGCCGCCGACGGGCCGCTGCTCGCCGTCGTGGACGGGCGCGGCCGGGTCAGCCAGTGGCGGGAGTTGCGCGAGGCCGGTCACTGGTCGGAGGTGGTGGCCCTGCACTGCCGCGACACTCCCGCGCGCCCGCCCGGCCGGCCGGTGCGCGAGCTGGTGGCCGGCCCCGACCGGGTGGACCTCGCCGACGCGCTGCGCACCCTCGTCCGCGACGAAGGGATCGGCGTCGTACGGGTGGACAGCGGCGGGCGGCTCATCGGGGCGCTGCTGGCGGCCGGGCTGGTGGACGAGATCAGCCTCCTCGTGCACCCGTACCTCGCCGGTGAGCAGGCCACCCGCTTCTGGTACGGCGACCGCCCGGCCGCCGCCCCGCTCACCCTCGTCGCCGCGCAGAGCCTGTCCGACGGTCTGGTCTGGCTGCGCTACCAGCCGGATCACGCCTCCTGACGGCGGGCCCGGCCGTCCTCGTCGAGGTAGTCGCGCCACGACCGTTTCGGTTCCCAGCCCAGCAGCCGGTGGGCCTTGGCGCACGAGATGCCCGACGCGTCGGTACGGGCCAGCGCCCGCAACTCGATCCGATCACCGTGGGCCCGGCGCAGCGCGACGGCGAAGTCGTGCCCGCCCGCGTTGTCCGGGGAGGCGATGTAGAACACCTCATGACCGGGCAGGGCGGACTCGGTGGCCAGCACGATCGCGTCGGCCAGGTCGTACACGTCGATGTAGCTCAGCAACCCCGCCCCGACCTCGGAGCTGTCACGGACCTGCGGGCCGAGGTTGCGCTCGTAGTTGCCCTCGTGCTGCACCCAGCTCGGGCGCAGCGAGATGCACCTGATGTCCGAGCGGCGCACCGCGGCGTCCATGAGCTGCTCGCCGAAGTGCTTGGCCAGCGCGTACGGGTCCTGCGGCCGGATCGCGTGCTCCTCGTCCACCGGCGCGTAGTCCGGCAGGAACGGCCGCTCGGGGAAGAAGAAGCCCGGCACGGTCTCGCTGGAGATGTTCACGAACCGCGAGACGCCGAACCGCACCGCGGCCTCGATCATGTTGAACGCGGCCATCAGGTTGTTCTGGAACACCACCTGCGGCGGATTGGCGCTGGGGTCGGGGATGGCCGCCGCGTGCACCACGGCCTCGGCCCCGTGCGTCACGGCGAACGCCTGGCCTGCGTCGGTCAGGTCGGCCTGCACGTAACGGGGCGTACCGGGTTCTGGCCGCTCCCAGACCGGGCGGGTGAGGTCGGTGGCGGTCACCTCGTGACCCGCCTCGGCCAGGGCCTTGACGGCCGCCCTGCCCACCTTGCCGTGAGCTCCGGTGACAACGACGCGCATGAGCGCTCCTTACGGAAGTTCTGGTGCGAGCAATCTACGCGAACGTCTGTTCCCGGAATACGAGCCTCAGCCGACGCCGGTCGCGGCCAGCGTGGAGCCAGTGCGCGTCTTGGTGACCCTGAGCTGCGCCGTGATCCTCGACCGCAGCTCGGCCACGTGGCTCACGATGCCCACGGCCCGGCCGCCGTTCCGCAGCCCGTCCAGGATGTCCAGCACGCCGTCCAGGGTGTCCTCGTCGAGCGTGCCGAACCCCTCGTCCACGAACAGCGTGCCGAGCTCCGTACCGCCTGCCTCCTGTGTCACCACGTCGGCCAGCCCGAGCGCCAGCGCCAGGGAGGTGATGAAGCTCTCGCCGCCCGACAGCGTGGCGGGGTCGCGGTCGACGCCGGTCCACCCGTCGGCCACCCGCAGGCCCAGCCCGCCGCCCGCGCGCCCGCGCGAGCCCGCCGTCTTCCGCAGGTCGTGACGGAGCAGGTAACGCCCGCCCGACATGTGGTCGAGCCGTTCGTTCGCGGCGGCCACCACCTGGCGCAGCCGCTCGCCCAGCACGAACGACGACAGGCTCATGCTCCACTGGTTGTCGCTGGAGGTGCCGCTGGCCAGCGCCGCCATCCGCTCGGCCAGCCGGTGCCGGTCGGCCGCGGGACGCCAGTGCTCGATGCGCGCGGACAACTCGCCGTGCAACTCCTCCAGCCGCCGCGCCCTGGCCGCCGCCCGGTCGCGGGCGCTCGACAGCCTCGTGTACGCCGCTTCCAGCTCGTCCCGTTCGGCCTCGATCGCCGCCAGGCCGGGCGGGGGCTCGGCCGCGGCCGCCACCAGCTCGGGGTCGGCCAGCACGCCGCTGACGGCGGCATGCTCGTCGTCCAGCCTGCGCAGCAGCTCCGCCTTGGCCTCCCGCTCCGCCGGACTCCGGTACGCGGCCTCCGCCTCTCTCACATCCGCGAACCCCGCCTCGGCCGCCGCTTCCTCCGCCGCCGCCTTCGCCCTGGCCCGCTCCTCGCCGGCCGTCACCTCCGCCTGGGCTGCCTCCAGCGCCTCGCGCAGCAGTTCGGCCTCGTCGCTGAGCCTGGACAGGCGGTCGGTCAGGGTGGCGTCGCCGCCGCGCGCCGCGTCCAGCCGCGCACCGAGCCGTCCGGCGTCCCCGCTCAGCTCCTCCTGCCGCGTACGTCCCGCCGCCAGCCGCGCCGTCACCCTTCGGCCGCGCTCTTCCAACTCCTGCCGCTCCCGGCCGAGCCGCCCCGCCTCCTCGGCCAGCCCCGCCTCCCGCGCGGCCGACGCCTCCAGCCTGCGCAACTCCCGCTCGGCCGTGGCCAGCATCTCGGCGTGCTCTTCAGGACTCGCCTCCGGCTCACGACCCTCGGACAAGTCATCCCACTCACGGCCCTCGGACGAGTCATCCCACTGACGGACACTGGCCGAGGCGTTTGGCTCAGGGCCGCTGAGGAGGCCGCCCGCAGCAGGACCGCCGGACGAGACGTCGGGCCCAGGACCGTCGAACAAGCTGCCCGCCGCAGCGGGGTCGCTGGACGAGGGGACGGGCCGAGGTTCGTGGTTGGCGCCCGGGAAGGTGTTGGCGAGTTGGTCGCGTACGCGAGTGCGTTCGGACTCAAGGTGTCTGCGCTGGGCGCGGTGGCCCGCGAGGGTTTCGGCGAGTTCCCTTGCCTGGTCCCTGACCCGTTCGCGCTCGGTCTCGACGCGTTCCAGCGTGGCGGCCAGGGCGGACTCGCGGTCGGCCACCGTCTGAAGGCCGGCCACCTCCTGCTCGGCCAGCTCCACCCGATCGCCGGCCGTCGCCACGTCCAGCCCTCCGGTGGCCTCGACCGCGTCGGCGTGCCGGGACTCCAGCGAGGCGAGGGTGCGCTCGGCGGTCTCGCGCTCGGCCAGGGCGGCTTCGTGGGCGTTCTCGGCCTGGTGCTCGTCGTCGGCGGAAGGGGCGCTCGGGGCCGGAGATGCCGGGTCGGGGTGGTGTTCCGAGCCGCAGACCGCGCACGGCTGCCCGTCGGCCAGATCGTTCGCCAGCTCCGCCGCCATGCCGTCGATGCGGGCCTGCCGCAGGTCCAGCCAGCGTTCCCGGACGGCCTGGGCCTGATCGACGAGCACCTGGTGCGCGGCGACGGCGGCCTCCAGCTCCGCGGCCAGCGCCTCACGCCGGTGTGCGGCCTCCAGGGCGGTCCTGGCGGCGTCGAGGGCGGCGGTCGCGGCGGGGATGGCCGCCGCCTGTGTCCGGGTCTCGGCCAGCGCGGCGTTCGCGTCGGCCAGGCGGGCGGGCAGTTCGGCCTCGGCGGCCGACAGCTCGGCCTCCCGCTGGGCCAGCGTGTCGAGCTCCACCGCCAGCCCGGCCAGCTCGCCGTCGATCTCGATCAGGTGCGCGGCGGCATCTCGTACGGCACGTGCCGCCGGGATCCTGGCGGCGTCCACCCGGGCCTCCGCGAGCCTGGCCTCCGCGCGTTCGAGCAACCCTGGCAGTACGGCCAGGCGTTCGGTCAGGGCCTCGTCGGCGCGTACGAGCTCGGCCAGTTCCGCCTCGACCCGCAGCAGGTCCCGGCGCACCACCGACAGCCTGGCCTCCTCGGTGAGCAGCTCCGACAACCGGGCGATCTCGTCCTGCCGCCGCCGCTCCAGTGCGGCCAACTCGGCGGCCGTGGGGGTGACGGCCGTGAAGCTGCCGGTTGAGGGGGCGGCCGTGGAGCTGGAGGGTGACGGGGTGGCCGTGGAGCTGGAGGGTGACGGGGTGGCCGTGGAGCTGGAGGGTGGTGGGGTGGTCGTGGGAATGGTGGGTGGTGGGGTGGTCGTGGAGGTGGTGGTCAGGAGTGGGCGGGCGCGGGCCAGGGCGTCGGCGGCCATCGTGCGGGCCTTGGTGGCGATCTCCGCGCGCTGTCTGGCGGCCCTGATGAGCGGGACCACGCGGTCCGCCCTGGCGGCATCGTCGAGGATGGCCTGCAGGTCGGCGCGTTCGTCGGCGCGCTCGTCGAGGGTGCGGCGCAGGGTGAGTGCCTCGGCATGGCGGCGCTGGCGGTCGGCCAGTGCCGCGGCCCGCTCGAAGCGCACCCGCGCCTCCCGCAACGCGTGACCGGCCCCGACGTGCTCGTCATCCGTCCGCTTCACGACGGCCCGCGCGGCCTCCAGCAGCGCCCCCGCCCATCCCAGCGGGTCGGTCTCGGCCGTGGGCACCTCGCCACCGTCACCAGGGCTGTCGGAGGCACCCGAAGGCCCGTCGGAGGCACCCGGCAAGTCGGCACTGGGCACGTCGGCACTGGGCACGTCGGCACCAGGCAGGTCGAACAGCGTCGGCGACGCCGCACCCGCACCCGGGCCCCCCGCATCAGTGTCCCCCGCGTCGGTGTTCTGGTCGGGTGAGGCGGTGTGCGAGGGCGGTGGGGCGGTGTGCGGGGCCGGTGAGGTGGTGTGCGAGGCCGGTGGGGCGATGTGCGGGGCCGGTGAGGTGGTGGGCGGGGCCGGTGAGGTGGTGAGGGCGGTGGGTAGGTCGTCGCCCGCCACCTCCTCCACCCGCTTGAGCGCGAAGTCCACCTGCCGCCGCAGCTCCTGCGCCTCCCGCCAAGCACTCTTGCGGTTCTCAGCCAGCCACGACTCAGCCGTAGTGAAGATCTTGACGGTGAAGAGCCGCTCCAGCAGCTTCGACCGCTCGTCCCCGTCCGCACGCAGGAACCGCGCGAAGTCCCCCTGCGGCAACATCGCCACCTGGCAGAACTGATCGGCGTTCATGCCGAGCAGCCCGCCCACCAGATCACCGGCCTCGTCGAGGCGGGTCGTCAGGCCATGCCAGTCGGACTCCCGCCACTCCGACAGGACGACCTTGGACTTCTCCTCCGTGACGCCGGTCCCCCGCAGCTTGGGCCGCTGCCAGGCAGGGGAGCGCTGGATACGCAGTAACCGCCCGCGGATCGACACCTCCAGCGTGACCGACGGCCCGATGGTGGGCGCGGCGTGGTCGCAGCGCAGGCTGCGGGCGCTGTTGCGCTGCCCGGGCACCTGACCGTAGAGGGCGAAGCACAACGCGTCGAGGATCGTGGTCTTGCCCGCCCCGGTCGGGCCGTGCACGAGGAAGAGGCCGGCCTGCGACAGGGTGTCGAAGTCGACCGTCTCGGTGCCGGGAAACGACCCGAACGCCGTGAGCGTAAGCCTGTGCGGCCGCATCTACGCCATCGTCTCCTTCACCCTCGACGCCTCGATGGCCTGTCTTAGCAGGTCTTCCTCCTCAGGTGCGGCAGGCTCGCCGCGCACCTCCCTGACGAAGTCGAGCGCGACCTCCGACTCGGGGCGCCCGTTCACCCGTACGGGGGCGGTGGCGGGGGTGGCACCGACCGGGTCGAAGGAGAGGGCGAGGGTGTGCGGGAAGCGGGCGCGCAGCCGTTCCATGGCGGACTTCGGGCGCACCGCGTCGGTCAGGATCACCTGCAGCCAGTGGTCCTCGTGGTCGGCGTACTGCGGAAGCGTCAGCAGGTCCTCCAGGTCTCCGCGCAACCGGCCCACCGGGCGCGGCACCGGAGCCCGTACGAACTCCGTCTCCTGACCCAGCGTCACCAGCCACGACCCCTTGACGTGCCCCACCTCGGAGAAGGAGTAGGCCAGCGGCGAGCCCGAGTAACGCACGGTCTCGGACATGCGCTGCCGCCCGTGCAGATGGCCCAGCGCCACGTAGTCCACCCCGTCGAACACCCGCAGCGGCACGTGCGCCACCCCGCCCACGCTGATGTCGCGCTCGCTGTCGCTGGCCTCGCCGCCGGTCACGAAGCAGTGCGACAACACCACCGAGGCGCGGTGCCGCCCGGCGTCGGCCCTGATGCGGGTCATCGCGTGCGAGATCGCGGCGGTGTGGCTGCGGTCGGGCAACTCCCACGGGGCGCGTACCAGCTCGGGCTCCAGATAGGGGATGCCGTAGAAGGCCACGTCGTCCACCAGCACCGGCTCCCAGGACTGCTCGGGCGCGGTGCGTACGTGCACCCCCGCCGCCTCGAACAGCGCGGAGCCGAACCGCAGCCGCAGCGCCGAGTCGTGGTTGCCGCTGATCAGCACCACCCGCGCCCCGGCCGCGCGCAGCCGCCCGAGCGCCTCGTCGAGCAGGGCCACCGCGTCCACCGGGGGCAGCGCGCGGTCGTAGACGTCGCCCGCGACGGCCACCACGTCGACCCGCTCGGCCCGCACGGTCTCCACCAGGTGATCGACGAACGCCGCCTGACCTGCGAGCAGGCTCTCCCGATGGAAGGAACGCCCGAGGTGCCAGTCGGAGGTGTGCAGGATCCGCATGTCGCAGGAAGCTAACAGCTCCCACCGACAAATGTGGCCCCACCTGTCTCACCCGCCGGGAGTAGGCTTAAAGATCGGCGGGCAAATCAACGCACATGGGGAGGCCGATGCGCACTGGCCGTGGCACTTTAAGCGTCGCCGCCGGCCTGGTGCTGGTGGCGCTCGCGACGGTCGGATACGTGTTGCCACCCGCGTTCGACCCGCCACCACTCAAGGCCGATCCGGCGTTCCAGGCCATCCCGGCGCAGCCGGCCGGTGAGCTGAAGCCCGTGGTGGCGGTCGATCCGATCCGCCGGGAGGAGATCTCGGTCCCGGCGGAGGCCCAGCGGCTGCACGGCACGCTGCGGATGCCGCTCACCCCCGGCCGGCATCCGGCGATGGTGTTCGTGTCGGGCTCGGGCAACGGCTCGCGCACGGAGTTCACGCCGCAGGCGGAGTTCCTGGCCAAGGCGGGCGTGGCGACGATCGCGTTCGACAAGCGCACGATCGGCTACAACTTCCGCGACCGCGACTTCGGGCTGCTGGCGGACGACGCGCTGCGGATGGTGGATTACCTGCGTACGCTGCCCGAGGTGGACCCGGCCCGCGTCGGCATCTGGGCCGTCTCGGAGGGCGGCTGGGTGGCGCCGATCGCGGCGGCCAAGAGCTCGGCGGTCGGCTTCATGGTGCTGGTGTCCTCGCCGAACGTCTCCCCGCTGCGCCAGGTCGCCTGGGCGCTGAACGAGCAGCTCCTGCGGCTGCACGCCCCCGCCGGCTCCCGCGACCTGCTGACCAGGGCGATGGGCGGGATCGGGTTCAACTTCCTGCGCTACGACGCGATGCCCGCGTTAAGCCAGGTCAAGCAGCCGGTGCTGGCGTTCTACGGCACCACCGACCCCTCGATCCCCTTCGTCGAGTCCACCAAGGCGCTGCTCACCGCGATGGACAGGGCGGGCAACGACAACTACACGATCCGCTTCATGGACAAGGGCGATCACGCCATGCGGATCCACGGCGGCCCCTTCACCGAGGGCTATCTCAACACTCTCGGCAACTGGATACTCGGCCTGCCCGGCACCGCCGAACCCACCGTGCACATGGCCGGCGCCACCCCCGTCCAGCGGTTCGAGGCCAGCGACGTGCCGGCCGCCCCCTGGTACGCCGGCGGCACGATGCTCGGGCTGACGATCTGCCTGGCCGCCGTCGGCTACGTGGCCGGCCCGGTCGCCGCCATGGTCGTACGGCTGCGCCACCGCAAGCAGACCTCCGTCGAGACCAACGCCAGGTTGTGGCCGCCGATCAGGCGCAGGCTCAGCAGGATGGCCTGGACCGGGCTCGGCCTGCTGGTCTCGGTGCTGGCGTTCATCACGCTGCTGGTGCTGTTCTCGATCAACCAGGCGGGCGCCTGGCCCGCCGTGCTGGCCGGCTGGCTGGTCATCCGCGTGCTGGCCGTGCTGATGCTGATCCAGGAGGTCACGGCGGTGGCGGCGTTCGTGTCGGCGCTGCGCGAGGGCCTGCAGCCGAGCCGGTGGCAACACGTGACGGTCGGCGGCGTGCTCGGCGGCACCGGCCTGCTGCTCGTCGCCGCCGCCTACTACGGCCTATATTCCTTCCCCTGGTAGATACGCCTTCATCCAGCGGTCCAGCTCGGCGAAGACCTGCTTGCGGGCAGGCTCGGCCGACAACACCAGGTCGTGCAGCCCGTCGGGGATGCGCACGCACGTCACGTGCGGGCCGAGCATGGTGGACCAGCGGGCGATGTGCCGCGGGTCGAGCACGATGTCGGCCGAGCGCGCCTCCGGCACGAAGTCGCGTACCCGCAGCCCGGTGGTGGAGGCGAGCACGAGGACCGGCACGTCCACCGCCAGGCCCGCGTGCAGCCGCCGCTGCGCCCGCCTGATCGCCGCCAGCCACATGGCGTGCACCGAGAAGCCGGTCAGCGGCTTGAGCTCCAGGTCGTAGTCCCACTCGCCGCCCTCGCTGCTGTGCAGCGTCTGCCCGTAGACGGTGCTGGCGCCCAGCGGCAGCGCCCTGCTCGTGTACGACATCGGCGTCCTGAGCAGGTCGGCCGCCAGCCGCAGCGGGGTGGGCACGTTGAGGTCGAAGAACGGGCTGTTGAGCACGAGCCCCTGCACCAGGCCCCGGCCGCGAACCCGGTCGGCCCACAGGGGCGCGATCAGGCCGCCGGTGGAGTGGGCGTTGATGGTCAGCTCGTCGTGGTCCTCGCGGATGATCCGTACGGCCTCGTCGATCTCCGGGAAGTAGTCGGTGACGCTCCTGATCAGGCCCCTGGTCTGGTGCGGCAGCAGCGAGCGGCCGTACTTGCGCAGGTCGAGCGCGTAGAAGTCGATGCCGCGCTGGATGTAGTGCTCGGCCAGGTGGTCCTGGAAGAAGTAGTCGGTGAACCCGTGCAGGTACAGCACGGCCCTGCGGGAGGCGGCCTCGGCCCTCCTGGTCACCAGGGTCGCCACGACCTCGCCCTCGAAGTCGTCGGGCAGGGGCAGCACGGTGAGCTCGTACATGTTAGACACGATAGGGATCGTCCGGCCAGGACGGCACACCGGGCGGCAGATCCTCACTGACCTTCATCGGGAATTCGGCCTGCCGCTTCTCCAGGAACGCCGTGACGCCCTCGATCGCGTCCGCGGATCCGCCCAGCTCGGCCATGAGACGCGAGTCGGCCGCGTGCGCCTCCCAGGGCGAGGCGGCCGACAGGCCCGACCACATCAGCCTGCGGACGGCGGCCACGGAGATGGCGGAGGTGTTGTCGGCGATCTCCCGCGCCAGCTCGTACGCCGCCGGCAGCAGTTCCTCCGCCGGGTACACGCGCGAGACCAGCCGCCCTTCGAGCGCCTCCGCGGCGGGGAAGACCCGGCCGGTCGCCGCCCACTCCATGGCCCGGGCGATGCCGACGATCCTGGGCAGGAACCAGCTCGACGCGGCCTCGGTGACGATGCCGCGCCTGGCGAACACGAACCCGAACTTGGCCGTGTCGGAGGCAAGCCTGACGTCCATCGGCAGCGTCATCGTGAGGCCGACGCCCACGGCCGGGCCGTTGATGGCGGCGATGACGGGTTTGAGCGAGCGGGCGATCCGCAGCGCGACCGTGCCACCGCCGTCGCGCGGCGCGCCGTCCACGGTCTCCTCCGCCGGACGGGGGCCGAAGCTGTCTCCTCCGCCGCCGTCGCGCGGCGCGCCGTCCACCGTCTCCTCCGCCGCACGGGGGCCGAAGGTGCCCCCTCCGCCGCCGAGGTCGGCCCCGGCGCAGAAGGCCCGGCCCGCGCCCGTCACCACCACCGCGCGCACGTCGTCATCGGCGTCGGCGAGGTCGAACGCCTCGATCAACTCTCCACGCATCGCAAAGGTGAAGGCGTTCAGCCGCTCGGGACGCTTCAATGTGACGGTGGCGACGCGATCGATCACCCGGTACTCGATCTCTGAGAAGCCCATGCCCGAATCTTATTCGGTTACAGATGTTCACCCTCCGATAAAGACATATTTCGATCTAGTGCGTAGGCTGCCGCGTCTATGGACGCCTGAGGCGACCGCGTTTCCCGCGGTTCACCACAGGTTGCGGACTTTGCGCCTATGGTGGATTTGCGCGGGGAAACGGGGAAGGCGTGCGGCAGGCTAAGAACTCAGTGAGCGCCGGAGCGGTCCTCGGGTGGCTGGTGCTCGCGGCACTCGCACCCGGGTCCGCCCATCTGCGCGCCGGTTGGCGCAAGACCGGCCTCACCCTGATCTCCTGCTACGCCGCCCTGCTGCTGGCCCTGCTCGCCTTCATCCTCATGAACGACCTCGGCACCCTGGCCGGCACGGCGACCCAGGACTCCACGCTCACCGCCATCATGGTCGGCACGATCGTCCTGGGACTGGCCTGGTTCACGCTGATCGTGCACTCGTTCGTGGTGCTGCGGCCGGGACGGCTGGCACAGGCCGGGCAGATCCTCACCGGCACGGTCGCGGGACTGCTGGCCGTCGCCGTCGTGGTGCCGTTCGGGTGGGCGGCACAGACCGCCCAGACCTCGCGGCAGGCGCTCGACGGCATCTTCCAGGCACCCGAGAACGAAGGGGGCACCCCGGCCCCCGAACCCAAGCCGGAGGACCCCTGGGCCGGCCGCGACCGGGTCAACATCCTGCTGCTCGGCGGCGACGCCGACGACAACAGGACCGGCGTGCGTACCGACAGCATGAACCTGGCCAGCGTCGATGTGAAGACCGGCAACACCGTCCTGTTCAGCCTCCCCCGCAACCTCGAGGACGTGCGCTTCCGCCCCGGCACCCCGATGGCCCGCCGTTTCCCGGCCGGCTTCGACCTGCCCAAGGACGCGGGTGGCGGCTCCAGCGACCTGCTCAACAGCGTCTGGGAGTACGCCGACGCCCACCCCGAGATCTTCGGCGGCAAGCAGCACCAGGGCCCCAAGGTCCTGATGGACACGATCGGCTACACCCTCGGCCTCAAGGTCGACTGGTACGCCCTGGTCAACATGTGGGGCTTCGCCCGCCTCATCGACGCCATCGGCGGCGTCACCATCAGCGTCGAGCAGGACGTCGTGTTCGGCAAGTACAACGAGGGCCTGGTCAAGGCCGGCACGCGCAAGCTCAAGGGCGCCGACGCCATGTGGTACGCCCGCTCGCGCACCAACAGCGACGACTACACCCGGATGGGCCGCCAGCGATGCGTGCTCGGCGCGCTGCTCGAACAGGCGGACCCGGCGACGGTGCTCACCAGGTTCAACCAGGTCGCGCTGGCCACCAAGGAGCTGATCAGGACCGACATCCCGCGTCCGATGCTCCAGCACCTGGTGCCGCTGGCGCTGAAGGTCAAGAACGCCGAGGTGGCGAGCGTGCAGTTCGTACCGCCGCTGATCAACACCGGCTACCCCGACTGGGAGAAGATCCGCGACGTCGCGGCCAAGGCGGTGCGGGACTCGGCACGTACCAAGGCGCCCGTCGCCGCCTCCGCCCCGCCCACCACCTCCCCCTCCTCCACACTGTCGCCTTCGCCGAAGAAGACTCCGGCGAAGAAGCAGGGCAGTGACGATCCGACGAAGGGCCTCACGGAGGGGTGCGGGACCTCTTCCGCGAAGGGCTGAACGGGAGCACATGAGCACGGAAGACCTGGTGTCGGCGGCGGCATTCGGTGAAGAATCGGACGTCAGGCGACTCCTGGACGGTGGCACGCCACCGGACGAGCCCGGCGAGTACGGCGACACGGCGCTCTACCGGGCCTCCGTGCGTGGCAACGCCGCCATCGTGCGGATGTTGCTGGCCGCCGGCGCCGATCCCGACCGGGAGAGCGGCGGCGACAGCGAAGGGCTGCCGTTGTGCGCGGCCGCGTGCTGGGGCCACCACGACGTGGTGAGCGCGCTGCTCGACGCGGGCGCCGACCCCGACCGGCGGGAGGACGCGGCGCTCACCGCCATGACGGCGCTGGTGTGGGCGGTCTCGAACGAGCGCCTCGCCGTGGTGCGTACGCTGCTCGACCGCGGCGCCGACCCCGACCGTTGCGACTCCACCGGCCGCACCCCGCTCTTCCACGCCGCCGAACGCGGCGCGACGGCGATGGTGCGGGCGCTGCTCGACGCCGGCGCACACCCGGCGCCGACCGACCACCAGGACCTCCGGCCCATCGACCGCGCCCGGCATTACGCCGATCGCGACATCGAGGCCGAGGTACGCGCGCGGGCAAGGGAGTACGCGCCCGAGGGGGCCCGGATCAGCGTGCGGCGCGAGGAGACCGAAGGCGGCGACGTGCGGGTCGTGGCCGAGGTGCGCGAGAGCACGGGCGAGCTCCGCTCGGAGACCTTCCTGAGCACCGGCCACGCGGAGATCGTGCGCCTGCTGGAGGGCTCACGAACGGAATGACTCCTTGGCCAGCCGCCGCAACCGCACCTCGTCGATGTCGTGCCCGAGCCCGGGCTGGGTCAACGGCACCGCGATGACCCCGGCGTTCGCGCCCACGATCGGCGAGACGATCTGGTTCTGCCGGGGCGGCTGGGTGACGTCGCAGGGCAGCGTGCACCCCGGCAGGCTGGCCACCGCGACCGTGGCCGCCCTGGCCAGCCCCGCGCCCTGGCCACCCGTGCACTGGATGTCCCAGCCCGCCGCCGCGGCCCGGTCGTGCGCGCGCCTGGCCTCCGACAGCGACGGGAACGCGGCGGGACGCAGCAGCAGCACGCGCGCCGCCCGCAGCGTCAGGTAGTCGTCCAGTTCGGCGGACGAGCCGGCCTCGACCGCGACCGAGGCCGTCACCTGGTCCTGGAGCGAGGCGTGCGCGGTGACGTCGGCGGTGGCGAAGGGGCGCTCGATGACCTCCAGGCCGTAGGAGTCGAGCGCGACGAGCTGGCCGAGGTCGGTGTAGGCGTTGTCGCAGTCGACGGCCAGGGTCAGGGCCGGGTAGGCCCGCCGCACCGCGCGTACGGGCTCAACGTCCCAGCCTGGCCTGATGTCCAGCGTCACGTGCCCGTAGCCGGCGCAGACCTGCTGGTTGACCCGGGCCACCAGGCTCTCGACGGACGGGTCGGGAGCCAGCCGCACGGTCGCCATGAGCGAGGTTCGGGTGCCGCCGATCGCCTCGGCGAGTGGCACCCCGCGCATCCTGGTCCACAGGTCCCAGCAGGCCATGTCGACCGCGGGGTCGCCGCTGGCCACCGTGTCGGGGTGCTCCCAGTCGGCCCCGATCAGCAGCGCCGCCAGCGACTCCTCAAGGCGGGACCAGCTCTTCACCGGTGGCGAGATGGTCTCCCCCCACCCGGTCATGCCGCCGTGGTCGGTGAGCTTGACGAGCAGGCTCTCCGACCTCCTGCCGGCGGGCAGGACCAGCCGGAACACCTCTAGCTCCCGCACGCGCGGCATGTACTCCCCTTTTTATGACGGCGATGTCTCCATAGTGCCCGCTGTCGCGGAGTGCACGAAACGCGGGGCCAGCACGGCGCCCAGAAGGGCGAGACCGACGGTGAAGATGAGGCCGAACGCGTAGTTCTCGGCGGTGGCGGTGAACAGGGCGCCGCTGACCGCGACGGCCACCACGGTGAAGACCGACTCCCCCACGCCCACGGCCGCGGAGTTGTTGCCCTCCTCACCCTCCTTCGACAACTGCAGCACCAGTACGGACACGGTGGGGTGCAGTACGCCGATGCCGAGTCCGACGGCCGCCATGCCGACGTGCGCGACGAGGAGCGGCACCGAGTCGATCAGCACGAGTGTCACCAGCGAGATGCCGCCGGCGATCAGCAGCCCGCCGCCGCGCAGGGCCGCCATGTTGCCGATCATGCCGCGGCCCTTGATCCAGGAGCCGGTGGACCAGCCGAGCGCCCCGATGGTGAGCACGACGCCGGCCGCGGTGACGCTCAGGCCGCGCTCGTACTTCAGCATGAGCGGGATCAGCACCTCGGCCGCCGTGTACGAGCCGAAGGCCAGCCCGCGCAGCAGCGGCGCGGTCGGCAGGCCGCGGGCGGCCCTGAGCGAGCCGGGCAGCAGCAGCTTGGGCAGGGACACGACCAGCAGCACGACTCCGGCCGCGAGCAGGGGCAGGCCGGCCAGCTTCAGTGCGCTGCCGTACTGGATGAGGGCGGCGGCGACGGCGGTCAGCGCGGCGAAGACGAGCTTGCGGCCCAGGCCGGGGGCGGGACCGGCGTCGATGCCCTCGGCCACGACCCCGCCGGTGGTTCCGCGCCAGAGCAGCAGCGCGGCCGGGATGACGAGCACCGTGACGCCGAGGAAGATCGCGCGCCAGTCCCAGCTCTCCGCGACGAAGCCGGCGATGGACGGCCCCACCATGGAGGGCACCACCCACGCCGCCGAGAACAGGGCGAACACCCGTGGATGCAACGCGGCCGGGTACGTCCTGGCGATCAGCACGTACAGCGCCACCTGGGTCGATCCGATGCCGAGCCCCTGGACGAAGCGGCCGAGCACGAACAACTCCATGGTCGGCGCGAAACCGGCCAGCAAAAGCCCGGCCAGGAAGGCCAGCACGCCGGCGCCGATGGGCTGGAGCGGCCCCCGTACGTCGCTCCAGCGCCCGCCCAGCACCGTGGCGATCACGCTGGCCGCCAGGGTGGCGCTGAAGGCCAGGTTGTACAGGTACATGCCGTCAAGATCGCGTGCCACCACGGGCATGGCCGTGGTCACCGCCATGCCCTCGAACGCCTGCAACGTGACCAGCGCGAGCAGCCCGATGCTGAGTGCCCGGTACCGCGCGGACATCACGCCGGCCGGCTTGGCCGTGGGTCGTTCAATCGTCGTTGTCATGACCCGAAAACTATGGCGAAGCACCTGGTCAGCACATCGGGCCCGGGGCCTAGGCAATTCGGCCTAAGGCCCGTCCCGGCCTCGTCTAGGACTTCGGCATGCGCGCCTCGATGCCGTCCAGGAGCAGGGCGAGCCCGTAGTGGAAACGGTCCTCGCCGTCGGCGGCGGTCAGGTCGTCCACGTGGTTGGCCAGGTGCGGGAACTGCTCCATCGGCAACGACCGATAGTAGGAGACGATCTGCGCGACGAACGACTCGAAGTACTCCGCCTGATCCCGCATGCCGGCCGCGCGCATCCGCGCGACGTGCAGCGCGCCCTCGTAGGCGTCGCCGACGAGGTAGAGCGAGAGCCGGTCTATCGCCAGGGACGCCTCTTGCGGGGGCATGCCGGCCTCGACCAGCAGCCCGTAGGTGAACTCGGCCGCGCGCAGCGAGGACGGGCCCATCGGGATGCTCGCCAGCGCCGCCCTGGCCACGTCGGGGTGCTTGCGGAACATGCCGTGCAGTTCCAGCGCGTACCCGCGTAGCTGCTCCTTCCAGCGGGCCGGATCGCGCTCGGGCAGCCGGATCTCGCCGAGCACCCGCTCGTAGATCAGTTCGAGCAGTTCCTCCTTGCCGGCCACGTGCGCGTACAGCGAGGCGGGGCCGGTGTCGAGCGCCTGGGCCACCCGTCGCATGCTCAGCGCGTCGAACCCCTCGGAGTCGAGGACACGCAGCCCGGTCTCGACGATCAGGTCCTGGCTGAGCTGCCGCCTGGGCGGCGCCGATCTGCGCGACCTGCGCCACGGGGGGACGGGGATCTCGTCCTCGCTGCGTTCCTTGCGATCCATACGAACAGCGTACTTGACACGAACAGTGTTCGTCTATAAAACGGTGTTCGTGACGAACGCCGTTCGTCTGATGGAACACCGTTTGAAGGAGATCCTCATGGCCGTCACCGCAGCCGCGGCGGCAACCGAGGTCCAGCCCTACCGCTGGCGCTGGGTCGCGCTCTTCGTGATCCTGGCCGCCGAGGTCATGGACCTGCTCGACGCCCTCGTGACCACCATCGCCGCCCCCACGATCAGACAGGAGCTGGGCGGCTCGGAAAGCCTCGTGCAGTGGTTGAGCGCGGGCTACACCCTGGCCATGGCCGTCGGGCTCATCACCGGCGGACGGCTCGGCGACCTTTACGGCAGGAAGCGCATGTTCCTGATCGGCGCCTCCGGCTTCACCCTCGCCTCGCTGCTGTGCGGCCTGGCCGTCAGCCCGGAGATGCTGATCGCCAGCCGTGTGCTGCAGGGCCTGTTCGGCGCCGTGCTGATCCCGCAGGGCCTGGGGCTGATCAAGGAGATGTTCCCGCCGCAGGAGCTCGGCAAGGCGTTCGGCCTGTTCGGGCCGGTCATGGCCATCGGGTCCGTGGGCGGCCCCGTCCTGGCGGGCTGGCTGGTGGACGCCGACCTCTTCGGTACGGGCTGGCGCATGATCTTCCTGATCAACCTGCCGCTCGGCCTGGCCGCCGTGCTGGCCGCCGCGCGCTTCCTGCCCGAATTCCGCCTGTCCAACGCCACCAGGCTCGACCTGCCCGGCGTCGCGCTCGTCTCGGCCGCCGCGTTCCTGCTGATCTTCCCGCTCATCCAGGGCCGCGAGGAGGGCTGGCCGGCCTGGACGTTCGTCTCGATGGCCGCCGCCGTCGTGGTGTTCGCCCTCTTCGGCCGGTACGAGTCGCGCCGCGCCAGGTCCGGCCGGGACCCGCTGGTCACCCCCTCCCTGTTCCGCAAGCGGGCCTTCACCGGCGGCCTGCTGGCCGGGCTGTCCTTCTTCGCCGGCCTCACCGGCTTCGGCCTGGTCTTCAGCCTCTACACACAGATGGGCCTCGGGTTCACGCCGCTCGAAGCTGGCCTGGCCGCGCTGCCACAGGCGCTCGGCGGCGTCGTCGGCTTCGGCGTGGCGATGGCGGGGCTGCAGGAGAGGCTCGGCCGCGGCCTGATGCAGATCGGCACCGTCGTGATGGCCGCGGGGGCCGCCGTGCTCGCCCTGACCATCCACCTGACCAGCCTCGACGTCACCACCTGGCAGCTCGCCCCCGGGCTCGCCCTGGTCGGGATCGGGATGGGGATGACCATGGCGCCGTTCTTCGACATCGTGCTGGCCGGGGTCGAGCCGCACGAGTCCGGCTCCGCCTCCGGCACGCTGACCGGGGTCCAGCAGCTCGGCGGCGCGTTCGGCACCGCCGTGCTCGGCACGCTGTTCTTCAACCTGCTCGCGAGCGAGTGGGGCTTCGGCTCCTCGATGCAGGTCACGGTGTGGGTCGAGGTGGGGTTGCTGGCGCTGACGTTCGCGCTGTCGTACCTGCTGCCGCGCCACGCCAGGCCGCAACAACATTGAGGTTCATCGGTTCAGCAGAAGAACGTCTCGTAAATCGCACCGGGCTTAACCGAAATGTGAACTCAATGCGAGAGGTGACGTTCGGCCCATTGGGCGATGTCGCGCCGTTCGATCGCGGCGGCCATCAGGTCCGGGAAGGCGTCGGGCGTGCACGCGAACGCGGGCACGCCCAGCGCGGCCAGCGCCGCGGCGTTCTCGTGGTCGTAGAACGGCGCCCCCTCGTCCGACAGGGCGAGCAGCACGATCACCTGTACGCCGGCCTGCGTCATCGCCGCCACCCTGCGCAACATCTCCTGCCTGACGCCGCCCTCGTACAGGTCGCTGATCAGGATGAAGATCGAGTTGGCCGGGCGGGTGATGAGGCCCTGGCCGTAGGCGATGGCCCGGTTGATGTCGGTGCCGCCGCCGAGCTGGGTGCCGAACAGCAGCTCCACCGGGTCGTGCAGCCGGTCGGTGAGGTCCACCACCGCCGTGTCGAACACCACGAGGGACGTCTTCAGCGACCGCATCGAGGCCAGCACCGCGCCGAACACGCTCGAATACACCACCGAGGCCGCCATCGACCCGCTCTGGTCGATGCACAGCACCACCTCGCGCTGCACCGACCGCTGCCTGCGGGCGTAGCCGACCAGCCGCGAGGGGACTACGGTGTTCCGCTCGGGCAGGTAGTTCTTGAGGTTCGCCCTGATCGTCCGGTCCCAGTCGATGTCGGCCACGCGCTTGGGCCGATGCGTCCTGGCCGAACGGTCCAGGGCGCCGCTCACGGCCGTCCTCGTCTTCTGCGCGAGCCTGCGCTCCAGCTCCGCCACCACCTTGCGCACCAGGGTCCTGGCGGACTCGCGGGCCTGGTCGGGCATGACCTTGTTGAGCGCGAGCAGGGTGCCGACCAGGTGCACGTCCGGTTCCACGGCCTCCAGCATCTCGGGTTCCAGGAGGAGCCTGGTGAGGTTCAGGCGCTCGATCGCGTCTTTCTGCATGACCTGGACGACGGTAGAGGGGAAGTACGTACGGATGTCGCCCAGCCACCGCGCCACCCGCGGCGCCGACGCCCCCAGCCCGCCCTCCCTGCTGCTCCTGCCCCCGTCTCCCCTGCCCTGGCCGCCGCCTCCTTGGTCGTAGACGGCGGCCAGCGCGGCGTCCATCTGCGCGTCCGTACCCTCCAACCCGAACCCGACGCCATCGGCGGCCCCGCCCCCGAGCACCAGCCGCCACCGCCGCAACCGCTCATCCGCCGCACCCATCAGCCTCCCCTTCCATCGTCCACCACACCCATCCACCCGCCCATCCGCTCATCCCCCGCGCCCATCCGACTGGCCTGGCCGCTCACCTGCCGCGCCCGCCCAGCCACCCACTTGCGACGCCCGCCTGCCACGGCCATCCGACTACCTGACCGCCCACCCGCCGCGCCCATCCGACCCGCCTGGCGGCTCACCCGCCACGCCCGTCCGACCGCGTTCCCGGCATATCCCGCGTCATCCGCCCGGCTTCCCGATGATCGACAGGACGGTCGCGACGGCCGCGGCGGCGCGCTGCTCGTCCACGTCCGGCTCCCCCTCGCCGTCGCCTTCATCCCGGCCGGCCGAGCGCAGGCGCTCGCCGATGGCCCTGCGCTCCGGCGCGGCGAACCCGCCGAACGTGCGGCGCAGCAGCGGCAGCACGTCGATGAACTGCTCGCCGGACAGCCCGCTCAGCCAGCCGTCCACCAGGCTCAGCAGGCGCGGGTCGTGCACCAGCAGCAGCCCGCCCCCGGCCAGGAACCCCTCCACCCACGCGGCCGCCCGCGCCGGCGGCTGACCCCTGGACATGGCCCTGGACATGCGGTCGCCGGCGTCCCGCAACTCGCCGGAGTCCAGCAGGATCCTGGTCAGCCGCCCCTCGATGAGCCCGTGCAGGTCCTGCCGGTCGCTGATCCCACCCAGCGTGGCCAGCCACCGCCCCCGCGGCGACGCACCACCCGCGCCACTCCCTTGCCCATCCCCAGGAACGCCCACCGGGCTGGACGTATCCGCCGGGCCGGAGGCATCCGCCGGACCGGAGACGCCCGCCGCATCGGAGACGCCCACCGCATCGGAGGCATCCGCCAGGCCGGAGGCGTCCGCCGCATCGGAGGCGTCCGCCGCATGGGAGGCATCCGCCGGGTCGGGAGCGTCGGTGAGGAGGGCGACGGCGGAGTGGACGGCGTCCACATGCTTGAGCAGGTCGCCCGCCGCCTCGTCGTCCAGTCCCGTCACCGCCACCGGCAGCCCGACGCAGATCCGCTCCAGCATCGAACGTACGATCACCGCCAGCCCGAGCGCCGACGTGCCGCGCACGTCGCCGTAGCGGTGGGCGCGCACCATCGCGGGCAGTGCCGCCATCAGATGCGTGACGTCGGTGTCGAGCGCCGCCTTGGCCGACAGCGCCGCCAGCACCTCGGGCAGCGCTTGCGGCAGTTCCGCCAGCAGGCATTGCTCCACCAGCGACGTAAGATCCGCCAGCGCCGCCGACGCCGACCCCGCCAGGTCCCGCGCCCGCTGCGCCGACGCGGCGGACACGGTGGTGCCCAGGGCGGCGTGCTCGATGAGCGCGAGGTCGTGCTCGGGCGACCACCGCAACGTCCACGTCTCCCTGAACGTGCCCTTGCCGCGCGCCTGCCCCGGCGTGCCCCACCCCACATCGAGTAACCGCAGCCGGTGCAGCAGGTGGCTGCGGTCCAGGTCGAGAGGTTTGCGCAGGTCGAGGTCGATCTCCCGGTCCAGCGCCTCGGGCCTGAGCTTGAGCCGCCGCTGCTGCTCACGCAGGTCCCGCTGGAGCGGCACCATCGGGGTGCCGTCCGGTACGTGGCCGAGCCGGTCGCCGACGACCATGCGCCGCTGGATCAGCTCCACGGCCAGGTCGTCGCCCTCGCACAACACGGCCCTGGCCGCCTCGGTGACCTCGCCCAGCCCGGCCAAAGGCCGTCCGCGCAGCACCGCCAGGCTCTCCGCGAGCCGTACGGACTCGATGACGTGCGCCGACGACACGGCCAGCCCTTCGTCCCGCAGCACCCCCGCGGCCTGCGCCAGCCACCGCTCGACGGGCCTGTCGGGGGCCTCGAACAGGTGGTGGTACCAGCCCGGCGAGGTGATCCCCGCGCCGTACCCGCTCCAGGAGGCCAGCCGCCCGTACGTCCACGGCACCCACGTCAGCTCCGCCTTCACCTTCGGCAGGCCACGCAGCACGGCGTTGTCCGCGGCAGCGGACGGCAGCGGCCCGGCCAGCGCGGGCACATGCCACGCACCGCAGATCACCGCGATCCGGCCGAAGCCCTGTTTCAGCGCCGCACGGATGGTCTTCCGCATGTACGCCTCGCGCCTGGCCTCGCGTTCGCCCGGCTCGTACCCTTCACGCACGGCGGCCATGGCTTCGGCGATCACCTCGAACGGGGTGTCGCCCCGATGCTCGACCACGTCCTCCCACCAGCGTTCCGGATCGTCATAACCGGCCGCGGCGGCCAGCGAGCCAATGGGATCCTCAGACACCCCGGCGAACTCGACAGCCGACTTTCCCGGCACGGCAGCCGGTTCCTGGGGCACCCCGGCCGGTTCCTCGGGCACCCCAGCCGGTTTTGTGGCCGGCCTTGTGGGCGTCCCGGCCGGTACCTCGGGCTGCTCGGCCGATCCCGCATCCGGCCCCTCGGGCTGCCCGGCCGATCCCGCATTCGGATCCTCGGGCTCGACGGCCAGGGAGTTGGCGGCGGGCAGGTCGCAGAAGCGCACCGGGATGCCGGCGGAGGTGCCGTACACGATGGCCTGCCATTCCGGTGAGAACGCGGCGAACGGCCAGAAGGCGGCGCGGGCGGGCGCGCCCGGCACGTGGGCGAGCAGCGCGACGGGCGGCTCCAGGCCGGGCGCGAGCGTCACGAGGGCGTCGGCCTCGGGCGGACCCTCGATGAGGATCACATCGGGCCGCAACCGCTCAAGCTCCCGCCGCACGGCCCGCGCGGAACCGGGCCCGTGGTGCCGCACCCCCAGGACGAACACGTCGCCACGGCCGGAAGCACGCGCCCCCCGCGTCGACGCACCACGAGTTACGCCTCCACCGGGAACCGGGGCACCACCGCTCGGGGCGCCTCCGCCGAGAGCCGGAACGCCGTCACCTGCAAGACCGCCGCCCAGAGGACCGCCACTCGCAGAGCCACCGCCCGGAAGACCGCCACTCGCGGAATCGCCGCCCGGAGAGCCGCCACTCGCAGAGCCACCGCTCGGATGGCCGCCACCCGGAGAGCCGCCACCCGGAAGACCGCCGCTCGCAGGGGCGCCACTCGGAGAGGCGCCTGGAAGGCCGCCGCTCGTAGGGGCTTCGTTGGGAGTCGGGGGGCTGCTCATGAGACCTCGCGGCAGGCGCGGTAGAAGTCGCGCCAGTCGGAGCGCTCGCGGACCACGGTCTCCAGGTACTCGCGCCACACCACCCGATCCGAAACCGGCTCCTGCACCACCGCGCCGACGATCCCGGCGGCCACGTCGGACGGGCGCAGGACGCCGTCGCCGAAGTGGGCAGCAAGGGCGATGCCGCTGGTCAGGACCGAGATGGCCTCGGCGGTGGACAGGGTGCCGCTGGGTGACTTGACCTTCGTGCGGCCGTCCTCGGTGACGCCGGTGCGCAGTTCCCTGAACACCGTCACCACCCTGCGGATCTCCGTCAGGCCGGTCGTCGTCTCCGGCAGTTCCAGGGCGCGGCCGAGTTGGGTGACGCGGCGGGAGACGATGTCGACCTCCTCCTCGGCCGTCGCCGGGACCGGCAGCACGACCGTGTTGAAGCGGCGGCGCAACGCGCTGGACAGCTCGTTGACGCCCCGGTCGCGGTCGTTGGCCGTGGCGATCACGTTGAACCCGCGCTGGGCCTGGACCTCGCGGTTCAGCTCGGGGATCGGCAGCGTCTTCTCCGACAGCACGGTGATCAGGGCATCCTGTACGTCGGACGGCATGCGGGTCAGCTCCTCGACCCTGGCCACCCGGCCCTCGGCCATGGCCCGCATCACCGGCGACGGGGTCAGCGCCTCGAACGACGGCCCCTCGGCCAGCAGCCTGGCGTAGTTCCAGCCGTACCGCACGGCCTCCTCGGCGGTACCGGCCGTACCCTGCACCAGCAGCGTCGAGTCGCCGCTGATCGCGGCGGCCAGGTGCTCCGACAACCACGTCTTCGCGGTGCCGGGCACGCCGAGCAGCAGCAGCGCGCGGTCGGTCGCCAGCGTCGCCACCGCCACCTCGACGATGCGCCGCGCACCCACATATTTGGGGGTGATGCGGTCGCCGTCGCCCAGGATGTACGCGGTCACGGCCCACGGCGACAGCTTCCAGCCCGGCGGTCTGGTCCGGTCGTCGTCCTTGGCCAGGACGGCCAGCTCCTCGGCGTACTGGTCTTCCGCGTGCGGGCGCAGAACGGTCATCGGGAAAGCTCCTTGTACATGTCAGCACGGAAACGCAGCAGGGCGGCGACCTTCTGGATGGGCTCGCACGGCGAGTAGTCCTCGGCCAGCTCGAACAGGGCCGGGTCGATGTGCTCGCCCGCCAGCTTGACCAGCTCGCCGAGGTTCCACGGCTGCGTGGTGTTCACCTTCACGATCTTGCGGAGCACGGCCGTCGCCAGGCCCTCGTGCCAGTGCGACGATACGCCGCCCAGCACCATGATCAACTGGCTGTCCAGGTCATGTTTCTGGACGAACTGGGCCGCCAACTCCTGCTGTTCGGCGGGCGGGAGGGCGACGAGCAGGTCGGCGATCGGGTCCCAGCCGAACATCGCCCGCGCCCACTCCGGGTCCCGTTGCAACACCGCGGCGCGTACCCAGGCCGCCTTCACCTCGGCGTCCCAGTCGGGGATCCGCATCGCGAGCAGCCGGGCGGGCGGCCGGTCCCAGACGGACAGCGGGGCACGGGCGATGATCTGCTGCAACCACCAGGCGCGCTCGCCGGTGCCACGGGGCGGCTTGGGACGTACGCCGTCGCGTTCCATGGCCTTGTCGCAGGTCGTGGGGGCCTCGATGGTGATGACGTCGCCGGCGATCGTCACGCAGGCGCGCACCCGTTCCGCCATGCGCTGGGACAGGCGCGAGGCGGGCAGGCGGGTGAGGAGGTTGGCGGCGGCCTGGCGCACCTCCCTGCGGCGGTCGTCGAGCGCCTGCTCAAGGAACGGCTCGTCCGCCATGCTCAGCCCGTCGGCCAGCACCTCGACGAACTCGGCCCGGTCGTCGGGCGTCTCGCGCTCCCACGTGCCCTCCAGCAGCCGCCTGGCCTGGGCGGGGTCGGCGGCCCTGATCGCCCGCAGGTGCGCCCGCCGGTCGGCGGCGCCGCCCAGCTCCCACGTCTCGCCGGTGGGCTCCTCCAGGAGGTAGTCCCACGCCGGGTTGAGCCCGGCCAGCCAGCGTCCGCGCCGCCCCGCCAGCACCCCGAGATGCACCCGCATCGAACGGTCTCGACGGCCGCGATCCAGCAACTCGGGCAGCGCGTACGCGGGCACCCTCCGCCCGGTGGCGGCAGCCGCGGCCAGCCATTCCGGGATCAGCCGCTCGTGCTCACCACCGAGCAACCTCACCAGCCGCTCGGCCGCCCGCCTCCCAACGGCCTCCTGCTCCTCCGCAGGCGCACGCCCTCCCTCCGCCTCGGGCGCGCTTGCCCCGCCTGCCACGGGTGCGCTTGCCCCGCCTGTCTCGGGCGCGCTTACCTCGCCTGTCTCGGGCGAACGCGTCTCGGCGGGCGAAGGCACATTCTCCCGTTCGGGCGCGGATGCCGGTGTCTCCGTCTGGCGCACGCATTGTCCCGCTCGCCGCCGCGCCACCTCGACGGCCGCCGTCTCAAGCAGGTCGCCAGGGTACGGCCTGCGATCGGTGCCCACGAGCGCCGTCGAGGCCAGGTCGTCCCAGCCGGTCACAGGATCACCGCCCTTCCGTCGTCGTCCCAGGTGGTCAGAGGGCGCAGGCCCTGCGGCGTCCACTCGACGGCCACCGTGAGCGGGTGGCCGCCGGAGACGGCGAGCAGCCGCCAGAGATCGTGCGCGCGGGGATGCAGCGGAAGTCCGCCGATCGAGGTCCGTCCGGGCACCACACCTGCCAGGACCAGCGGCCATGACTCGGTCCACGGATCCTCGCCCAGCGCCCGCGCCACCTCGTCGAGCGCCTCGTCCGCCGAAACCCCCGGAGGCACAGCGGGCGACGTGGCGGGGCGCGCGACGGGCGGCGACGCCCCGGGCGGCGCGGTTGGCAACGCCCCGGGCGGCGTTCCGAGCGTGGCGGTGGGGGCGGTCGGAGTGGGAGTGGTCGGGGTGGGAGTGGTCGGGGCGGTGGCGGTGGTCGGGGCGGTGGGGTTGGTCGAGGTGGGGGTGGTGGTCGAGGCGGTGGCGGTGGTTGCGGTGGTCGCGGTCCGGGTGGCGGGGGTCGCGGTGGCGGGGGTCGCGGTGGCGGGGGCGTGGCGGGTGGCGACGAGGGCGCGCAGTGGGGCGGCGCCCGGGTAGTACGTCAGGTCGGCGTCGATCGTGGTGCCCGTTACCAGGGAGGCGTCCAGCGGCTGGCCCTGCGGTGCGAACGACAGGATGAGGGCGGGCCTGCCGGTGCGGCGGCCTCTGAGCCAGACGCGGCGCGCCGTCAGCCGGTCCTGGGCTTCGTCGCGCCTGCCCAGCACGTCCCAGTGATCGCGCACCGGAGGGCCGACCAGCACCTCTTCCCTCGTGATGGGGAAGCCGACGCGGATCAGCACGCTCTGTGCGAGGCGCTCCGGCAGCTCGGCCCGCCGGCGGTAGGCGATGGCGAGCAGGTTGATCAGTGCGTATTCCTCCAGCAGCCGACCCGGCCAGCCCTCCTCGGCCCGGACCCTGGCCAGCCGGGACACGATGCCCGCCACGCCCGGAGCCTGGGCGTCGATGAGTCGCTTGGCCAGCCCGTCCCAGTCGTGCTCAGCGGCCCCCGCCAGCCCTTGGCGCAACTGGTCGGCCAGCCAACGCTCCAGCTCGGCCAGCCCGGCGGCCACCCGCCCATGCCGCACGGACTCCGCCCCGACCGGCCCTCCGGCGGTTCCAGCCGTGGCCTCGGAGCCTCGCCCCGCGACGGCCGGTCCCGAACCGCCCGAGCCGGGCTGAGCAGCACGGGAGCCAGTGTCCGGCTGATCAGCGCCGGAGCCGGAGTCCGGCCGAGCGGCGCCGGAGCCAACGCCCGGCTGAGCGGCACGGGGGTCGGTGTCCGGCTGCGGGCCGCTGCCGGCAAGGGCCGAGTCGCAGTCCAGGTTCGGGTCCGAGGGGTCCAAGGCGTCCGAGGGGTCCGACGGGTCCGACGGGTTCGGGGGCTGGGAGGCGGCGGCCTTGGCGCGGGCGGCGTCGAGGCGGGCCGCTGACTTCTCGGCCCGTTCGGCTCGTCCCTCCATCCACTCCGTCACCCACTGCGGAGCCGCCTCCCGTACCGGAACCCCGTCCGCGGACCACAGAAGCAGCAGCCCGAGCGCATGCTTGCACGGAAACTTCCTGCTCGGGCAGCTGCACCGATAAGCGGGCTCGGTCAGGTCGACGGCGGCCAGGTAGGGCTTGGACCCGCTGCCCTTGCACTCGCCGTACAGCACCGTGCCCGTCGTGCCGCGCACCGACCATTTCCCGGCCCCCGACACCCCCTGCGCCGCCTTCTGGGACGACGCGTCGGGAGCGAGGGCGAGCACCTGATCACGGCTCCACCGTTCGATCACCCGCCGAACACTAGCCAGGCCGACCGACAATTCCCACCCGGTCAGGGACAAGCGGTCAGCCCGCGCTCACCTCCGCCGCCGACAGGTAGGAGCCACCGCTGGCGCGCGTGCCGTCCAGCCGAACGTAGCGGGCCCCGCACGGGCTCGAACAAAATATGAGGAATCGTACGTCAGGTGAACGTGCAAGGTCATCCGCGCGAGCAACCCCCTAAGCTGGTGTGCGTGGAGCTACGGAGCTATCCCGACGGACCGTCCATCCAGGTGCCCGACGAGGCGGCGGCGCTGAAGAGCGACCTCGACGGCCAACTCGTCCTCGACGGGACCCGCTTCCTGCGCAGGGATGTCACGGGCGCCCCCGTCGCCTTCGTCGAACGCCCGCCCATCGCCGAGGCCCTCGACCTGCTTCCCCATCCGGAGGGCGGCTGGTTCAGGGAGACGTGGCGATCGCCGGTGACGTTCGTGCCGGAGGGGTATCCGGGGCCGCGGGCCAGTGCGACCGCGATCTACTTCCTGCTGCAGCCGGGCGAGGAGTCGGTGCCGCACGTGGTCAGGTCGGCGGAGATCTGGTTGTGGCACCGTGGCGGGCCGCTGGACCTGACGATCGGGGACGAGAGCGTGCTGCTGGGCCCGGAGGCGGAGCACGGGCAGGTGCCGCAGGCGGTCGTGCCGGGCGGGGTGTGGCAGTCGGCGCGCCCGGCCGGGGCGGAGGGGGTGCTGGTGAGCTGCATAGTCTCGCCGGGCTTCGACTTCGCCGACTTCAGCGCCTGACGCCCGTCAGGCTTGGCCCGACTTCAGCGCCTGACGCCCGTGAGCCTTGGCCCGACTTCAGCGCCTGACGCCCGTCAGGCTTGGCCCGGCTTCAGCGCCTGATGCCCGTCAGGCTTGGCCCGGCTTCAGCGCCTGACGCCGTTCAGCCCTGGATGGTGGGGCGGATGACGATCTCGCCGATCTCCACGTCGGCGGGTTGTTCGATGGCGAAGGCGATGGCGCGGGCGACGGCCTCCGGATCGATGGCGAACCGCTCCATGTCCCGCTGAATCTGCTCGCGGACCTGCGGGTTGTCGATCCAGTCCGCGAGCCCCGTACGGACGTACCCCGGCGACACCGCCGTGGTCCGCAACACGCCGTCGGTCGACTCCTGCCGCAACCCCTCCAGCAGCGTACGCACGGCGTTCTTGGTGGCCGCGTAGACCGCCTGCGTCGGGACGATCTTCAGCCCGGACGTGGACACCGTGGTCACGAGGTGCCCGTGCCCCTGACGGCGGAAGACCGGTAGCGCGGCGGCGATGCCGTGCAGCACCCCGCGCAGGTTGACGTCGATCATCGCCGACCAGCCGGCCACGTCCAGGTCGGCCACCGGCCCGGTCTTGGCGACGCCGGCGTTGCCCACCAGCACGTCGAACCGGCCGAACTCGGTCACGGCGCGGTCCACGAGCGCTTCGAGGTCCGCGGGGCGGGTGACGTCGGCGGCGACCGCGACGGCGCGCCCGCCGGCCTCGCGGATGTCGGCGGCGATCTCGTCGAGCCGCTCCGTACGCCGCGCGCCGAGCACGACGGCCGCGCCGCGCCCGGCGAGCAGACGGGCGGTGGCAGCACCGATCCCGCTGCTCGCCCCGGTGATGACGACGACCTTGTCACTGACTGACATGGGGATTCCTTCCGGGATAAAGTGGACATGTGTCCGCTTAACCGTAGCGGACACATGTCCGCTTAGCCAAACCCCCAGAGGACCGATGAACACACCCAGCCGCCGGGCCGACGCCACCGAGAACCGCGCACGGATCCTCCGGATCGCCCGTGAGGTGATCGCGAACGCCGACGACGTACGGCTCAACGAGATCGCCAAGCAGGCGGGAGTCGGCCAGGGCACCCTCTACCGCCACTTCCCGACCCGCGAGGCCCTGCTGTCGGAGGTCTACCGGCAGGACGTGGACGACCTCGTGGCCGCCGCGCCGGAACTCCTCGCCGGACACCCGCCGGTCGCGGCCCTGGCCCGGTGGCTCGACAGGGTGGCCGAGTACGCGAAGGTCAAGCGGGGGGTGTTCGCCGCCGTCGAGGCCGGGGTGTGGCGGGATCTGTCGGCGCACAGCCTCGGGCCGATCGGGGACGCGCTCACCATGCTGCTCGACGCCGGCAAGGCCGACGGCACCGTCCGGGCCGACGTGGACGCCCGGGACATCATCCTGCTGCTCGGTTATCTGACCCGGCTGGAGCAGGCCGAATGGGACACGCGCGCGCGGCGCGTTCTCCATCTCATCCTCAATGGCGTTCTTGTATAGTTTCTATTATACCACGAAAAGCGAAATATCGCATTTTAGCGCGAAAAGACAATAAGTCGCTATATTGATGGTCATGGCTGTCAATGACGCGAAATTCATCGTCTCCGGGAAATTGCGGCTGTGGACCGAGCGGTTCGGGAATCCGGCGGATCCGGTGGTGCTGCTCGTCATGGGCACCTCCACCCCCGGCCCCGGCTGGCCGGACGAACTCGTCCAGACCCTGGTCGCCGGTGGGCGGCAGGTCATCCGGTTCGACCATCGCGACACCGGCCGGTCGGACTGCGTGGATTTCGCCGCCGCGCCGTACACGCTGGCCGACCTGGCCGGTGACGCCGTCGCCGTGCTCGACGCGTACGGAGTGGAGACCGCCCACGTCGCCGGCGCCTCGCTCGGCGGCGCGGTCGCGCAGTGGCTGGCCGTGCACCGCCCGGAGCGCGTGGCGAGCCTGACGGTGATCATGTCGAGCCCGATGGGCGCCGACGCGGGCCCGGCCTGGGAGCGGGCCCTGACGGGGAAGGAGCCGGACCCGGAACACCTGCCGCCGCCCGCGCCCGCGTTCCTGCGGCACCTCATGCAGGTCACGACCGCTCCGAGGGCCACCCGCGAGGAGAACGTCGCGGCCGGAGTGGCGACCTGGCGGGTGCTGAACGGCGACGCCCTGCCCTTCGACGAGGAGGCGGCGCGGCGACTGGTGACGGAGTCCTACGACCTTTCGAGCAACCCGGCCGCCGCGGCCAACCACGATCTGGCCGGACGGGCGCTGACGGCGGACCGGCGCGTCCCGCTGTCCGCGATCAAGGCGGCCACGCTGGTCATCCACGGCACCGACGATCCCCTGCTGCCGCTGCCGCACGGCGAGGCGGTGGCCGCCGCGATCCCGCACGCGCGGATGGAGACGATCACGGGAATGGGCCATTCTTTCCTGTCCCCGGAGTTGCCACGCCGCGTCGCCAAGCCAATTCTCCGGCACACGTCTTAATATGCCGGGATTTATCAAGATGGCGACCCCGGTGGCGACCGGCATGATCACCGCCGGGTAACCTCGGCATTCTCCGCGCCGAACAGCTGAAGGAGAGACCCTTGGTACACAAGGCCGTGATCCCGGTGGCCGGGCTGGGCACCAGGCTGCTGCCGCTGACGAAGGCGCTGCCGAAGGAGATGTTGCCGATCGGCGACAAGCCCGTCCTCGAACACACCATCCGCGAGCTGGTGGACTCCGGCATCGACGAGATCACCATCGTCACCTCGGCCCGCAAGGACCTCGTACAGCGGCACTTCGCCCCGGACGGCGACCTGGAGCGGGAGTTGCGCGCCGCGGGCAAGGACGAGCTGGCCGAGGCGGTGGCCGAGCTGTCGTCGCTGGCCCACATCACCTACCTGTACCAGAACGGCCCCTACGGCAACGGCACCCCCGTGCTCAACGCCGCCCGGGTCATCGGCGACGAGCCGTTCATGGTGTTGTGGGCCGACGACGTGTTCGTGGCCGAGGTGCCGCGCGCCAAGCAGCTCAAGGCCGCCTACGAGGCGAGCGGCGCGCCGGTGCTGGCGCTGATGCCGATGGCGGTCGAGGACGCCTCCCGGTACGGCGTGCCGGTCGTCGAGGAGGACCTCGGCGGAGGCCGGATGCGCATCTCCGGCCTGGTGGAGAAGCCGCGCCCGGAGGAGGCCCCCTCCCACTTCGCCGCGATCGGCGGCTACGTCGTCACCCCCGGGGTGGTCGCGGAGCTGGAGGCCGCCACCCGCCGCTGGTACGACAACCCCGAGGGCGAGGTCTACCTCACCGACGCGCTGCACCGCCACGCCGCCGCGAACCCGGTGTACGGGCAGGTCATCGACGGCACCTGGTACGACACCGGCTCGCCGCTCAACTACCTCAAGGCCCAGTTCGCCGCCGCGCTGGCCCATCCGGTCTACGGGCCGGAGCTGCGCAAACTGGCCCTGGAGAGCTAGCGTCTACCGGAGAACTTACGAGGAGGACCCCGGTGAGCCGACAAATCGTTTCCATCGTGGGCGGCAAGGACGCCGCCGCCGCGAGCACGTACGAGTCGATCAATCCCGCCCGGACGGGCGAGGTCGTGGCGCGGGTCGGCCTGGCGGACGCGGAGACGTTCGCGGCGGCCTGCCGCACCGCCAAGGAGGCGCAGCGCGAGTGGGCCAGGGTGCCGGCGCCGGTGCGCGGCCGGGTGATCGCCTCCATCGGGCGGCTGGTGGAGGCCAACACCGAGCCGCTTGCCAGGCTGGTGACCGAGGAGATCGGCAAGCCGTACGCCGAGGCGCTGGGCGAGGTGCGCGAGATCGTCGACACGTGCGACTTCTTCCTCGGTGAGGGCCGCAGGTTGTACGGCCAGACGGTCCCGTCGGAGATGCCCGACAAGAACCTGTTCACCTTCAGGAACCCGATCGGCGTGGCGGCGGTCGTGACCGCGGGCAACTTCCCGGTGGCCGTGCCGTCGTGGTACCTGGTCCCGGCCCTGCTGTGCGGCAACGCCGTGGTGTGGAAGCCCGCCGAGTACGCCGCCGCCTCCGCGCACGCCATGTTCCGGCTGTTCACGGCGGCGGGCCTGCCCGAAGGCGTGCTGAACATCGTCTTCGCCGACGGCGCCGAGACCTTCGGGGGCCTGGAGCGGGCCCTGCGGGAGGGCACCGTGCAGAAGGTGGGCTTCACCGGCTCCAGCGAGGTGGGCAGCAGGATCGGCGAGCTGACCGGCCGCCACCTGCAGTCGGCCTGCCTGGAACTGGGCGGCAAGAACCCGATGGTGATCATGCCGGACGCCGACCTGGACCTGGCCGTCGAGGGCGCGCTGTTCTCCGGCTTCGGCACCGCCGGGCAGCGCTGCACCAGCCTCGGCACGGTCATCGTGCACGAGAGCGTCCATGACGAGTTCGTACAGCGGTTCGCGGGCGCGACGCGCGCGGCCAGGGTCGGCGACCCGACGCAGGACGTGCTGGCCGGGCCGCTGCTGGACCGGAAGTTCGCCGAGCGCTACGAGGAGTACCTGACCTGGGTCGAGCCGCACCACAAGATCGTCACAGGACCGACAGGACGGATCACCGGGGACAACCCGCGCGGTGACTTCGACGGCGGCGACGGGCTCTACTACCACCCGGTGATCGTGGACGGCGTGCGGCCCGGCGACCGGCTGTTCATGGAGGAGACGTTCGGCCCGATCGTGGGCGTGACGTCGTTCACGACCCTGGAGGAGGCCGTCGAGCTGGCCAACCTGCCCGGCTACGGCCTGTCGAGCTCCATCTACACCACCGATGCCGCGCACGCCTTCCGTTTCCGCGAGGGCATCTCGGCCGGCATGGTCAGCGTCAACAACTCGACCTCGGGGGCCGAGGCGCACCTGCCCTTCGGCGGCAACGGCAGGTCCGGCAACGGCAGCCGCCAGTCGGGCATGTGGGTGCTGGACCAGTTCACCCGCTGGCAGGCGATGAACTGGGACCACTCGGGCCGCCTGCAGAAGGCGCAGATGGACGTGGCGGAAATCACCCCTGATCTGGACTTCCGCCTGTCCTGACGACGCGAACGGGCCCCCGCGCGGCGGGGGCCCGTTTCAGGAAGATCAGACCTGGCCGGCCTTCTCCAGGGCCGCGCAGCAGGTGTTCACCAGCAGGCGGGTGACCACGTACGGGTCGACGTTGGCGTTCGGGCGGCGGTCCTCGATGTAGCCCTTCTTGTCCACCTCGACCTGCCACGGGATGCGGACGGAAGCGCCACGGTCGGAGACGCCGTAGCTGTACTTGTTCCACGGGGCGGTCTCGTGCGCGCCGGTCAGGCGGCTCTCGATGCCGACGCCGTACTGGGTGATGTGCTCCATCGGCTTGTCGCCCTCACCGAGCGCCTCGCAGGCGGTGATGATGGCCTCGTAGCCCTCGCGCATGGCCTTGGTGGAGAAGTTGGTGTGCGCGCCGGCGCCGTTCCAGTCGCCGCGGGCGGGCTTGGCGTCGAGGGTGGCCTCCACGCCGTACTCCTCGGCCGTGCGGTAGAGCAGCCAGCGGGCGATCCACATGTGGTCGGCGACCTCAAGCGGACCCGCCGGACCGATCTGGAACTCCCACTGGCCGGGCATGACCTCGGCGTTGATGCCGGAGAGCTTCAGGCCGGCGGCGAGGCAGCGGTCGAGGTGCAGTTCGACGATCTCGCGGCCGAAAATGGCGTCGGCGCCGACACCGCAGTAGTACGGGCCCTGCGGCGCGGGGAAACCACCCTCGGGGAAGCCGAGCGGGCGGCTGCCCTTGAAGAAGGTGTACTCCTGCTCGATGCCGAACCAGGACTCCTGGGCGGCGAACTGCTCGGCGATCGGGCGCAGCAGGGCGCGGGTGTTGCTGACGTGCGGGTTGCCGTCGATCTCCTCGACCTCACAGAGGACGAGCTTGTGCTCGCCGCCGCGGATCGGGTCGGGGCAGGTGAACACCGGGCGGAGCACGCGGTCCGACGCGTGGCCCTCGGCCTGGTTGGTGCTGGAGCCGTCGAAACCCCAGACCGGAGGCTCGGCCCCGTCGGCAAGGATCCTCGTCTTCGAGCGCAGCAGAGCCGTGGGCTCGGTGCCGTCGATCCAGATGTACTCAGCCTTGTAGCTCACGGCGGTCCTTTCGGGGTTCTTCACAGCCACGCCGAGTCTTACGGATGTCCGTTTCCCGGTTTTTGCCCGAATGTGAACGCCGTGTTAATCGGGACGCCCCGTCACCGCTCCCGCACCGTCCCATCTGCCGCGACGATGAGGGCCGCCTGTGGGGCGCCTTCCCCGCAGTCGGGACCGTTGGGGAAGGTGGCCTTCGGGGTCACCTTGATCGTACGCTCCAGCACCGGCTCGGACCCGGCCTCCCGCAACGTCAGGCGCACCTCGACCGGCCGCTTGGGCAGCCCCGCGACCGTGCCGAAGCCGAACTTGCCGCCCGTGCGGACCGCCTCCACCCCGCAGGTGTCGCCCGAGCAGGTCTGCTCGCCCGGCCTCGTCTCCGGCATCAGCTCCGGGCTCGAACGCTTGCAGGAACCGTCCCAGCACACCTCCATCGCCAGGGACTCCACGCGGCCCGCCATCGCCGGTTCGACCGTGACCTGGACGCCCTCCATGCTGCCTATCGCGGTGCACGCGATCTCCGGCGCGCACGCGGTGGTCAGGAGGGCGGCTGACAGGACGGCGAGTGGGGAGAGTCTCAACACAACCAGTACAACGCGGGCGGGACGTGATCGGTTCTAGGGCGCGAGCGCGATCAGTTCTGGCACGGTCTCGCCGTCCAGGATCGAGCGGGCCAGCGCCTCCCCGGTGAACGGCGCCATCGTCAGGCCCGCCGCACCGAACCCCGTCACGACGTGCAGCCCGGACGCCCCCGGCAGCGCGCCCGCGATCGGCAGCCCCTGCGACGGCAGCGGACGCAGGCCGACGCGGGTCTCGATGAGCGTCGCCTCCGCCAGCCCCGGCGCCATCCCGAGCGCGTCCGACAACACCTGCCACTGCCCGCGCGCCGTCACCCTGGCGTCGAACCCGCTGCCCGACTCCCTGGTCGCCCCGACCGCCACCCGTGAGTCGTCGAAGGCCACCATGTAGTGGTGCGACAGCGGGTGCACCGACGGCCAGCCGCCCGTCTCCACGCCGCCGAGCCGCAGGTGGGTGATCTGACCGCGCTGCGGCTCGACCGCCAGCCGCATCTCGTACGGCGCCAGCAGCTCGTTCGCCCAGGCCCCTGAGGCCACCAGCACGTCGTCGGCCTCCAGCAGGTCCGCTCCCACCTCGACCCGCGGCACCGCGTTCCGCCGCGGCACGAGCCTGGCCCGGCCGCCCACCTTGCGGGCGCCGTGGTGGGCCGCGCCCTGAAGCAGCGCGTCGCGCATCGTACGCCCGTCCACCCGGCCGCCGCCGGAGATGAACACGCCCTCCAGGTCGCGGGCGAGCACGGGCACCAGGGCGCGCACCTCGTCGTTGCCGATGCGCCGCACCTCCCCCACGATCGCGCCGGCCGTACGGGCGCGCGCCTCGACCCGGGCCTGCGCCTCGGCCAGCCGGTCGGGGTCGGCGTGGACGAGCAGCGCGCCGTTGCGGCGATAGTCGGTACGCTCCGCGCCCGCCTCCGCCAGCAACTCGATGACCCGCGGATAGTAGGCCGCGCCCGCCGCGTACAACTCGTAGAACGGCCCGTCGGCCGTGGAGGCCCACGGCGAGATGATGCCCGCGCTGGCCGCCGTGGCCTGCCCTGCCGCCCCCGAGTCCACGACCGTGACGGCCGCTCCCCTGCGGGCCAGCGCGAAGGCGGCGCTCGCGCCGGCGATTCCGCTGCCGATGACGATGACGCGGTGTTGTGCCAAGGTGCCTCTCCCGATCTTCGCTCTTTTCCGACCCTATCCAGCACTCCCGCCGACGTCGGGCTTGGGCCCCGCCAGACCGGGTACCACCTGCGAGTACGTGATCACCGCCAGTCGCCACCCTCCACGACGGCCCGCACCTCTGGAGCCTCTGAGTGGACGTATCCGCCGCGGTGTGGTGGCTGACGATCGTGGCGATCGTCGGGCTGCTGCTGTTCGACTTCGTCTTCCACGTCCGCAAGGCGCACGTCCCCACGCTGCGCGAGGCGTCGATCTGGTCGGCCCTGTACGTCGGCGTCGCCCTGCTGTTCGGCGTGGGCGTCTGGTTGTTCGGCGGGCCTGCCCACGGGGCCGAGTACTTCGCCGGTTACGTGACCGAGAAAGCTTTGTCGGTCGACAACCTGTTCGTCTTCCTCATCATCATGTCCAGCTTCAAGGTGCCGCGCGCCGACCAGCAGAAGGCGCTGCTGTTCGGCATCGTCTTCTCGCTGCTGGCCAGGAGCGGGTTCATCCTGGTCGGGGCGGCGCTGATCAACATGTTCGCGTGGGTGTTCTACCTCTTCGGAATCATCCTGCTGATCACGGCGGGCAACCTGCTCAAACCGGAGAGCGGGGAGAGCCACTCCCCCGACAACATCATGGTGCGCGTCGCGCGGCGGCTGCTGCGTACCACCGACACCTACGACGGCGACAAGCTGTTCACCATCCAGGACGGCAAGCGGGTCATGACGCCGATGTTGCTCGTCATGATCGCCATCGGCGGGACCGACATCCTGTTCGCCCTGGACTCGATCCCCGCCATCTTCGGCCTCACCCAGAACGTCTACCTCGTCTTCACCGCGACCGCGTTCTCGCTGCTCGGCCTGCGCCAGTTGTACTTCCTCATCGACGGGCTGCTGGACCGGCTGATCTACCTGACCTACGGCCTGGCCATCATCCTCGGCTTCATCGGGGTCAAGCTGATCCTGCACGCGCTGCACGAGAACAACGTGCCGTTCATCAACGACGGCGAGCCGGTGAAGGTGATGGAGATCAGCACGGGCCTGTCCCTGCTGGTGATCATCGGGGTGCTGCTGGTCACCGTGATCGCCTCGCTGACCAGCGCCAAGGGGCGGGCGCAGAACACGGTGTCGGCAGCGCGGCGGCATGCGCAGGAGTACCTGGACGTCGAGCACGACCCCGAGGTGCGGGAGGAGATCTTCGGCAAGCTGCTCGCCGAGGAGGCTCAGCTCAGGAAGCTGCCGGAGAAGTACCGGCGGCGGATCCGCGAGGAGGACAAGCTGATGGCGCTGCTGCGCCGCGCCCACGAGGAACACGACCGCACCTGACCTGCCGGTACGCCCACCGCCTGAACGACCTGGAACGCCGGGCGGGCCGGGCAGGTCGGGAGGGCGGCCGGGCCGGGGGGTTGCCGGGCGGGTCGGGCGGGCCGGGGCGTTGCCGGCCGCCCCGGTCCGCCGGTCTTTCCGGCTACGGGCGGCGGTCCTGGCCGTTGCCGTCGTAGCCGAGCAGCCGCATCGCGGTGTCCGGGTCCATCGCGGCGGCCAGGAGTTGGGCGCGGGCGTGGGCCTGGTCACGCTCCCGCTCCGCCTTGGCCTGGGCCGTACGGATGCCCTTGATCGCGACGGACGCCAGCCCTGCGCCCACGATCACCGCCACGACCAGGACGAACAGCAGGAGCAGCAGCCCCGGCGAGGCCACCCCGGACGAGGCGTCAGCGCTAGTGCCGTTGCCGCCGGTCAGTGAGCCCGTCACCGCCAGCGCCGCGATGAGGGACAGCAGCACGAGCCCGAGCAGACTCGCCACGACCAGCCACACCTTCCCCGCGATCCGCCGCCTCGGCGGTGGCGGCGGCGGCTCGGTGGCGGGCCCCACCACAACGGGCACCGGCGACTCGTTGGGCGGCGGCGCGGCGGCCCAGGGCACGAACTCGGGCCGCTCATTGCGCCCGACCGGCACCGGCGACCCCGCGGACGACAGCGCTGGCGACCCCGCCGACGACGGCACCGGCGGCCCTGCTGACGACAGTGCCGGCGACCCCGCCGAGGACGGCGACGGCGAGGACGGCGCCTGCCGCCCCGGGGCCGGCCGCATCTCCGGCACAGGCGGCCTCCCCGGCGCGGGCGATCTCCGCATCGGCGGCCCCGACGGCTCCCGCCTGTCCTGCACGGCCCGGCCAACCGGCGCGGGCTGCGTGGCGGACGACGGCCGGGTATTCCCGTCCTGCACGGACCGGCCAGCCGGCGCAGGTTGCGTGACCGACGCCGGCCGAGCACCAGGCGAGGGCGCCTGCGTGACCAGCGGCTGGCCAGTCGGCGCCCCGGCGATCGGCGGCCGGGCGGCAGGATGCGGGGGCATCGGTGGAGCTCCGGGGGGTGGCTGCCGGAGGGGTCTCATGCCGGAGCCGTCGCGGAAGGTGGCCGGCCTCGCGTCGGTCGGCTCCACGTACCCCGGAAACTCGCGCTCGACCCGGCCACGCTCCTTGTGCGCCCTGGCCGCGTCCCGGTGGTAGTCCTCCAACTCCCGGTAGAGCTGGTCCGAGGCGTAGATCGTGCCGTCGATGAGCGGCCCCGGCTCCCCCCGGATGACGGCCACCACATCGTCACCGCCCAGCGTCTTGTGCGTCTCCAGCGCATGCGCCAGGCAGAGCACCTCCCTGCGGTGCTCCCGCAACAGTTCCCCGGCCCTCTCCAGCAGCCGCACCAGATTGCCCTCGATACGCCCGCCGAGCCCGCCCGGCATCGGCTCGGAAGGCTCCCCGCTCGGCTCACGCTCGGTGGCACCGGGAGAACGGCCGCCGACGATCTCCAGCTCCTGGAGCGCGGGCAATGAGGTGACACCGGAGCCCATCCCCCAGTACGACTCCATCATCGCGCTCAGATAAGTGGCGGAGAACAGATCCCCCGAGACGCCGGAGGAGTTGTCCTCGCCGAAGAACATGCGCTCACCCGCCAGCGAAGCCAGCGAGACCACGATGTCGGCCTCGTGCTCCGACTTCCACCGCACGAGCTGGTTGTCGGGCTTGATCGAGGTGACCAGGCCCAGGTGGTCGGCGCCCTTCTCGATGGTGGCGATGTCGATCTCCAGGTGCCGGCGCGTCACGTACGCCACCACGGCGTGGCACGCCTCGTGCACGGCCACGGCGTGCCGCTCGCGCTCGACGTACTCGACGTCCTCGGGCGGCCCGAGTTGTTTGAGCCGCTTGGCGTGCAGCACGTCAGGCCAGGTGATGACCCCGCGCCCGGCCCCGATGGCGGTGATGAGCGACTCGTTGACCAGGTCCTTGATGGTGGCGCCGGTGGCGTACGGGGTGATCGTGGCCAGTTTGTCGATCTGCCGGGGGGTGAGGTCGTGCCACACCTTGCCGAAATAGCCCTGGTACGTACGCACCCGTCCCGCCTTGGACGGGTAGCCGACCTTGTAGACGCGGTCGATGCGGCCGGGCCGCAGCAGCGCCTCGTCCAGCGCGTCAGGCCGGTTGGTGGCCATCATGACCAGGACGCGGTAGTTGGGCGGCGGTTTGGGCCGCATCCCGAGCAGCCGCCGTACCACCCGGTTGAAGAACCCGCGCGGCTCCCTGAGCCCCGACAGCTCGTTGAGCAGCGCCCGCAGGGTGCCGGGGTCGCCGCCGTCCGTCGTGCGGCGGTCGCGGCCCTCGCGCAGGGCGAGCGCCTGCCGGTTGGCCTCGGACATGTACGACATGCCGTGGCACCCGGCCAGTCCCGACAACCCGGCGACGCCGCCGCCCTGGCCGGGCGGTCCCTGCCGGGCCGGACGGCCGCGCCTGCCGAGCGAGTCGGCCTCGTCGAACAACACGATCACACCGCCGTGGCGCAGTGCCAGCTTGCGCAGCTTCCTGAACAGCGACTTGACCTTGAGGACGCCGATGCCGATGAACGCGTCAGGACGCACGACCACGTACGGCTTGCCCGTCTCACCGGCCACGGCCTCGGCCAGGAGGGTCTTGCCGGTTCCCGGCGGGCCCCAAAGCAGCAGGCCGCCGGGGACGTACCCGCCGCGATGCTCGATCTCGGCGGCCCGGTCGAGCAGGACGAGGCTCTCGCGGATCCGCGCGAGCACGTGGTCCTGCCCCCACACGTCGTGGAAGCGGGTCCTGATGTCGCCGGGGAGGTAGGTCTCGACTCCACCCCTGGACAGGAACCAGATCAGGCCCGTGACCGGGATGACGACAAGGAGGAGCGGGAAGAACGGCAGCGCCTCCCAGATCAGCGCCGTCGCCCGCAGCGGCGCGGCGAACGGGCTGACGTCCAGCACCGCGCCCAGCGCCAGAGCGATCAGCGCGGCGAATAAGGCGATCTTCAGCGCCCGTGCGACGCGGAATCGCGTCCAGTCGGACAAGCGGCGGTGCGTCCATCGCTCGAACCCGCCGAAGACCTTCCGGCTCCAGAAGCGGTGGTATGCCTGCCAGTTCTCGCCGACGAGGAAGTGCGCCTGCCTGATGAGCTCCGCGCCGAGCAGCCAGAAGATCCACTGGTGTTCCAGCGCGATCTTCTGCGCGGCCTCGGGAAAGTCGATGATGCCCTCGAAATCGGCCATCACCTTCCAGATCAGGATGAGGTACGCCGCCACCGGCAGGATGAGGAACGTGCTCCGTTCCCAGAACCGCATTTTCCTTCTGGTCGCGGATCCGGGGCCGGAGGGTCCGCTGCCGGGGGCGCGCAGCCCTTCACGCTGAGTCGTCGTGGTCAATGATGCTCCCTCATCCAGGCAGCCGGAGCAGCTTGAAAGAACTCGCGATCTTGTCGAATTCGGCGGCACGCTTCCGGAAACAGATCGATTGGCAGCCGATGAGCATGACGGAGACCGTGGCGCCCTTCTCGTCGAGAATGGCGGTGTGGTCGAACGTCTGGATGTCGGTGCCGATCTCGTAGTTGAAGCGGACGTGCACGCCCCTGGCGCCGGCGTCCAGGGTGAGAACCTCATCGCTGATGGGTTCAAAGCGGTTGAAGATCATCGGCTGTCTCAGCACCATCGATCGCTGCTGGTAGCCGTGGCGCGTGGCCTCTGTCACCGGGAGGATGAAGTCGCGCAGCTCGTTCAGGGAGATCGAGTCCCGTTGCTCCTGAGTGAGCTGGTGCACGGTGGCATAGACGAACGGCTCCGCCGAGCCGAGCAGGTGCCGGACCGACGGATCGGCCGACTGGTCGAAGGCCGTCGACCAGACCCGCTGCGCACGCAGGGCCGCCGCCCGCGAGTCCGGGTGGTCGCCGGACAGGAACAGCTCGATGGGCTGGGCATTGAGCTGCGTGAACGAGACCGGCACTTTGAAGTAGGTCGTGCCGCCTTTGTCCTTGACGTAGGTGAACTCAGGCTGCCCGCAGGCGGACAGAATCTGGATCGCGACCATGAGCGCGATCAAAGCCCGTGCCTTTTTCACCAGGGCTTACCTCCGCTTTACGGGCCAACGTGAGTTGTTGTGCCCGCTTTCGGGCCGGGTGAGCCCGATGCGAGGTGAGAAATCTTGACCAAATCTTGGCCATCCATTGGCTTTACTTGTTACAGACGAGAAAGCCCTGCGTGCCGGGGTCGCGGCTCTGCGCGACAACGTTCAGGCGACCCCATTGGTTCGGCCCGGGAAGTAGCGAAAAATATAAGGATCTCCTTCCGTCACCAGGAGCGCACAATGACAGAACCCGCAACGGAGACCGTTGACTCCTTCGGCATGATGGCCGAACGCCAGTTCGCCGACATCTGGGCGCGACCGGCCCTGTCGGTCAGGGATCGCCGCCTGCTGCTCATCGGGCTGCTCGTCGGCCAGGGATTGCACGAGATGACGGAGGTCCAGCTCGACGTCGCCCTGCGCGCCGGCGACATGAGCGAGACCGAACTACGAGAGGTGGTGGTGTTCCTGGCCCACTACGCGGGCTGGGCCCGTGGCGCGAAGCTGAACGACCAGGTGGAAGACCTGATCGAGCGGGTCACTCGGGCTCGATCCGATAGATCGGACCCTGCAGGCTGAGCGCGTAGAGCTCGCCGTCGGCCCCCTCGCCGAACGACGAGAGCTGCTCCACCTTGCCGACCTCGGCCGAGTTGGTCACGTCGTCCATGGGCGCGGCCCTGACCCATCCTGCGCAGAAGTCGCCGTACAGAAATTGCCCCTGCAACCACGGGATCTTCTGCCCGCGATAGACGAACCCGGCGATGACCGAGCAGTTGCCGCCCTCGTTCAGCGGGTAGACGATCGCCGGGTCGACCAGGTCCTCGCCGCTGCCCTCGCGGAAGGGCTCCTTGCCCTCGCGCAGGTTCCAGCCGTAGTTCTCGCCGCCCTCCGACCCGGCCGGCTGGTAGTCGACCTCCTCCCAGGCGTTCTGGCCGACGTCGCCGATCCACAGGTCGCCGCTGCTCCGGTCGAAGGTGAAGCGCCAGGGATTGCGCAGGCCGTACGCCCAGATCTCGGTCCGCGCGCCCTCCTTGCCGACGAACGGGTTGTCCTTCGGGATCTTGTACGGCTCGCCGCGCGGGTCGATGCGCAGGATCTTGCCCAGCAGCGTGCCGAGATCCTGGCTGTTGCCCTGCGGGTCGCCCGCGCTGCCCCCGTCGCCGAGGGCGATGTAGAGGTAACCGTCGGGGCCGAAGGCGAGCTGACCGCCGTTGTGGTTGGCGAAGGGCTGGTCCTGTTTGAGCACGTCGCGCCTGGCGGTGGCCCTGGTGCCGTCGTAGGCCCACTCGGTGACGTGCGTGTGGCCCTGCGCGTCGGTCCAGTCGAGGTAGAGCCAGCGGCCCGTGGGGTGGAAGGCGACGCCGAGCAGCCCCTGCTCGTTGCCCGTGCTCACCTCGCGGGAAAGGTCGATCACGGTCTTGCCGTCGGTGGTGCGCAGCCTGCCCGTCTGCTCGGCCACGTAGAGGCGGTCGTCGCCCTCGCGCACGGCGAAGGCCACCGGCTGCTCCAGCTCGGCGATCTCGGTGAACCGCAGCTTGCCCGGCTCCTGCTCCTGCCGCGCCGACGCGGCGGGGGACGCCGCCGGAGTCGCGGCCGACGCGGACGACTCGGAACCGTAGGTCGCCGAGCCGGCGGGCGACTCGGGCGCACACGCGGCGAGGGCCAGGACGAGGAGCACGGCAGCGACTACGGCAGCGACTGGGCGCACGCCGTCCATCCTGCCATGAACGTTAAGGTGCAGGCATGCCTACCGCACTGATCACCGGCGCCACCTCAGGAATCGGCGCCGCCTTCGCCCGCCGCCTGGCCGCCGACGCCTTCTCCCTCGTCCTCGTGGCCCGCGACGAGCTGCGCCTGGCCAAGGCCGCCGACCAGCTCAAGCTCAGGTACGGCGTGAACGTCGAGGTGCTGCCCGCCGACCTGTCGACGGAGGAGGGCCTGGCCAGAGTCGAGACGAGGGTGCGTGAGGGCGTGGACCTGCTGGTCAACAACGCCGGCTTCGGCAACGCGGGCACCTTCCCCGACGTGCCGGCCGAGCGTGAGGCGCGCATGCTCAAGGTGCACTGCGAGGCCGTGTTGCGGCTGACGCTGGCGGCGCTGCCCGGCATGCGCGAGCGCGACCGGGGTGCGATCGTGAACGTGGCGTCGGTGATGGCGTTCTTCGCGCGGAGCACCTACAGCGCGTCCAAGGCGTGGGTGGTGAACTTCAGCCAGGCGACCGCGAACGAGGTGGGCAGCCCGCGCATCAAGGTCATGGCGCTGTGCCCCGGTTTCGTGCGCACCGAGTTCCACCAGCGGGCCTCGATGGACACCTCGGGCATTCCCGGGTTCCTGTGGCTGAAGGCCGACAACGTGGTCGCCGAGGCCATGCGCGATCTGGCCCTGGGCAAGCGCGTGTCGGTCCCCGACCTGCGCTACAAGGTCATCCTCGCGGTCGGCCGCCTGGTGCCGCGCAGCGTGCAGTCCATGGTGTCGTCCAGAATCGGCCGCTGACCTCGTACGGCGCTAAAAGCCGTTGAGCTCGTCCCGCGCGAAAAAGAACGGCCTCCGCCGAAAAGAACGGGCCCCCGCCGCGGGAGGGGGTCGCGGTGGGGGCCCGAGCGGCCGTGAGCGGGGCTCACGGCCGGGAATCAGGTGTCTCGGCGGTCGGCCGGCAACCTCAGCGGTTGGCCTCGTGGCCGATCGACAGACCCGAGGCCGGGTCGAAGAAGTGCAGGTTGTGCGTGTCCACGACCAGGTCGATGCTCTGACCGGGGCGGACGTGGCTGCGGGCGTTGACGCGGGCGGTCCACAGGGACTTGTCACCCGACAGCGGCAGCGTGGCGTCCTCGTCGTCGCCATCGGCGGCGGCCGCGACGGTGTCCTTGTGCTCGACCGGCGGGGCGTCGATCAGGAACAGCACGTTGATCTCGGAGCCCAGCTCCTCGGTGACCTCCGCCTTGACGGGCAGCGTGGCCCAGCCGTTGGCGTGGTTGCCGGCGGAGGCGGCGTCCTCGAAGTCCGACGGGCGGATGCCGAGGATGATCTTCTTGCCGATGTACTGGTCGAGGCCGGGCTTGTCGGTGAAGGTCGACTCGGGGATGGTCAGCTTGATGTCGGCGAAGGTCACGGCGGCGTCACCGTCGCGGACCAGCTCGGCGGTGACGAAGTTCATCGAGGGCGAGCCCATGAACCCGGCGACGAACAGGTTGACCGGCTTGTCGAACAGGTTCTGCGGGGTGTCGACCTGCTGGAGCAGGCCGTCGCGCAGGACGCAGACGCGGTCGCCGAGGGTCATGGCCTCGACCTGGTCGTGGGTGACGTACACGGTGGTGACGCCGAGGCGCTCGTGCATCTGGTTGAGCGAGGCGCGCATGGAGACGCGGAGCTTGGCGTCCAGGTTGGACAGCGGCTCGTCCATGAGGAAGGCCTGCGGCTCACGCACGATGGCGCGGCCCATGGCGACACGCTGGCGCTGACCACCGGACAGGGCGGCCGGCTTGCGCTTGAGGTAGGTCTCCAGGCCGAGCATCTTGGCGGCGTCGTTGACGCGCTTCTGGATCTCCGGCTTCGGCATCTTGCGGAGCTTGAGGCCGAAGGCGAGGTTCTCCTCGACCGTCATGTGGGGGTAAAGCGCGTAGTTCTGGAAGACCATCGCGATGTCGCGGTCCTTGGGCGGCAGGTGGTTGACCACCTTCTCACCGATGGCGATCTCGCCACCGCTGATGTCCTCCAGGCCGGCGATCATCCGGAGCGCGGTCGACTTACCGCAACCGGAAGGACCGACCAGTACCATGAACTCGCCATCCTTGATTTCAAGGTTGAGTCCGTTCACGGCCTTAACGCCACCGGCGTAGATTTTGTCGACGTTCGTCAGAACGATGGATGCCATGACATTCCTTCGCGCTCCAGGGCAGTAGCCCGGACGTTGGTTCGTTTCACCCATTGCACAGGGGCGGGTTTCCTCGCTCCCGTGGATACGTTTTCAAGCATCTCACCCGAAACGGACATCGGTGTCAAGGGTTGCGGCGTGACCAGCCTTTGTCCCACGCGGCGCCTTCCCGTTTCGGCGGAACCATGATGGAATCGTTTCCATGGACAAGCGGGCGACGATCAAGGATGTGGCCGCGGCGGCCGGTGTCGGCGTCGCCACTGTGTCGCGGGTGCTGTCGGGCGGCTCGGCCAGCCCGCAGACCCGGGAGCGGGTCCTGGCCGTCGCCGCGCAGCTCGACTACCGCCCCAGCGCGCTGGGCCGCAACCTGCGCCAGCGCCGCACGGGCGGCATCGGCCTGCTCGTCCCCGACCTTACCGACACCTTCCACGCCCAGCTCGCCGAAGGCGTGCTCGCGTGCGCCCGTTCGGCGGGCGAACCGGTCGTGGTCGGCTCCACGGCCGGCGACCCCGAGCAGGAGGCCGAGCTGATCGGCATGTTGCTGGAGCAGAGCGTCGATCGTCTGATCGCCGTCCCGTCCGGCGATCAGGAGACGTGGGCGCCGGCGATCCGCACGGGCATGACGGTGGTCTTCGCCGACCGCCTGCCCGCCCTGCCTTCCACGGGCGACGTCGATCCCGCCGCGGCGGCCATCAGCGACCTCATGGTCCTGGACGGCGTGCCCTCCGGCCCGCAGGGCCGCTCGTCGGAGGTGCCTTCCGTGGTGGCCGACGACCGGGCCGGCATCCGTACGGCCGTCCGCTACCTGCGCGGGCTGGGTCACAAGCGCATCGCCTTCCTCGGCGGCCCCGGCCATGACCGGCGGGCGGCCGCGTTCGGGGAGGCGGTGGGCGCGCCGGTGGACGAGGAACTGGTCGTCTTCGGCACGGGCAGCCGCGACTCGGCCTACGCCGCCGCCTCTGGCCTGTTCCAGAGCCGCCCCGACCTGTCGGCGGTGGTGGCGGGGGGCAACATGCTCGGGGAGGCCGCCGTGCTGGCGGCCAGGGAGCTGGACCTGCGGGTGCCCAGGGACGTGTCCTTGGTGATGTACGACGACGTGCCCTGGGCCGAGTTGTGCGCCCCGCCCCTGACGGTGATCGCCCAGCCCGGCAGGGACATGGGGTATCGCGCGGCCGAGCTGGTGTTGCGGTCGGGCGGCAGGAGACAGCGGTCGGTGGTCCTGCCCACGGAGCTCATCATCAGGGGCAGCTGCGGCCCCCGCCGCTAGTTGCCAGTCGCATCGACCCACTGCATTCAGAACCGCCGGCCGTCCGCTGAGTTCAGGACTGCCGGTCGTTCGCTGAGTTCAGGATGGCGTGGGCGCCGCGGAGGAGTTCGGCGCGGAGGTCGGCGATGGGGACGTCGGGGAGCTGGCTGATCGGGTCGGCCACGGCGGCGAACGCCTGCGCCGCGCGTACCCGCCCCCGCCAGTCCGGATCCGGACCCGCCAGCAGGTCCACGGCGCGGTTCATCAGCCCCACCACGCGCGACATGGTCTCGGACGTCTCATCCCCGTAGACGGAGGCGTCCCGCAGGAGCAGGGTCATGGTCTCGCGGTGCGCAAGCATCACGTCGAGGCAGCCCTCCAGCACCCCCTGCCGCACCTGCGCCGGCTCGGCACGGGCCGACGCCGCGCCGATCGCCGCCTCCAGCTCCTCGATCGGCGGCCCCACCAGGCTCGCCAGCAGCTCGCCCTTGCTGCGGAAGTGGTGGTACAGCGACGGCTTGGTGATGCCGACCCGCGCGGCGATGTCCCGCATGGAGGCGGCTCGGTAGGTCTGCGCGGTGAACAACTCCCGCGCCGTCTCGATGATCCGCGACCTGGTGTCGCCGGGCTCGCCCCTGTTCAACGGCCGTCTCCCTCTCGAAGGACAGCGCTCAGCCTAGCAGGCTACCTACCGGTCGGTTGCCAACCTTCCGACCGGTAGGCTAGCGTCACCCTCCTCGGCCCTACCGACCGGAAGGTAGGGCTCTGGGAAGGGAGTCAATGATGATCGAGGGAACGGTGTCGCCGGGCTACGAGCCGGTGCGGAAGGCGTTCGAGCGGAACTTCGCCGAGAGCGGAGAGGTGGGCGCCGGGCTCACCGTCTACCGGCACGGCGAGCCGGTGGTGGATCTCTGGGGCGGGTACGCCGACGCCGCCACCCGGCGCCCCTGGCGGCGCGACACCATCGCCGCCCTGGCCTCCACCTGCAAGACCTTCGCCTCGGGCGCCCTGCTGCTGCTGGTCGAGCGGGGCGAGGTCGACCTGGAGGCGCCAGTGGCCCGCTACTGGCCGGAGTTCGCGCAGCAGGGCAAGGGCGAGATCACCGTACGCACGCTGCTCTCGCACGGCGCCGGCCTGCCGAGCCTGCACACGCGGCCGGTCACCTGGGAGGACCTGCGGGACTGGACGCCGATCACCGACACGCTCGCGGCGGCGGCGCCCGAATGGCCGCCGGGCACCGCGCACGGCTACCACGGGATGACCATCGGCCATCTCGCCGGTGAGATCGTGCGCAGGGTGTCGGGGGTGACGTTGAGCGAGTTCCTGGCGCGGGAGATCACCGGGCCGCTCGGGCTCGACTGCTACGTCCGCGTGCCGGATGCCGCGATGCCGCGCCTGGCCACGATGGAGGTCCCCGACGCCGAGACGGTGCGGCTGGGCATGGAGGTGCCCGAGATGGCCGAGTTCGTCAAGGCGCTCAACGATCCGGCGACGCTGACGTACCGGGCGATGTACGGCAGCATCGCCATCGGCTGGGACACGACCAACGAGCGGCGCACGTACGAGGTCGAGAGTCCTTCCATGGACGGCGTCGCCTCCGCGCACTCCCTGGCCCGCTACTTCGCCGCCCTGATCGGCGAGGTGGACGGCATCCGGCTGCTCGGCCCCGGCCTCGTGGAGCGGGTGCGCACGCCGCAGAACGACGGGCCGGACGAGGTCCTGCGCGTGCGCACGGCCTGGGGCATCGGCTTCACCGTGCCCGGCGGGCCGTTCTGGTGCGCGCCCGAGCACCTCACGGGGTTGTTCGGCGGGTACGGCGCCACCGGCTCCTGCGCCTTCGCCGACCCGGACCGCGCCCTGGCCTTCGGATATGTGCCCAACCGCGGCTCCGAACTGCTGGAGGGCGGCGACTTCCGGGTCCGCTCCCTGATCGAGGCGCTGTACCGGGTCGTGCCGTAGCGGCGGCGCGGGACTACCGCGGAGGCCGGTCGGTCCAGCCGGTGGTGAGCCGGGTGAGCCGCTCCGGGACGGAGAACATCACGCCGCCGTCCTCGGTGGGCAGCACGTTGGTCGCGGTGATGCGGGAGGTGGCGGGATCGATGACCAGCCGGACGTCCATCAGGCCGCCGGAGATCAGCAGCCCTTCGCCGCCCTCGGTCGCGCCCAGGCTCCGCGCCCCCGGCAGCGTGGCGAGCGCCCGGAAGGCGGCGGCGCGGACCTTCGCGGGCGTCGGCAGCTCCGACACCAGGGCGGTCAGGGGAAGGAGCCGCTTGTCCCACACCCCGTCCGCCTCACGCTGGGTCTCGGTGGCCCACCGCTTCAGCTCTTCGGGATCGGTGGGCAGGTCGTTGAGGTCCACGACGCTCATCTTGGGGCCTCCGGGCGCGATGCTGAACAGGGCGTCGGGCTCGCGCGTCACACCGGGGCCACGACCCGGCCGGCCCTTGGACCACCTCTGGCCGTCACGCGTGATCCAGCTCTCGCCGAACAGTTCGCCGTCGGCGCCCTCCCGCCGGACGTGCCAGTAGGCGCCGGTGGCCTGCGGCGTGCGCTCGGCGGTCTCGGCGGCCACGAGCAGGATCTGCCTGGCCGCGTCCGGCGCGACGGCGGTCGTCGCCACCTCGTCGCGCCGGTCGGCCGGAAGCCCGGCGGGCAGGATCACCACCGCCGCCGCCACGGCCGCGGCGCCGGCCGCGAGAGCGGGCACGAACCAGCGGGCCCGCCCGCGCGTGCGTCCCGCGGCGCCGGCTCGGTGTATCCGGTCCTCAAGGCGGCTTCTGCTGCGCGTCAGGGCCTCGGCCGGCGGCTCGGGCTTGGTCAGCACGGTGGCGAGCGTCTTCAGATCATCCATGAGTGGTCTCCTTGTCGATGACGGCGTGGAACTTCGCCCGGGCGCGGCTGAGCCTTGAACCCACCGTTCCGGTGGAGATGCCGAGCGCCTGGGCCACTTCCTCGTAGCTGAGCTGCCCGAGTGCGACCAGGAGCAGGACGTCCCGCTCGCCGCCGTTGAGCGAGGCGAGTGCCGCGGCCAGGTGCGGCTGCATACGCTGAGCCGCGACGGAGGCGACGACCCGGCTCTCGGGTCCCTCCGCGTCCGGTTCGGGGGCCAGCCGGGACAGGGCCCGGTAGTGGCGCGCCTCCTTGCGGCGGTGCCTGGCGATCAGGTTGGTGGCGAAGCCGAACAACCAGGGGCGCAGGTCCCCGCGTTCCGCGTCGAAACGCCGGCGCCGATCGAAGGCCAGCAGGAACGTCTCGGCCGTGATGTCCTCGGCGATCTGGGTGTCCAGCCGCCCCGCCACGTACCGGTAGATGTCCTGGAAGTAGCGGTCGTGCACGGCGGTGAACAACTCGGGGTTCCGCAGCGAGGCGGTGACGAGTTCCGCGTCGGTCGCCCGCTCGCCCAAGTCGGCCGTCACGTGCTCGTGTCCGTCATGTAGGTGCCTTCCGGATGGGTTCAGCTGTCACCCATCCTTCGCCGCACCCCGGATCGTCTTCCCTGCGGATCGGTTTCGCGGCGCTCCTACCGGCCACCGGCATAGCGACGTGGAAGGATCATGACCGGGTTGTCGTCGAGGATCACCTCCGGCGGGCCGAACTCCGCAGCGACCCGCCTGATCTCCGGGTCGTCGAGGAGCAGCAGCCGCCCCTGCTCGACGAACACCTCCCCGTCCACCACCACGGTCGGCCGGTCCACCTGGCAGTCGCAGTGCGCGAAGCCGGGCCCGGTCGTGACGGGCACCCCGTCGGTGAGGCCGTCGATGCCGCAGTAGAAGGCCCCGGCGTGTTTCTCCCGCTCGAACTGTGTGCCACCGGCGATGCGCACCTTCGGGTTCAGCCCGAACAGGCCGTGCCGCATGTAGAAGCCGCCGGGCGCGTAGCGGCGCAGTTGCGCGGCGGCGGCCCCGCCCTCGATCTTGCGGACCAGATTGCCTTCGAGCGTGATGCGCAGCGGCTCCTCCGGCACGCCGGTGACGGTGGAGTCCTCGACGACGATCACGCCTTCCGTCTCGGTCGGCCAGAAGTTGGCGCCGCCGTACGGGAAGGGCCGCCAGTCCCCCGGCCGCAGCCCGCCGGGGCCGGGGTCCTCGAAGGTCAGCCCGGAGAAGGTCACGTCCGTGCCGCGCCCGGAGGTCACCCTGATCGAGGTGGCCGCCGAGAGCTGGGGCAGCGCCCGCCGCAGCAGCGCGTAGTAGATCTCGGGGGGCAGCCGGCCGCCGGTCAGCAGCGCGCCCGCCGTGGCGGTCATGTGCAGGGACAGGAAGCGGACGGAGCTGGCGGCGATCTGGTCGAAGAACAGCGGCGCCGTGTGCACCTCGCCCCACCAGGTGCCGCTGATCACGACGTCGGCCTCGCGGAAGGCGGCCGTCTCGAGGCCCAGCTGCGCCTGCCTGTCCCAGCCGCCCGCGCTGAACGGCGGCACCGACAGGATCCGCACGTCGGCGTCGCCCATTGCCGCCGCGGCGGCAATGGCCTGCACGACGACCGGATCGACGGTGTGCTCCATCATGAGCAGCACCCGGTCGCCGGGAGCCAGCCGGACGTACTCGCACAGGTTGCGCACGCCGGGCATCAACTCGACGATCGAGTACGGCGACACGGCCGGCTCCGCGACGTAGCTGAAGGGTGATCCTGCGTACGGGTTGATCGTCATCACGAGCTCCCTGGACGGACGTTCGAGGCGGCACGGCGGCGAAACCGGCCACCGCGTAGATCGGTACCCGTCAGCGCCAATGCATACCGTTCCCGCTCGACTACGATGCGTACTTCTCTGCGGGCGAACGTCCAGGTCGGGACATAAGGTATGTCTCTATGCTTTTCGGTAGATCGGCGGAGATCGCCGCCATCGACGGCGCGATCTCCCGGGCCCGTGACGGCGCGGGCGGCGCCCTGGTGTTGCGGGGCGAGGCGGGTGTGGGCAAGACGGCCCTGCTCGATCTGGCCGCCACGCGCGGCGGCTCCATGCGGGTGCTCAGGGCCACCGGCGTCGAACCCGAGTCGGACCTGGCCTTCGCCGCCCTGCACCAGTTGCTGGGGCCGGTGATCGGGCTGCTGGACGTGCTGCCCGCACCGCAGCGGGAGGCGGTACGCGGGGCGCTCGGGCTGGACAGGGCCGCGTCGGGGGATCGCTTCCTGCTGGCCGCCGGGGTGCTGTCGCTGCTGGCCGAGGCCGCCGCGCCGGACGGGCTGGTCTGCGTGGTGGACGACTTCCAGTGGGTGGACCTGGCCTCGGCCGACGCCCTGCTGTTCGCGGCCAGGCGGCTCGGCACGGAGCGGGTCGCGATGTTGCTGGCCGTACGCGGGGCCTCCCCGGCGGTGAAGGGCGTCCCTTCGGTGGAGATCGGCGGCCTCCCTGAACCGGCGGCCACCGAACTGCTGGACGCGGCGATCTCCCTGCCGGACGCGGTGGTCTCCCTGCCGGGCGCGGCGGTCTCCCTGCCGGGCGCGGCGGTCTCCCTGCCGGGCGCGGCGGTCTCCCTGCCGGGCGCGGCGGCAAGCGGACTGCCCGATGCGGTGGCGTCCGGGTTGCCGGGCCAGGCAATCGGATCGCCGGGTCCGGCGGTCTCCGGGCCGGTCAGGCGCAGGCTTGTGGCGCTGACCGGGGGGAATCCGCTGGCCTTGCGGGAGAGCGTACGGCTGCTGAGTCCTGACCAACTCGCCGGCCGTGAGCCGCTGCCCGACCCGCTGCCGGGCGGTGCGCAGCTCTTCGGCGAGCAGGTGGCCGCGCTGCCGGCGCCCGCCCGCGTGGTGGCGCTGCTGGCGGCCGTCGAAGGCGATCTCGACCTGGTGTTGCGGGCCGCCGACCACCTGGGCGCGGGCCGGGCGGCGCTGCACGAGCTGGAGGTGACCGGCCTGGCGCGCGTCGAGGGCACGTCCGTACGTTTCCGCCACCCGCTCATCCGGTCGGCGGTGCACGAGGCCGCGACCCCGGCGGCCCGCCGCGAGGCCCACGCGGCGCTGGCCGGGCAGGCCGAAGGGGATCGGCGCGCCTGGCATCTCGCGTCGGCCACGCTCGGTCAGGACGAGAGCGTCGCCGCCACGCTCGCCGGCACCGCCGCTCAGGCCCGCGACCGCGGCGGATATGCCGACGCCGCCACCGCGCTGGCCAGGGCCGCAGAGCTGACCCCCGAAACCCTCACCAGGGCGGTCCGGCTCAAGGACGCCGCGGTCGCCGCCTGGCTCGGTGGCCGGCCGGGCCAGGCCGAGTCCCTGCTGGCCGAGGCCCGCGAGCAGGCCGGGGACGACGCCGCGCTGCGGATGGAGCTCGCCCAGTTGCGCGGCCGGTTCGAGCTGAACTCCGGCAACGCCGCCGAGGCCGTGCGGATCCTGGCCGCGGGCGAGAGCCTGGGCATGCTGGCCGACGCCGCGGAGGCGGCCTCGTACGTGGGCGACACCGCGGCCATCGTCGAGATCGGGCGGCGGGCGGCGCACCTGCCCCGGAGCTTCCTGCGGGACGTTCTGACCGGCATCGGCCTGATGCTCGCCGACGGCACCGGCCGCGACCTGCTCGCTCAGGCGCTCGGGAGGACGGACGAGCTGACGGAGGCGGCCGAGTTCCTGTGGGCCACGGCGGCGGCCAGTTACCTGGGCGAGGCGGACCTGGCGGCCGAGCTGGCGGCGCGGGCGGGCCGGGTGGCCAGGGTGTCGGGGATGATCGGGCAACTGCCCGTGGTGCTGGAGTTCGTGGCCACCGGCGAGCGGATCGCCGGGCGGCTGGCGGAGAGCAGGGCCGTCTCCGAGGAGGGGCTGGAGCTGGCCCGCGAGGCCGGGTACGGCAACACGGTGGCCGCCCACCTGGCCAATCTGGCGGTGGTGGCGGCGTTGCGGGGCGAGGAGGAGACGTGCCGGCGGTACGCCGGGGAGGCGCTGGCCATCGCCATCCCGCACCGCGTGGGCCTGCGCGTGGGCGTGGCCGAGTACGCGCTGGCCATGCTGGACCTGGGAATGGGCCGGTTCGCCGCCGCGCACGACCGTTTCGCCGCGATCGCGGTGGCGGGTCCAGGCGCTGGCCATCCGACCATCGTGTGGCGCACGACCCCGGACCGGATCGAGGCAGCCGTGGGAGCGGGTGACCTGGCGGCCGCGCGGGCGGCGCTGGAGGCGTACGAGCGGTGGTCGGCCGGTGCGGCAGGCGCCGATACCACCGCGCTGCTGGCGCGGTGCCGGGCGCTGGTCGGGGCGCAGGACGATCCGAGCGCCCTTGAGGAGGCGCTGCGGCTGCAGGCGAACCCGTACGAAGCGGCCAGAACGGCGCTGCTGCTGGGCGAGCGGCTGCGACGCGGCCAGCGGCCCGGCGAGGCGCGGGCGCACCTGAGGACGGCGCTGGAGACGTTCACGCGGATCGGCGCACGACCGTGGGCGCGGCGCGCGCACGGCGAGTTGCGCGCGGCGGGTGAGACCACCGAGGCGATCCACGGCGGCCAGCTGAGCGAGGCGGCCCGCGGCGGGACGGGCGAGGGCGCCGACGGGGCGGTCGGGCCGGCGCTGGAGGTGCTGACGCCGCAGGAGTTGCGCATCGCCGGCCTGGTCGCCGACGGCCTGTCCAGCAAGGAGATCGCCGGCCGGCTCTTCCTCAGCCCGCGGACGGTCGAGTACCACCTGTACAAGATCTATCCGAAGCTCGGCATCGGCACCCGTACTGAACTGGCGCGGCTAGTAGTTCTACGGAAGGCCCCGGCGGCGGGACAGGACATGCTTTGAGCATGCAAAACGACATCTGGAGCGAAGAGTTCGGCGCCGCCTCCGACGCGCCGATCGTGTTGATCATGGGTTCGATGTCGCAGGGGATCCTGTGGCCGGAGGAGTTCGTCGGCAGGCTGGCGGCCGGGGGCAGGCGGGTGATCAGGTACGACCACCGCGACACCGGCAGGTCCCGCACCGTGGACTTCGCGAAGGAGCCGTACACGTGGGAGGACATCAAGGACGACGTGCTGCGGGTGATGGACGCGCACGGGCTGGACAGCGCGCATCTCGTCGGTCATTCGGCCGGCGGGCTGCTCGGCCAGTACATCGCGGTGGAACGGCCGGAGCGCGTGCGCACGCTCACCGTGATCGGCTCCTCGCCGCTGGGCGGCGGTGAGGGCGCGGTGATCATGCGGGCGCTCATGGGAGAGCCGCAGCCGGAGGGCAGCCTGCCCGGGCCGACGCCCGAGTTCGTGGCCGCCTTCCGCGCGATGATCACCGCCCCGCCGCCCGCGAACCGGCGCGAGCGGATCGAGGCCATGATCGCCGAGCAGCGCGCGCTGCACGGCACGGCGCTGCCGTTCGACGAGGACGCCGCGCGCCGCCTGCAGGAACGTGTCTACGACCGCGCCCGCGACCTGGACGCGGTGGCCAACCATCGGCTCGCCGCGGCGGCCAGGCCCGACTTCGAGCCGGTGGGCGTGCTGCACCGGGTCAAGGTGCCCACGCTGGTCATCGAGGGCACCCACGAGCCGGCCAAGCCCGGGCACGGCGCGCTCATCGCCGAGCGGATCCCGGGCGCGCGGCTGCTGATGGTCGAGGGCATGGGGCACACCCTGCCGCCGGAGACACACGAGGAGCTGGCGCGGGCCATCCTCGCGCACACCACGGAAGGCTAGTCGCTACGACGAGTCAGAGCAGTTTCTCGATCGCCGAGGTGATCGCGGGGTCGTCAGGGGTGGTACGGGGGCGGAAGCGGCCCACGATCTGGCCCTCGCCGTCCACCAGGAACTTCTCGAAGTTCCACTGCACGTCTCCCGCCTGCCCCTCCTGGTCGGAGGTCTGGGTCAGCTCGGTGTAGAGCGCGTGCCGGCCCGGGCCGTTGACGTCGGCCTTCTCCAGCAGCGGGAAGTCCACGCCGTACGTCGTGGCGCAGAAGGTCTCGATCTCCTCGGCCGTGCCGGGCTCCTGGCCGCCGAACTGGTTGCAGGGCATGCCGATCACCGTGAAGCCGCGCGGGCCGTACTGCTGCTGGAGCTGGACCAGGGCCCCGTACTGCGGAGTGAGGCCGCACTTGGAGGCCACGTTGACGATGAGGGCGGGCTTGCCGCCCGTCAGGTCACGCAGCGTGGTCGGGGCGTCGGCGAGGGTGCGGAGCGGGATGTCATTGAGGCTCATGTTCCGACCCTACAGAAGGAGTCAGGATGAGAAATGTGACGCAGACCTCATTCTGACGCCAAATACCCAGAAAAAGGCATATATCGAGATCTTTACTCACGATCTACGTTTTCATGGTCAATTCGCTGTAAAGACGGCCTTTCGGGCAGGGTGGCGCGGTCCACGAAACCCCTCGAAAGGGAACCCGCATGCCCATGCTCCGCCGTACCGGCGTCCTGGTCCTGACCGCCACCCTGGTGGCGGCGGGCGGCGCCTCGGCCGCACAGGCGCAGAGCTCCCAGACCAGCGGCAAGAACAAGTCGATCGCCAAGGCCATGGTGGCCACGCGCGGCTGGGACCGTAACCAGTTCGTCTGCCTGGTGAAACTCTGGGCCCGAGAGAGCGGATGGAACCACCGCGCCGGCAACGGCAGCGGCGCCTACGGCATCCCGCAGGCGCTCCCCGGCCACAAGATGGCCTCCTCCGGCCGCGACTGGCGGACCAACCCGCGCACGCAGATCAAGTGGGGACTCGGCTACATCAAGCAGCGCTACTCCTCGCCGTGTCGCGCCTGGGGGCACTTCCAATCCCACGGTTGGTACTGAGTCAAACCCCAGAAATTCCCGCTGATTGCGGCAAGGCCCGCCCAACGGGGCGGCGGACCGGGCAATCCCGCCGCAGCGAACGGGCCTTTTATCCGCAACGTTCGGACAAACACCTCACCTACGCGTGTCCCGGTGTGTGACCCACGGTGACAACGCGTAATAGGAATCGTGCTAAAGGACACGTCGCGGAGCCCTCCGGGCCGCCCAGCACGACCGGGCGGAACAGGATCCCGGAGGGCCGCGCGGACCCTCCTCGTCCGGGCCACGGACGCGGATCGGCAGGGCGACGGCTGAGTGCGCCCGTCCGCACGCGACCCGGCAGTGAGGATCGTCGTGGACGGCATACGCGTGCTCAGCGGAACTCTGATCTCTCTAACCGCGGTGACCGCGCTCGGCACCGCCCTACCGGCCAGGGCCGAGAGCGGGCCGCAGACCAGGACCGCCCTACCGGCCAGGGCCGAAAGCGGACCGCAGATCAGGACCGGAACCTGGACCACGTCAGCGCAACCCAAGATGGCGGCCGTACGGCCCGCCAGCAGGAACAAGAAGATCGCCCTCGGCCACCTCGTTCAGCGGGCCTGGAACTATCAGGAGTTCCGCTGCCTGGACAACCTGTGGACCAAGGAGAGCAACTGGAACCACCGGGCGCTCAACCACTCGTCAGGGGCGTACGGAATCCCGCAGGCCCTGCCCGCCGGCAAGATGAGCGGCGCGGGCCGGGACTGGAAGATCAATCCAGAGACGCAGATCCGGTGGGGCCTGGCCTACATCAAGGGGAGGTACGGCAGGCCGTGCGGCGCCTGGGGGCACTGGAAGTCACACAACTGGTACTAGCAGCCGGCGGGAGGGCGTCCGGCGCGGATCACCGGATGCCCTCCCAACGCCCCTCCCGCACTCGGGCTCACCCTCGGTTGGTGCCCTCCCGATGGCCCGCCTGCGCCTCGGCCGCCGTGATGAGCAGTTCGAGGCCGAAGTCGAACTCGGCCTCGTGGTCACACTCCCCCAGGAATTCCGCCAGCGAGCTGACCTCGGGAAACAGCGCCGGATCGATCCCGTCGGCGTTGATCGTCCTGGTGTGGTCGGGCGCGAACGTGGGCGTCACGCCGACCTCGCGCAGCAGCGAGCCCACGATGTAGGCGATGAACATCCGCAACATCCGCACCGCGTCGGCCCCGCCGAACCCCGCGCTGCGCAACGTGGCCAGCGCCCGCTCGACCGGCAGCAGCCCGGCGGCGGAGTGCAGTTGGCGGCTGACCACGAGCATGGTCGAACGCGGATAGTGGTGGGCGATCTGACGGAAGGCGCGCGCCTGCATGCGTACGCGGTCGGTCCAGTGGGCGTCGGGGTCGTCGGTGAACTCGATCTGGCTCAGCACCGACTCGGCCACCCCGTTGAGCAGGGCGTCCTTGTTCGGGACGTGGTTGTAGAGCGACATGACGCCCACGCCGAGCTCTGCCGCGATGCGCCGCATGGAGACCGCGTCGGCGCCCTCCCGCTCGATGAGGTCGATGGCCGCGGCGACGATGCGTCCCCGGGTGAGGGGCTCGGTGGGCATAGCTCATTCTATTGACGCGCGTACGTCGCACGTGCAAGCTCGGAGCACGGACGTACGGTGTACGTATCCCCCTCGGAGGTCCCATGTCGACCCACGATCTCTACACCATTCCCGCCGGGCTCTCCACGTGGAACGTCGAGATGGCCGGAGCCAGCCGGTTCACCTGGGAGTACGACGACGGCCGGGACCGCATGCTCGCCCTGTACCAGAAGGGCAAGGACAAGCAGTGGGACTCGACCAAGCGCATCGACTGGGACCTGGAGGTGGATCCGTACAACGTGCTCGGGATCCCCGACGAGACCATCGCCATCTACGGCACCCCGCTGTGGGAGCGGATGAGCGAGCAGATGCGCAAGGACGTGCGGCTGCACGGGGCCGCCTGGCAGTTCTCCCAGTTCCTGCACGGCGAGCAGGGGGCGATGATCTGCTCCGCCAAGATCGTCGAGACGGTGCCCGACCTGGACTCCAAGTTCTACGCGGCCACGCAGACCATGGACGAGGCCCGCCACGCCGAGACCTACGCCCGCTTCCTCCAAGAGAAGGTGGGCCTGGCCTACCCGATCAACGAACACCTCAAGTCACTGCTCGACAGCACGCTGAGCGACTCGCGCTGGGACATGCCGTACCTGGGCATGCAGGTCCTCATCGAAGGGCTGGCGCTGGCGGCCTTCGGCGTCATGCGCGACATCACCACCAAACCGCTGCCCAAGCAGATCCTCGCCTACGTCATGCAGGACGAGGCCCGTCACGTCGCCTTCGGCCGGATGGCGCTGCGCGACCACTACCGCGGCCTGACCGAGGTCGAGCGGCGCGAACGCGAGGACTTCGTCATCGAGGGCTGCTACCTCATGCGCGACCGGCTGCGCGGCCGGGAGACCTGGGAAACCCTGGGCCTGTCTCCGGCCGAGGTGGCGGAGGCCATGGAGGCCACTGACCGGTCGGACTATCTGCGGGCGTTCCGGTCGCTGCTGTTCAGCCGGATCGTGCCGTGCGTTAAGGACATCGGGTTGTGGAGTCCCCGGTTGCAGGAGGCGTACGCGGAGATGGGGGTGCTGGAGATGGCTGGGCAGTCCCTTGACACCCTGATGCGGCAGGACGAGGACATCGCCGACAAGCTCGACACGGCCCGCTTCGCACAGGAAGAGTCCGAACGGCACGCCGAGGTCTCCGAGACGATCACGCTGGGCGCGGAATCCTGACCCCGCGGTCGCTCGCTTCGGCACAATTGAAGGCGTGCGGCAGATCATGACCTACCAGGACGCCGTGGCACTGCTCGGCGGCCCGAGCAAGATCACGAACGTCCTGGACAAGGCGTCGTCCCTCGCGCTGTTCGGAACAGCCGCGATCGACCTGTTCGACGCCCGCGCCGAGGCGGTGCGGCTGGGCGACCAGTTCATCCGCAGGCTGCGCGACAGGGTCAAGGGCCTGAGCCGGTACGACACCACGCGGCGGCTGTGGGCGGCGCACGCGGTCATCGTGGTCACCGCCTATCTGGAGGCGCTGGCCGAGGTGGACGTGCTGCGCGAGCTCACCCCGCAGGACCAGCGCAGGATCACCGGCACGGACGTGGGCCCCATCCGCCTTCACACACCGCAGCCCTCCCCCGACCGTCCTTACGAGCAGGTTCTGCACCTCCTATGGAGCGAATACGCGGAGACGACCGACATACTGCTCGCCTTCCTCTCCGGGCTCGCGTGCTGGGACAAATGGAGTGAGACCCAGCGGGACACCCTGCGCACGGACATCCCCGTGAGGTCGATCCGCCGTTACGAGGAGTTGTTCCGCCGCCTGGCCGCCGAGTTCCCCGAGGTGGCGTGCTGGGCCGACCGCATCGACCACCAGGCCACCCGGGCGGAGGTCAGAAGCCTCGCGCGCGGGCTGGCCGGCATCGAGGAGCAACTGGCCAGGATCCCCGCCACCCGCCACCCGTCCGAGCGGCTGACGGCGCTGATCCGATCGAACCAGGCCACGCTCGGCCGCCCGATCCTGTCACACGCGCGCACCCCGGCCGGGATGACGATCCCGACGCTGGACCAGGGTTATGTCAACCCCGGTTACCGCCTGCTAGGTTCACGCGACCCGATCACCTCCGAGGAGGCGTGGGCGGCTTGCCCGCGCCGCGATGACCTGGACCTCTTCCTGACCGGCCACCTCACCACCCCGGCCGCCACCGATGCGCCCCTCCTGGTGCTCGGCCAGCCGGGTGCGGGCAAATCGGTGCTGACGCGCATGCTCGCGGCCAGGCTGCCCGCCGGCCAGTTCCTCCCGCTCAGGGTGGAGCTGCGCGCCGTTCTCGCGGACAGCGACGTACTGGCGCAGATCGAGCACGGCATCAGGACCGCGCTGGACGAGCCGATGTCCTGGCCCGACTTCGTGCACGCGGCCGAGGGCGCGCTGCCGGTCGTCATGCTCGACGGCTTCGACGAGCTGCTCCAGGCGACCGGCGTGAATCAGGCCGACTATCTGGAGCGGGTCGCCCAGTTCCAGCGCGACCAGGCGGAGAAGGGCCACGCGCTGGCCGTGGTCGTCACCTCCAGGACGGCGGTCGCGGATCGGGCGCGCGTGCCCTCCGAGACGCTGGTCGTCCGGCTGGAGCCCTTCGACGAGGCCCAGATCCGTCAGTGGGCCACCACCTGGAACGACGCCAACCACGGATACTTCGGCTCCCGCGACCTGGAGCCGTTCCCCCTGGACAAGGTGCTCGGCGTGCGCCAGCTCGCCGGGCAGCCCCTCCTGCTGACGATGCTGGCCCTCTACGACGCCGACACGAATGCCCTGCGCCACATGCGCGACGACCTCCACGAGGCCGAGCTGTACGAACGGCTGCTGCACGGCTTCGCACTCCGCGAGGTCGGCAAGTCGCACGCGCACCTCACGGACGAGGACCTGGACCGGGCAGTGGAGGACGAGCTGCTACGCCTGTCGATCACGGCGTTCGCGATGTTCAACCGTGGCCTGCAATGGATCGAGGAGCACGACCTGGACGCCGACCTGGAGGCGCTGCACCCCCAGGAGTCGCACCGCCGGCCAGCTGGCTTCCGCCGTGCCCTGACCCGCGCGGAAGGCGTCATCGGCGGGTTCTTCTTCATCCACACGACCCAGGCACTGCGGGACAACGAGAAGCTCAAGACCTACGAGTTCCTGCACGCGACCTTCGGCGAATATCTGGTCGCCCGCCTGATCGTCAGAGAACTCGCCGACATGGCCGAAGAGCTGGCCTTCGCCGAGTCCCGCCGCCGCCCCACCCGGCCGGACGACGCCTACCTGCACGCGCTGCTGTCGTTCGCGGCCCTCAACGGCCGCTCCCCCATCGTGGACTTCCTCAAGCACGGCCTCGGCCACACCATCCCACCCGATCACCGGGCGCTGCTGACGCGGTACCTGTGCGAGCTGTTCTCGGAGTCGCTCCGGGCCAAGCCGCGCCCCGCCTACGACGCCTACGAGCCGGTGCAGGCCGAGCTGACCGCCCGATGCGCCGCCTACAGCGCCAACCTGATGGTGCTGGCCGTGCTGTCGTCGGACAAGCCGATCACAGGCGCGGAACTGTTCCGTGTCAAGCAGCCGGAGCAGGCGAACGAGCGGTGGCGCCGGATGGCCCGACTGTGGCACTCCCAGCTCAGCAGGGCCGAGTTCGACTCGCTCATGCGCACGATCGCGGTCCGCCACTTCCTGCGCGACGGAAGCAGGACGATGGAGGTCGCGTTCGACCGGGACCCGATGTTCGACTCCCGCGACCTGGTCTTCTTCACCTGGCCCGACAATGCCATGGCGGACTTCGAGCACAGCCTCGCGATGAGAGACTCAAGCTGGATGCGGGAGATCTCCTTCCGCGACGACACCACGCTCGGACATCTCTTCGTGAACCTGCTTCCTTACATGACGCAGATCGACCCGGGAGGGCTGGACGCGTATCCGCACGGCCCCGTCGCCACCCTGCTGGCGATCACGCTGAACCGCGAGCCCGACTTTGCCACCTATAGACGGGCTCTGGCCCAGGCACCGACCCCTGCCTATGTGGCGCGAGTGCTCAGGCAACTGGAGCTGGACGCCCCCGAGATGGCGGGCGACGAAGTGCTGGCGCTCCTGCGCAATGCCTGCGAGATCTGGGATGAACCGGAACACCTGTGGCGCATCTTCCAAGGCTTGGCGGACCGCCCGGACGTCAGACGCTGGGAGTGGGACGAGATGGCAGAGCTACTCTCGGGGAAGGCACAGGATCATGCGCGTCGCCGTCCCTTCGGCGACTTTCAGGTCCCCTCCATGGGCCCTGGCGATGTTCCTGGCGATGGGCAGGCCGAGCCCGCTCCCCCCGGTGTCCCGTGACCGGGTCCGGTCCAGCCGGGTGAACCGCTCGAACACCCGCTCCCGCATCTCCTCGGGAATCCCCGGCCCGTCATCCGTCACCTCCAGCACGGCGGTATCCCCGTCCCCCCGCACAGTGACCCGCACCATGGAATCCCCGTACCGATCCGCGTTGGACAGCAGGTTCGTGAGCACCCGGGCCAGCCGCAGCCGGGTCCCCCGCACGCATACGCCCGGCTCCACGTCCAGGGTCACCGGCAGCCGCCCGGGTCGCCGGCCCACCTCGTCCTCGACCAGCCGCCCCAGCTCGAACCGCTCCACCGGCGGCTCGGCCCCCGCGTCCAGCCGGGCCATCAGGAGCAGGTCGCCCACGATGTCCGACAGCCGCTGCGCGTCGTCCAGGGCCGCGCGCCAGTCGGCCTCCGTGCGTTCCTCCATGCCCGCCTCCAGCCGCACGATCAGCGCCGTGATCGGCGTGCGCAGTTCGTGGGAGGCGTCGGAGACGAAGCGGCGCTGGTGTTCGACGGCGTCCTCCAGGCGGGTGAGCGTGTCGTTGACGGTGGTGGCCAGCTCGGCCACCTCATCCCCGCTCGGCGGCACCTCGACGCGCCCGCTGAGGTCCTCGGCGCTGATGCGTTCGAGGCCGCGCCGGATCCGCTCGACGGGGGCGAGCACCCGCCCGACCCCGTACCAGGCGGCCCAGCCCATCAGCGCCAGGAGCACCGCCGATGAGCCGAACAGGATGGCCGGCAGGAAGGACGAGCGCAGCAGGAACGGCTCCCGCACGGCCGCGTAGGCGACGATCGGGCCGTACACGGTGGCGCGGTTGCTGGTGCCGACGACCATCATGCAGCCCGCGGGGCTGCACAGCCGTTCGCTGACGCGCGAGTCGCCGCCGGAGGGCCTGCTGCGGGTGAGCGGGGGGCGGCCGGCGAGGCCGGTGCTGGCCGCCACCACGATGCCGCGCTCGTCCACGACCTGCAGCAGCCCGACGCCGTCCTGGGGCGGGATCGGGCCGGCGATGCGCTGCCGGTCGACCAGGGTGGTGACGCGCCGGCTGGCCTCGTCGGCCTGGTCGACAAGGTCGGACCGAGCCCGTACGGGGTACGTCGCCGAGATCATCCCCACCCCGGCCAGGAGGATGACGCCGAACGACCCCACCGTCGCGATCGTCATCCGTGCCCTGATGGAGCGGCCGTGCACCATGTGTCCGACTGTGCCACCCGGTATACAAACCGGCGGTCAAACGCGCGTCAGCCGTGGTAGCGGCGATGCAATTCGCGTACCTCACCGGCCAGTTCGGGCACCGGCCCCTCGACGGTCACGCCGGGCGCGACCTCGTTGACGGGCAGCGGGCGCACGGGCGAGGCGGGCACGCCGAGCTCGGCCAGCCAGCCGGTGAGCATGGCCGAGGAGGCGACGTACACGATGCGGCCCAGGCCGACCCACGCGTGGGCGGCCGAGCACATCGGGCAGTGCTCGCCGGAGGTGTAGACGGTGGCGGTGGCCCGCTCCTGCGGCGTCATGTGCTCGGCCGACCAGCGGGCCAGCTCGAACTCGGGGTGCCGGGTCTGGTCGCCGCCGGACGTCCGGTTGTGGTCCTCGGCCAAGACGTCGCCGTCGCCGGAGACGAGCACGGAGCCGAACGGCTCGTCGCCCACCTCCAGGGCCCGGGTGGCGAGTTCGACACAGCGACGCAGGTGCGGCAGTTCCGTTTCACCGATCACGAAATTTTCCTTCTTCCCGCACGTCAGAACGAGGGTAAGGGGTTGCCGAAAGTACATGAACTTTCACGTTTCCGCACGTCATGTACAGGTACCCCACCCCGAGGCCACAGAAAATCGGTTGATCCCACGTATTAGCCTAAGAGGGATGCCTCCCGATACGCACCAACCTCGCCGTCCCCTGCTGTCTTCCAACTCCCTCTGGCGGATGAAGTCCTACCTCCGCCCGTACGTCGCCAGACTGAGCGTCATCTGGCTCACCGCGCTCGTCGGCGTCGGTCTCGTCATCGTCTTCCCCCTCATCATCGAGCAGGTCATCGACGGACCTGTCAGGCACGGTGACTCCGGCGCACTGCTGCCACTCGGACTGCTCGCGATCGGCGTCGGCGCCCTTGAGGCGCTGCTGATCCTCTTCCGCCGCTACATGCAGGTCAAGCCGGTGCTCGGCCTGGAGACCGCCGTCCGCGACGACCTGTACGAACACCTGCAACGCCTGCCCATGGGCTTCCACGGAGACTGGCAGTCCGGTCAGCTGTTATCACGTGCCACCACGGACCTGTCGACGATCCGCCGCTTCCTCGGCTTCGGCGCGCTGTTCCTGGTGATGAACGTGCTGCAGGTCATCACGGTCACCGTGCTGCTGATGAACAAGTACTGGCCGCTCGGGCTGCTGGTGCTGGCCTCGGTCGTGCCGATCGTGTGGACCTCCCAGCGCTTCGAGAAGCGCTACATCAAGATCTCCCGCCAGGTCCAGGACGAGCAGGGCGACCTCGCCACGCTCGTCGAGGAGTCCGCGACCGGCATCCGTACGATCAAGGCCTTCGGCCGCCGCCACCACGTCTACGACCAGTACGACGACGCCGCGCTCAAGGTGTACGGCTCCTCGATGGCCAAGGTGCGCCTGTCGGCCAGGTTCTTCTCCTTCCTGGAGATCGTGCCCAACATCACGCTGGCCCTGGTGCTGTTGATCGGCGCGCTGGCGGTCGGCTCCGGCGACCTGACGCTGGGCGCGCTGATCGCCTTCACCACGCTGATGCTGCAGCTCGTCTGGCCGGTGGCGAGCCTGGGCTACCTCCTGGTCATGGCGCAGGAGGCGATGACCTCCGCCGACCGGCTCATGGAGGTCATGGACACCGTCCCGGCCATCGAGGGCGGCTCGGACACCATCGACGAGCCGCGCGGCCACCTGCGCTTCGAGGGGGTCGGCTTCGCCTTCGCCGACTCCGAGGAGGCGGTGCTGCGCGACCTGTGGCTGGAGGTGCGGCCGGGCGAGACGGTCGCCATCGTGGGCCCGACCGGGGCGGGCAAGACCACCCTGACCGCGATGGTGCCGCGCCTGATCGACCCCACCTCCGGCCGGGTCACGATCGACGGTCATGACGTACGCGACCTGGACCTGAAGACGCTGCGCTCGGTGGTGGCCACCGCGTTCGAGGAGCCCACGCTGTTCTCGATGAGCGTGCGCGAGAACCTCATGCTCGGCCGGCTCGACGCCACCGAGGAGGAGCTGGCGCAGGCCATCCAGACCGCCCAGGCCATGTTCGTGTACGACCTGCCGTGGGGCCTGGACACCCGCATCGGCGAGCAGGGGCTGTCCCTGTCCGGCGGTCAGCGGCAGCGGCTCGCCCTGGCCAGGGCCGTGCTGAGCAAGCCGCGCATCCTGGTGCTCGACGACACGTTGTCCGCGCTCGACGCCGAGACCGAGGCCCTGGTGGAGGAGGCGCTGCGGCACGTGCTGCGCGACGCGACCGGCATCGTGGTCGCCCACCGCGCCTCCACCGTGTTGCTGGCCGACAAGGTGGCGCTGCTGCGGGACGGCACGATCACGCACGTCGGGCAGCACCGCGAGTTGCTGGCGCGGGTGCCCGAGTACCGGGAACTGCTGGCGCAGGACGCCGACTTCGACGACGCGGCGGAAGGGGCGCTTCGATGACGACGACGGTTCAGGAGAAGAGTGATTCCTGGCGCGGCGTCGCCTCCGAGGATCAGGACGAGCTGTCGGAGAAGGTCTCCGTACTGCTGCGGACCCGTTCGCGGCGGCTGCTCGGCGACCTGCTGCGGCCGTACAAGAAGAAGATCGCGCTGCTCATTCTGATCATCGTGGTCGCGAACGCGGCCGGGTTGTCGATTCCCTTCCTGGTCTCGGTGGGCATCGACTCGGGCATCCCGCCGATCACGAACGGCTCCGACCCCACGGTCCTGGTGACCGTGGTCGGGGTGATCCTGGCCGCCGCGCTCACCCAGGCGCTCACCCGGCAGGCGTTCCTGCGGCTGATGGGGACGGTCGGGCAGAGCATCCTGCTGACGCTGCGCAGAAGGGTGTTCGACCACTTCCAGCGGTTGTCGCTGAGCTTCCACGAGGGCTACACCTCGGGCCGGGTGATCTCCCGGCTGACCTCCGACATCGAGGCCATCGCCGAGCTGGTGCAGTCGGGGTTCGACGCGCTGGTCAAGGCCGTACTGACGCTGGTGGGCACGGCGGTGCTGCTGCTGGTGCTGGACGTGCACCTCGGCCTGGTGGCGCTGATCCCGCTGCCGCTGCTGCTGCTGTTCACCAAGTGGTTCCAGCGGCAGTCCGCCACGGTCTACCGGCGCACCCGCGAGACGGTCGCGCTGGTGATCGTTCACTTCGTGGAGTCGATGATCGGCATCCGCGCGGTGCAGGCCTTCCGCAGGGAGCCGCGCAACCAGGAGATCTTCGAGCGGCTCAACGACGACTACCGGGATGCCAACGCGCGCGGCATGATCCTCGGCGCCACGTTCATGACCGGCGTCAAGCTGATCGGCAACATGACGATCGGCGCGGTGCTGCTCTACGGCGGCTACCTGGCGCTGCGCGGCGAGGTCTCCCCCGGCGTGCTGGCGGGGTTCATGTTGTATCTGCGCGGGTTCTACGAGCCGATGCAGGAGATCAGCCAGTTCTACAACACGCTGCAGTCGGCCGGCGCGGCGCTGGAGAAGTTGTCGGGCGTGCTGGAGGAGGAGCCCTCCGTGCCCGAGCCGCGCAAGCCGGCGGCGCTGCCGCAGGGCAGGGCGCGCGGCAAGGTGCGCTTCGACGGCGTCGAGTTCGCCTACGTCAAGGAGAGGCCGATCCTGCCCAAGCTGGACCTGACGGTCCCGGCCGGGCAGAGCGTGGCGCTGGTCGGCGCGACGGGCGCGGGCAAGACGACGCTGGCCAAGCTCATCTCCCGCTTCTACGACCCGACCGACGGGCGCGTGCTGCTCGACGGCGTAGATCTGCGCGACCTCGACGAGCCGACGCTGCGTCAGGCCGTGGTCATGGTGACGCAGGAGAACTTCCTGTTCAACGGCACGGTCGCGGACAACATCAGGTTCGGCAAGCCCGACGCCACCGACCGCCAGGTACGGGAGGCGGCCAAGGCCATCGGCGCGCACGAGTTCATCTCGGGCCTGCCGCAGGGCTACGACACCGAGGTGGGCAAGCACGGCGGCCGGATGTCGGCAGGCCAGCGGCAACTCGTCGCGTTCGCGCGGGCGTTCCTCGCCGACCCGGCCGTGCTCATCCTCGACGAGGCCACCTCCAGCCTCGACGTGCCGAGTGAGCGCCTCGTCCAGCGGGCGCTGCGGACGATCCTCGCCGAGCGCACCGCGCTGATCATCGCGCACCGGTTGTCGACCGTGGAGATCGCCGACCGGGTGCTGGTGATGGAGCGCGGCACGATCGTCGAGGACGGGCCGCCGGACCAGCTCATCGCCGCCTCCGGCCGCTTCGCCGGGTTGCACCAGGCCTGGCTGGAGAGCCTCAGCTAGCTCCGGCCCCGGTCATGGCTGCGGGCGTGCCATGGCGATGATGTTCGCATACAACTCGTATCCCACGAACAGCGCCATCGGCACGCCCAGCCCGACCAGCAGCCTGCCGGGCAGGTACGTCCTCGAACCGGCGGACGCCCTGCCCGGCGGCGGCACCGGGGCCGGTACGGGCACCGGCCCCGGCTCGGGTTCGAGCGCGGGCACGAGTTCGGGGTGGCGGCTGGAGTAGCCGGAGGGGAACCACGTCACGTCGTACCGGCCGCAACCCGGGCAGCAGGTGCCCGACCAGGGCGGCGGCACGGGGATTCCCGAGCTGAGCCAGATGTCTCCCCCGTTGCCGTAGGCGTCGCAGAGATGTCTGACGACGAAGTCCTCTTCCCAGACGTGCAGGCAACGCAGGCATTCGAAGGGCCACGTCTCGCTGGTGTCGAATCCGTCGGGCACCTGGACCACCCCCGGCTGTCGGCCGATTTGTCGCTCCGAGTGTCCGTCCGGTTACGTTTCTCCCGCAAGACGACCTTCTGACACCGGACGCCAGGAAATACTTACCCGGCGTCAAGCGTGGAGTCAGTAAAGCGGCCTGCGCACCGGGCTGAGCAGTGGTGTCGCGTCGAGCACGACGGGCCCGACCGGCGGGATCAGCTCCGGATGGCGTACCAGGTAGCCGTCAGGGAACATGACGGCCTGCTGGCAGCCGCACTTGGGGCAGATCTCGCCCGACGAGGGCGGCGAGACGGGCAGCCCGGCGCGCAGCCAGACCTCGCCGCCCGCATGACCGTGATCGTCCTCGATGTGCCTGACGTCGTAGTCCTCGTGCCAGACGTGCCAGCAACTGCGGCATTCGAACGGCACCTTGCGGTGTTCTTCTTCCACTTGAGGTCACCCCCTGCTTACGAGTCTCCGCCTCCTTCGCGGATTCCCGCAACCGGGGTCACCGAACGGTGAGCACAAAGACGAAGGCGCCCGCGACCACGCTCAACGTGCCGAGCCAGGCGAAGAACGCGTCGAACCCCGCATTCAGCGGCGTTCCCGCGTGCAGGGCGGCCTGCACGCGGCGGAAACGCAGTCTCGTCCTGGTCAGCAGCACGCCGCCGCACAGGGCGGCGAGCGCGAAGCCGACGATCGCGAGCGCGGGCAGGCCGTGCCGCACGGACAGCCCGGCGGCGGCGAGCCCGCCGCTGGACAGGGCCACCGCCGTGCGCACCCAGGCCAGGCGGGTGCGCTCGCTCTGCAGTCCGTTGTCCCAGATCTCCTCTTCCGTCGTCATGAGAACGGCCGCCGGTCAGGCGGAAAGGATGATCAGGACGAGGGCGACGACGGCGACGGCCGCCACGCCGTACCCGAAGACGGCCGCCAGGGCGGGCGGCGGGAGCGGCGCCTGCTGCCGCAGCGCGCGCTGGATGTTGCGCCAGCGGGGGTAGGCCATGCCCGCCGCCAGCGCGGAGAGGGTGACCAGCACGATGGCCAGTCCGGTACGGATCCAAGGCACGAACACGTCGGACGGCACTGCCGCGATGGCCACCCCACCCGCGCTGAGTGCCAGCGCCGTGCTCAGCCAGGTGAGGAAGGTGCGTTCGTTGGCCAAGGTGAAACGCGGGTCGGGTTCCATAGGAAAAACGCTAATTCGTACCCATTTCCCCTAGAGAAGCCGGGAATGCTCTTTCGAGGGTCAGCCGGCGCCGCAGGCCGTGGCCACTTCCTTGACGTAGGCGGCGCTCTCGGTGCCGACCTTCTGCACCGCGTCCACGGCCTCGTTGACGCTGGTGACGTTGATGCTGGTCAAGGTGGACGCCATGCCGTCGGTGGCCTCCTTGAGCGTGGTGTTGGCGGCCGAGTCGGCCACCTCGTTGAGCTTGGTCGCGGCGTCGTTCAGCGCCTTGTCCATGGCCTGGGGATCGTCGGTCAGCTTGCTGATCTCCGCTCCGAGCTCAGTGATGATCTTGGGGGCTTCCAGGCAGGCCTGGGCCCTGTCAATGGTGTTGTTAACGTCACTGCAGCCGGCCGCGAGGACACACGAGGCGAACAGTGCCAAGGGCACGAACCGGCGTTTGAAATGGCGCATGCTTCGACACTACCCAAGAGAGTCGCCACGTGGCGTGACCGAACGGATCACGTTAGCGACCGAAACGGTGGGGTGCGTCACGTCAGGCGTCGCAGCCAGTCGATCAGCAGGTGGCTGGTCTCATCAGGGCGTTCCTGCTGGACCCAGTGGCCGCAGCCGTCGAGGATATGGACGCCCGATATCCCCGGCATGGTGTGCGGGAACTCCTTGATGGCGCCGGCCATCCAGGTGGTGCTGGCGTCCAGCGCCCCGCCGATGAACAGCGCGGGCTGCGTGATCGGCACGCCGTCCCAGGCCGCCAGATCCTCCCAGTCGCGGTCCATGTTGCGGTAGCGGTTGAGCGCGCCGGTCAGGCCGGTGCGCTCGAACTCGGCCGCGTACACGTCGAGATCACTCTCGGTGAGCCAGGACGGCAGCGCACCCACGGGGAAGCGGTCACGGAGCCGGCCGCCCGCGGGCACGAAGAAGGCGCCCTGCCCCTGCGCCGACAGGGCGGTGTAGAGGCCGGCCAGCCAGCCGCGCACGTCGGGCTCGATCTCGGCCTCGGCCCGCCCCGGCCGCTGGAAGTAGCTGACGTAGAACTCCTCGCCGCCGCCCATCGCGGCGAAGGCGTCGGTGGGGCGGTGCGGGCCGCGCGCCGCGTACGGCACGCTGAGCTGGCCGACCGCCCTGAAGAGGTCGGGCCGCAGCAGGGCGCTGTTCGCGGCGATCGGCGCGCCCCAGTCGTGGCCGACGATCACGGCGGAGCGCTCGCCCAGCGCCCGTACGACGGCGGCGTTGTCGGCGACGTGGGCCAGCATGCGGTAGTCCTCCGTGCGGGCGGGCGCGGAGGAGCGGCCGTAGCCGCGCACGTCGATCGCCGCCGCGCGGAATCCGGCCGCGGCGATGGCCGGGAGCTGGTGGCGCCAGGAGTACCAGGACTCGGGGAAGCCGTGCACCAGCAGGACCAGCGGCCCGCTGCCCTGCTCTGCCACGTGGATGCGGCCTCCCGGCACCTCGACCAGCCGATGGGTGACGGTCTTCGACATGTCTCCTCGCTTTCCTCAGCTTTCCCCCGCACTATGTGACCTCGGCCCCACGTCGCGCGAACCACGTTGCCGTTCCGGCAATCTCACGGCTATGACCTGCGCTTATACGAGAACCGATATCGTGGCCTACGCGATATCGCTATTAGACACCGGTTGATCGCACGTGCTTTGCTCCTGCCCTCTGAACCGATCGCACGACAGCGAGGACACAGGCATATGCGACACCTCCGTACCCGGGCCGCCTTCCGGGCGACCGCCGTGACGGTCTCCCTCATGGCGGGCGGCGCCCTGGCCGCGGGCCCGGCCTCGGCCACAGCTCCCGCCGCCCAGGCGGCGCCGTCCGCCCAGGCGCAGGTCAGCAAGGAGCTGCGCGCGCTGGAGGCGTCCTTCAAGGGCCGCATCGGGGCGTACGCCATCGACACGGCCACGGGCAAGTCGGTCGGCTACCGGTCGGGCGAACGGTTCCCGCTGCTGTCCACGTTCAAGGCGCCGCTCTGCGCGGCCGCGCTGCACAAGGCCCGCACCTCCGAGCCCGGCCTGATGGACAAGGTGGTCAAGTGGACCGCCGACGACCTCAAGCCCAACTCGCCGACCACCGAGAAGCACGTCGAGGACGGCCTGAGCGTCTCCGAGCTGTGCGAGGCGACCATCACCCTGAGCGACAACACTGCGGCGAACATGGTGCTCAAGCAGATCGGCGGGCCGGCCGGGCTGACCAAGTACTTCCGCACGCTCAAGGACCCGGTCTCCCGCCTGGACCGCTGGGAGACCGAGCTCAACGACTGGACGGCCAAGGAGAAGCGCGACACCACCACGCCCGCGGCCATCTCCCGTGACCTGCGCGCGCTCACGTACGGCAAGGCCCTGCACGCCAAGGACCGCGAGCAGCTCAACGCCTGGCTGATCGCGAACGAGACCGGCGACGCGCGCATCCGCGCCGGCCTGCCCAAGAAGTGGACGGTCGGCGACAAGACGGGCACGAACGGCGAGATCGGCGGAGCCAACGACATCGCCGTCGCCTGGCCATCCGGCAGGTCGGCCGCCCCGATCATCCTGGCCGTCTACACCCACCGCTCGGTGGCCAAGGCCGACGACGCCGTCGTCGCCAAGACCGCGACGATCTTGACCCGCGGGCTCGGCAAACTCTGATGTCTCGACGGGGGGAGAGAACATCGATGTCCCGGCAGGGGGAGCAGCCGTCGCGGTCCGGACGGTATGAGAAGGCTTCACGGTCTCGGCGGGATGAGACCGCCACGCGGCGTGGGGTGAAGGCCGTGCGCCTGATCGGCGCGGGGACGGCGGCCGGGCTGCTGGTGGCCGCCATCGCGATCCCGGCCGTCGGCGGTGCCGGGATCGGGCTGGTGGCGGCGGCAGAGGAGATCAACCTCAAGCCGCTCGACCTCACCGAGCCGCCGCCGGCCGAGGTCACGATCGTGCAGGACGCCAAGGGCGGCGAGATAGCCCGCTTCTACGAGGAGTACCGCGAGGTCGTCGGCTCGGAGGAGATCTCCGAGACGATGAAGACGGCGGTCGTGGCGATCGAGGACTTCCGCTTCTACCAGCACGGCGCGATCGACATCGAGGGCACGCTGCGCGCGCTGGCCACGAACCTGCAGTCCGGCAGGATGAGCCAGGGCGGGTCGAGCATCACCCAGCAGTACGTCAAGCAGGTGCTCTACAACTCGGCCGGCACGCAGGAGGAGCGGAACGCGGCCGTCGAGGCGAGTTACGCGCGCAAGCTCAACGAGTTGCGGTACGCGATGGGGGTCGAGAAGAAGTACAGCAAGGACCAGATTCTCGCCAAATATCTGAACATCGCGTACTTCGGCGCCGGTGCCTACGGAGTGGAGGCGGCGGCCAAGCGCTTCTTCGGCGTGTCCGCGGCCGACCTGACCCTGCCGCAGGCGGCGACGCTGGCCGGCGCCGTCCAGGACCCGAACGCCACGGACCCCAACCTGGGCAAGAAGCAGCGCGAACGGCTGCTGAACCGCCGCAACGTCGTCCTGGACCGGATGGCCGAGCTGGGCAAGATCAGCGCCGCGGAGGCGGCGAAGGCCAAGGCCGGCAAGCTCGGCTACAAGGGCACCAAGATCCCCGGCGGCTGTGAGAGCAGCAAATTCGCGTACTTCTGCCTGTATGTGCGCCACGAGATTCTCGGCAACCCCGACTTCGGCCGTACGGCCAAGGCCAGGCTGACCATGCTCAACCGTGGCGGCCTGACCATCAGGACCACGATCGACCCGGCCATGCAGCGGGCCGCAGACCAGGCCATCAAGCGCTACGTCAACCCCTCGGACCGGCCGGTCGCCGCGCAGGCCCTGGTCCAGCCGGGCTCGGGGGCGATCAAGGCGATGGCCGCCAGCCGGACGTACGGGACGAACGCCGGCAAGAACGAGATCTCCTACAACGTGGTCGCGGACGCGGCGCACGGCGGCGGGATCGGCTTCCAGCCGGGGTCCACGTTCAAGACGTTCACCCTGATCACGGCCCTGCAGGAGGGCATGAAGCTGGACGACGGGCTCAAGGCGGGGGCGGGTTACCGGGCGCCGGCGTACTCGACGTTCAAGAACTGCGCGGGCCAGAACATCGGCGATCCCACGCACACCGTCACCAACGACGAGGGCTCGCCCGGCTGGAAGACGCTCAGGACCGGCACGTGGGATTCGGTGAACACGTTCTTCATGGAACTGGAGGAGCGGGTCGGGCTCTGCGACACGGTCAAGACGGCCAAGTCGCTGGGCATCAAGCGCGCGGACGGCAAGAAGTTGCGCGAGTTCGAGACGTTCACGCTCGGCATCAACGAGTCGGACCCGGTCACGGTGGCCGGCGCGTACGCGGCGATCGCGGCGCGCGGGACGTACTGCGCCCCGATGGCGATCAGCCGCATCACCGACCGCGACGGGAAAAGCACCCGTTACCGGCCCAAGTGCCGTCAGGCCCTGGACCCGGCGATCGCCGACGCGACGGCCGACGTGTTGTCCGGGGTGTTCACCAAGGGCACGATGAGCGGGGTCGGCGGCATCGGCCGGGACGCGGCCGGCAAGACCGGCACTACGGACGACTACGCGTCGGCCTGGTTCGCCGGCTTCACGCCCGACCTGGCGAGCGCGGTGAGCCTGGGCGACCCGCGCGGCTCCCAGCAGTACAAGCTGACGGGCGTCACGATCGGCGGCCGGTACTACGGCTCGGTGCAGGGGGCCAGCATCCCCGGCCCGATCTGGAAGGACACGATGGCGGCCGCGCTTGAAGGGGTTGCGCCGTCCCCATTCACCCCGGTCGACTCCTCCCGCTTCGGCGGCTGCGGACAGGACTGCCGCCCGGAGCCCGACCCGAAGGAGGAGGACGCGCTTGATGATGAATTGCCGGACGACGGCTCACCGGACCCCGCCTCACAGGACGCCGCCTCACAGGAGGGCCCCGAGCCCACGTCGGGGGTGACACTCGCCCCCGAAGACCTCCTGCGGTAACGGGCCGCTGTCGGACGTCAGCGAACGCCGAGGGTGGGGAGGACGGGGAGTGGCAGGCGGACGGCGGGCGGAAGCGGTGCGGGGACCGGGTCCGCACGGAACGACTGGATCATCAGGGCCGCGAAACGGCGCGACGCCGCCGCTCTCATCGCGGGCGAATCCGCGCGGATGCCGTCGTTCGCCATCAACGCCATGATGAGGTCCTCCAGCACGAAATCCGCCCGCAGGCCGCCCGCCTCCTTGGCGTTCCTGACGAGTTGCAACATCAGGCGCATCGTGTAGTCGCGGTGGGTGGTGAAGTGGTCGGTCACGGGCAGGCGTGAGGTGAGGGCGCGGGAGAAACCCCGGTCGAGGGCGTTCACCACCATCAGCTTCTCGACCACCAGGCAGAACCCGCGCCACGGATCGGCCTGCGCCAGCCCTCTCTCGACGGTCGCCGTGCAACCGGCCATCTGCTCGGCGAAGGCCTCGGCGAACAGCGCCTCCTTGGTCGGGAAGTGCCGGTAGACGGTCGCGGCGCCGACCTGGGCGCGCCGGGCGATCTCCCTGATCGGCACGTCGAGACCCTGGACGGCGAAGGCCTCACGGGCGACCTCCAGGATGCGCCGGCGGTTGTCACGGGCGTCCGAGCGCAGCTCATGACCCAGCTCGCGGGTCTCCGAACGCGGCTTCGGGCCCACCTCGCGGCCATCCGGACGCGACCTTTCACCCACCTCGCGACCATCCGGACGCGACTTCTCACCCACCTCGCGACCATTCCCGCGCGGCTTCTGACTCACTTCGTCCGTCACCGCTCTCACTTTAATCAAACGGACGGGGTGTTCCGTTACGTTGCGGGACATGAGAGCAATCCAGTTTTCCGAGTACGGCCCGCCCAGCGTCATGCAGGTCGCCGAGGTCGCCGAGCCGCACGCCGGACCGGGAGAGATCCGCATCGCCGTACGGGCGTCCGGGATCTCGCCGGGAGAAATGAAACTCCGCTCCGGGATGATGCGCGACGCGCTGCCCATGCCCTTGCCGTACCGGACCGGGTTCGACGCCGCCGGCGTGGTGGACGAGGTGGGCGACGGCGTCACGGGCACCGGCGTAGGGGACGAGGTGTTCGGCGTGGCCTCCATGATCGGGCGCGGCGCGAACGCCGACCACGTGGTCCTGGCCGCCTGGGCGCCCAAGCCGCCCGCGTGGAGCTGGGAGGAGGCCGGCGGCGCCGCGGGCAGCGTCGAGACCTCCGTCCGGGTACTCGACCGGCTCGCGGTCGGCCCCGGCCACACCGTGCTGGTGCAGGGCGCGGCCGGTGCGGTGGGCACGGTCGCCGTACAGTTCGCGGTCGCCCGGGGTGCCAAGGTCATCGGTACGGCGAGCGAGCACAACCACGAGTTCCTGCGTTCCCTGGGCGCGGAGCCGACGACTTACGGGGCGGGACTGGTCGAACGGGTGCGCGCGCTGGCTCCCGGCGGGGTGGAAGCGGTGTTTGACTGCGCCGGAGGAGCGCTGCCCGACCTGATCGCCATCGCCGGTGACAAGGCGCGGGTGGTGACGATCGCCGACCTCGGAGCCGCGGTCCACGGCGTGCACCTGTCGCACAGCGCCCCGGTGGACGTCGACGCCTCGGACCTCGGTGGCGCCGACCCGATGGCGCTGCACGGCCTCGGCCTGGCGGTGGAACTCGCCGGGCAGGGCCGGCTGCGGGTGCCGATCGCGGCGGCGTTCCCGCTGAGCGAGGTCGCCGCCGCGCACGAACTGAGCGAGACCCGGCACGCCCGCGGCAGAATCGTGCTGGTGCACTGATCGAATCTCAGCCGATGGCGGCACGTGGTTGAAGCGGGCGCCGCCGGACCTGGCCCAAGATTGGGTCATGAACGGGCTGACCTCGATCCGCACCATGGCCGACCACTTCGACCTGGCGATCTCGACGCTGCACTACTGGGAGCGACGTGGGTTGGTCATCCCGCACCGGCGGGCCGGGCAGCGGTTCTATGACGACGCGCAGGTCTATCGGGTGGCGCTGATCCAGTTGTGGCGGCGGACCGGGCTGATGAGCATCGATGAGATAGCCGCCCTGTTGTCACAGAGCGAGAACTGGCAGGAGATCGTGGACGCGCGCATCTCCGACATCGACGCGCAGATGGACAGACTGGCCGTCGCCAAGCGGTACCTGAACCATCTGAAGACGTGCGGGCATGGCCCGCCGCTGGAGGAATGTCCGGAGTTCAGGGCCGGCATCCTGACTCCGGAGCCCCGGCGTCCCTGATCCCGGGTTCCGGGACGCCGGGGCTCCGGATTACGGGAGCGGCGGAGTTGCCCTCAACCCGGGTTGAGCGTGCAGGGTTGGGCGCACTTGACCGCTCCCGTAAGGAGGTGAGCTCGTGCTGCGTCGCGGACCGGCGATGAGGGCGCGTGCCGAACTCGCTCTGGCCTGCGCCGGGTCGTTCATGGTGATCCTGGACGCCACGATCGTCTCCGTCGCCCTGCCCGACATCCGTTCCGCCCTCGGCTTCACCCCGGCCACCCTGCCGTGGGCGGTCAACGCCTACACGCTCGTCTTCGCCGGGCTCCTGCTGCTCGGCGGCAGGCTCGCGGACGCATACGGCCGGCGGGCGACGTTCGTACTCGGCATGGCGGTGTTCACCGTAGCCAGGCTTGCCGGCGGCCTGGCCACGACGGCGACGCTCCTGCTCACCGCCCGCGCGGTCCAGGGGCTCGGCGCGGCGCTGCTCATGCCGGTCACGCTCGCCCTGGTGACCACCACGTTCACCGAACCGGACCGGCGGGCGCGGGCACTGGCCGTCTGGAGCGCCGTCGGGGCGGCCGGCGCCGCCCTCGGGCCCGTGCTCGGCGGTCTGCTGATCGAGCTCGGCGGCTGGAGATGGGTCTTCCTGGTCACCGTTCCCGTCGGGGTCGCGGCGATCGTCGCGGCGACGATCCTGTTGCCACACCGCCCGAAGGACGGAGCCCGCCGGCGGCTGGACGTGACCGGCGCCCTGATCGGCACCCTGGGGCTGAGCGGCCTGGTGTACGCGCTGATGCGGGCGCCCACCGGCGGCTGGACCGACGCGGGCACGCTGACGCCGCTGACCGGCGGCCTGGCGCTGCTCGTCCTCTTCGTGGTGCACCAGGCGCGGTGGGCGCGCGAGCCGCTGATGTCTCCGGACGTCTTCAGGACCCGTTCGGTCGGGAGCGGGAACGTGGTGATGTTCCTGCTCGGGCTGGGCTTCTTCGCCAGCCCGGTCCTGCTGTCGCTGTACCTGCAGGACGTGCACGGCTACTCGCCGCTGATGGCCGGGCTGGCCTACCTTCCGCTGGGCTTGGCGATGTTCGCGGGGGCCAACAGCGCGGGCGCCCTTTCCGTACGGCTGGGCGTGCGCCGTACCACCGTGTGGTGCTGCGCGCTGGGCGCGGCCGGGCTGGGCGGCGTGGCGGCGCTGGCCGGGGTGGCGGGCTCGTCCGTGCTCTGGCTCCTGCTGCCCGGAATCGTGTTCGGCTTCGGCAGCGCCGCGGCCTTCACCCCGGTCACGGTCGCGGCCACCAGCGGGGTTCCGGCCCGGCACCACGGCCTGGCCGCCGGGCTACTGAACACGATCCGGCAGGTCAGCGGGGCGATCGGGCTGGCCATCCTGAGCACGATCGCCGCCACCGCGACGGGGGGCCGGTCAGCGGGGACCGCCGCTTCCGGGCACGGATACGTCCTCGCGTTCGCCGTCTCGGCCTGCTGCCTGCTCGCGGCCGCTGCCGCCGCGGCGTCACTGCTGCCACCGGACGGCCACGGCGGCGATCCGGGCACTGCTCCTTGACCTGGGACGGACTCCCGTACTACCCGCCTTCCTGCGGTTCGGGCGCATAGATATAACGGTGACTGTAGAGGAGCCCGTCATCCGCCCCCTCAGATACCTGGAACGGGTTCTGCGGCCAGTGATTCAAAGCGACCGGCATGGCCTCACGTATTTCCAGGAACCACGTCATCCCTGTGATCGGCTTGGCAGCGGGGAAAGGGAACGGCACGCTGTCCTCATTCACGTGCAGAATTTCGTAGATAGCGCTGTTCACGTCGCCCACCTCGGCGCTGACCTCATCCTCCGTCGCTTCGGGGTAGATCGAGCGATAGGAACTCCGGCCCTCCTCGATTATCTCGTCGAAGTCATCGACGAGATAATCGGTGCGGGACAGGACAGAGAACAATCCGCCATTCCCTGAATCCATTACGGGCCCCTCCTCGTCCTCGGCGTTGTGCGGCGCGAGCAGGTTCTCTCCCGTGAGGGCGGTGTAGGCGGCGTCATAAGCCTGGACCGCCGTACGTACCGCGTCGTTCTGGCAGTCCGATGGACCGGTGGCTTCGGCCACGGCGTCGAGTTGCGCGCCGATCGCCGAAAGGAGCGCCTGGCCCGCTATCTGAAACCGCTCGACCTCCTGCCTGTCCCATCGGGACGTCTCACTCCATGTGTCATGTTCGTTCATCACCGATCGCACCGTCCGTTGGTCACCTGAGCACAGGGTTGAATAGTAATGCCGCCATGATCGGCACTACTCGTCACTCGGACGCGTTCGGTAGCCCCATCACCAAGCGCGAGGCGGAGGCATTCAGAATCGGTAGCAGGACTGCTCAGGCCGGGATCCAGTTGCCGTGGAAGCCCGCGGGGATGCGTACCGGAAGGTGCACCTCGGCGAGCGGGGGCGCGGCCAGGTCGGTGGCGTCGAGGATGGCCAGGTAGCTCGTGCCCGCGTCGCGGTCGTGGGCGAACGTCATCAGGTAGCCGTCGTTCTCGCCGTTCCCCGCCCTGGGTACGAAGACGGCTTCGCCGCAGGTGTGGCCCGCGGGGAGGCGGTGCGTGGCCCGTACACCGCCGTTGGTGAGGTCATAAGCGTAGATCTCGGACCGTTCGGGCTCGGCGTCCAGGGAGAAGCTGGTCGTGTAGCCGTAGCGGTGGGCGAGCCCGAGCGTCGAGTCGGCCACCCTCGGGTATTCGCTGGGCGTGTCGTCGAGCGCTTCCTCGGCGGCCGCGCCCGACCTCAGGTCCAGCGTCCAGCGGTACACGACCGGAAGCCCGCCCTCCAGGTCGCCGGCGCCGCCGCGCCACAGCGTGGGTACGCGGGTGCCGGTGACGGTGATCATGTCGCCAGCCGGGTTCTCGAAGGCGTTCATGGTGTGCCAGACAAAGCACGGTTCGACGTCGAACCAGCGTACGGGCGCGTCGTCACCGGCCGTGCGCGCCAGCACGCCGAACCGGGCGCGGTGCGCGTCGTCCCAGCGCCACGGCGGCCCGCCCGCCGCGGCCTGGGCAGGGTCGAAGACGACCGGCAGGTCCATGAGGACGATGTGGTTCCGGGTGATGGCGAAGTCGTGCATCATCGTGGCGCGCGGCACGTCCACGACCCGCCGCTGCACCACCTCGCCGGCGGCCGAGACGCGGTAGCAGGTCAGGTACGGCGGGCGCAGCCGGTAGCCGAAGAACAGCAGCTCACCTGTGATCGGGCAGGTCTTCGGGTGCGCGGTCATCGGCGTCCGAAGGGCCCCGTCGAAGGTGTAGGCCCCGATGGTGGCGAGGTCGGGCGTGATCTCGTACGGGAAACCGCCCTCCTCCAGCGCGAACAGGCGGCCCGCGTGCGCGATCAGATGGGTGTTGGCCGTGGTGACCCGGTAGTCGATCCGCTGGGTCTCCTCGTCGTAGGCGAGGGCGAAGCGGGACTCGCCGGGGTGCTCGTACAGCGGCGTGCGCACGTACCGGTTGCGGTACCAGCGCGCCCTGCCGCCGTCGAGCGCGATGGTGTGGATCATGCCGTCGCCCGCGAAGGAGTGCGGCGACCAGCCGGTACGCGGGTTGGGCCCGTTGCGGAAGAACTGCCCGCTCAGCTCGGCCGGGATCTCACCGACGACCTTGGACGGCTCCAGGGTCACCTCGTCGGCGACCGGCGCGTTGTTGCCCGCGAGGTGCAGCGGCACGACGGTTTCGGACATGCTGGAACTCCTGTCGGCAGGTGGTGGAGACGCCGACAACCGTGCACGACAAATCGCGCGAACAACAGACTTGTTCTTCCCGGCCGTCTCAGCCGCCCGGAAGGAGCCCAGGTGAGACCTCCGCCAAGCCCGCTACTCTCACCTGGGCTCCTGCCTGGTCGAAACCGCCGTATCGGCCGGTCACCAAGCGGACTCCCCCGCCCGCCTCGCCGAATTCCTCAGCCGCGACCGATAACAGCGGAAATCCCGCCCGGCCGGCGACGCACTGGCAGCGCGAGTCTTCCGGCCCGGTACGGGCTCAATCGCTGGTCTGCCGAACGCTGTTCTCGATGTGTTCGAAGATGTCGGCATCCGTCTCCCGCTGCCACTCGGGAAGGTCATCCCAGTCGGCCACGTAGGACGGCTTCGGATCGTCGATGTGCTTGTGGATCTGCGCGATCCAGCACAGGGCAACGAATCGGCCCTTCTGCTCGCGGGTCAGCTTGGCTGTATTACCGCCGCTGATCTCGACGAAAGCACGCACCTGACCGTAAACAGCGGCGGCGGCCTGGCGTTCCCATTCCGGTGTACCCTCCCAGGGCGTGATGTAGGAGGGCTTGGGCTCGCCAGGAAAGCGCTTCTTCACTCCTGCGATCCATGCCTCACGAAAGGTGCGGCCTTGCTCGTCCGTCGCGGTATGCATCTTGGTCCTCTCAGTGTGGGGCGGGTGCCGACAGGGGGGTGATGCGGTCGTTCAGCTGGATCACCAGGGCGTCGGACAGAAAGGGCTGCAACTGCTGTTGGATGCCGTGGAGTTTCCGACCGACGTAGCCTGCGGATTGGGTCTGTTCGGCCACGTCCACGGCGCAGCCGGCGTAGTGCAGAAACTGATCCAGGTCGCGACGCTGGAGGCTGAGGGCCGCCAGGTCGGTGAGTACGCTGCCCCGGCGTCGGAGCGAAGTGGCCTGGCCGAGGGCGGCAAGGAGTGACGCCTCGGCCAGGTCGGCCCGACCGAGGGTGAGATAGCAGGTACCACGTTGATCGGCCAGGCGAGACCCGTCGAAACGGAGCCATCCTCCTGGACGTGCGGGATCGGCCAGATCGAGAACTTGGTCCGCTACGGCAAGGACGCGTTCGCATGCTGCTCGGTCGCCGACTCCGGCATGGGCCTCGGCCTGCACGGCGGCGACCCAATGCCGCGTGGACAACTGGCTGTCGCCCTGCTGTGCGATGCGTGCGGCCGCAGACAGCACGGCCCTCGCCTCGGGAAATTCATGGTCGTACAGGCTGACGAACGCCTGACGAGTGAGAGCGCATGCCCAGCGGTCGTAGCAACGAGCTTCGCGACCGGCACTGACGGCCATGGTGTAGCAGTACGCGGCGTCGGTGTAGCGGTTGCTGTCGAAGCAGATCTCTCCCGCGAGTTGGAACAGGTCACAGGCCACAACGCACAGTCGATGGCGGTCTCGCGCTGAATGAACCTCATCCATCTGTTTGACCAGAAGCCTGAGCTGGTCATGGACCAGCGGGTAGACCAGACGCTTCGACTTGGCCAAGGCGAAGACCTGCCAGAGATGGCCGCTGAGCAGCGTGTGCTGTTCGATGTCGTCGGCCTCGCCGGATTGGCCGACCCAGTCCTGGACATCGGCGTTGGCCGACTGGGGAAGCACCATGAGCGTGCCGGCGACGCTCAGCAGACGAAGAAGTTCACGACGATACATGTCGTCACTTTGACCCGTGGACCGGGCTTCAGTCACGACCTGACCGATGACTATCGGCATTGAAGTGGTCTGCGGCGGCTGATCGTGTCCCTCACGGAGCCCCAGGAGGTCATCCAGTTCATCCGGGGTGACCTTCAGCAGGTCGCACATCTTGGGCCGGATGTACGGGCAGGGCTCGGTCTTGCCCAGCTCCCACCGTCCCGCTGTGGTCCGGTCGATGCCGAGTTGGTCAGCGAAGAGTTCCTGGCTGTAACCGAGCGCCTTCCTTCGTTCGGCAAGGCGCCTGCGTTTGCCCGCCAAGGCGCACCTCCGCCCACGTGGTCACCGTCCATGAAAGCGTACGGCACATGCACGATCACTGACTGCGATGCCGCAAAGGTGCCGCATCGATGCGTCTCCGATGCCGTGGCCTGACGCTTTGCAGGACGGTTGGCTTGGGAGTGCCCGACAGAACTCCGAATCGGAGGACATCTGGTGCTCATCTCACGCCCCGATCTCCACCGCCTGCCCGCGGACCTTGTCCCGGGATCGCCAGGCATCGACGCCTCGGCAGAACAAGCCGGTGCGCCGGCGGAGCCGACTGCCGCAAAACCCGACGCAGACGGGGTCTCGAGCATTTAGAACTTGGAGCCTCAACGATGCAGAAGCAGATCATCGCCGCACTCGACAGCGGCAACAGAACACAGGCCCAATGGTCGGCAGAACTCCTGCGGGACGCGCTTCGAACAGAACACGGCATACAGGCCGACACACACGTCGGGTACGGCCTCGCCCTGGTATCCGTCTGGGTGGGACTTCTCGTGTGGTGCGACGGAGATTGGTACTGGTGGCGTGCGAACTGGGATGAGCGGCGCAAACGAGTCGTGTACGCCTGCCACACGGCAATGGAGCCCTCTCACGCCGCCCAACGGGTGGCCTTCCGCTACACCGAACTGCGCAACCAGCCTGAGAACGGAGCAGCATGACCGGATACTCAGCGGGTTCGATGCTGCCATCTGAATCGGCACTCTGTGCGGAGTTCGGGATCGCGCGCAACACGGTACGGCGGGCACTGGCCGTGCTGGAAAACGAGGGGCTCATTCAGACCATCCCCTCGAAGGGACGCTTGATCCTCGGCGGGGACAGGCCGACGGACCGCCCCTACCTGTACCAGGCGATCGCTCACGACCTGCGCAAGCAGATCGAGGACGGCGGCCTGGCAGCAGGCGTGGCACTTCCCAGCGGAACAACGTTGAGAAGGCAATACCAGGTGTCTCGTGGCACGATCCAGAGGGCGCTCCGGCTCCTTGAGCGCAGCGGCCTGATCGAGAGAGGACTCGGGCGCCGCACCTTCGTGCGAAGGTAATTCCGACATTTCAGAATGGACATCGAACGATCGCCAAGGGCACAGCAGACCGTGTCAGGAACGTTCCGTGCAGGCGAGGACCTGCCGGAGATCATGCACGAGATCGGCGAGTTGCGTGACAATGTGATCCACACCCGCAAGGGCGTGGACCTTCTCCTGGACCACTGCGGCATCAATCGGTCGTTGATCGACCAAGGAAAAGGCTGAACAGCGCGCTGAGGGTTCCATCCTCTTGAGGGAAAGAATCTCTCAGCGTTCAATCGCACCATCTCTTTGTTCTGACACCTGCCCTTTGCGGCACGACCGCTTCGGGCATAAGGCCCACCGATCGACCCGACAGCCGAACTGCATTGCCGGAGGATACACCGGAGATGCGCAGAAAGTTGGCCTGAACGGCTGCGTGGCCCGCTCCGGGTGGGCATATGAGGCCCAGTCGGTAACCATCTCACGGGTGGGCCGACTGGGCGCCGCCAGGCGCCGGGGGTGCGCCGTAGGCGCCTGGATAAGAGCGTCTGAGATCAGTGCGCGAAGCGCCCCCGGCGAAGTCCTTTCATTCGGGGCGGGCGTAGAGGGTCAAGCCGGTAACCGTCTCACGGGTGGGTGCCGTGCCGTTACAGCTTGGAGAAGCAGGGGCCGTCGAAGGTGTAGGACTGGGCTGTGGGGCCTGTGTAGAAGTCCTTGACGATGGTTACGCCGGTCTCGGACTTGTCGTCCACCTTGTTGATCAGGGTTTGGCGGAAGACGGCTGTTGTGTCGGCGTAGTTGCCGGCCTCCGGGGGGAGCATGCCCTCGTAGTCGACGGTTTTCAGGGTTTTCACCGCTGCCAGCAGGCCCTTTCTGCTTACGTCGCCGCCGGCCACCATCGCGTCCAGGGCCGCCTTCATCGGGTACGCCCATGCCCAGCCCGAGGTGTAGCCGTCGTTCGGGGTGACGCCGGGCAGGGCGTCGCGCATCGCCTTGTGGCCGGGGGTGTCGGCGTCCCAGGGCTTGCCGGGGGCCGACTGCTCGTACAGGGCCTTCAGGGCGGGGGCGGCGGGGGACTGCAGGAGGGCGGGGTTCCACGTGGGGCCGGTGCCGATGAAGCGGCCCTTGTAGCCGGCCGCGGCCGTCTGGCCGATGATCGTGGCGGCGTCGGCGGGGCCCGTTGTCAGGATGACCAGGTCGGGCTTGGTCTTGGTGATCTCCGTGATGGCTCTGCCCTGTTCGGTCGCGCCCGAGGGGGTCTCCATGTGGGTGAAGGTCAGGCCGTTGCGCTCGGCGGCCACCTTGGCGCCGGCCGCGGCGTCCGCGCCGTAGTCGCCTGCCAGGTGGACGGCCATGACGGACTTCGGCTTGTACGCCTCCATCGCGTAGTCCACCGAGTTCATGGCCTCCACGCAGTAGTTCGAGCCGGTCTCGATGATGACGTCCTCGAACTCCCAGGCCGAGGTCCAGGAGGCGGGGGCCGAGACGATGTTGTTGGCCTTGAGGTCGGCGATGATGGCGGCGGTCGTGGGCGAGCCGAGCGTCTGAGCCAGGCCGAGCACCTGGTCCTTGATCTCGTTGTAGACCTGCCGGTGCACCTCGGGGTTGTACTTGTTGTCCTTGACGTACCTGGTGACGTCCACCTCGTACTTGCCGCCGATGCCGCCCGCCTTGTTGACGCGGGCCCAGAACGCCTTCTGGGCGTTGGTGATCGGTACGGCCAGCGCGGCGAAGGGGCCGGAGGTGAGGTCGGAGATCGTACCGAGGTAGATGCAGCCCTTGTTGCTGTCCACCGCCGACGGGCAGGGCTCGGAGGTGACTCCTTGAGCCTGGGCGCCGCCCTCACTGCCCTGGTCGTCCCCCCGGAAGACGCCGCATGCGGACAGAAGGGCCGCTATGGCGATAAGTCCAATGACATAGCGACTCTTCATGAAAAACCCTCCTATGGCGAGCTAGTACGAGAAAGGCCAGGACTTCCAGTAGTTGCGAACCCGGATCCACAGGCCGAACAGGCCCCGTGGCTCGAAGATGAGGAACAACACGATCAGCAGCCCGTACAGCACGGTCTCCACCTGGAACACGTTCGGCGTCAGCGTCGTGTCCCCGCTGATGAAGGGCACCAGCGCCGGCAACGACCTGGTCACCGGCTGCAGCAACGAGATGAACAGCGCCCCCGCGATCGCCCCGGACACCGTGGCCACCCCGCCGATCAGCACCATCGCGATGAACTGCACCGACAGCAGCAGGTTGAACGACGTGGGCTCGACGTACCCGGAGATCGTGTACAGCAGCCCGCCCGCGCACCCCGCGTAGAACGAGGAGATGCCGAAGGCCAGCACCTTGTAGCGGGTCAGCGGCACGCCGATGACCGCGGCGGCGATGTCCCGGTCGCGGATGGCGGCGAAGGCGCGGCCGATCCGCGAGCGGGCCAGGTTGCGCGCGGCCAGGGCGAAGACGATCAGCAGGGTGAGCATGAGCGTGTAGAGCACCTGCTCCTTGGTGCCGAACGGCCCGTCCTGGTCCAGCCGTACGCCGAAGAGCTGCGGGATCGCCGCCTCCCTGCCGACCCCGGGCCCGCCCGTCAGCTCCTGCCACTCCTTGAAGATGTGCTCGCCGAGGAAGACCAGGCCGAGCGTGACGACCGCCAGGTACAGGCCGCGCAGGCGGGTCGCCAGCGGCGCGACCAGCACCCCGGCCGCCGCCGCGACCAGCCCGGCGGCGGGCAGCCAGATCCACAACTCGGCCAGGCCGTAGCCGAGGTTCTCCCCGCCCGGGGGGCCGGACAGCGCGGCGGCCGTGTACGCGCCGATCGCCACGAAGAACGCGTGCCCGAGCGAGACCTGCCCCGCGTACCCGGTGACGATGTTGAGCCCGATCGCCCCGATGGCCAGCACGTACGCCCCGGCCAGCACCTCCAGCGACCGGTCCTGCAGCAGCACCGACAGCGCGAACGCCAGCAGCACCAGCAGCCCCGTCCACACCCGCTTGGCCCGGGTGTCGAGCAGCGCCATGTCCTGGGCGTAGGAGGTGTAGAGCAGCGGCCGGCCACGCACCTTCCGGGACCGTCCGGTCGGTATGTCCGGCGGCGCGGTGGAAACCGCAGGGCGCGTCTCAGTCCCGTCCGAGGTCATACGCGCTCGACCTCCCGCGTGCCGAACAGCCCGTAAGGCCGCACCAGCAGGACGATCAGCATCACCACGTACGGCGACACGACCGCGAAGTTCTGCCCCAGCCACGGCGCGAACTCCCCCTGATAGGACTGGAACAGCGACTCCACCACCCCCACCACCAGCCCGCCCGCGACCGCCCCGCCCAGCGAGTCGAGCCCGCCCACGATGATCGCCGGCAGCGCCTTCAGCGCGATCACCCACGTCATCTGCTCGATCCCCTGCCCGGTGCCGACGAACATCCCGGCGACGGCCGCCAGGAACCCGGCCAGCCCCCACGACAGCGCGAACACCGCCCCCACCGACACCCCCTGCGCCAGCGCGATCTCCTGGTCGAAGGCCGCCGCCCGCATGGCCAGCCCGTAGCGCGTGTAGCGGAAGAACGCAAACAGCAGCGCCACCAGCACGGCGGTGACCAGCAGCATGGCCAGCCAGCGCGACTGCACGACCAGCGGCCCGAGCGACACCTGCGTGAACCCCCACGGGTCGCCGACCTGCCGCACGTCCCTGCCGATGAACGCGTTCACGATCACCCGCAGGACCACGTCGATGCCGAGCGTGATGATCGCCACGACGAAGACCGGGCGGCCCACCATGGGCCTGATCGCCACCCGCTCGATGACCAGCGCCACCCCGGCGATCAGCAGCGCAGAAAGCAGCACAGCGGGGTAGAAGCCGGTCACTCCGGCCAGGTAGCTCACGGCGACGGCCCCGGCCAGCATGAGGGCGGGCTGCGCGAAGCTGATCACCCGGGTGGACTTGTAGATGATCACGAATCCGAGCGCGAGCAGCGCGTACACCGACCCGTTGCCCAGGCCCCTGATCACCGACTCCAGCAGCGCCTTCACCGGGCGTACATCCCTTCGACCAGGTCCTCGAAGAGCTTGATGATGGCCGAGCGCTTGACCTTCTGGGTGGCGGTCAGCTCGCCGTCCTCGTGGTCGAGCTCCTTGGGCAGGAACGCGAACCGCTTGACCTGCTCCGCGTACGCGAACCGCTCGTTCACGCCGTTCACGATCCCCTGGACAAGCTCCCGCACTTCCGGCTTACCCGACAAATCGCGATAAGTCGTGTAGGGCAGGCCGCGCCGCCGCGCCCACTCCCCCACGGTGTCCGGCTCGATCCCGACCAGCGCCACCAGGTACGGCCGCTGGTCGCCGATGACCACGGCCTCCTTGACGTACGGGGACGCCTTCAGCGCGTTCTCGAACTCGCTGGGCGCCACGTTCTTGCCCCCGGCCGTGATGATGATGTCCTTCATCCGGTCGGTGATCCGCACGTACGTGCCCTCGACCCACTCCCCCACATCGCCGGTGTGCAGCCAGCCGTCCTCGTCCAGCACGTCGGCCGTGGCGCGCGGGTTGCGCCAGTAACCGGCGAAATTCCCCGGATGCCTGGTCATGATCTCGCCGGTGGCCTCGTCGATCTTCAGCTCGATGCCGGGCTGCGGCTCGCCGACCGTGCCCAGGCGTACCCGGCCGCGCCGGTTGGCGGTGGCGACGGCGGTGTTCTCGCTCATGCCGTACACCTCGTGCATGGGCACGCCGATCCCCATGTAGAACTTCAGCACGTCGGGCGCGATCGGCGCGGCGCCGGACGCGGCGTAACGCACCCGCCGCATGCCGAGCCGCTCGCGCAGCGAGCGATAACAGAACACCCAGCCCATCGCGTACGCCGCCCGCGTCGCCGGCGTGTGCCGCCCGCCCGTGCGCACCAGCGCGTCGCCGGCCCGGTCCGCGACCCGCAACCAGAACCTGGTGACGGCCCGTTTCACCGGCGAGGCCGACTCCAGCCTGATGTTGACCTGCGCGAGCACCTTCTCCCAGATCCGCGGCACCCCGAACAGGATCGTCGGCTGCACCTCGCGCAGGTTGGCCTGCACGGTGTCGATGGACTCGGCGAAGTTCACCTGCACCCCGGCCGCCGAGTTGAACCACACGGTGAACGCGCGCTCGGCCACGTGACACAGCGGCAGGTACGACAACGCCAGGTCGCGTTCCGATGGCGGCGGATCGGTGAAGCCGCCGCCCTCGATGAGCGTGCGCACGGCGAACTCGACGTTCCCGACGGTGAGCATCACGCCCTTGGGCGGGCCGGTGGTGCCGGAGGTGTAGATGAGCGTCATCACGTCGGACGGCTCGGTCTCGGCCATCCGGCGCTCGACGGCGCCCGGGTGCGCGGCGCGGTGCTCGGCGCCGAGGGCGAGCAGTTCCGGCCAGGACATCAGCACGTCGTCGTCGTAGCGCCCGCGGATGCCGCGCGGCTCCAGATAGATGATGCGCCGCAGGTCAGGGCACTCGTCGAGGACGGCCAGGGCCTTATCCACCTGCTCCTGGTCCTCGGCGAGGAGGATCGCCGCACCGGAGTCGGCCAGCAGGTAGGCCACCTCGGCGGTCGGGTTCGTCGGGTACAGGCCGACCGTTATCCCGCGCACGGCGACCGTGCCCAGGTCGGCGTAGAGCCATTCGGGGCGGTTCTCGGAGTGCACGGCCACCCGGTCGCCCGGCTCGACGCCGAGCGCGAGCAGGGCGTGCGCGAACAACTCGACCTGGGTCCAGTACGCGCCCCAGGTGACCTCCTGCCAGATGCCCAGGTCCTTGTGCCGCATGGCGACGGCCTCGGGGGCTGCCCTGGCCCGCTCGCGCACCCTCGTGACGATCGTGCCCGTCCGCGACGCGATGCCGGTACTCATGCCGTTCTGGCTCATCTGGTCGCTCACCGCTCCTCACTCGCCGCGTCGGGTTCGCTCCCGCCCAGGTACGCCTCGATGACCGCGGGATCCTGCTGCACCTCGGCCGGCCCGCCGAGGGCGACCGGGCGGCCGAAGTCGAGCACCAGCACCCGGTCGGCCAGGTCCATGACCAGCGCCATGTCGTGGTCCACGAGCACGACGGGAATGCCCAGCTCGTCGCGGATGTCCATGACGAACCTGGCCATGTCCTCGGTCTCCTCCAGGTTCATGCCGGCCACGGGCTCGTCCAGCAGGAGCAGCCGCGGCTCCATGGCCAGCGCCCGGCCCAGCTCCACCCGCTTCTGGATCCCGTACGGCAGCAGCCGCACGGGATGGCGGCGCCAGGCTTCGAGTTCGAGGAAGTCGATGATGTCCTCGACCCTGGCGCGCGCCTCCAACTCGGCCCGCCGGGCGCGGCCGTACCAGAGCAGGGCCGACAGCGCGCCGTAGCGGAAGTGGTGGTGCCGGCCGAGCATGAGGTTGTCCAGGACGGTCAGGTTGTGAAACAGCTCCACGTTCTGGAACGTCCTGGCCAGGCCCATCGCGGCGATCTCGTACGGGCGCCTGGCCAGCAGGTCCTCGCCGAGGAAGGTGACCCGCCCGCGCTGCGGCCGGTAGACGCCGGACAGGACGTTGAAGATCGAGGTCTTGCCCGCGCCGTTCGGCCCGATGATCGCCAGCAGTTCGGCCTGGCGCACCTCGAAGGAGACGCCGTCGATGGCCTTGACCCCGGCGAAGCTCAGATGCACGTCCTCGAAGCTCAGGAGAGCCATCTCTTCCTCCGCTTGTAGTGCTTGACCTCGCGGAAGGACCGTACGGCCCCCAGGTAGAACTCCTTGATGTCCTCGTCGGCGAGCAGTTCGCGGGACGGCTTGTCCATCACGATCTTGCCGGTCTCCATGACGTAGCCGTGCGAGGCGATCGACAGGGCCATCGTGGCGTTCTGCTCGACCAGCAGGACCGTGGTGCCCTGCCGGTTGATCTCCACGATGAGGTCGCGCACCTGGCCGACCAGCGACGGCGCCAGGCCCAGGCTGGGCTCGTCCAGCAGCAGGTACGCGGGGCCCGCCATGAGCGCGCGGCCGACCGCCAGCATCTGCTGCTCGCCGCCCGACAGGTAGCCCGACACGCTCCTGTGCCGCTCGCGCAACACCGGGAACAGGCCATACACGCGCTCCAGGTGGGACTCGGCCGCGGTGTGGCCGCCGACCTTGAGGTTGTCCTCGACGGTCAGTTCGGACAGGATGCGGCGGCCCTCCATCACCTGGCTGATCCCGCGCCGGACGATCTGGGCGGGCCGCAGGTGGTGGATCGGCTCCCCCTCCAGCAGCACCTCGCCCTTGGTGATCTCGCCGTCGTGCACGTCCAGCAGCCCCGACAGGGCCCGCAGCAGGGTGGACTTGCCCGCGCCGTTCGCGCCGAGCAGCGCCACGATCGAGCCAGGGGGGACGCGCAGGCTCACGCCGCGCAACACCAGCATGACGTCGTCGTAGACGACCTCGAGGTTGCGTACCTCAAGCACGCGCGGCTCCTCGGGCTTGTGTGGCCTATGTCACTCCCCCCGATGAGGCCAATGTCCACGGATCCCCGGCGGGCGACAAGAGCCCCGGCCCAAATTCGAACGACACTCTGGTCTTAGGATTTCTCGTATGGCAAATTGCGAGCATCTTTCCCAGGCCGGCGACCCCGCGGCGAAGACGCCCGAGGGCTGCGAGGAGTGCCTGGCGGACGGCGGCAGGTGGGTGCACCTGCGGCGCTGCCTTCAGTGCGGCCACATCGGGTGTTGCGACTCCTCTCCGGCCAAGCACGCCACCGGCCACTTCCACGACACCAGCCACCCGGTCATGCAGTCCTACGAGCCCGGCGAGAACTGGCGCTGGTGCTTCGTGGACAGCCGCATGGGCTGAACCGCACGGGCCGAACCGGGCGGGCCGAACCGGGCGGGCCGAACCGGGCGGGCCGAACCGGGCGGGCCCCACCGGGCGGGCCCCACCGGGTGGGCCGAACACGCCCTCACCGTTCAAGGATGGCCTCCTCGAAGTCGAGCTGGGCCATGACCTCGCGCAGCACCTCGTCGTCGAGGCGGCGCTCGTCGCGCAGCCGCACGAAGACCTGGCGCTCGGCCTGCAGCATGTCCCGGCGCAGGCGGCGGTAGAGAGCGCTGGGGGTCTCCGAGCCGCCCTGCCCGGTGCCGCCGCCCAGCCGCTCCCACGCGGTCAGGGAGCGGCGCCACGACTTCTCCCTGAGCTGGTCGATGACCTGTTTCTGGATCTCGTCGGGCTCGCCGCCCAGCTCGCCGGCCAGCCGCTCCAGCTCGGCCAGCCCCGCCTCCAGAGCCGCCTGCTGGGCCGCCGCCTCCGACAGGCGGTCCTCGTACTGCTCCTGCTCGCTCGACACGCGCAGCCGCCTGATCAGCGCGGGGAACGTGGTGCCCTGGATGAGCAGCGTGCCGATCACGGTCGTGAACGTCAGGAACAACAACATCGCCCGGTCCCGCTCGGGCACCGTCGGCGGGATCGCGAACGCCGCGGCCAGCGACACCACGCCGCGCATGCCCGCCCAGCCGAGTATCACCGTCTGCGGCACCGTCGGGCCCGTGCGCCCCCTGCCCGCCACCTTGATCAGCGACATGGCCCCGAACATCCACACGAACCTGCTGACGATCGTCACCGCCAGCACCGCCGCGGCGTAACCCGCGACCGCCCACGGGCTGTAACCGGTGATCCCCTCGATCACGGTCACGAGCTGCAGCCCGATCAGCGCGAACACGACCGCCTCAAGGAAGAAGTCGGTGACCTTCCACACCGAGTCGGACACCAGCCGGGTGCCGAACCCCTGCAGATGCATGCGGTTGCCGAGGTAGAGGCCGACGATCACGACCGCGATGACGCCGGAGGCGTGCACGCTCTCCGCGGCCAGGTAGGCGGCGAACGGGATCAGCAACATCAGCGTGTTCTCGACCAGCGAGTCGCGGGTGCGCTGGAAGATCCACGCGAAGGCGAACGCCAGCGCCAGCCCGATCACCACCCCGCCCACCGCGGCGAACAGGAACTCGTAGATCCCCTCCCACAGGCTGATGGTCCCGCCCACGGCCGCTCCGATGGCCACCCGGTAGAGGGTGAGGGCGGTGGCGTCGTTGAACAGGCTCTCGCCGATGAGGATGGTCAGCGACACGCGCGGCAGCCCCAGCCGCCGCCCGACCGCGACGGCGGCCACCGCGTCGGGCGGGGCGATGATGGCGCCGAGCGCGAACGCCAGCGCCAGCGGCAGGTCGGGCAGCAGCAGGTGGACGACCAGCCCGACGACGGCCGTGGTGAACAGCACCAGCCCGATCGACAGCAGGCCCACCGAGCTCTTGACGTCACGCAGGCGCAGGTAGGAGCTGTCGAGGGCGGCGGAGTAGAGCAGGGGCGGCAGGAACACGTACAGGACGAGCTCGGGCTCCAGCGGCACCGCGGGGACCAGCGGCTCGCCCAGCAGGCTCTCGGCCGCCAGCAGCGCCGCGCCCACGAGCAGCCCCACCGCCACCAGCACCAGCGGGACCGGCCAGCCCCTGCGCCGCGCGAGCGCCGCCACGCCGACGGCGCCGGCGGCGACGAGCAGCAGTTGCGGACCCATGCTCGGATTCACCGGCGTTCCTCCCGCCACAGCCCATACCGTCGAGGTGGGACGCCGTCAGGGTGACGGGTGCAACGACCGCCTCAGCTCGATCGTCCCGCCGCGAGCGTACTCCTCGGGCCGGTGCGCGGGCTCACCACTCCCTGCGGTCGCTTCTTTCGTGGTAATCGGGCTGCTCAGGGCGTAGGCGCTCGCCCGTGGAGAACATGGGGTCCCCGACGTACGGGCGGGTCATGTCGGCGTCGGGCTGCTGCTGGTACTGCTCCTGGTAAGGGTACTGCTCCTGGGGCTGGTGCTGCTGCTCCTGGCGGCCGAGTGCCAGCAGCGGGTCCACCGGGCTGGCCTGTTGCTGCTGGTAGGCAGCGTAGTCCTGCTGCGGGGGCTGCTGCGGGGCGCTACGGCGGCGGCCCGCGCCCGGGATGCCGTGCATGGGCGTGCCAAGACCCGGCGTGCTCGCCTGGGGCTGTGGCTGGGCCGGGGGCTGCTGGTAGGGCTCGGGGCGCCGGCCGCCGTACGGGTCTGAGGGGTACGGGTCGGCCTGGTACTGCTGCTGCTGGGCCCCCTGGTACGGCTCGGCCGCCTGGGAGGGGAAGCCGAGCGGATCGGTGCTCAGCGGCGACTGGCGGCGCGGGTCACCGCCGGGCATCTGGTAGACGGGCTCGTTGCCGTCCACGTACTGGGGACCGGTGAACGGCTCCGGCTGGCCGGGCTGAATGTACTGGGGGCCGCTGAGCGGGTCGCCGGTGTACTGGGGACCGCTGAAGGGGTCGCCGGTGTACTTCTGCTGCGGGGCGGTCGTCTCGACGTACTGAGGGCCCGTGAAGGGGCCGCCCTGATCGTTGCCGTAGGCGGCGGGTGCGGGGGCGCCCCTGGGGGCCGTGGTCTCGCCGTAGGAGGCCACCAGCTTGTCCTGAGGGGGCGGCGGGCTGCTCCTGGCCACGAGGACGTCGTTGGGCGACAGCGCCGCCGTGGGCCGCTCGTCGGGCTGGGCGTGCGCCTGGACGTGCTGCGGCTGCTGGACTGGCGGGGCCTGGGCGTGCTGCGGCTGCTGGGCGTGCGGGGGCTGGATCTGCTGGGGGCGGTGGTACGTACCGGTGCCCGGCATGATCTCGATGCCCACATCCTGCTGGGGTTCGTGCTCGGCGACGGCGGGCTGTTCGCCCGTGGCCTCCGCGAACCCCTCGTCCATGGTGTCGAGCAGCCGGCCGACGTCCTCCATCGGCATGCGGAAGCTCGCTGTGCACATCTCGCCCCGCCAGAGGCTGAGGACCAGCGTGCCCTCATGCCACGTGACGCGGAGACACCGCTCCTGACCTCGTGCATCGAAGAAGACTTCGCCGAACGACGGCAACGGGACAACTTCCGACATGGCAGACATACTGCTTTAACCAGCCTTTATTCGTCCACTCAACCCCGGAAAACCCAAGGGAACCGGCCTTCCCATTCACACCCGGAACCCCTCCAGTCACAGCCGGTGAAGATTCCGTATGACCGGTTGGAGTTCCGATCGCCCAGTGTGCCACGCAACCCGGCGGGAGTATCCGGGAACGCCGGGATGCGTCTGCCCGATCACACCGCGTTCGGCGCGGCGCACCTCCGAATGCGGGTAGCGTTTACTGCCGTGCCGGACTCCCATCTCCCACCAGTGGACGAACTGCTCAGCATCGCGGTCGGCGCTCTCGGCGGGAGCGAACGGCAAGGCCAGATCACCATGGTCGAGGCGGTGCAGAAGGCCATAGACGGCGAGGAGCACCTGGCCGTCCAGGCGGGCACGGGCACCGGAAAATCCCTGGCCTACCTCGTGCCCTCGATCCGGCACGCGATGGACAGCGACACCCCCGTCGTGATCTCCACGGCCACCATCGCGCTGCAGCGCCAGCTCGTCGACCGCGACCTGCCCCGGCTGTCGGAGGCGCTGGCCAAGGAGCTGCCGCACGAGCCGACGTACGCGATTCTCAAGGGCCGCCGCAACTACCTGTGCCGCTACAAGGCCACGGCGGGCTGGCCCGAGGAGGACGAGCAGGACCAGCTCTTCGACCCGCGCGAGGTCAGCGCGACCGGCCGCATGGTGCAGCGCATCCAGGAGTGGGCCGAGGAGACCGAGACCGGCGACCGCGACGAGCTGGTGCCGGGGGTGAGCGAGCAGGCGTGGCGGCAGTTCTCGGTGAGCGCCCAGGAGTGCCTGGGCGCCACCCGCTGCCCCAGCGGGCCCGAGTGCTTCGCCGAGCTGGCCAGGGCGCGGGCCGGCGAGGTCGACGTGGTGGTCACCAACCACGCGCTGCTGGCCATCGACGCCATGGGCGAGCTGCCGGTGCTGCCCGAGCACGAGGTCGTGGTGGTGGACGAGGCCCACGAGCTGGTTGACCGCGTGACGTCCGTGGTGACCAGCGAGCTTTCCGAACAGTCGGTGACGCTGGCGGTGCGCCGGGTCGGCCGGCTGATCGACCAGCCCATCGCCGACCAGCTCCTGGAGGCCGGCGAGGACCTCAAGGCGCTGCTGACCGCCGCGCCGCCCGGCCGCATCGACGACATGCCGCAGGTGCTCGGGCTGACTTTGCAGCTCATCCGCGACACGGCCTGGCGGTGCATCTCGGCCATGGGCTCGCGCAACGCCGACAAGGACGATCCGGACAAGGCCGGGCAGCGCAAGGCGGCCTTCACGGCGCTGGACGAGGTGCACGACACGGCGGTGCGCATGCTGGAGGCCTACGGTCACGCCTCCGAGGCCGACAGGGCCGAGGTGGTCTGGCTCGACGCCGGCAGCGACCGGCGCCCGCCGTCGCTGCGCGTGGCGCCGCTGAGCGTGAGCGGCATGTTGCGCGACAAGCTGTTCGGCGAGCGCACGGTGGTCCTTACCTCCGCCACGCTGGCGCTCGGCGGCACGTTCGACGGCCTGGCCGCGCAGTGGGGGCTCGGCAACGGCGGCAAGGACTGGCAGGGCATCGACGTCGGCTCACCGTTCGACCACCCCCGCGCGGGCATCCTGTACGTCGCCAAGCACCTGCCCCAGCCCGGCCGTGACGGCCTGCCGCAGCAGTACCTCGACGAGATCACCGAACTGATCGAGGCGGCCGGCGGGCGCACGCTGGGCCTGTTCTCCTCGATGCGCGCCGCCAAGGCGGCCACCGAGGCGCTGCGCGACCGGCTGGACGTGCCGCTGCTGTGCCAGGGCGACGACTCGACGATGCTGCTGGTCAAGCAGTTCGCCGAGGACGAGCCCACCTGCCTGTTCGGCACGCTGTCGCTGTGGCAGGGGGTGGACGTCCCCGGGCCCTCGCTGCGCCTGGTGATCATCGACCGCGTCCCGTTCCCCCGCCCCGACGACCCGCTGACCTCGGCCAGGCAGCGTCACGTGGCGGCGAAGGGCGGCAACGGCTTCATGTCGGTCGCCGCCAACCACGCCGCCCTCCTCCTGGCCCAGGGCGTCGGCCGCCTGCTGCGCTCCCAGGACGACAAGGGCGTCATCGCCGTCCTCGACCCCCGCCTGGCCACGGCCCGCTACAGCAGCTTCCTCCTGGGCTCCCTACCCCCGTTCTGGCGCACCACGGACCCGGCCGTGCCCCGCGCCGCCCTCAAACGCCTGTCCGCCGAGCCCGCCTGACAGGCGAGGACCGCACTGCGCAACAGCCCGGTGCGGCGGGAGAGCGGGCCACGGAAGCCGGTCAAGGGTGCGCCGTGACGGTGGCCGGCCGTGTGCGGGTCTAGAAGCGTCCCCCTGGAGGCCATGAGCCACGTGCGGCGGGTGGTGCCCATGTGGCTTCGCCGTAAAATATGAAACTAGGACCAGGGGGTGAGGTCGGGGCGCTTGGGGGAAAGGCCGTCGCCCGAGGACACGCCGCGGACTCGCCGAGCCACCCAGGGAACCAGGTGCTCGCGCAGCCACTGGTTGTCCTCGCGCCGCCGCACCCGCGGATCCACCTCGCGCTCCGGCCAGTCCTTGCGCCAGTCCTCGAACGGCACTCCCAGCACGTCCAGCACCCGGGCCGCCACCAGCCGGTGACCGTCCTCGTTCATGTGCAGCCGGTCGGGGCTCCAGGCCCGCCAGTCCCGCAGCCCCTGCATGGACCACTGGTCGACGAGCCGGCACCCGTACAGGTCGGCGATGGAGCGCAGGTGCAGGTAGTAGATGGCGAACCGCCCCCGCAGGCGCCGCATCAGCGGCGTGTCCCGCGGGTCCACCCCCGTGAACAGCACCACGTCCGCCCCGCCGGCCCGCAGGTCCCGTACGGCCCGCGCGAGTTTCTTGGCCATCACGTCCGGATCGCTGCCGGGCCGCAGCAGGTCGTTGCCGCCGGCGCAGAAGCTGACCAGGTCGGGCGCCATCCGGACGGCCGGCGGCACCTGCTCGGCCACGACCTGGTCGAGCAGTTTGCCGCGTACGGCGAGGTTGGCGTAACGGAAGCCGGATTCGTCGGCGGCCAGCCGCTCGGCCACCCGGTCGGCCCAGCCACGGTAGTGCCCGGCCGGCCCGGGGTCGTTCAGCCCTTCGGTGAAACTGTCGCCGATGGCGACGAAGGACTTGTAGTGCCTCATGAGGTGGCGTTCATCTCCGCGATAGCGTGCAGCGCAAGGATGTACGACTGTAGTCCGAAGCCCGCGATGGTGCCGCTCGCCACCCCGGCCACGACGGAGTTGTGGCGAAACTCTTCCCTGGCCGCGGGGTTGGAGATGTGCACCTCCACGAGCGGGGCGGTGCGCTGGGCGATCGCGTCGCGCAGCGCGTAGGAGTAGTGAGTGAAGGCGGCCGGGTTGAGCACGACCGGGATGCGGCCGTCGCACGCCTCGTGGATCCAGCCGATCAGCTCGGCCTCGGAGTCGGTCTGGCGCACCTCGACCTCGTGCCCGAGCCTCTTACCCGTCTCCCTGCACATGTCGGCAAGGTCTTCGAGCGTCTCCGCCCCGTAGACGTCCGGCTCCCGCTTGCCGAGCCTGCCCAGGTTGGGGCCGTTGAGCACGAGGATCATGCGGAGATCTCCTTGTAGGCGGCCGCGAGCAGCTCTTCCGACGGGTCTTCGAGGCGGCCGGGCTTGGCCAGGTCCTCCAGCACCACGAAGCGCTGCTTGGCGCCGCGGTTCTTCTTGTCCAGGCGCATGTGGTCGCGCAGCCGCGGCCACGCGTCGGCGCGGTAGGTGATGGGCAGCCCGACGCTGGTGAGGATCGCGCGGGTACGTGCGACGACGTCGGCGCGGCCGGACAGCCGCGACAGCTCCGCCGCGTAGACCATGCCGATCGCGACGGCCTCACCGTGGCGGATGCCGTAGTGCTCCTCGCGTTCGATGGCGTGGGCCAGCGTGTGGCCGTAATTGAGGATCTCGCGCAGCCCGGCCTCGCGCAGGTCGGCGCCCACGACGTCGGCCTTGACCTGGATCTTGCGCTCGATCAGCTCGCGGGTGTGGGGCCCGCCGGGGCGGGTGGCGGCCTCGGGGTCGGACTCGACGAGCCGCAGGATCTCCGGGTCGGCGATGAAGCCGCCCTTGATGATCTCGGCCAGGCCGGCCACGTAGTCGGCCCTGGGCATGCTGTCCAGCGTGGACAGCTCGCACAACACGCCCGCGGGCGGCAGGAAGGTGCCCACGAGGTTCTTGCCCTCGGGCGTGTCGATGCCGTTCTTGCCGCCGACCGCCGCGTCCACCATGGCCAGCAGCGTCGTGGGCACGAGCACCACCTGCACGCCGCGCAGCCAGGTGCCCGCCACGAACCCGGCCAGGTCGGTCGTCGCGCCGCCGCCCACGCCGACGACGGCGTCGGAGCGGGTCACGCCGTGCCGGCCGAGCTCGGACCACAGCCGCGCGGCCACCTCGACGCTCTTGGCCTGCTCGCCGTCGGGCACGGTCAGCTCGGCCACCTCGTAGCCGGCCTCGGACAGCGCCGCGCACACCGGCCGGGAGATCTCCGGCAGGGTCTCGGGGCAGATGACCGCGACCGTGCGCACGCCGGGCTTGAGCAGCGTGGTCAGCTCGGCCCGCACGCCGGTGCCGATCACCACGTCGTACGGGCTGTCGCCGCGTACCCGGATCCTGGTCGCGGCCGTCATGCGGGCAGCCCCTTCACGATCTCCTCGGCGAGCTCGTCCGGCTCGCGCTTGTCCGTCACCACCGTGACCACGGCCAGGCGCTCATAGACCGGGCGGCGCTCCTCCATGAGCTTCTTCAGCTGGCTGCGCGGGTTGAGCACCAGCAGCGGCCTGGCCGAGGCGAGGCCGACCCGCTGGACCGCGTCCGACAGCCCGACCTGGAGGTAGACGACGTGGTGGCCCCGGAGCAGGGCCTGCGTCTCCTCGTGCAGCACGGCGCCGCCGCCGAGGGACACGATCCCGTCGTGCTCGGCCAGCGCGCGCCGCACGGCCTCGTGCTCCATCTCGCGGAAGCGCTCCTCGCCGTCCTCGATGAAGATGTCGGCCACGGGCTTGCCCGCCACCGCCTCCACGTCGAGGTCGGTGTCGCGGAACTCGACGCCGAGCCGTTCGGCCAGCAGTTGCCCGAGCGTGCTCTTGCCCGATCCGGGAGGACCGATCAGCACCGCTTTCGCTGTCATTTGATCACCATGGAAGAGAGGTAGCCGGACAGGTTGCGGGCGACTTCCTCCACGGAGTCGCCGCCGAACTTCTCGATCGCCGCGTCGGCCAGGACCAGCGCGACCATCGCCTCGGCCACGATGCCGGCCGCCGGGACGGCGCACACGTCGGAGCGCTCGTGGTGGGCCTTGGCGGCCTCGCCCGTCTTGACGTCGATCGTGGCCAGCGCCCTGGGGACGGTGGAGATCGGCTTCATGGCGGCGCTGACCCGCAGGATCTCGCCGTTGGTCATGCCGCCCTCGACGCCGCCCGCGCGGTTGGTGATGCGGCGTACGCCGTCTTCGGAGGTGTACTCGATCTCGTCGTGGGCGCGGGAGCCGGGCCTGCGCGCGGTCTCGAAGCCGTCGCCGACCGCGACGCCCTTGATCGCCTGGATGCCCATGAGCGCCCCGGCGAGCCTGGAGTCGAGCCTGCGGTCCCAGTGCGTGTAGCTGCCCAGGCCGGGCGGCAGGCCGTAGGCCAGCACCTCGACGACGCCGCCGAGCGTGTCGCCGTCCTTGTGCGCCTTGTCGATCACCGCGACCATGGCGGCGCTGCCTTCGAGGTCGGAGCAGCGCACCGGGTCCTCGTCGATCCTGGCCAGGTCGTTCGGGCCGGGCAGCACGTCCGTCGGAGTGCGGGCGCCGCCGATCTCGGTCACGTGGCTGACGATGTCGACGCCGAGCGCCTGCTTGAGGAAACGCCTGGCGACCTCACCGAGCGCCACCCGCGCGGCCGTCTCACGGGCGCTGGCCCGGTCGAGCACGTTACGGGCGTCGTCGAAGCCGTATTTCTGCATGCCCGCCAGGTCGGCGTGCCCGGGGCGCGGACGGGATCTGGGCGCGTTGCGGCCGAGACCCTCCAGCTCGGCCGGGTCCACCGGGTCGGCCGCCATGACCTTCTCCCACTTCGGCCACTCGGTGTTGCCGATGCGGATGGCGACCGGGCTGCCCATCGTGCTGCCGTGGCGTACGCCTCCGACGATGGTCACCTGGTCCTGCTCGAACTTCATCCGCGCGCCCCTGCCGTATCCGAGCCTGCGGCGGCGCAGGGCCTCGTCGATGGCGTCGGTGCTCACCCCTACTCCGGCCGGCAGGCCTTCGAGGATGGCGACGAGTTCGGGGCCGTGGGATTCTCCGGCGGTCAACCAGCGCAACATGCGTACAAGTCTTCCATGCACGACCCAGTGAGCTGACCCTGGCTCAGGATGCGAGACAGAGTGCCGGCAGCGTGCCGAGCAGCATGAAGGTGCCGAAGGGGAACTGGGTGTGCCGGTCTCCGCGGCCGGTCAGCAGCAGGGCCAGGCCGTAGAGCGCGCCGAGCGCCTGCCCGCAGAAGGCCGCCGTCACCAGGGCCTGCCAGCTCATCGCCGCGCTCGCCATGCCGATGAGCCCCGCCAGCTTGACGTCGCCGAACCCCATCTGGTCGGGCCTGAGCAACCACAGCAGGCCGTACACGGCCAGCATCGCCGCCCCGCCGGCCAGCGCCCTGGGCAGCTCTCCCGTCGGCAGCAGCGCCAGCGCGACGATCGGGTACGCCGGCAGCGTGATCGCGTCGGGCAACGTGCTGGTACGCCAGTCCACGACGGCCAGGGCGACGGCGATCACGGCGAAGCACACGTACGGCGGCCCCGCCCGCCACGCGACCAGCCCGGCCACGACGGCGCTCACCAGTTCGAGCCCCGGCGGCCACGTCCGGGCCTGGGCGGGGGCCTCGTCGTAGGAGCCGGCCAGCGCCCTGATGCGGTCCCCGCAGATCAGGCCGATGAGCGCGGCGAATGCGATCACGCCGCCGACGCTAGCGTTGCCCCCCGGCGATGGGATTCCGTTGTACGCACTCGGCATAGATCGGCGTGCCGCCCGCGTCCTTGGCTGTGAACATCGCAAGGAGGATGGGTGGATCCAGGATTCGAGGCGGCCTTCCGTGACTTCGTCGTCGAACGTTCGGCGGCGTTGTTCCGTACCGCGTACCTGCTGACCGGCGAACGGCACTCCGCCGAGGACCTGGTCCAGTCGGCCCTGGCCAGGACGGCCGCGAAGTGGCGCGGCCTGCGCGATCCCGCCGCCATCGAGGGTTATGTGCGCCGTGTCATGTATCACGAGCAGGTGAGCTGGTGGCGGCGGCGGTCGCGGGTCGCGGAGGTGACCACCGGGCACCTGCCCGACCGGGCCGGCGAGGGGCACGCCGACGTCGCGGACCTCCGCCTGGTGATGCGCGCGGCCCTGGCCAGGCTCACCCGCCGACAGCGGACCGTGCTCGTGCTGCGCTACTTCGAGGACCTGTCGGAGACCGAGATCGCGCGGGTGCTCGGGATCAGCGTGGGGTCGGTACGCAGCCAGATCTACCGCTCGCTGGAACGCCTGAAGAAGACGGCGCCCGAGCTGACCATCGTGAGGGAGCTTCGATGAACCTGGAGAACCTGCTGCGCGAGACCCTCTCCGACCTGGCCCACGAGGAGCCGCCACCCGCGCCGGGCCGCTTCCTGCGGGCCGCCGAGCCCCGGCCCCGTCGTCGCCGTGGCGTCGCCGTGCTGGCGGCCTCGGCCGTCGCCGCGCTGGCGGTCGCCTCCACGCTCGTGGTCCATGGCGTGTCGTCCCGCGACCGCGGCGACGCCGCCGCGCCGCCGACCCCCGCGCAGCAGCCGATGACCTTCGTGACCGTGCCGGAGGGAGTCAGGCTCGCGCAGCTCTTCAAGACGTTGTCGTCGTTCACCGGCAGGCCGGTGGCGGAGTTCGAGCGGGCCGCGGCCGACGGCGCGGCGCTCGGTCTGCCGTCCTATGCCAAGGGCGCGCTCGAAGGGTTCATTCCCCCCGGAGTCCACGAACTCTCCCCTTCCATGAGCCCGGAGGAGATCCTCAGGACGCTGGTGATCCGGTTCGGGAGGGCAGCCGAGAAGTACGACCTCGTCGAGATCGCCAGGCGCGCGGGCAGGACGCCGCTGGAGATGCTGACCATCGCCAGCATCGTCCAGGCCGAGGCGCATCAGGAGAAGGACATGGCGAAGATCGCCCGGGTCATTCACAACCGGCTGGACCGGAAGATGTCCCTGCGGATGGACAGCCCGCTCCTGTACGGCCTGAACAAGTACGGCGCCGTCGCGACGCTGAAGGACACCAGGAGCCGCACGCCGTACAACACCTACCGGCATGCCGGCCTGCCGCCGGGCCCCATCGGCAACCCGGGGAGCGACGCCATCAGGGCCGCGCTGCACCCGGCCCCCGGCTCCTGGCTCTACTTCGTGGCGACCGACCCTGAGAAGGGCACCCTGAAGTTCGCCACCTCCGCGTCGGAATACGCCGACCTGGTGAAGGAGCGCAACGGCTAACCCCTGGAGAACCAGCGCCGTCGCCTGCGGGGCGGCGGCGCGTCCTCCATCCGGGCCACGGTCACCCCGGCCAGCTCACCCACCGTGCCCGACTCGACGGCGGCCAGCGCCTCCAGCACCTCGTCCTCGATCACGAACGTCACCGGCCCCGCCACGTCCACCACGACCGCCGCCGCCCGCTCCTGCACCGCGGCCCGGCACACCTGCAGCGTGCTGGCCTGGATCGGCCGCGCATCGGCCCGCCACCTGACCATCGCCTCGGCCCCGGTGAAGGCGAGCACCGCTTCCCGGCCGTCCTGCCCGACGAGCTTGGGCAGCGCCATCTCACTCTCCTTCTCCTGCCGCAGCCCGTGCGCGCCCACCTCGGACTCGGTCAGCAGCGCGACGACGGGGACGAGGAGTCTGGCGCCGCTCAGCACGTTCAGCACCTCGGCGGGGCCGGCCGTGCCCGCCTGGTAGGCGGCGAGCGCGGCGGCCACGGCGGGCGCGGCGCCGCCGTCGTCATGGGGGTCGAGAGGTTGCGGAATGCTCGGCACAACGCCCGAGACTACCCGCGCCCACCCCCACCCCGAAGCCTGACCCGGATCGCGTGCACCCCCGCGCCCGGCACCGGCGGCACCGTGATGGCGATCACCACGGCGTCCGCGAGCCGCTCGGCCGCCGTGTCCAGCACCAGCCAGGCCAGCGGCGGCACGAGCACGGCCCACGTCCGCAGATCGGAGGCCAGGATCCAGCCCAGTAACCGCAGCGGCGCACGTTTCGCCCGCGATGTCCGGCGGGGTGGCGGCCAGGTGCGGACGTCCCGCCATCGCAGGATCATCGCCATTCGCGGCATGGCCACGACCAGTCGCAGGGCGAACCACCATCGCGCTTGCCCGCGAGGCAGCGTGTCCGTAACCTCCAGCACGTCGTGGAGCAGTCCAGCGCAGAGCAACTCGTGATCCATACCCAGTTCGGCCAGGATCGTGGCGACGGCGACGCAGTGCGTGATGTAGGGATCCCCGCTCTTGCGGAGCTGTCCTCTATGCCAGTAGGCGTGACACTTCAGCCAAGGTCCGCGATGGCCGCCACCGGTCCGCCGCCGGACGGGCCCTGGTGGACGGCCGCCACCGACACGAAGACCGCCGGGTCGCCCGTGACCGAGGCCGCGACCCCGCCCACCGCCGCCTTGATCTGGCGGTGCCAGTGCACGTCGGAGTCGTCCAGCATGATGTTGCGCCGGCCCCGTACCCGCCCCGACGGGTCCGCCTCGCACTTCATGAACACGTTGACCAGCCGCTCCCCGAGGTCAGACGGGTGCGGCCGGCCGGGCAGCGTGATGCCCGCGTCCCTAATGGCCTCCCAGATGCCGTCCGCGTCCAGGGCGTCCTTCATGACGCTGTGGCCGATGCGGTAGCGTCCGCCGATCCCGCGTACGTTGCCCACCAGCACGATCTGCGCCCGGTCCAGCTCCACCCCGGACGAGCAGGAGGCGACCGACGAGTACAGCGACAGGTCCTTGTGGATCTGGTCGGCGGTCGGCATCTCGATCTCGCCGAGGGCGACGGCGATGCCCAGGGCGGTGGTGGAGTTGGACAGGTCCATGGAAGGGCCGGTCTCCTCGATGGCGGTGTCCCGGCCGCGGCTCTTGGCGTCGGTGATGGTGGCCAGGGTCAGCAGCGGCGTCTTGGTCTGTACGTAGTGCACGTCGCGCGGGTCGTCGATACCGGCGATCTTCATGGCCTCCCGCACCCCGGCGGCCACCTTCTCCACCATGACCGGGCGGCCGATGTCCTCGGGCAGGATGACCTCGCTCATCGCGACGCCGACCGACAGCCGCGGCTCCTCCGAGGCGGGGGCGTCGGCGGTGGTGGCGAAGATGGTGGCGTGCGGGCTGAGGATCCCGTCGGTGCCGCCCGACCACACCAGCGGCACGGTGTCCGGCGCCGGATGCCCGTGCTCGGCCAGCACCTGACGGAAGGCGCGGTCGGCGAGTATGCGGGTGTAGTCGTTGACGCCGCCGTTGCCCTCGGTCTTGCCGATCACGGCCAGCACCCGGTCCGCCTCGATCACGCCCTCGGCGATGAGTCTCGACAGCCCGGAGGCGTCGGTGACACTCTCGATCGGCACCTTGCGCACTTCGATCGGGTCCGGCATGCGTCAAGCCCTTCTCCTCGCGGCGGGTCAACCACGCTAACCGAGCCGGTCGGCGGGGTTCATGGTCAATGTGTGCCCACGTACCCCGCCGGTGATGTCAAGGTGCGCCCGGCGGCGTAGGGTCGCGGACGTGATTCGCGAAGCGCACGTCAACGGGATCAAGCTTGTCTACCGGGAGGAAGGCGACCCCTCCGCTCCCCCGCTCCTGCTGATCCACGGCCGCACGGCCGACCACAACGACTGGAACGGCATCACCCAGCACTTCGCCGCCCGCTATCACGTCCTCGCCCTCGACCTGCGGGGGCACGGGGCCAGTGACCGTCCCGGGGAGTACCCGCTGCCCGGGATGGCCGAGGATGTCCTCGCGCTGCTCGATCATCTGGGCATCGAACGGGCCACGGTGATCGGGCACTCGCTCGGCGGCGTCGTCTCCTATCACCTGGCCATGAACCATCCCGGCCGGATCGAGCGGCTCGTGCTGGAGGACCCGCCACCGGCGTACCCGCTGAAAGGCCGTCCGCCGGTCGTGGAGGACGACTCCACCGGGTTCGACTGGCGGATGGTGCACGACACCGAGCGGCAGATGCTCGATCCCGACCCGGCGTGGGCGGCGGGGCTCGGCAGGATCACGGCGCCGACGCTGGTGCTGGCGGGGACGACCAGCCATCTGGACGCCCCGGACGTGGCGGCGCGGATCCCGGGGGCGGAGCTGGTCAGGATCGAGGCCGGGCACCTGATCCACATGGACGCCCGCAAGGAGTTCCTGCGCACCGTGGACGCCTTCCTCGGCACGCCTTGACCGGACGCGGCCACCCTGACCGGACGCCGCCACGCCCCGGCTGAAGGTGCCACGCTCCGACCTGCGGTGTCACATGTACACCCTCGGGTAGGTGCGGGGTGATATGCACGTAAAGCAACGCCTGAGCAGGCTGAGGCTGATGGCGCCCTCGATCGGCCAGTGTGCCGTCGGCGCCGCGCTCGCCTGGCTGGTGGCCAAGGAGGTGCTCGGCCACCCCCGCCCGTTCTTCGCGCCGATCGCCGTGGTGGTGTGCATCGGCGTGGGGCTCGGGCAGCGGCTGCGGCGGGCGGTCGAGCTGGTCGTCGGGGTCAGTCTCGGCGTCGGGGTGGGCGACCTGCTGGTGTCCTGGATCGGCTCGGGCGCCTGGCAGATCGCGCTGGTGGTGGCGCTGGCCATGGCGGTGGCGGTGCTGCTCGACAGCGGCTCGCTGATCGTGCTCCAGGCCGGCTCGTCGGCCGTGCTGGTCGCCACGCTGCTGCCCCCGACGGGTCTCGGCGGGCTCAACCGCATGCTCGACGCGCTGGTCGGCGGCCTGATGGGACTGGCCGCCATCTCCCTGCTGCCCGCGAGCCCGTCGGCGCTGGCCACCAGGCACGCGATGGGCATGTTCGGGGCGCTGGCCGACGCGCTGCGGCAGATCGGGGAGGCGATCGAGAGGTCCGACTCGGCGCTGGCGGTCCGGGCGCTGGAGGAGGCGCGCAGCACGCAGACGAGCGTGGAGGAGTTCAAGCAGGCGCTGGAGACCAGCCGCGAGATCGCCACCATCTCGCCGCTGCACCGCTACCGCCGTCCCAGACTGGAGGGGTACGAGCAGGCGGCCGTGCCGCTCGACCACGCGCTGCGCAACGCCAGGGTGCTGGCCAGGCGCGCCATCGTGGCGCTCGACGGCTCCAGCGAGCTGCCGCCCTGGTTGCCGCGGGCGCTGCACGAGCTGGCGGAGGCGACCCTGCTGCTGCGCGACGAGCTGGCCGCAGGCGAGCCGCCGGAACGGGCGGCCAGGGCGATCCTGTCGGTGGCCTCTCGCCAGGAGACCACGCGGTGGGGCTTCTCGGCGGACGTGATGATCGCGCAGCTCCGGTCGATCATCGTGGACCTGCTCCAGGCGACGGGTACGGAACGCGAGGAGGCGGTAGCCGCCCTGCCGCCGCTCGACGCCGAAGGACCTGGAGAATAGGACTTAGGCCAGTAAATGTGACCTTAGCGTCACAAAGATCCGTCAAGGTGGATAGGTGCTAACCAGGCTCAGCGCTCTCGCAAAGGAACAGCTGGGCACGTTCGGCTTGCAGGTGCCGGCCATCGCGCAGTGCTCGGTCGGCGCTGCCCTGGCCTGGGTCACCGCCATCGAACTGCTCGGCCACCCCGCCCCGCTCTTCGCGCCCATCTCCGTACTGATCTGTGCGGGCGTCGGGCTGGGTCAACGGCTACGGCGGGTCGTCGAACTGGTCGTCGGGGTCAGCGTCGGCGTCGGGGTGGGCGACCTGCTGGTGGCCTGGATCGGCTCGGGCGCCTGGCAGATCGCGCTGGTGGTGGCGCTGGCCATGACGGTCGCCGTGCTGCTGAACAGCGGGCCGCTGTTCGTGGCGCAGGTGGGCTCGTCCGCCGTGCTGGTCGCCGCGCTGGTGCCCGCGGAGGGCGAGGGCGGCCTGGACCGCATGGCCGACGCGCTCGTGGGAGGCGTCATCGGGCTCGCCGCGGTGGCGTTGCTGCCCGCGAGCCCGTTCATGCTCGCGGCCAAGCACCTGTCGGGGGTGCTCGACGCGATGTCCACGGTCCTGGAGCGGGCGGCGGAGGCGATCGAGAAACGGGACGCCGACCTGGCCGCCGAGGCGCTGGAGGAGGCGCGTACGACCCAGGCGGCGGTCGCGGAGTACGAGGCGGCGCTGGAGACCAGCAAGGAGATCACCCTGATCTCCCCGCTGCACTGGCACCGGCGGGCCCGCCTGGCCCGCTACGAGACCGCCGCCGAGCCCGTGGACCTGGCGCTGCGCAACGTCCGGGTGCTGAGCAGACGCACCCTGGCCGCGCTCGGCGAGTCCAGTCCGCCGCCGGCCGCGCTGGCCGAGGCGATGCGCGAGGTCTCGGAGGCGGCGCTGCTGCTGCAACTGGAACTGGGGGCGGGCCGGGAGCCGATCCTGGCGCGGCAAGCGCTGCTGGCGGTGGCGGGCCGGGAGCGGCCCGAGGGGCTGGGGTTCTCGGCACACGTGATCATCGCGCAGCTGCGGTCGGTGGTCGTGGACCTGCTGCAGGCGACGGGAATGGAACACAAGGACGCCACGGCGGCACTGACCCCGGTGGACCAGAGCACACGCCAGTCCCGGTGACCGTCAGGTGAAGGTACGCAGGACGTCGGCGATCTCGCCCACTTCGGTGAGCTTGCCCGAGGCGACCGCGATGACGAAGTCATAGGCGACATCGTCATCGACGGGATCGAGCTCCACTCCGTTCCTGGCCAGGAAGACGTAGGTCAGGAGCCAGCCCGCCCGCTTGTTGCCATCGACGAACGGGTGGTTGGCGACGACCGAGTGGAGCAGGGCCGCGCCTTTCCCGAGCAGGTCGGGATAGGCGTCCTGGCCGAACAGCGAGGTCTGCGGACGCTGCAGCGCGGCTTCGAGAAGCCCGAGGTCGCGCACCTCGATCGGCCCTCCGACTGCGGCTCTGGCGACGCGCAGCCCCTGCTCCAGGGTGAGGTAGGCGGTCACTCCCCTAGCCTCCGCAACAGGTCCGCGAACCGCTGGGCACCCTTCTCGGCGAGGGCGTCGGTGAGCTCGTCGTCCGAGACCCGCTGGAGATAGTCGTCGATCGCCCGGAGAGCTATCTGCTGCATGCTCCGCCCTTCAGCCTCGGCGCGCTTGCGGAGGGCTTCGGTCTGCTCGTCACTCAAGCGAAGGGTCATAGCCATACACCCATCGTAGACACGAGGCGGTATCACCGCGATACCACGACGCAGAGTTTACCCTCCGCTACCCTCGGTTGACGACGTGTTTGCCTGGGTGTGCTGCTCCCAGGAAGACCTCACCACTGCCTAAGCCCCTCCTGACCTCGGCAGAGTTGTCACCGACACGCACTATGGAGGTTTCAACATGCTCGGGAAAACGCTGCTCACGCTCGTCCTCCTCACCACGTCGGCCATGTGTGCGAAAGGGCAGGCGTCGGAGCGGCCCGGCAGTGCCAGGCCGCACCCGTACGTCGGCATGTGGGTCACCGAGGACGGCCGGATCCGCCAGGAGTTGCTCCCCAACGGCCGTTACGAGGAGGAGCGCGACGGCCGCAAGCGGGCCTACACCGGCCGCTACACCGTCACCGGCGCCCACCTCGACTACTTCGACGACGCGGGTTTCACCGCCACCGGCGACGTGCGCGACGGCGTCCTCTACCACGAGCACCTCGTGCTTTACCGGGAACGGTGAAGGCTAGGTGGACAGGCGCTTCAGCCGGGTGACGGCCTCCTCGATGACCTCGTCCTTCTTGCAGAAGGCGAAGCGCACGAAGTGCCGTCCCCGTTCGGCGTGGTCGTAGAACACCTGCGTCGGGATGGCGACCACCCCGGCCAGCTCGGGCAGCCGCCGTGTCAGCTCAAGCCCGTCGGAGAAGCCCAGCGGCCGGATGTCGGTCTGCACGAAGTACGTCCCGGACGGTCGCAGCACCTCGAAACCGGCCGCCGACAGCCCCTCCATCAGCCGGTCCCGCTTGTCCTGGAGCCCGGCGCCGAGTGCCGCCACCCACTCCAGCTCGTGCCGCAGCCCGTAGGCCACCGCGAGCTGCCACGGCGCGCTCGCGGTGAAGGTGAGGAACTGCTTGACCGTCTGCACCGCCGCGACCAGCGCGGGAGGCGCGCAGATCCAGCCGGTCTTCCAGCCGGTGACGGAGAACGTCTTGCCCGCCGAGGAGATCATCACCGTGCGCTCGCGCATCCCGGGCAGCGTGGCCAGCGGGATGTGCTCGACGCCGTCGAAGGTCAGGTGCTCGTACACCTCGTCGGTGATGGCGGTCAGCCCGCGCTCCCGGCAGAGCTCGGCGATGACGGTCAGCTCCTCGCGGGTGAACACCGTCCCGGTCGGGTTGTGCGGGGAGTTGACCAGGATGGCCCGGGTGCGTGGGGTGACGGCCGCGCGCAGCTCGTCGGGGTCGAAGGTGAAGCGGCCCTCGACCGGCCGCATCGTCACCGCCACCAGGCGGGCCTGGGCCAGCGCGATCGAGGCGGCGTAGGAGTCGTAGTAGGGCTCGAAGGCGATCACCTCGTCGCCCGGCTCGCAGAGCGCCAGCACGGTGGCCGCGACGGCCTCGGTGGCGCCGACCGTGACCATGATCTCGCCCACCGGATCGTAGGAGAGCCCGTAGCGCGCCGCCCGGTGCTCCGACACGGCCTGCCGCAGCTCCAGCACGCCGGGGCCCGGCGGATACTGGTTCGCGCCCGCGCCGATGGCCTGGACCGCGCGGTCCAGCATCGCGGCGGGTCCGTCGGTGTCGGGGAAGCCCTGGCCGAGGTTGATCGATCCGGTCTGTACGGCGAGCGCGCTCATCTCAGCGAAAATCGTCGTGCCGAAGGTGCGCATCCTGGTAACAAGTGGTTCGGTCACAGCTCCACACTATTAGTCTCGTGCCGTGATCATTCGGGTCGTGCTCGCCCTCGCCCTGTCCGTGCCCCCCGTCATGACCCCGGCAAACACCGGTCCCGGCGCCTGCCCGGTCCCCATGCCCGAGCGGACGAACTGTGGTTTCCTCGAGGTTCCCGAACGCAGGGACGCCCCAGAGCGGAAGATCGAGGTCGGCTACGCCGTGCACGTGTCCACCTCCGCGAACCGCAAACCGGACCCCATCGTGTACATGAGCGGCGGCCCGGGTTCGGCGTCGATGCAGCTCACGGGCTTCCTGAGCCAGATGTTCCCCGATCGTGACGTGGTGGCGATCGAGCAGCGCGGCAGCAGGTACTCCCGGCCCGTGTTGTCGTGCCCCGAGACCGCGCAGGCCATGCTCGGGCAACTGCGGCAGCCGCCCGCCGACATCGCGGACGCCGCGAACCGGTGCCGCGAGCGGCTCCGGGAACAGGGCGTGGACCTGCGGGGGTACAACACGAAGGAGATCACGGCCGACGTGATCGCGTTACGCGAGAAGCTGGGGTACGCGTCGTGGAACCTGTTCGGCGTCAGCTACTCCACCCGCGTCATGATGGACGTGGCCGCGGCCGACCCGGGCGGGGTGCGGTCGGTGGTGCTGGACTCGTACCTGCCGCAGAGCGTCACCTGGTACGACGACGCGGACCGCAACCTGTCCGACACGATGGCGGGCATGGGGGTGAAGGAGCCGTTCGAGGCCATGGTCGCCCGGCTGAACAGGACGCCGGCGCGGGTTCCGACGACGGATCCGCTGCTCGGCAGGGAGTTCACGGCGCTGATGAGCGGCGACGACGTGGCGGCGGTTCTGATGGAGGGGTTGCAGGACGCGCAGCTCTCGGAGGTGACGCCGACGCTGGTGCGGGCGCTGGCGACGGGCCACGACGAGTTGCTGAGGCCGCTGGCCGACGCCGTGGGGCAGGGGCTGGTGTCGCACGAGTTCGGGCTGTATCACGCGGTGCAGTGCCAGGACGAGGTCCCGTTCAACACCTTCACCCCAAAGTCCCGCTTTTTCACGGTAAATGGGGACAAGGCGGTGTGTGATGCTTGGCGGCTTCCCCAGGCCACACCTGTGCCCGCCGAGTCCGCACCCGTGCCCACCGGTGCCGAGTCCGCACCCGTGCCCACCAGTGCCGAGTCCGCACCCGTGCGCGCCGCCACCAAGGCCCCCGTCTACGTCATCGGCGGTGAGAAGGATCCCACCACCCCGCCCCGAACGGCCGAGCCCGCCGCCCGGGTCATCCCGGGCGCCCGCTTCGAACGTTTCCCCCGCGCCGCCCACGCCGTCTTCCTGTTCGACGCGTGCGCCCGGGAGCGGATCGCGGAGTTCGTCGGCGACCCCGCGGCGACGTTCGCCAAGCCCTGTTCCCACCCGCCCGCGCGCGGCGTGGGCGCCCTGCACGTGACGGGGAGGCCGTACCAGATCTCCCTGTCGCCCTGGCTGGCCGCGCCGTTCGCCCTGTTCGCCCTCGTCTGCCTGTTCCAGCTCGTCCGGGGCGCGCTCAAGGGGCGGTCCCTGGCGGCCTTCGGCGGCCTGGCCGGCGTGGCCTTCTGCGGGCTGATCACCGAGTCCGTCTACACCCTGGTGAGCACGAACGAGACCGCGCTGGCCGTCGGCGTCCCCGCCCTGGCGGAGCCGTACACGTGGATCGCGGTGGCCTCGGCCGTGCTGACCGCCGCGGCGCTTCTGTACGACCGCAAATGGCCGCAGATCGCGGCGACCGCCATCAGCGGCGGATTCCTCGTATGGTGGTTCACCTGGTTCCTCTGAGTCGCATCCGTGAGCTGGACGCCCTACGCGGCTTCGCGGTGGGCGGCATCATGCTGGTCAACACCTGGCAGCACGTCGATGACAAGGAGCCCGTCACCGCGATCGACTGGACGATCGAGACCCTGTTCCAGAGCCACTTCTATCCGATCTTCTCCACGCTGTTCGGCATCAGCTTCCTGCTGTTCCTGCGCGGCAACAGCCGCTGGGCGCTGCTGAGCAGGTTGTTCTGGTTGTTCGTCATCGGGATGTTGCAGCACCAGTTCTACGAGGGCGAGGTGCTGACCGACTACGCCTTCTACGGGGCCGCGGTGCTGCTGCCCGCCACGTTCATGGCCCCCGGCCTGCCTGTGTTGCTGCTGGGCGTGGCGGCGGTGGCGTGGGCGGTGTTGCCGCAGGTGGGCGGCGGGGTGCTGCTGATACCCGGGCTGTTCCTGGTCGGGATGGGGTTGTGGCAGCTGCGCCCGCCCAGGACGCTGCTGCTGCCCTGTTTCGCGGTCGCCGCGCTGGCCACCGTGCTGCTGTCCGTGGCCTGGGGCCAGACCAACCACTGGACCGTCTACAGCGTGGCCGCGCTGGCGGGCGCGGCGGCGTACTCGCTGGGCCTGCTGCTGGCCTGCGGGTCGTGGACGGCGGCGGTGCTGGAGCCGCTGGGCAAAATGGCGCTGACCAACTACGTCACCGGCACCGCCGTGATCGCGGCGACCGGGCCGCTGGTGGACGCCGACCCCACCCGCTGGTCGGTGGTGGCGCTGACCGTGGTCACGCTGGTCGTGCAGGTGCTGGTGAGCCGGTGGTGGCTGGCGCGGTTCAGGTACGGCCCGCTCGAATGGATCTGGCGGTGCCTGACCTGGTTTCGACTGGTGCCCAACCGGTTAGAGTCGGGCCGTGACCAGAATCGCCCTCTGCCAGATCCCGGTGTCCCCTGACCCCTCCACCAATCTCAAGAGGGCCAGGGAGGCGCTCGCCGCGGCCGAAGGGGCCGATCTGGCGATCTTCCCCGAGGCCACCCTCACCCGGTACGGGCGGCGCATCACGGGCCTGGCCGAGCCGCTGGACGGGCCGTTCGTGTCCGGGCTGGCCGACTCGGCCAGGGAGCACGGGCTGGCGGTGATCGCGGGCGTGTTCGAGCCGGGCGACGACCGGGTGCACAACACGGCGGTCGCCATCGACGCCCAGGGGGAGCTGCGGGCGGCGTACCGGAAGATCCACCTGTTCGACTCCTTCGGCGCGAAGGAGTCCGACCTGGTCGCGCCCGGCGCCGAGCCGGCGGTGGTGGAGCTGGCCGGGGTCAGGGTGGGGCTGATCACCTGCTACGACATCCGCTTCCCCGAGCTGGCCAGGGCGCTGGTGGACCAGGGGGCCGAACTGTTCGCGGTGATCGCCGCCTGGGGTTCCGGGCCGCTCAAGGAGGATCACTGGGTGACCCTCGTCAGGGCGCGCGCGCTGGAGAACACCATGTGGACCGCGGCCGTCGGCCAGGCGCCCAACCCCGCCGAGTCGTCCGACGGCTTCGGGGTGGGGCGCAGCATGCTGGTCGATCCGCTGGGCGTGGTCCGCGCCGACCTGGGGACGGGCCCCGGCGTACGGGTCGTGGAGGTGGACCGGGAGTGGACCGCCACCGCCAGGGCCACGCTGCCGTGCCTCGAACATCGGGTGCTGTAGACCTGCCGCGGTCCATCCTGGGGTCAAGCGATCGTAAAGTAGGACTGTGAGCGGAACGCAGATGCAGAAGGTGGTCCCGCCGCGTCTGCTCGTGCCATATCTGTCGGGCAAGCGCACGGTCATCTCGGGTTACGTCTACCGGGTTCAGGACTGTGTCAGACTGACCACGCCCGAGGCCCTCTACCTCGGGCTCGACCTCTCCTTCGACGGTTCCGAGCTGTTCGCCGAGGTGCCTGAGTTGTATGTGATGCGGTGGCACGCCCGCGACGTGGACACCTACGCGGTGCCGTACGGGCCGCACATGGGCGGCGACTGGAGCGACGCGCCGCCGTTCGCCGGCAACGGGTTCACGACCTCGTCGGAGCACGTGGTGCCGCAGTTCCACACCATCCCGATGCCGATCCCGGCCGGGGCGGAGATCATCCACGTCACCGACGAGGGCGAGCGGCCCTTCGCCGGTTACGACGGACTGACCTGGCGGCCCGCCGCATGAGCGACGAGATCGCGCCGGTCGCCTCCGGCTTCGTGGCCCGCTTCGGCGAGCGCACGCTGCCCGCCGCCCTCGGCCCGGACAACGACCAGGTGGTGCTGTTCAGCGAAGTGGAGCTGGAGGGCTTCGATCCGGCCTCCGGCTACTGGCGGCGGGTGGTGCCCAGGCCGCAGGTGGAGTGGCTGGTGCTGATCCGCACGGTGGGCGCGTTCGGCGGCGAGCCCTGCATCGTGCTCGACGAGGACGACGACGGCCTGCACATCGCCTACACCGGGCACAGCGGGATGAAGGCCGAGGCGCTGGGCTACTGGATGGTCGACCACGGCGCCTACGAGGTCGTGGTGCCCCGCGAGGAGGTCTTCTCCATCCGCGTCGAACGCATCCCCGTCCCCTGAGCCCTACCGGCCCAGGTTGCGGTAGCGGGCCTGGCGGGTCGCGAGCCGGTCGGCCGGGCCCGCCTCCAGCAGTCCCGCGATCTCGTGCTCCAGCGTCCGCCCCACCCGCTCGCAGAACTGCCGCGGCTCGTAGGCGGCGTCCGGCTGCTCGGGGATGACCCGGTCCACGATGCCCTCGCGGCGCAGGTCGGTGGCGCGGATGTGCTGCGCCTGGGCGATCTCGGGGGCGAAGTCGACCGAGCGGTAGAGGATGGCGGAGGCGCCCTCTGGCGGCAGCGGCGACAACCACGCGTGTTGCGCGCACAGCACCCGGTCGGCGGGCAGCAGCGCCAGCGCCGCCCCGCCCGCGCCCTCGCCGAGCAGCAGGCAGACGGTCGGCGCGTCCAGCGTGAGGAGTTCGGCCAGGCAGCGGGCGATCTCGGCGGCCAGCCCGCCCTCCTCGGCCGCCTTCGACAGGTCCGCCCCCGCCGTGTCGATCACGGTGATGAGGGGCAGGCCGAGCTCGGCCGCCAGTCGCATGCCGCGTCTGGCCACCCGCAGCCCGGCCGGGCCGAGCGGCGAGTTGGCGCGCTGGGTCCGCCGGTCCTGGCCGAGCACCACGGCGGGCGCGGTGCCGAACTTGGCCAGCGCGAGCACCAGCCCGGGCTCGTTCTTGCCGCCGCCCGTACCGCTGAGCTTGGTCACGTCGGTGGCGGCCAGCTTGAGCAGCGTGCGCACGCCCGGCCGGTCGTCACGGCGGGAACGCGTGATCGCCTCCCACGCCTCCACCGGCCGCAGGTCCTCCACGGGAGGCTCGCCGGCCGTGATGGCCGACCGGTCGGCGGCGAGCACGGCCAGCGCCCTGATCGCCGCCTCGCGCGCCTCCCCGGCCGAGACCACCGCGTCGACCAGGCCCTTGGCGTGCAGGTTCTCCGACACCTGTACGCCTTCGGGGAACGGGTAACCGTGCAGCGACTCGAACACGCGCGGCCCCAGGAACCCGATCAGCGCCTCCGGCTCGGCCACCGTGACCTGCCCGAGCGACCCCCACGACGCGAACACGCCGCCGGTCGTCGGATGCCGCAGGTAGACCAGGTAGGGCAGGCCGACCGCCCGGTGCGCCTGGATCGCCGCGGTGATCTTCACCATCTGGACGAACGCGAGCGCGCCCTCCTGCATGCGCGTGCCGCCCGAGGCCGGCGCGGCCAGCAGCGGCAGCCCCTCGCGGGTGGCCCGCTCGACCGCGACGACCAGCCGCTCGGCCGCCGCCACCCCGATCGAGCCCGCCATGAACGAGAACTCGCACGCCGCGATGGCCACCCTGCGCCCGCCGAGCAGGCCCTCACCGGTGATCACGGCCTCGTCGTAGCCGGACTTGACCCGGGCCGCGGCCAGTTCGTCGGCGTAGGAGGAGCCGGGCTCGGCCGGATCGGCGGGCGGCACGTCCCACGACTTCCACGACCCCTGGTCGAGGATCGCGTCCATCAGTGTGCGCGCGTCCGGACGGCTCACTATCGCTCCCTAGATGTCAGTCAACGATGCAATGTTGACGCACGGGGACCCCGGCCGGTGCCGTGGGTCCCCGATCATCGTTCGCGCTCCTCCAGCCAGGCGCGCACGGCGTCGCCGTCCTGGCCGAGCGCGGGCGGCGCGGTGTGCTCGACTCCCTCCAGACCGTCGAAGCGCAGCGGCGGCCCCGGCAGCTCGATCTTGCCCAGCACCGGGTGCTCCACCTCGACGACCAGGCCCTGCGAGCGGGTCTGGTCCCAGGTGTAGACCTCGTCGAGCGTCCTGATCGCGCCCGCGGGCACACCCGCCTCGGCCAGGCTGGCCAGCCAGTGGGCGCGGTCGTGCTCGGCCAGTGCCTTCTCCATGTCGGCGATCAGCTCCTCCCGGTGGGCGAACCTGTCCTTGTTGCTGGCGTACTTCGCCGCACCGGCGTCGATGCCCAGCAGCGCGGCGACCTTGCGCCACTGGCCGTCGTTGGCGGCGGCGATCTGCAACATGCCGTCGGCGCAGCGGAAGGCGCCGTAGGGGGCGATGGAGGCGTGGTGATTGCCGCCCGCCGTGGGCACCTTGCCGCCGACCGTCCAGGCGGTGCCGTGGTAGGAGTGCACGCCGGTGATCGCGGCCAGCAGCGAGGTGCGCACGACGCGGCCCTTGCCGGTGCTCTCGCGCTCGTAGAGGGCGCCCGCGACGCCGTACGCGCCGTGGATGCCGGCCAGCAGGTCGGCGATGGAGGCGCCGACACGGTACGGCTCGTCGGCCGAGGGGCCGGTGAGCGACATCAGGCCGCCCTCGCCCTGGGCGATCTGGTCGTAGCCCGGGCGGCCCCCTTCGGGGCCGTCGTGGCCGAAGCCGGTGATCGACAGGATGACCAGACGGGGGTTGAGCTCGTGCAGGCGCTCGACGGAGAAGCCGAGGCGGTCGAGTACGCCGGTGCGGAAATTCTCGATGAGGACGTCGCTCTGGCGTACGAGACGCTCGATGAGCCGCTTGCCCTCGTCGGACTTCAGATCGATGGCGATGGACTGCTTGTTGCGATTGGCGGCCAGGAAGTAAGTCGAAATATCGTGATCCGGTCCGACGAACGGCGGCCCCCAGCCGCGCGACTCGTCGCCCCCGTCCGGATGTTCGACCTTGATCACTCGAGCGCCCAGGTCGCCGAGCATCTGCGCGGCGTGCGGCCCGGCCAGGGCCCTGGACAGATCGAGCACGACGATGTCACCGAGGGGTCCGAGCAAGATCCAACCTCCTACTTGCGTTCGGGGCGAAAGAACATTCTCTCAGGCGCCCGCTTCTCGTCATCTACCCTGGGTCCGGTGAATGACCTGGCTGCCCGCATCTCAAACCTGCGGCCTTCGTGCGGCCCGGTGCGCCTGGTGGCCGTGGACGGGCCCGCGGGCTCGGGCAAGACGACGTTCGCGTTGCGGCTGGCGGAGGAGCTGGACTGCCAGGTTATCCACAGCGACGACTTCCCCGTGCCGTGGGAGGAGGGCCCGGGCGGCTGGTTCCACGCGCTGGAGTCACAGGTGCTGCGGCCTCTCCGGGACGGGCTGCCGGGCGGTTTCCGCAGGTATGACTGGGTACGCGACACGTACGCCGAACAAGTTGCCGTTCCCCCGGCGCCGGTTTTGATCATCGAGGGCGTCGGCACGGCACGGGCCTCGGTGGCCCGCTGGCTGGCCTACAGCGTCTGGGTGGAGGCCGGGGAGGCCGTGCGGCTGCGGCGCGTGCTGGAGCGGGACGGGGCCGCGCTGGAGCCGCGGTGGCGGGAGTGGTTCGCGGCCGAGGAGGAGTGGTTCGCCGCGGACCGTACCAGGGAGCGGGCCGATCTGGTGGTCACGACGTGAGATGGGCGACGTCGTTGAAGCGTACGAGCTCTCCTCCGGCCCGCCAGACCGACACCGAGGCGTTCGGCACCGGCGCGTACTCCAGCACGGCCGCCAGCTCCGCGTCCGGCCGCCCGCCGAGGATGTGGTGCAGTGCCAGCACCACGGAGTCGTGGGCGACGATCAGCACCCGCCGCCCGTCCAGCTCCCGCAGGAACGGGCGCAACCTGACCACGACGTCGCCGAGCGACTCGCCGCCGGGCGGGCGGTAGGCGTACTCGCCCTCGGCCTCGCGCCTGGCCAGCTCCTCGGGGTGCCGCTCGCCGATCGCGGCCAGGTTGAAGTGCGCGAACTCCCCCGCCCCCTGGTCCCTGAGCCGCTCGTCCACGGTGACCGGGAGCGGGGTGACGCCCCATGCTTCCTGCGCGATCTTCCACGTGTCGAGTGCGCGCAGGTAGGGCGAGCAGCACACCCGTTCGGGCGCCTCGTCCCCGGACAGTTCCGCCAGCAGCCTGCCGAGCGCCGCCGCCTGCGTCCTGCCCAGGTCGGTCAGCGTCACCTCGTCGTCGCCGCGCTCGTAGACCAGGGGTGTCGTGCCGGCCTGGCGGTAGGCGAGGTTGGACTCGCTCTCGCCGTGTCGTACCGCCATGATCATCGCAGGACCCATGCCCACATCATCGCAGCCAGGTATTTCGCCTGCTACAACGAGGCATAAGCGCTATGGTTTCGCCATGCCGCCTTCCTGCGGGGGGATGGAAGTGGGCCCGGGTGTACTGCCGGAATTGACAGGAGCCCGGACCTGCGCCACGCCGCCTCCCACGGGGGGAAATGGAAGTGAGCCCGGGACCGCCCGCCGGACGACGGGAGCCGGGGCTTGCGCTTTCTAGGTGACTATTCGTATGCGACCGGGTACAGTGAGAGCAGGCCGCCCTCCTACGGGGGGGATGGAAGTGGGCCCGGGTGTACTGCCGGAATTGACAGGAGCCCGGGCTTCGCGCTGTCAGCGGATCTCCATATTCCGCACCAGCACGTTGGCTTCCACCTGGCTCCACAACCTGTCATCGCCGCGATTGGCAAGAGACTTCGCGCCTGCAATGATGTCCGGCAGCCACAGCAAGGGCTCTGACATCGGGCTGCGCCACGACAGACGCAACCTCGGCGGCATGGCGTGGCGGCCTTGGAGAACTTCTACCAGCTTGTGATCCCGCCGGTCGAGCTCACTGTCGCGGCGCTCGAAGACCACGTCCACGACGTGATGGTCGCCCAACTCCCAGAGCATGCACTCCAGGCACTTCCGGCGCGCCCGCTCCTGACGCTTCGGGTCGAGGCCGCTGCCGCTGACGATGATGCCCGCAGGTTGCAGCAGTGCCACCGCCTCCACGAGCTGGGCTCTGCGCTTGGCGTTCTCATCCCGCCAGTGCAGACGGGGCTGCCGTCCCAGCAGCAGCGCGCGCAACTCGGCGCGGTAGTGCTCGGCTTGGCGGGGCGTCACCAATACCGCTGCCAGCAGATACACGCCACGCGCGAGCACCATGGACTCATCGACATACGCCGAAGACGGGGGGTTCACGAGAGATCATGCCAGCCCCCATCCTCACGAAGCGTGACTAAGTCCTCACAATTCGTCCACCTCGGCGTAAGCTCGCCCATCGGCCAGTTTCGCGTACCCGGGCCCCCGGTCGAAGAAGCGATCGGTCGGTGGGCGCAGGCGGGTGCGGAGTTCGGCGGTGCCCTGTTCGTCGATGCGGTCCCCGTCCAGGACCACGCCGTAGTCCCCCAGCGCGCCCGCGATCGACACCTTCCCGTCCCGTACGTCGGCCGCCACCGCCCGTGGGTCCCGGTCGTACGGGGAGCCCCAGCCGCCGCCCCCCGTCGTGCGGATCCTGATGAGGTCGCCGGCCTGCACATGGTGGTCGTCGACCAGGCCCTCCATCTCCTTGCCCGCGATCTCCACCCGGAACGGCCGCCCCGCCAGGCCGCCGTTGACGCCCCAGCAGGACAGGATCGAGCGGTCGGCGATGGACATGTACGAGGCGTCCCTCAACATGCGGATGTGCTTGTCGTAGCCGAGCCCGCCCCGGTACATGCCCGGCCCGCCCGAGTCGGTCGCCAGCGCCAGCCGCTCCACCCGGAACGGCCAGCGCGCCTCGGCGAACTCGACCGGGATGTTGCGCGAGTCGGGCACCACGTGGATGGTGTCCTCGCCGTCGGCGTACCAGCGTCCGCCGGAGCCGCCGCCCAGGACCTCGCGCATCAGGTACGGCTGCCCGTCGGCGTCCGTCCCGTACACGCCCGTGTAGCGGATGGTCTCCTGGTCGGCGGGCATGCGGCCGCCCGTGGCCTTGGCCAGGACGCCCGCCAGCACGCCCAGCAGGCGCAGGATGACGAACGTGCGGGCGTTCGTGGGCGCGGGGAAGATGGGGGTGAGCAGGGTGCCCTTCTCGGGGAAGATCATCTTGATCAGCGGCACGACGCCCTCGTTGACGTCCAGTTCGGCCATGCGCTCCGGCGTGTCGGCCAGGTTGCGCAGCACCGGGGCCAGCCACTTCTTCAGGAACACCCCGTCGGCGTAGTCGCCCGCGTGGTTGATGGGCCCCTTGGCCTGGGGTGAGGTGCCGGTGAAGTCGATGGTGAGTGGCGCGTCGGCGGCGTGGTCGACGGTCAGGGTCATGCGCTGGGCGTGCAGGCGGGGCTCGTCCACGCCGTCGTGCTCGGCGTAGTCCTCCCACACGTACGTGCCCTCGGGGATCTTCGCCAGCAGTTCCCTGCGGAACGTCTCGGTCGTCTTGTCGATGATCGCGTCGAAGCACTCCTCGACGGCCTCCCGCCCGTAACGCTCGAACAGCTCGGCCAGCCGCCGCGCCCCCATCAGGCAGGCCGAGCACTCGGCGTCCAGGTCGCCGGCGAGGGAGTCGGGCATGCGCGAGTTGCGGGTCATGATCCGCAGCGCCGCCTCGTTGGGCACGCCCTCGTCCCACAACTTGATCGGCGGCACCATCAGGCCCTCTTCGAAGACCGACCGGGCGTGCGAGGGCATGGAGCCGGGCACCGCGCCGCCGATGTCGTCGTGGTGGCCGAACGCCTGCACGAAGGCGACCACGGAGCCCTCGTGGAAGACGGGCACGGTGACGCACAGGTCGGGCAGGTGGCCGATGCCGCCTTCCGACAGGTAGACGTCGTTGTGGAAGTACACGTCGCCGGGCTTCATCGTCTCGATCGGGAAGTCGCGCACGACGGGCTGGACGAGCGCGCTGTAGGAGCGGCCGGTCAGCTTGCGCAGGCGCGCGTCGTGGATGCCCGCGCGGAAGTCGTGCGCGTCGCGGATCATCGGCGAGCGCGCCGTACGCGCGATGGCCGTCTCGACCTCCTTCTCGACGGAGGCGAGCGTCCCCTCGACGATCTCGACCAGGATCGGGTCAGTCACGGCCAACCTCCACATTGCCGTAGTCATCCACGTGGGCGGTGAAGCCCGGGTGGATGGGGATCGTCGAGCCGTACTCCTCGATCACCGCAGGTCCCCGCACCGTGGCGCCGGGGCCGAGCGCGGAACGCTGGTGGATCGGGGTGTCGCGGGTCTCGTCGAAGTGCACGGGACGGACCGACGTGGCGCCCTCGCCGGCCTTGTCCAGGCGGCGCAGTTGCGGGCGGGTGATGGGGCCGATGCCGGAGACGCGCAGGTTCACCCATTCGACGCCGTGGCGGGGGTCGTCGCGGTAGGCGTAGCCGTACAACTTCTCGTGGGCGTCGTGGAAGCGGGTGACCACCTCGGCCTGCCAGTCCTCGTCGATCTCGCCGGCGGGGGCGGGCACCCGGACCTCGTACGCCTGGCCGTAGTACCGCAGGTCGGCGCTGCGCTGGTAGACCGGGTCGTCGAAGCCCTCGCGGTCGAGGGCCTCGCCCGCCTGATGCTCCAGGTCGTGGAAGATCTCGACGGCCTTGCCCAGGGAGAGGTCGCGGGTGACGTACGTACGCACGTAGTCGTTCTTGACGTCCACCGTGAGCAGCCCGAACGCCGAGACGTTGCCCGGATCGCGCGGGACGATCACGGACGGCAGGCCGAGGATGTCGATCAGCCGGCACGCCAGCAGCGGCCCGGACCCGCCGAACGTCACCAGCGGGAAGTCCCGCACGTCCAGCCCGCGCTTGACGGTGAGCTGCCTGATCGCGTTGCTCTGGTTGAACGCGCTGATCTCCAGGATGCCGGTCGCCGTGCGCTCGGGCGTGAGGCCGAGCTTGTCGGCCAGCGCCTTGATGCCGGTACGTGCGGCGTCCACGTCGAGCGGGATCTCCCCGCCGAGCAGGTGCGGCGGGATCCGGCCGAGGAACACGTGCGCGTCCGTCACCGTCACCTCGGTCCCGCCCTTGCCGTAGCAGAGGGGTCCCGGGTCGGCGCCGGCGGACTTGGGGCCGACCTTGAGCGTGCCCTCGGGCGAGATCCACGCGATCGAGCCGCCGCCGGCCCCGACCGTGATGATGTCGATCATCGGGATCTTGCACGGGTAGCGGCCGACGCTGCCCTCGGTGGTGATGGACGGCTCGCCGTCGATCACCACGGCCACGTCGGTGGAGGTGCCGCCGCCGTCCAGCGTGATCACCGACTCGTGGCCGGCCGTGGCGGCGATGAGCGCCGCGCCGAGCGCGCCGGCCGCCGGGCCGGACAGGACGGTGGTGATGGGCTGGTTGACGACCTCGCGGGCCGACAACACGCCGCCGTTGGACTTCATGACGGAGAACGGCCTGCCGAGCCGGTTGGACAGGTTGGCCAGGTAGCTGCGCATGGCCGGCTTGACGGCGGCGTCGACCAGGGTGGTGACCGAGCGCTCGTACTCGCGGTACTCGCGCAGCACGTCGCTGGACAACGAGATCACCGCCTCCGGGTGCTCGCGCCACAACACCTCGCGCATGCGGCGCTCGTGCTCGGGGCTGGCGTAGGAGTGCAGGAAGCAGACCCCGATCGCCGTGATGCCCTTGGCCCGGAACCAGCGGGCCACCTCGACGGCCTGCTCCTCGGAGAACGGCCGCACCTCGTTGCCCAGGTGGTCCAGCCGCCCGCCGACGGTCTTGACCAGGTGCACGGGCACGATTCTGGGCGGTTTGACCCAGAAGTAGGAGTTGCCGTAGCCGTCGGGCACGCTCTGCCGGGCAATGTCCAGGATGTACTCGAACCCCTCGGTCGTGATGAACCCGAGGTTCTCGATCCGGTCCTCCAGCAGCCGGTTCGTGGCCACGGTGGTGCCGTGCACGATGGCGGCGGCATCCAGCGGGCCGAGCTTCTCGATGCCCCTGAGGAACCCGTCTGCCGGGTTCGCGGGGGTCGAGGGGGTCTTCGTGGTGAGGATCTCACCGGACTCCTCGTCCACCGCCACGACGTCGGTGAACGTTCCTCCGGTGTCCACTCCGATACGCACGCTACGCATGGCTCCTCAGCTTCGGCGTCGGCCGAGCACTTCGTCGATGACTCTGGGCGCGTTCTCTGTGCCTACGTACGCCGCCAGGCGCACGACCAACTCCTGTGACCTGGCCAGTTCCGCCTCGACTCTGGCCTTACCCGACTGTCCCGCCTGCACCCCGAAATAGGCCCCGATAATGGTACCGATCACCCCCGCCACACCGGCGAACAATGGGGCGAACTCGCGGGTGGCGAAGACGGCGGCGCCGAACGCGACCAGGACCGCGACGATGCCGGCCACGACGACGAGGAAGCCGTAACGCCAGCGGGTGGCGTCCGCCTGGGCGGCCGTGAGGTCGTCCTGCTTCATCATCGAGTCGAGCGCCGACGCCTGGGGCGCCATCTGGGGCGCCGTCTGGGGCGCTGCCTGAGACGCTGCCTGGGACGGCGGTTTGTCGGTGACCACAGATTCCTCCTGACTACTACAGGGGAGAAATGTCCCACGAGGTCATGGAACAAGCCAAGCCACTAAGCTGGCGGCCCGTGACTGAAGTGTCTGCGTTGTCAGCCGTGCCCTCTGGGGCCAGGGATGCCGTGCTCAAGTTCTACTTCGGGCCGATGGACTGCGGGAAGTCCACTCTGGCGCTGCAGATGAACTACAACCACGGGCGGCAGGGCAGGCGGGGACTGGTGCTGACCAAGCACGACCGCTCCGGCGGGCCGAGGGTGACCAGCCGGATCGGGCTCGGGCTGGAGGCGATCGAGGTGGAGGACTCCCTCGATCTCCTGCGGCTGGTGACCGCGCAGGACCGCGTCGACTACCTGATCTGCGACGAGGCGTGTTTCTACACCGTCGAGCAGATCGAGCAGCTCGCCGACCTGGTGGACGAGCACGGCGTGGACGTCTACGCGTTCGGGCTGGCCTCGGACTTCAGGTCGGTGATGTTCCCGGCGGCGCAGCGGCTGTTCGAGCTGGCCGATGAGGTGTGCCGGCTGCAGGTCGAGGTGTTGTGCTGGTGCGGGCGGCCCGGGCAGCTCAACGCCAGGATCGTGAACGGGGCGATGGCGCGTTCCGGCGAGCAGGTGGTGATCGGCGACACCGATGACGCGCTGGTGCGCTATCAGGTGTTGTGCCGCCGCCATCATCGCGCGGGCCGGCTCGGCGAGGGCACCCCCTCGCCCTTGCCCTCACCCGCCCGTGCCTCCGACGCGGGCCCGGCCGCCTGATCGCGGCGGGACCAGGCGGCTGTGGACTTGCGCCGCGCGGGCTTGGTCAGACCGCGCAGTACCCGTCGTCGTCGCAACCGTCGGCCGGGGCGGCGAGCTGGGTGATCGGCGTCTGGCCGGTGCGTTCGGCCACCTCGTCGATGGCGTCGGCGAAGGCGTCCTCAGGCTGCGCGCCCGACACGGCGTACTTGCCCTCGAACAGGAACAACGGGACCCCGCTGATCCCGAGCGAGCGCGCCCTGGCGAGCTGCTCGCGCACCTCCTCGGCGCCCTCCCCCGAGTCCTTCACTCCCGCCTCCGTGGCCAGCTTGTCCAGTACGGCGTGATCGGCCACGTTGTGCCCCTCGGTGAAGTAGGCGCGGAAGAGCCGCTCGGCCATCTCCCTGCCCCGCCCCTGCCCGGTGGCGACCTCGATGAGCCGGTGCGCCTCGAAAGTGCCGGCGTTGACGGCCCGGTCGTAGTTCAGCTCCAGGCCCTCGGCCCTGGCCGCGTCGATGACCCGCTCGACCATCTGCGTGGCCTGCGGCCCGAACTTGCGCTCCAGCGCCGGGATCAGCGGCTCGCCGTCGGACGTGGCGTCCGGGTTGAGCTGGAAGGGGCGCATCGTCACCTCAAGCGTGCCGCCCTTGGCCCGGAACCGCTCGGCGGCCCTGGTGAAACGGACATGCCCGATATAGCACCAGGGGCACACAACATCGGAAAAAATCTCGACCTTCATACCGGGAGACAACCCGATGGCGTCACCAGGGATTCCGCACTGCACGGGTTTTACTCAGCGTTCGTCAGTGCTTGTCAGCTTCCCTCGGTTTGGTGGGCTGGGTCTCGCGCCAGGCGGCGATCTCCTTCCGGCTGCGTGGGGAAGCCCATCCCATCCCATCTGAGTGGAGATGAGGAAGCCGTTCAGGTGGCGGACATGGCGGTACGGGAATCGGACGTTGCATACCGAACAGGCGGGCGGCGGTGTCAGCGCCTGCGAACCCGTCCTGGCACACCGCGAACAGTGCAAACATTTGGTAACATCACCACCACTCAGCGTGAAATGAGGGGGTGGGTGATGCAGGCCATCCAGGCCTACCGCTACGCCCTCGACCCCACCCCCGCCCAGGCCCGCGCCCTGGCCGCGCACTGCGGAGCGGCGCGGTTCGCGTTCAATTGGGGTCTGGCGCTGATCAAGGCCAATCTCGGCCGGCGCGCCGCCGAACGCTCCTACGGCCTCGCCGACGAGGTGCTGACGCCGTCGTTGTCGTGGTCGATGTACGCGCTGCGCAAGGCGTGGAACCAGGCCAAGGATGACGTCGCGCCGTGGTGGCCGGAGTGTTCCAAGGAGGCATACGCCTGCGGTCTGGAACGCCTGGCCGCCGCCCTGAACAACTGGGCCGCCGCCCGCATGGGAAAGCGTAAAGGCCGGGTGATGGGCTTCCCGTCGTTCCGATCCAGACGCAAGACAACCCCGTCGGTGCGATTCACCACCGGGACGATCCGCCTGGACGGCCGCACCCATGTGGTACTGCCGAGGCTGGGCCGGATCAAGACGCACGAATCCACCCGCAAGCTCGCCCGCCGGATCGAGGCCGGGACGGCGCGCATCGCATCGGCGACCGTGCGCTGGGAGGCGGGCCGCTGGCAGGTGGCGTTCAGCGTGCACGTTGAACGCCCCGTCCGGGTGCCGCGCCGCGCGGACGCGGTCGTCGGCGTGGATCTGGGCGTGCGGACGCTCGCGGTGTTCTCCGACGACCGGCCACCCGCAGTCAACCCCAAGCACCTGGCCGGCGCGTCCAAGAGGCTGCGCCGGGCGGCCCGCGCGGTGTCACGGAAGATCGGCCCGGACCGGCGCACCGGCCAGCAGCCCTCCGGCCGCTGGCTGCGGGCCAACGCCGTCCGCAACCGGGCCCAGCACCGGGTGGCGGCACTGCGCCGCGACGCCCTGCACCAGCTCACCACCGGCCTGGCCCGCGAATACGGCACCATCGTCATCGAAGACCTCCACGTGGCCGGCATGATCCGCAACCACCGCCTGGCCAAGGCCATCTCCGACGCCGGCTTCGGTGAGATCCGCCGCCAACTCGGCTACAAGACCGTCTGGAACGGCGGCCGGCTGATCGTGGCCGACCGCTGGTACCCCTCCTCCAAAACGTGCTCGTCGTGCGGGGCAGTGAAAGCCAAACTGCCCCTGTCCGCGCGCACCTTCACCTGCCCGGCCTGCGGGCTGGTGCTGGATCGTGACCGCAATGCCGCACGCAATCTCGCATCCCTCGTACAGCACGTCGCCGGGAGTGGTCCGGAGACGGTAAACGGACGCGGAGCCGACCAGAAGACCCCGCCCAGCGGGGCCGGTGGCCATGAAACGTCTACCCCGCACCGGGCGACCGGGCAAGACGGGGACCTTCACCCAGCAATGGGCGAATCACTGAGATTAACTGATATCCAGTGAACGGATTCCGCACTGACCTAACCGGCGGACAACTCCTCCAACCGGTACGGCAGGTACGCCGAGTCGTCCACCAGCGCGGAGGCCCCCCGCCACCAGCCGAACCACTCGCCGCTGCGCCACATCCAGTCCACCCGCTCGATGGCGGCCACCACGTCCCCCACCGTCTCCCACTGCTCGCCGAGCTGCTCGGCGGTGGCTCCGTGGCGCATCGCCCACGCACGCAGGATGTCGGCGGCGGAGGCGGGCACCTCGCGGGCGTAGGGGTCGGGGTCCTCGCCCGGGAACCGGTGCGGTCCGAGCCCGGCCGCCACGCCCCAGCTCCACTGCGCCTCGGCGGGCCGGGCGTAACGCAGGGAGTGGAAGTCGAGGTTGGAGCCGAGGTCCTCGTCGGCCCGCCGGGTGACGACCGCGTCGAGCCGGCCCCCCGCGTCGAAGTGCACGACGAGCCGCTGGCCGGGCTTGACGCCCGGGGGCAGGCCGAAGCGGTCCTCGGCCTGCCAGGAGTTGAGGTCCACCTGCGCGACGGGCGCGCCCCACATCTGGTCGGCGGCGTCGTCGGAGACCCAGGCGGCCAGCATCTCCAGCGCGGTCAGGTCGGTCCACGGCTCGATGGCGACCGCCGTGCGCACGACCTCGTCTGGCGGGGGCAGCTTGCCGCCCCTCGGCTTGGTCCACCAGTCGTCGCCGAGCTCGCGGGTGCCGACCAGCAGCGCGGCGATGGCGGCGAACTCGGCCGAGCGCCTGGTGAGCTGGGCGCCGAGGGCGAGTTCGAGCGTGCGGTCCGTGCGGTCGTCCCCGAGCACGGGGCGCACGTCACCGATCAGCATCTCGGCTGTCGGATGCTCCTCGCCCAGCAGGTTGCGTACAACTCGCCTGGCCTCGGTTCGTGCGTCTTCAGCATGTGCCTGCCGCATACCCGCCACGCTACGCCCGGAGATCCTTTTCCGCGAGAGTCCCGGACGCCACCAACCTCAACCGCTCCGGCGGCGCCACCCGTGCCCCAGCAGCCAGCCCACGGCGGCCCCGGTCAGCGCGACGCCGGCGCCCATACCGAAAGCGGCCAGCATCACCCACGGGCGTGTCTCGGTGTGTTGTTTGGATGGCCGCTCGAACACGGCCCCCCTCCCCTCGACCGCCCTGGACGCGGCGGGCACGCCAGAGGTGGCGAGCGCGCCGTTCGGGGCAGATACGACATTCAGGACAGCAGCATCCTCGTCCGGCGCGGCCGTCGCCGCAGACGCGACGCCCGCTTCGGGCGTGCACAGGTGCTCTTCGACGGCCGAGAAGAACTCCTCAGCCGTACGCTTGGCGGCCGAGCGGAGCATGCGCTGCCCGACCCCGCCGATCATCCCGCCGACCACCGCCTCGGCGTCGTAGTCCACCCGCGTGCCGCCGTCGGCCTCGCTGAGCCGTACGAGCACGGTGGCGTCCACCGTCCCCGGCGCGCCCTGCCCGCGCGCCTTGAGCGTGAAGCTCTCCGGCGCGAGCGGGTCGGTCAGCGAGACCTCCCCCTGGTAGACGCCCTTGATGGAGGCCACCCCCGCGTTGATCGTCATCCGGTACGCGTCCGGCCCCGTCTCCTCCAGCCGCTCGCACCCCGGAATGGTGCGCACCAGCACCGCCGGGTCCCGGAGCGCCGCCCACACCTGATCTCTGTCCGCACCGATCGCAGCACTGCCAGCCATTCTCATGCCGCCACTCTAGGCAGCCTCGCCCGCGTGGATAAGGGCAACGCCCGACAGGCATGCGGCAAGATGGTGCCCCATGATCAGGGGACGCGGGCCGTACGGGATGATCGGCGTGGCATGCGCCCTGGTACTGACCGCCTGCGCGCCGACCCAGACCGCCACGGGGACGGCCGCCGAACCCACCAAGACGGCCCCCAAGACGGCGGCCCCGGAGACTCCCGAGCCGCAGGGACCGCCCGGGGTCACGCCGCGCAAGGGTGAGGTGCGCCCGATCCCCCGCACCGGCGGCCTGCCACCGGTGATCAGCTCCATCCCCACCAAGCGCAAGGTCGTCTTCCTGACCATCGACGACGGCTGGGAGCAGGACCCCGGTTTCCTCCGGCAGGTACGCGAGCAGCGCATCCCCATCACGGCCTTCGCCATGCGCGACGCCGTCGAGGCCGAGGGCACCCCCGACGAGTCGGGCGGCGAGGCCCGTTACGTGGGAGCCGGTAAATGGGGATATTTCCGGCAACTGCGTGACGCGGGCGTGCCCGTCGAGAACCACACCCTCACCCACCCGAACCTCCGCCTGCTCGGCTACGCCGCCCAGCGCCGCGAGATCTGCGGCTCGTCCCAGCTCATCAAGAAGGAGCTCGGCACGCGCCCGGCCCTGTTCAGGCCGCCGTTCGGCAACTACGACACCGACACCCTGCGAGCCGCCAAAAGCTGCGGCATGTCATCCGTGTTGTTGTGGACGGCCTCCGTCCAGCCGGGCGGCAAGATCGCCTACCAGGTGCCGGACAAGAGGCTGCGGCCGGGCGACATCCTGCTCCTGCACTTCCGGCCCAACCTGGCCAGGGACTTCCGCATCCTGGTGAAGAAGATCAAGCGCCGGGGTTACGAGCTGGGCAACCTCCAGGCGTACCTGGACGCGGCCGACCCCCGCTGAGGTAGGCCCGGCGGCGTACGGGGCGTTCATCTTCCCGGGTGACGCGCCGGAACGGGCGTGCGCGGGATCCTCGACGAGTAACCACAGAAGGCGATGTGACCAAGAACGCATCGCGTTGCTCTACGAGCTGTAGTACTACTATCAGTAGATGTACTACAGCGTGTAGAGCTCACGGAGTCGGCGGGGAAGATGGACGCACTTGATCTTGCGCGGTGGCAGTTCGGGGTGACCACCGTTTACCACTTTCTGTTCGTGCCCCTGACCATCGGTCTGGGCATCTTCGTGGCGGGCCTGCAGACGGCCTGGCACCGCACGGGCAAGGAGCACTACCTGAAGCTCACGAAGTTCTTCGGGAAGCTGTTCCTGATCAACTTCGCCATGGGCGTCGTCACCGGCATCGTGCAGGAGTTCCAGTTCGGGATGAACTGGAGCGAGTACTCCACCTTCGTCGGCGACGTCTTCGGCGCCCCGCTGGCCATGGAGGCACTGCTGGCCTTCTTCATGGAGTCCACGTTCCTGGGCCTGTGGATCTTCGGCTGGGACCGCCTGCCGAAGAGGGTGCATCTGGCGACCATCTGGGCGGCGGCCATCGGCTCCAACCTGTCGGCCTATTTCATCCTCGCGGCCAACGCCTGGATGAAACACCCGGTCGGCTACGAGGTCGTGGACGGCAAGGCCAGGATGACCGACCTGTGGGCGGTGCTGACCAACTCCACGGCGCTCGCCCAGGTCCCGCACGTGATCGCGGCCTCGTTCGTCGTCGCCGGCGGCTTCGTGCTGGCGGTGTGCGGCTACTGGCTGCTGAAGACGCGCGCCGAGATGTGGCGCGGCGCCGCCCGCGCCGCGCTGGTGATGACGGCCATCGCGGGCGCGGTCGTCGCGGGCACCGGCGACATGTCCGCCAAGCTCATGTACGAGCAGCAGCCCATGAAGCTGGCCGCCGCCGAGGGCCTGGAGCACGACACGGCGGGCGCCGGGTTCAGTCTCGTCCCCGGCATCGAGATCCCGAAGGTCCTGAGCTTCCTGTCCACCAACGACCCCGAGGCCACCGTCCAGGGCAGCCATGACCTGCAACGCCGCTTCGAGCAGGAGTTCGGCCCCGGCGACTACCGGCCCAACCAGCCCGTCGTCTTCTGGTCCTTCCGCGTGATGATCGGGTTCGGGATGGCCACGGTGGGCCTGTCGGTGCTCGGCCTCTGGCTGACCCGCCGCAGACGGGAGTTCCCCGCCTGGTTGTCGCGCGCGATGTTGCTGGCCCTGCCGCTGCCGCTGCTCGCGGCGACCGCCGGCTGGTTGCTCAGCGAGATCGGCCGCCAGCCGTGGACGGTCGCGGGCGAACTGCTCACCGCCGCCAGCGTCTCGCCGTCCGTGAGCCTGACCGAGGTCGCCATCTCACTGACGATCTTCACGCTCCTGTACGGCGCCTTCACCGTGGCCGAGATCGTCCTGCTGGCCAGGCACGTCCGCCAGGGCCCCGAGGAGCGGGCGCCGGCCCCCACGGCCGAGGAGCGGCGCGAGCCGTCCCTGATGTACTGAGGAGCGAACAATGATCGAATTGTGGTTCACCATCATCGCCTTCCTCTGGACCGGCTACTTCGTCCTTGAGGGCTTCGACTTCGGCGTCGGCATGTTGTCGCCGCTGGTGAGCAGGAACGCCACCGAGCAACGCGCCGCCCTGCAGACCATCGGCCCGGTGTGGGACGGCAACGAGGTGTGGCTGATCACCGCGGTCGGGGCCATGTTCGCCGCCTTCCCCGCCTGGTACGCGGGCGTGTTCAGCGCCTTCTACCTGCCCGTGACGCTGGTCCTGGTCGGCCTGATCGTACGCGGCGTCGGCCTGGAGTGGCGCGGCAAGGTCGCCAACCCGGCCTGGTGCGACCTGGGCATCGTGGTCGGCAGCGCGCTGCCGGCGTTCCTGTGGGGCTCGGTCTTCGCCGACCTGCTGTTCGACAGCGCTCTTGCGGCCCTGGCGGGCGGCGCGTTCACGCTGGCGGTGTGCGCCCTGCACGGCGCGGTCTTCCTGGCGCTGAAGACCACCGGCCCGGTACGCCGCCGCGCCAGGACCGCCGCCATGATCGCGGGCGGCGTGACCGTGCCGGTGGCCGTGTTCGCCCTGTCGAGCCTGGGCACCGCGCCAGCCCTGGCCGCGATGGCGGCACTGGCCGCGGCCGTCGCGCTGATCTGGCGGCGCAGGGAGGGCTGGGCGTTCACGGCCACGGCGGGCGCGATCGTGCTGACCACGCTGTCGGTCTTCATGGAGTTGCGGGTGGCCCCGCTGCCTGGGCTGACCCTGGCCGAGGCCGCCTCCGGGGACTACACGCTCACCATGCTGAGCTGGATCGGGCTGATCGCGCTACCGTTCGTGCTGGTGTACCAGGGATGGACGTACTGGGTGTTCAGAAAGCGCGTCCTGGTGCCCGGCTGAGGCTAGCCGGCGGGCGCGCCGCCCAGGTAGAGGCGGCCCAGGCGGGGGTCGGCGGCCAGGTCGCGGGCGGGGCCCGAGATGTGCACGCGGCCGAGGTCGAGCACGCAGCCGAGGTCGGCCATCTCCAGCGCCCTGCGCGCGTTCTGCTCCACCAGCAGCACCGCCACCCCGGTCCTGCGCATGAGGTCGATCTGTTCGAAGACGACCTGGGTGTTGCGCGGGTCGAGGCCCATCGACGGCTCGTCCAGCAGCACCACGGACGGTTCCAGCATGAGGGCGCGGGCGAACTCCACCTGCTTCTGCTGCCCGCCCGACAGCAGCCCGGCCATGCTGCCCCACCGCTCGGCCACGACCGGGAACAGTTCCTTGACCTTCTCGATGCGGGCGTTCAGCTTGGCCTGGTCGCGGACGGTGAAGCCGCCCAGTCGCACGTTCTCGGCCACCGTCATCTCGCGGAAGACGCTGTGCCCCTGGAGAACGTGGGCCAGGCCCAGGCCGAGCAGGCGCTGCGGCGGCAGGCCGGTCACGTCCTGGCCGGCCAGCAGCACCCGGCCCGACCTGGGCGCGAGCAGGCCGCTGGCGACCTTGAGCACGGTGGACTTGCCCGCGCCGTTCGGGCCGACGAGGCAGACGACCTCGCCGGCGCGGACGGTGACGGCCAGGCCGCGCAGCACCGGCGCCGCCCTGCCGTATCCCGCCACGACATTTTCCAGGGTCAGGACGGCCGCGGACTCGGACGCCGCCCCAGATACGGTCTCAGACACCGAGATACGCCTCCAGCACGCGCGGGTCCTCCCTGATCACGGCGGGCGGGCCCTGGGCGATGGGCGCGCCGCGGTCGAAGACGATCACGTGGTCGCACATGCCCATCACCATGTCCATGTTGTGCTCCACGACGAGGAACGTGCGGCCTTCGGCGTTGAGGTCGCGTACGAGGCTCACGATCCGGTCGATCAGCGCCGGGTTGACCCCGCCGGCCGGCTCGTCGAGCAGCACCAGGTCCGGCTCGGCCATCAGGACCGCGGCCAGTTCGAGCAGCTTCTGCTGGCCGTAGGACAGGTCGCGGGCCTCGGCCTCCTCCAGGTGCTCGATGCCCATCCGGCGCAACCAGTGCCGGGCCCGCTCGACCTCGCCGGTGTCGCGCAGCCCGGCCAGCAACTCGCGCAGCCGCGTACGGCGGACCGCGACCAGCATGTTCTCCAGCACCGTCAGGCGCGGGAAGACCCGGCAGAGCTGGAAGGTGCGGCCGATGCCCGCGTGCGCGATCCGGTGCGGCGAGTGCCGGGTGATCTCGCGGTCGCGGTAGAGCACCCGCCCGGAGTCCGGCCTGATCATGCCCGTGACGATGTTGAAGAACGTGGTCTTGCCCGAGCCGTTCGGCCCGATCAGGCCGTTGATCTTCCCGTCGAGCAGTTCGACGGCGGCCCCGTTGACGGCCAGCACGCCGCCGAACGACTTCGTCAGCCCCTCGGTCCGCAGTGAGCTCATGGGGCCACCCCCTGCAGTCTCTGGTCGGCGCTCTCGTCGGGGATGGAGGGTCCTGCCCGTTTCCTGGTGAATTTGGCCAGGATCCCGTCCGGCATGAACAACACCACCAGCACCAGCACCAGGCCCGTCGCGGTCAGGTGGATCTGGGTCTCGCCCAGCGCGATCAGGAAGTACTCCCCCGCCGGGGCCACGATGAGCGCGCCGAGCAGCGGGCCGAACAGGTGCCTGACGCCGCCGAGCAGGCTCATCAGCACCATGTAGGAGGCGATCAGGATCGAGAAGACGAAGATCGGGTCGAGGCTGCCGAACCAGAGCGCGTACAGGCCGCCGGCCAGCGCCACGAACAGCGCGGACAGGGCGAAGGCGGCCACCTTGTACGCCCCGGTCGGCACGCCCAGCGACTCGGCCTTGTCCTCGTCCTCCCTGATGGCCCGAAGTCCCGCGCCGAAACGCGAGCGCGAGATGTACCACCAGGCCAGCAGCGCCACCCCGAGCAGCGCCAGGAACAGGTAGAAGAACACCATGTGCGTCTGGCCCCTGTGCAGGTCGGGGAAGGGCGAGGGGACCTGCAGGCCGGTGGAGCCGCCGGTCAGCGAGCGCCAGCCCTGCACGATGAGGTTCATCATGGACACCAGCGCGAGGGAGACGATCACGAACGACGCGCCGCGCACCCGTACGGCCGCGATGCCGACGCCCACCGCGAACAGGGTGACCAGCAGCGCCGAGACCGCCAGGGCGAGGACCCACGGCAGGTCCAGGCGGGCGACGAGCAGCCCGGTGCCGTACGCGCCCAGGCCGAAGAACGCCGAGTGGCCGAGTGAGACGTAGCCGGTGAAACCACCCAGGAGGTTCCAGGAGGTGGACATGGCGGCGTACATGACGGTCAGCGCCCCCGCGTACACCAGGTAGTAGTTGGGCGCCAGCCACGGATAGGCGATCGCCAGCGCGGCGACCAGCAGCGGGAGCCCCCTAGAAACGGTGCGCAAGCCGGCCTCCGAAGAACCCCTGGGGGCGCGCGAGCAGGGTCAGGAAGAGGAAGACGTAGAACATCATCGTGGCCCAGGTGGCGTCCACGGCCACCAGCACGAGGCCCTCGACGGTGCCGAGCAGGATGGCCGCCAGCGCGGCGCCCACCACGCTGCCCAGCCCGCCGACCACGATGATGGCCATGAGCTTGCCGATCCACACCCAGTGCGAGGCGGGGAAGAACGGCGTGATCAGCGCCAGCACGGTGCCGCCCACGGCGGCGGTGGCCAGGCCCACGCCGAAGCCGTACCCGGCCACGCGCTCGGTCTGGATGCCGACCAGCCTGGCCGCCTCGCGGTGCTGGATCGTGGCCCGCAGCGCCTGCCCGAACCTGCTCTTGACCAGCACCGCGAACAACACGGCGAGGGTGAGCGCGGCCACCCCGAAGGCGATGATCTTGTCGTAGGGCAGGTGCACGCCGCCGATGGTGAGCGACCTGGTGGCGTACTCCATGCTGACCGACTTGTAGGAGCCGGTGTAGAACGTGCCGAGCAGCCCCTCGATGGTCAGCGCGATCCCGAAGGTCAGCAGCACCGACATCATCGCCAGGTTCTCCGGCGCGAGCCTGGCGATGAGCAGCCGCTGCACCGCCACGCCCAGCGCGAAGAACAGCGGCACGGTCAGCGGCAGCGCCAGGAACGGGTCCACGCCGAGCGTGGTGTGCACGGTGTAGGTCAGGTACGCGGCCAGGAACAGGAACGCGGGATGCGCCACCATCACCACCCGCATCACGCCGAAGTACAGCGACAGGCCAGAGGCCAGCAGCGCGTACAGGCCGCCGGTCAGCACTCCCAGGGCCAGCCCCTGCAGCAGCAGGTTCACCATTCCTGCTTCGGGTAGACGATGCCGGTGGTCTTGGCCTGCTCGGGCAGGACGATCTCGATCTTGCCCTTGACGTACTGCTGGATCATGTGCGCCTGTTCCGGGCGGCCCTTGTCGTCGAAGGACAGCGGCCCCACGACGGTCTCGAACGTGGCCTGCCTGATGTGCTCGGTCAGCTTGTCCTGGCACTCCTTGGTGGGATCGACGCACTTGACCGCGTTCACCGCGGCCTCGGCGATCTGCCCGACCGTGTAGCCGTTGGCGGCGTCCTCGTTGGCCTCGCCGCCGAACAACTCCTTGTAGCGCTTGACCATCTCCTGGTTGCCGGTGAACGTCGAGACCGCCGACCAGCCGACCGGCGACAGGATGTGCTCGGCCGCGCCCTTCACCGCGGCGGGGAACTCCGCGAGCGTCGGCCCGGTCGAGAAGGCCGCCAGCTTGGGCTGCACCTTCAGCTCCTGCAGCGCGCGCACCAGGCCGACGGAGTCCTCGAACTGGGTGCCGCCCACGACCAGGTCGGGCTTGGCCGCGGCGATCTTGGCGGCGATGGGGGCGAAGTCGGTGGTCTCAGGCGGGTAGACCTCGTCCACGACCGTCTTGATGCCGGCCGCGGCCAGCTTGTCGCGCAGCCCGTACGCGGTGCCCTGGGCGAACGGGTCGTCCAGGCTCGCGTACGCGGCCGTCTTGGGCCGCTGGTCGGCCGGCAGCTTGGTGATGTAGTCGGCCAGGTAGTTGTAGTGGTCGTCGGCGATCGCGGGAGCCGCGTAGAACAGGCGCTTGAAGCCCTGCTCGAACACCTCGGCGGCGGCTCCTGCGGGCTCGATGAACACCATGTTGTAGGACTCGGCGACCTTGGCCGCGGGAATCACCAGGCGCGAGGAGAACGGCCCGAAGACCAGGTTCACCTTGTCCTGGGTGATGAGGGATTCGTAGTCGGAGCTGACCCGGTTGGGGTCGGAGGCGTCGTCACGGAAGATCAGCTCGACCTTCCTGCCGAGCAGGCCGCCCTTGGCGTTGACCTGGTCGGCCCAGACTTTGTACCCCTCCTGGATGCCCTTGCCGGGCTCGGAGAAGTCGCCGGTGAGCGGGAGCGAGATGCCGATCTTGACCGGCCCCTGCTGCTGTCCGGGCGACTGCGCCGCACCCGGTTCGTCGGTCTTCGCGCACGCGGTGAGCCCTAATGCGCAGATGGAGAAGATGGTCAGGGCCTTGCGAACTCTCGCCATCGAGGAGACCCCCGTCAGAAGAGGCTGAGCGAAAGCGCTTTCGGAAGCGCTTTCGGTTACGATTACACGGGATTTGGCCCCATACAAGGGGGTACGCACGATATGGCGAAACGACCTTCCCCACCTTCCCCGCCCCGGCTGGTCGACGTGGCCAAGGCCGCGGGCGTGTCACTGGCGACGGCCTCGCGGGCGATGACCGGCAGCACGGGCGTGAGCGCCGAGCTCGCGGCGCACGTCCAGGCCATCGCCTCCCAGGTGGGGTACGTGCCCAACAGCCACGCGCGGGCGCTGGCCGGCGGGCAGGCGTCCATGGTCGGGCTGATCGTGCACGACGTGGGTGACCCGTACTTCGGCGAGATCGCCAGGGGCGTGCTGCGCGAGACCGAGAGCCGCGGCTACCTGGCGCTGATCAGCCAGACCGAGCGCGACCCGCGCGCCGAGCTGGCCCGGGTGCGCGCGCTGCGGGCCCACCGGGTGAACTCGATCGTGCTGGCCGGCTCCGGCTACGTCGAGGCGAGCACCGAGACCGACCTGGCGGCAGAGCTGCGCTCGTTCACCGCTTCGGGCGGCAGGGTCGCGGTGATCGGCCGGCACCATCTGCAGGTGGACGCGGTGCTGCCGGACAACGCGGCCGGCGGCGCGACGCTCATGGGCCACCTGCTGGGCCTGGGTCACCGCCGCCTCGGGGTGCTCGGCGGCCCCGCCAACCTGACCACGGTGGAGGACCGGCTGACCGGGCTGCGGGAGGCGTTCGGCGCGGCCGGGCTCGACTGGGCGACGGTTCCGCTGGAGCACGGGGACTTCACCAGGGAGGGCGGCGCGGCGGCGACCGCGCGGCTGATGCGGGCGCATCCCGAACTGACCGCGGTGGTCGCGCTGAACGACCCGATGGCGGTGGGGGCGCTGTCGTGGCTGCTCAACCACGGGCGGCGGGTGCCGGGGGAGATCTCGGTGGCCGGGTTCGACGACGTGCCGGTGGCGCGGGACGTCTATCCGGCGCTCACCACGGTCGCGCTGCCCATGGTCGGCATGGGCAAGCAGGCCCTGGAGCTGGTGCTCAAGCCGCCCGCCGCCCGCCCGAGGCGCCGCCGTACCCGCCACGAACTGATCGTCCGCGCCTCCACCGCCCCGCCGCCCGCCTGAGATAGCCCGTCCGGCCTGCAACTCCCGGCCGACACCGCTGTCAAAGCCTCTCACCTGCCCCTTGACACTCCCCCACGCCGGGTTACGATCTCGAAAGTCCCGAAAGCGCTTTCCCCCCAGGGCTCCCCGAGAGGACCCGTATGTCAGGCTTTCGTACGCTCACTGTCTTGATCATCCTTTTGCTGACCGCCCTGTGCGCGCCTCCCGCCATGGCGGAATCCGTCCCCGTGGACGACCCCATCCCCGAGAAGCCCGTGCCGTCCCAGCTCACGCTGACGCTGGAGGAGTTCGCCGCCTTCCCCAAGAGCGAGCCGACCCCCGCGCCGACCGACCCGCGGCTGGTGCGCCACGCCAGGGTCAACTACCTGGGCGAGTTGCCCGACGGCTCGGGCCGCCGCTACGTCAACGACCTCAACGGCAAGCTCTACCTGCTCGGCGGCGACCGGCAGCCCAAGGAGTACCTGGACGTGGCCGCCACGTTCGCGCCCGACTTCGTCTCGGGCCGCGGCCTGGGCAGCGGGTTCGGCTTCGCCGCCTTCCACCCGGAATTCGGCGAGAACGGCCGCTTCTACACCGTGCACACCGAGTGGGGCGCCGCGCTCACCACGAAGACCCCCGACCTGCCCGCCCAGCCGAACACCAGGTTCCACGGCGTGATCACCGAGTGGACCGCCACCGACCCGGACGCCGCCGTCTTCGCCGGCACCCGCAGGGAGGTGCTCAGGCTCGGCTTCGCCGGCCAGATCCACGGCATCCAGCAGATCGACTTCAGACCGTCCGCCCGCACGGGCGACGCCGACTACGGCCTGCTCTACGTCGCGGCGGGCGACGGCGCCAGGGGCGTCTCCGCCACCGACCCGCAGAACCTGGCCATCCCGCAGGGCAAGATCCTCAGGATCGACCCGTACAGCACTGACGGCCGGTACGAGATCCCCGCCTCCAACCCCTTCGTCGGCCAGGAGGGCAAGCTCGGCGAGATCTACGCCTACGGCATGCGCGACCCCCACCGCTTCAGCTTCGACGGCGACCGGTTGCTCCTCGGCCACATCGGCGAGCACGCCATCGAGGCCGTCTACGACGTCGGCCCCGGCGACAACCTGGGCTGGAGCGATCGCGAGGGCCGCTTCGTCTTCAACAAGTCCGACCGCTGCCACCTGTACACGCTGCCGGACGGCGACACGGGTTACACCTACCCGGTGGCCGCCTACGACCACGACCCGCCGCCCGGCCACCCCTGCACCGCCGACAGCGGTCACGCCATCGTGGGCGGCTTCGTCTACCGGGGTGACCGGCTGCCGATGTTGTCCGGGAAGTACCTGTTCGGCGACATCGTGGACGGCCAGGTCTTCTACACCGTCGCCGCCGACATGCGCGAGGAGCTCGGCCGGGCCACCATCTACCGCCCCCGCCTGGTGGACGCCGCCGGGAACGCCGTGACCATGGCCGACCTGGCCGGCCACGCCCGGGTGGACCTGCGCTTCGGCCAGGACGCCGCCGGCGAGTTGTACGCCATGGCCAAGGCCAACGGCAAGATCTGGAAGGTCACCAAGGCCACGTACGCGCCGCCTGGCGTGTTGCCCTCGTTCAGGAAGAACCTGGTCTCGGCGTACGACTTCGAGCACCCGCAACCCGCCGACCCGGCCCGCGAGCAGGACCAGGGCCAGTCCGGCACCGACCTCGCCCTGGTGAACGGCGGGGCCGCGATGCGCGTGCGGGACGGCGCGTACCGGGGCAGCGTGAACTCCCTGGAGACCGGGCAGGTCGAGCCGGCGACGGCGGGCAACGACGACTGGAAGGCCGGCGTCTACGCCGAGCCCGGCGTTCCGACCCTGCGGGCCTTCAACGCCGCCAGGGGCGCCACCGTCATGGGCTGGTTCAAGATGCGCGGCGACGGGCCCGCGCTCAACTCCAACACGCCCGACCCCGCCGACCGCTTCAACGCGATCGGCCTGGCCGGGGTACTCAGCGGCAACTCGCAAGGGCACGACGTGCGGGCCCTGCTGGAGCTGATCACGGTGAACGGCGAGCTGCGGGTCGTGGCACTGGCCAGGAGGGTGGACGGCGCCGCCTCCCAGACCTTCGCCGCCGAGATGCCGTGGCAGAAGATCCTGCCGCGCGACCGGTGGGTGTTCCTGACCGCCACGTTCGACTTCGACAGCGGCAAGATGCGCCTCTACCGCGACGGCCGCAAGCTCGACGGCTTCTACACCGTCACCGGCGACCCGTGGGGCCTGGAGGGAGCCCCCGAACCCGATCTCACGTCGGCGACCGACCCGAGAGGAATCAAGATCGGCGGCAGCTTCCCGCAGAACACCAGGGAGCAGAACCCGTGCGACTGCCGCATGGACGGGCTGATGTTCCTCGACCGGGTGGCGAGCGCGGGCGAGGTCAGGGCCCAGTACGAGCTGATGCGCCGGCGTTAGCTATTCGACGACCCGCATCTGCTTGGTCCGGTGGTCGGTCAGATGCAGGTCGCCGCCGAGCCGCTCCTTGAGCAGATCGAGCACCTTGCGGCTGGACAGCACGGTCCACAGGGGACCGACCAGGTGCGGGTTGTACTCGGGAGCGGCGTCCATCCAGGCGTCCTTGCCCGTCTGGGACCTGAACGTCGTGACGAAGAACTCTCCGTCCGGGGTCTTGCAGTACCCCGTACGGAGCTCGGCGGCGTCGACCTGCATGCGTGGCTCACAGCCGACCTTGGCGGAGAGCTGCTCGACGGTTTGGGGTGCGGCGACGGCCTGCTGTGCGCCCGCTGCGACATAGCCGCCGCCGCTCCCGGAGGAGCAGCCGGCGACCAGTCCGGCCAGCAGCACGAGAGCGGCCAGACGTGGAATTGTCGTCATGTGCGGAGGTACGCAGGCTCCCCGGCCCGAGTTCAGACACCCATCACTTCGGTTGGGGCGCCATGGAGGTCCGGTGATCGGTGAGGTGCAGGTCCCCGTTGAGCGGTCCCCGGATGGTCTCCAGCACCTTGAGCGGCCCCAGCACGGTCCAGCGCGGCCCCACCAGGTGGGGGTTGTACTCCGGCGCCTGGTCCATCCACTCGTCCTTGAGCTTCTCGGTCTTGAAGGTGTTGACGAAGAACTCACCGTCCTGCGTCTTGCAGTGCGCCGTACGGATCTCGTCGCCGTCGACCTGCATCTTCGGCTTGCACCCGACCTTCTCCGAGATCTGCTCGACGGTCATGGGCTGCGGGCTGGGCGGCTGGGACTTGCCTGCTGCGACGTAGTCGCTCCAGCCGCCCCCTGCGGAGCAGCCGGCGACCAGTCCGGCCAGCAGCGCGAAAGCGGCCAGACGTGGAAATGTCGTCATGTGCGAGGGTACGCAGGGCCACCGCGCCCGGTTCACCTGAGGACGACGCGGCCTTTCGCCGCCAGCCTGCGCAGCACCTCCGGCTCGCCGTCGAGCTTGTTCCACCGCAGGTCGAGCTTGTCCAGGTCGGGCAGGTCGGCGGGCAACTCCCGCAGCCGGTTGTTGCGCAGGTCGAGGTGCTTGAGGCCATCGGGCAACCCGTAAGGCAGCTCGCGGAGCCGGTTGTCGCGCAGGTCGAGCTGCCGCAGCCCGCCGGGCAACCGGGCAGGCAACTCGCGCAGCCGGTTGCCCTGGAGATGCAGCTCGCGCAGCCGGGACAGGCCGGCGATCGACTCGGGCAGCGCATCGAGGCGGTTGCCGTAGAGGCGCAGCTCCACCAGCGAGGTCATGGAGCCGATGGAGTCCGGCAGGCGGGTGAGGCGGTTGTCGGTGAGGTTGAGGTAGGCCAGCCGGTCCAGGCGGCCGATCGACTCGGGCACCTCGGTGAACAGGTTGTCGCTGAGGTAGAGGTAGTCGGTGAGCGGCAGGTCGCCGAGCTCGGGCGGGATCTCGGTGAGGCGGTTGTGGCCCAGGTCGAGCATGCGCAGCCGGGTCAGCCCGCCGATGGCGGCGGGGATCTCGGTGAGCGCGTTCTGGGCCAGGTTGAGGGATTCGAGGCCGGTCAGCTTCCACAACGAGCCTGGCACTTCGGTCAGGCCGTTCGCGCCGGCGGCCAGGTGACGCAGTGTCGCGGGCAGGTGGTCGGGCAGGGCGCCGACGTGGTTGCCGTACAGGAACAGGGCCTCCAGGTGCGGCGGGAGGGCCGGGATGGACGACAGCTCATTGCCGTCCAGGTGCAGTTCGCGTAGCACGGTCAGGCCGGACAGATCGGGCAGCACGCGCAGGCCGTTGCCGTCGAGCCGCAACTCCTCCAGTGCGGCGAGCCCGGCCACCCATCCCGGGACCTCGGTGATCTTGTTCCAGGCGAGGTCGATCACGCGGACGTCGGCGGGCACGTCGGGGAAGGCCGTCAGACCGGAGTCGGGGGCACGCATGGCGCCGATCATCGCACAAGCAGCGCTTATGCCGTCGATCATCGCATACGCAGGTCGAACAGCTCCGAGGGTGAGATGGGCATGCGGTCGATCTCGATGCCTTCGGCGTCCTCTATGGCCGAGGCGATGACGGCGGAGACGGGGATCACGCCGGCCTCGCCCGCGCCCTTGATGCCGAGCGGGTTGAGCGGTGAGGGCGTCTCCAGGTGGCCGGTCTCGATGTGCGGGATCTCGGTGGCGTACGGCATGAGGAAGTCCATGAAGGAGGCGTTGACGAGCTGGCCGTGCGGGTCGTACACCATGCGCTCGTAGAGGGCGCCGCCGATGCCCTGGGCGACTCCGCCGTGGATCTGGCCCTCCACGATCATGGGGTTGATCAGCCGCCCGCAGTCGTGCACGACGGCGTACCGCAGGATCCTGATCTCGGCGGTGTCCGGGTCGGTCTCGACGACGGCGGCGTGCATGCCGGCCGCGAACGTGGACCTGATCGGCGAGTAGTAGTCGCGCCCCTCCAGCCCCGGCTCCTCCCCTTCCGCGACCGGCGGCCGGTCGGGGGCGGCCGCGCCGGCGAACTGGGTGGCCTTGGCCGTCTCCTCGTCGAAGGAGTAACGCAGCGGGTTGGCCAGCACCGCCACCGTGGACAGCGGGACGGCGGCGGTCGGCGCGCCGGCCACGTGCACCATCCCGTCGGCGATGTCCAGGTCGTCCGGGTTGGCCTCCAGCGCGTCGGCGGCGATGCGCAGCGCCTTCTCGCGTACCTTTCTGCAGGCCAGGGCGATGGCGTTGCCGCTGACGACGGCCGCCCTGGAGGCGAAGGTGCCCACGGCGTAGCCGAACCTGCGGGTGTCGCCGGTGACCACGCTGACGCGTTCGATGGGCACGCCCAGCTCGGTCGCGGCGATCTGCGCGAAGACCGTCTCGTGGCCCTGCCCCTGCGAGGTCAGGCCGGTGGAGACGTGCACGCGGCCGTCGGAGGTGATCTGCACGTGCCCGCCCTCGTACGGCCCCACGCCGGTCCCCTCGACGTAACAGCCGATCCCGATGCCCAGCCCGGGACGCCTTTCAAAGGAGTCCCAGCCGATCAGCTCCTTGATCATCCGAAGCATCTCGGGGTAGTTCCCGCTGTCGTAGATGAGCGGCCGCCCGTCCTGGAAGGTCATCCCGTGGTCGTACGGGAACTCCTCGGGCCTGATGAAGTTGGCCTCCCGCACCTGCGTGCGGTCCTTGCCCAGGTACCTGGCGATCTTGTCCATCGTGCGTTCCATGCAGAACACGCCCTGCGGCCTGCCCGCCCCCCGATACGGGGTGACCTGCACGGTGTTGGTGTAGACGGCGGTGAACTCGACCCGGTAGGAGCCCGGCTTGTACGGCCCGAGCAACTGCGTGGAGGTCACGATCGGCACGATGATCCCGTAAGGCGTGTAGGCCCCGTGATCGTGCAGGATCGTCACGTCCAGCCCCAGCACGCGCCCGTCGTCGTCGAACCCGACCCGCACGTACTGCACCTGCGCCCGCTCGTGCGCCGAGGACACGAAGTGCTCCCTGCGGTCCTCGGTCCACTTGATCTCCCGCCCGAGCGTCATGGCGGCCCACGGGACCAGCACCTCCTCCGGCCACGGGTGCACGATCTTCACTCCGAAGCCGCCGCCCACGTCGGGCGCGATCACCTCGACCTGCGGCAGCGGCAGCTCCAGCGCGGCGGCCACGGCCATGCGCACGCTGGTCGAGGTCTGGGTGCTGGAGTAGACGCGCAGGTCGCGGCCGTCCCAGCGGGCGTACACGCCGCGCCCCTCCAGCGGCATGCTCGCGCTGCGCTCGATGTCGAGCCGGAAGGCCAGCGTGTGCGGCGCGGTCTCGATGGCCTCCCTGGCGCCGCGCCCGTCGGCCGCCGCGACCTCCTGCACGAGGTGCGCGCCCACGTTGCCCGGCACGTCCTCGTGCACGAGCTGGGCGCCCTGCACGGCCTCGGCCAGGCCCACGACCGGCTTGAGCGGCTCGTAGTCGACCTCGATGAGCGCGCAGGCGTCCTCGGCGGCGTACCGGTCGGCGGCCACGACCATCACCACCGGCTCGCCGACGTGCCTGACAACGTCCCTGGCCAGCGGGTAGGCGGTGCGCCCGTGGGTGAGCGCGGGGTGCGGGATCAGCAGCGGCAGCGCCCTGCCGACCCGCTCGGGCAGGTCCTCCCAGGTGTAGATGGCGATGAGCCCGTCCACGTCCAGCGCGCCCGCGACGTCGATGTCCCTGATGCGGGCGTGCGCGTGCGGCGAGCGCACGAACGCCGCCGCCACCGCCTCGCGGCCCAGGTCGTCGAGGTAGCGCCCCTGCCCTGTGAGCAGCCTGGGGTCCTCCCTGCGTGGTACGGGCTCCCCGAACAGCCTCGTCGTCATGCTTCCTCCGCGCGCAGCTCGGCGGCCCGGTGCACGGCCTTGACGATGTTCTGGTAACCGGTGCAGCGGCACAGGTTCCCCGAGATGCCCTCGACCACCTCGTCGTCCGTGGGCGCCGGGTTCTCCGCCAGCAGCGCGGTCACCGTGCACAGGAACCCCGGCGTGCAGAACCCGCACTGCAGCCCGTGGCACTCGGCGAAGGCCCGCTGCACCGCCGAAAGGCTGCCGTCCTCGCCGGCCAGCCCTTCCACGGTGGTGATCTCGGCGCCGTCCACAATGACGGCGAACGTCAGGCAGGAGCGCACCGGCCGCCCGTCGAGCAGCACCGTGCAGCAGCCGCAGACGCCGTGCTCGCAGCCCACGTGGGTGCCGGTCAGCCCGAGGTCGTGGCGCAGGCAGTCCGACAGCAGCCGCCTGGCCGGCACGCTGGTCCGCCTGGCCGTGCCGTTCACGACGAGCGTGATCTCATGCTCCACGGGCCCTCCTTATGTGTCACGGGCCGCCGCCCCTTCCCGCGCCGCGTTGCGCAGCGCCCGTTCGGCCAGCACGCCCACCAGGTGCGCGCGGTAGGCGGCGGAGGCGTGGATGTCGGCCTCGGGCTCGGTCGACTCGCGTACGAGCACCGCCACTCTTCGCCAGTCCCTGTCCTGCGACTCCACCACCACGGGCACGGGCCCGACCCCGATGCACGCCACCCTTGCCGTACGAGGGGTGACCACCGCACACACCCCGGCCAGCGCGTAGTCGCCGTGCCTGCGCGCCACCTCCTCGAACGCGGCCCCGCCGCCCGCCTCCAGCGCCGGGAAGAACGCCGACACGGCCAGTTCGTCCGGCCCGACCGCCGACTCCATGGGCCCGGTGAAGAACTCCCCGGCGGGCACGTCCCTGACGCGGACGCCGCCGTCCCAGCGGGCCACCCGCATGCTGCCGCCCAGCACCGCCAGCACGGCGGGCAACTCGGCGGCGGGATCGGCGTGCACGAGGCTGCCCACCACGGTCCCCCGGTTGCGGATCACGGGATGGGCCACCAGCTTGAGCGCCCGCGTCAGCAGCGGATGGACCCCGGCCCGCTCCACCTCGGCGTGCCTGGCCAGCGCCGCCACCCGCACCCCCGCCGGGCCCGCCTCGATCCCGTCCAGCCCGGCGACCCGGTTGATGTCCACGACGTGTTCCGGCGCGGCCAGCCGCATGTTGAGCATGGGGATGAGGCTCTGCCCACCGGCCAGCACCTTCCCCTTCACCTCCGCGAGCGTGCGCACCGCCGCGCCGACGTCGCGCGGCGCGTGATAGGTGAAGGGCGGCGGCTTCACCCGGCCTCTTTTCCGGCGGGCCGCTGTTCCCGCCCCGCGATGGCGCGCAGCAGGTGGTAGCCGCCCAGCACCACGACCGTGCCGAGGGCTATCCCCTCCAGGGTGAAATCGCCGCCGATGGCGTGCCGCACAGGTCCGATGGCCAGGATCATGCCCGCCCCGATCGGAACCATGTTCACGGGATCGGCGAAGTTGACCCGGTTCTCGATCCAGATCTTGGCGCCGAGCAGGCCGATCATCCCGTACAGGATCACGGTGACGCCGCCGAGCACCCCGCCCGGCGTGGCCGCGACCAGCGCGCCGAACTTCGGGCAGAGCCCGAACAGGATCGCGATGACCCCGGCGATGTAGTAGGCGGCCGTGGAATAGACCTTGGTGGCCGCCATGACCCCGATGTTCTCGGCGTACGTGGTCGTGGGCGACCCGCCGACGGCGCTGGTGACCATGGTGCCGACGCCGTCGGCCACCACGGCGCGCCCGACGTACGGGTCCACGTCCGTCCCGGTCATCTCCCCCACGGCCTTGACGTGCCCGATGTTCTCGGCGATCAGCGCGATCACCGCGGGCAGCACCAGCAGCACCGCCGAGGTCCTGAAGTCGGGCGCGTGGAAGCTCGGCAACCCGAACCAGGGCGCGTCGGCCACCGTCTGGAAGCTCACCCGGTCGTGCGGGAAGGCCGTCGCCACGCAGTACGTGCCCTCGGCCGGGCAGGCGTTCCCGGCCGCGTCCCGCAGATTGGCGCCCGGCAGCACGGACGTGACAGGCCCGGCCACCCGGTCCAGCACCCACGACAACACGAACCCGGACACCAGCCCGACCAGCACCCCGATCCGCCCGATGAACCCCTTGAACGCCACGATCACCACGAACGTGATCAGCATCGTGACGAGCGCGACCCAGTGGTCCTGCGGCCAGTAGACGTCGGCCACCACGAACGCCAGCCCGAACCCGATCAGCATCACCACCGCGCCGGTCACGACGGGCGGGAAGACGCGGTGGATGATGTCCACTCCGAGGAAGTGGATGGCCAGCCCGGCCAGCGCCAGCACGAACCCGGCGACCAGGATGGCGCCGGTCACCAGGGCGTCCGCGCCGGCGGTGTCGCCGCCCGCCGCCGCCCTGATGGCGAACACGCCGCCCACGAACGACGCGCTGGTGCCCAGATAGCTGGGCACCTTCCCCTTGACGATGAGCAGGAACAGGATCGTCGCGACGCCCGACATCATCACGGCCACGTTCGGATCCAGCCCCATGACGAGCGGGAACACGAACGTCGCGCCGAACATCGCGATCACGTGCTGCGCCCCGAACCCCACCATCCGGGGCCAGCTCAGCCTCTCGTCGGGCCTGACCACCTCACCGGGCGCCAGGTGTTTGCCGTCACCGTGTTTGGTCCATCCCACAACCATGCGAGCCCCTCTTGTACTGGGCGCTGTGCCGGCGACACGTTCCGATGCGGGCACATTAGGCCCGATGGCACGCTCCCACACGGGCATGATCTGCCAAATCTGCCCCGCCCACCAGAGAGGACTTTTGCGGGCTACCGGCGTACGACCCTCAGCAGGTGGTAGCCGACCAGCAGCACGATCGTCCCGAGCGCGATGCCGCTGAGCGCGAACGTGCCGGTGATCGGGAACGCGACCGGCCCGATGGCGCAGATGATCCCCGCGCCGGTCGGCACCAGGTTGCCCGGATCCGACAGGTTCACCCGGTTCTCGATCCAGATCTTGGCGCCGAGCAGGCCGATCATTCCGTACAGGATGGTCGTCACCCCGCCCAGCACACCGCCGGGCGTGGCCGCGATGAGCGCGCCGAACTTGGGACAGAGCCCGAACAGGATCGCGATGACCGCAGCGATGTAGTAGGCGGCCGTGGAATAGACCTTGGTGGCCGCCATGACCCCGATGTTCTCCGCGTACGTCGTCGTGGCCGGCCCGCCCACCGACGTGGCCACGACTGTCCCGACCCCGTCGGCCAGCACCGCCCGCCCCATGTAGGAGTCGACGTCCGCCCCGGTCATCTCGCCCACGGCCTTGACGTGCCCCACGTTCTCGGCGATCAGCGCGATCACCACGGGCAACACCAGCACGATGGCCGACACCTCGAACACCGGCCCGTGCAACGACGGCAGCCCGATCCAGTCGGCCTGGGCCACCGCGTCCAGGTTGACCCTGAAGTGCTCGGTCACCTTTCCGCTGTCGTCGGGCGCGAGGATCTTCCCGCCGACGAGGTCCCACACCCACGACAACACGAACCCGAACACGAGCCCGAGCAGCACCCCGATCCGGCCGAGGAAGCCCTTGAACACCCCGATGAACACGAACGTCGCCGCCATCGTCAGCAACGCCACCCACGGGTCCTTCGGCCAGTAGACGTCGGCCGCCACGTACGCCATGCCGAACCCGATCAGCATCACCACCCCGCCGGTGACGATGGGCGGGAAGACCCGGTGGATGACGCCGACGCCCAGCTTGTGGATCGCGTACCCGCACACGGCCAGCACGATCCCGACGACCAGCAGCGCCCCGGTGACCGTCGCGTCCCCGCCCCCGGCCGCCCTGATCGCCACCACCGCACCCACGAAGGACGCGCTGGACCCGACGTAGCTCGGCACCTTCCCCTTGACGATCAGCAGGAACAGGATCGTCGCGACCCCGGACATCATCACGGCCAGGTTCGCATCCAGCCCCATGACCAGCGGAAACACGAACGTCGCACCGAACATCGCGATGACGTGCTGCGCCCCGATCCCCACCATCCTGGGCCAGCTCAGTCGTTCGTCCGGCTTGACCACCTCACCCGGCGTCAGGCGCTTCCCATCGCCGTGCACCTTCCACCGCAGCGCCACGCCCGCTCCCCGATCCCCCGCCTGAACAGCGGGTATGTCTCATGATCTGATGTCGGAGAGCACAATAGAGGGTGCGCGTCAGTTCCAGTGCGGCGGGCGCCGGTAAACGGCCCCGTCAGGGGCGTGAATGACGTCGGGCAGCTGGGATCGGCGGATCACGGCGTCGCCCAGCGGGAACCACGCGTCGCTGACCAGCCGGAGGTTCTCGGAGCGCCTGCGCGGCGGAAACGCAGTGACCACCCGGGTCTTCGTCTTCCGCTCCAGGTCGATCTCCCTGATGGCATGGATCGCGGCACACAGGTCGGAGTCGGCCGAGACGAGCAGGACCGTATCGACCTTGCCGGTCGCCACATCCGCGACCATGGCGGCGCCGAGCGCAACATCGGATTGCTTTTCCGCATATGTCCGTCTCATGTAGCCGCACGCATGGCACCTCACCGACTGCTCCTGGAACCTGCCCAGGACAACCCGCACGCCACTGCTCTCCAGTGCCGCCAAGTACGCTTCCTGCCGCGCTATGGCCGGTGGATCGTTCCGCATGGGGGCAGTGAAGTAGTTGAGAGCCTCAAGCCGCTGATGTGACCGCAGTACGCGCGTGGCCATCGTCCGAAGATCCAGCCACAGGAAGCGCCGTCCGCCGAGCTCGCGCAGACCGTAGTACAAGTTGAACCCGTCGATGTAGACACCCACACGCTCGACTTCGGGATTCGACTTGTCGCGCACCGCCATCACGTCCTAACATGGAGTTACCCGCCCAGGGGCTACGTTCCCGGGTACTACGGCCCCCGCAAGGGGGCCGTTTCTTTTCCCGGTGCGCCCGATGATAGTAAACAACGGGTAATTGCATGGTGACTTTTCGTAGATGTCCCAGCGCTCAGCGGACGTGAATCGAGTACCCCTCCCCGCTCACAACCTGCCCCGCCCGGATCTTCGCCCGCCTGCGGAGCTCCACCTCCCCATCCACCATGACCATCCCCTCGGCCACCAGATGCTTGGCCATCCCCCCTGTCTCAGTGATCCCGCAGTACTTCAGCAGGTCGCACAGCGGGATGTACTCGGTGGTCAGCTCGAATTCCAGATCGTCCACAACGCAGCAGCCTAGATGCCCCGCATCCGCAGCACGTGCAGCGCCAGCGTCAGGTTCAGGCGCAGGTGCGGGTCGTCGGTGAAGTTGCCGAGCAGGCGCTCCAGCTTCCCGATCCGGTAGCGCAGCGTGTTGTAGTGGAAGTGCAGCCGCCGCGCCGTCTCCGCCACGTTCAGGTTGGTCTCCAGGAGCGCCTGCAGGGTGCGGCGCAGGTCGGCGTTCTCGGCGTCGTCGTCGGCGGCCAGTGGGCCGAGCGTCTCCCGTACGAACGCGTGCAGTTCCTCGGTGTCGTTGACCAGCGACAGCAGCCGGTACACCCCGAGCTGGTCGAAGTGCGCCACCGCCCCGGGACCGTGCAGTTGCCGCCCCACCCGCGCCGCCTTGAGCGCCTGCGAGTACGCCTCGGGCAGCGTCTCCGCCCCCGGGCTGGGCCGCGAGGTGCCGGTCGAGAACGTGGCGGGCGGCGTGTCGGCGAAGGCGGAGGCGGCGTCCTTGGCCACCCGGGCGGCGTCGAGCGCGGCGTCCACCACGGCCACCACCTCGTGCGAGAACCCGGCCACCGCCCCGCGCGGGTCGTGCCGCCTGATCGCGGCGGTCCAGCACGAGACCAGCCGGTCCTGGGCGCTGCGCTCGTCGCCGTCCGGGTCGAGCTCGGCCACCAGCACGGTCACCGGTCGCGCCAGGTCCCAGCCGAACGCCCTGGCCCTGGCCGTGACCCGCTCCGCCGCGCCGGCCCGGCCGGTGAGCACGTCGCGCAGAAAGTCGGCGCGGTACTTGCTCTCGACGGCGTTGACCGCCTCCTGCCGGGTGACGACGAGCGCGGCGACGGTGGCCGCGCGCTCCAGGATGCCGACGTCGCTGTCCCTGATCGAGCCGAGCGGGCTGTAGGCGACGATCCTGCCGTGGTGGTGCCCGCCCGCCAGCACGGGCACCGAGGCGAACGATCGCGGGCGGGCGCCGGCGGCCGGCGGGCGGGCGGCGGCCGGGGTCGCGGGGTTCTCAGAGGGGCGGGCGGCCGGGGCCGCGGGGCTCCCGGAGGAGCGGGCGGTCCGGCTCGCGGGACTCCCGGAGGAGCGGGAGTGGGTGATCGACTCGCGTAGCGCCGTCACGTGTTCGGCGGGCCCGGCGGCGGCCAGTACGCGGCCCGAGCCGTCCACGGCGGCCACCGACACGTCGAGGAGCTGCGCCACCTCGGCGGTGACCTCGTTCAGTCCGCCGCCGGCCAGTACCACCTGCACCAGCGCCCGGTGGGCCTCCTCGGCGCGGGCCAGCACGGCGGCCTGGCGGTTGAGTATGTCGGTCAGCACCTGGTTGAGGATGTCGTCGAAGCCGACGTCGTTCGGCAGCAGGATGAGCGGGAAGCCGAGCCGGTCGGCCTGCTCGACCATCTCGTCGGGCAGTTCGTCCACGTACCTGCCGAGTTTGATGGCCAGCGCGGCCAGCCCGCGCTCGTCCAGGTCGGCCACCAGCCGGCCGAGCGACTGCGGCGTGTTGCGCAGCGGGTAGCCGGTGGTGAGCAGCAGTTCGTGCGGCTTGACCCAGGCCAGGATGTCGGGCACTTCCATGACGTTGAGCCGCTGCACGATGCGGGCCAGCCCGCTCTCCCCCGCGATCAGCCTGGCGTCCGCGAGCGTCGAGACGCCGAGCACCTCTTCCACGGACACGCCGTGGATGATCGTGCCGGTGCTGGCGAGACGGACGGGGGGCTCCATGGGGAGATTGTGACCCCCGAAGCGGTCTGTCAGGAAGAGCCAACCTTCTCGCTGACTGTTGGCAAATTTACCCGTACGGAGGGTTCACCGGGCGTTCTACGGTCAGGTCCAGGGTCGGTTGGGAGGTCCGGTGACGGTCAGTACTCACGCGCGGCGTACCCGCGTCCACGTCACGGGCGCGGCCAGCACCGCGGTCCGCCCGGTGCTCGAATCCCAGCGGCGTCCCGCCCGCGTGCTCGCGGTCTTCCCCACCGGCGTCTACCTGGAGGTTCGGACCGAGCTTGAGCCTGCGGTGATCGCGGTCATCACGGGTGGGGCCGTGCGGCTGCCCAACGCCGTGCTGCTGGCCACCCCGCTGCCGCGCGTCACGGTGGGTGACGAAGCGTCGGTGGGCGACAGGACGATCGAGCTGGGCCCGATGAGCCTGAGCGTGCGCCGCTGGTGGGATCCCTCGCCGCCGCTGGGACGGCTGGATCCGGCCCGGCTGGCGGGCGCGGCGGAGTTGCTGCGCGATCCCCCGGGCACGGGGCTGGCCGGCAACGCCGCGGTGGACCTGCTGGCCCACAGTTGCGCGAAGGGCTGGCTGCTGGGGGTGGTGACGGCGGCCGAGCGGCTCGTGGGGCTGGGTCCCGGACTGACACCGAGCGGCGACGACGTGCTGGCGGGGCTGCTGGTGGCGCTGCGACACCTGGGGCTCGCGACCGGTTCGGAGCGGGCGCAGCCGGAGCGGGCGGGCTCAGAGCGAGCCGGGTCGGAGCGGGCAGGGGCGGAGCGGGCCGGGGCGGATCAGGCAGGGGCGGAGCGGGCTGGGGCGGATCAGGCAGGGGCGGAGCGGGCGGTTTGGCTGGCTGATTGGCTGGCGGCGACCGTGACGTACGACGCGCGCACCCGTACCACGCCCCTCTCGGCCACGCTCCTGCACTGCGCGGCCAGAGGCGAGGCCAGCCCCGAGGTGATCGCCGTGCTGCGCGGCCTGGCCGGCCATCAGCCGCTCGAACCCGCGCTGCGCCACCTGCACCGCCTCGGCCACACCTCGGGCGCCGACCTCGCCCAGGGCATCGCCATCGGCGTCACCGCGGTCCTCGCCCTCAGCGGGGCGCGATGAACGGCCTGCCCCAGGCTGTGCTGGTACGGCGCGGAAGCTACCACGACTCGGTCACCCTCATGCGGGTCAGCAGGGCGTTGTCGGAGCTGCCCGGCGTGCGGGCGGCCATGGTAGCCATGGCGACCGAGCTCAACGTCTCGATCCTGCGCGAGATGGGCTTCGACGTCCGGGACGCGGGACCGGGCGACCTGGTGATCGCCGTACGCGCACGCGACCCGGACGCGGCCGTCGAGGAGGCCGGCAGGCAGCTCACCGCCGCCCACCGGGAACAGCCGGGCCCCGAGGAGCAGCCGCCGCTGACCACCCGCTCGGCCGCCGCCCGCGCCCCCGCCGACCTGGTCCTGGTCTCGACCCCCGGCGAGTACGCCTTCTTCGAGGCCCTGGACGCCATCGAGGCGGGTCTGCCCGTCATGATCTTCAGCGACGGCGTCACCACGGCGCAGGAGCGGGCGCTCAAGGAGCTGGCCGAGGCCAGAGGCGTCCTGGTCATGGGCCCCGACTGCGGCACCGCGGTGATCGGCGGCGCCGGCCTGGGCTTCGCGAACGTCCTCACCCCCGGCCCCGTCGGCGTGGTGGCCGCGTCCGGCACCGGCGCGCAGCAGGTGACCTGCCTCCTCGACCGGGCCGGCGCCGGCGTGAGCCACGTGCTCGGCGTGGGCGGCAGGGACCTGTCCGCCGAGGTGGGCGGCCTGTCCACGCGGCGCGCCCTGCGCCTGCTGGACGAGGACCCGGCCACCGAGCTGATCGTGCTGGTCTCCAAGCCGCCCGACCCCGGGGTGGCGCGCGCCGTCTCGGAGCTGCGGCTGAGCACGCCCGTGGTGCCCGCCCTGCTGGGCGCGGGCGCGCCCGACCTCACCCACGCCACCGAAGAGGTGCTGCGCACGCTCGGCAGGCCCGTGCCCGAGTGGCCGTCCTGGCCTGCCTGGCGGGGTCCGCGTCCCGCGCCGAAGCGGATCAGGGGCCTGTACGCCGGCGGCACGCTCAGCATGGAGGCCGCCGCCGTGGCCGGCCAGGGCGAGTTCGTCGACTACGGCGACGACGCCTTCACCAGGGGCAGGGCCCATCCGATGATCGACCCGACGCTGCGGGTGGAGGCGCTGGCCCGCGCCGCTGAGACGGACGTGGTGCTCATGGACGTCGTCCTGGGCCACGGCGCCGACCCCGACCCGGCCGCCTCGCTCGCGCACGCCGTCGCCCGTACCGCGGCCTGCGTCGTGATCTCCCTGATCGGCACCGAGGGCGACCCGCAGGACCTGCACCGCCAGGCCGCCGCCTTCCGCGAGGCGGGCGCGGCGGTCTTCACCTCCAACGCCCAGGCCGCCCGCCACGCCAGGAGCCTGCTGTGAGTACGTTGTTCAACTCGCCGCCGCGCGTGATCACCGTCGGCGCGGGGCTGCTCGACGAGGCGCTGCGGGCGCAGGCCGTGCCGACCTCGCCGGTCTCCTGGCGCCCGCCCCTCCCGGGCACCGGCGACGCCCTGGCGAAGGTGCTGGCGGATCCGCGCCGCCGGGAGGCCAACGAGCTGGCCGTGCGCCGGCTGACCGCCGCCCGCCCGCACCTGGTGGGCCTGCGGCGGGCCTCGGAGCTGCTGGCGGAGGGCACGTTCCTGCACGCGGGCCCGCCCATCACGTGGGAGCGCGCCTCGGGCCCGATGCGCGGCGCGCTGATCGGCGCGATGTTGCTGGAGGGCCTGGCGGGCGACGAGCGCGAGGCCGCGGACCGGCTCGCGGCGGGCGCGGTCGAGCTGCGCCCCTGCCACGAGCGGGCCACCGTGGGCCCGATGGCGGGCGTGGTCAGCCCGTCCATGTGGCTGTTCGAGGTGCGCGACGACGAGCACGGCGGCACCGCCTACTGCTCGCTGAACGAGGGCCTGGGCAAGGTCCTGCGGTACGGCGCGTACGGCCCCGAGGTGCTGGACCGGCTGCGGTGGATGGACCGCGTGCTCGGCCCGGCCTTGGCGGCGACGCTGGCGCGTACCGGCCCGATCGACCTGCGCTCGCTGATCGCGCAGGCCCTGCAGATGGGCGACGAGCTGCACAACCGCAACCGGGCCGCCACCTCGCTGCTGCTGCGCGAGCTGGCCCCCGCCGTGGTCGAGGCCGCCCCGGGCGAGGCCGCGCAGGTGCTGCGCTTCATCAACGGCAACGACCACTTCTTCCTCAACATCGGGATGGCCGCGGCCAAGGCCGCCACGGACGCGGCCCGCGACGTGCCGGGTTCGTCCCTGGTCGTCGCCATGGCCAGGAACGGCACCGACTTCGGCGTCCAGGTTTCGGGGCTGGGCGGGCGCTGGTTCACCGGTCCCGCGGGTGTGCCCGACGGGCTCTACCTGGGCTCGTACGGCCCCGATGACGCCAACCCCGACATCGGCGACTCCACGATCACCGAGACCTCGGGCCTGGGCGGGTTCGCGATGGCGGCGGCTCCGGCGATCGTGCGCTTCGTGGGCGGCGAGGTGTCCGACGCGGTGCGGGCCACCCGTTCCATGTACGAGATCACGCTCGCCGAGCACCCCGTCTACCAGATCCCGGGGCTGGGCTTCCGCGGCACACCGGTCGGCATCGACGTCACACTGGTGGCGAGGACGGGCCTGCTGCCGGTGGTCAACACCGGCATCGCGGGCCGGGTCGCGGGCACGGGCCAGGTCGGCGCGGGCCTGGTCGAGCCGCCTGCCGAGGCGTTCACCCGCGCATTGCTCGCCCTGGCGGAGGCCAGTAAGTGAGCCATTTTTAATCGCGGGATTTCCGCACGTCAGAACCAGATGTAAGACATTCCCTTGCGCATATCCCGCCTATATCGTAACGATCCTCACAATCTGCAAGTAGCGTGAAGCACGCACGTGACGGATGAGGCGAGATGGGGGCGGGAACATGGCAGCCGACCGCTTGCTCAGCGGACCCGGCTCAGAGGGAGGTGCCGCGGGAGGCGCTTCGCAGAGCCAGGGGCGCCTGATCGGCAGGCGCTACCGACTGATGTCGCCCGTCGGCAGGGGCGGCATGGGCATGGTGTGGCACGCCCACGACGTGCTGCTCGACCGGGACGTGGCGGTCAAGGAGCTGATCCTGCCCTACGGCCTGGACCAGGCGGGCATGCAGGTCGCGCACCGGCGCATGTTGCGCGAGGCCAGGTCGGCCGCGCGGCTGACGCATCCGGGCATCGTGACCGTCCACGACGTGGTCGAGGAGGACGGCCGGCCCTGGATCGTGATGGAGCTGGTCCGGGCGTGGTCGCTGGAGCAGGCCGTACGCCAGAGCGGGCCGTTACCGGTGATCCAGGCCGCCGAGATCGGCATCCGGGTGCTCGACGCGGTCAGGCACGCCCACGCTGCGGGCATCCTGCACCGCGACATCAAGCCGGGCAACGTGCTGCTGACCTCCGCCAGGGTGGTGCTGACCGACTTCGGCATCGCGGCCATCGAGGGCGACGTCACGATCACGCAGACCGGGCTGCTCATGGGGTCGCCCGCGTACATCCCGCCGGAGCGCCTGTCCGGGCAGCCGATCACGCAGGCGGCGGACCTGTGGTCGTTCGGCGCCACCCTGTACGCCGCCGTCGAGGGCCGCCCGCCCTACGAGGGACCGGACCCGGTCGCGGTGCTCGGCTCGGTGCTGACCCAGGACCCGATCACGCCGCAGCGGGCCGGCTCGCTGCTGCCGGTGATCGAGGGCCTGCTGCGCAAGAACCCCGCCGACCGCCTCACCTCGGCGCAGGCCGTCGAGATGCTGGAGGCGGTGCTGCGCGCGCACGGCGCGCCCAGGCCGCGCACGCCCGAGACGCTGCCCAGCCCGTCCGACCCGACCCCGGCCGGCCTGCTGCCGCCGCTGGACACCCCGTCGGGGCCGATGCCCTCGCGGATCGTGGAGACGCCGTCGGGTCCGGTACGCGTGCCGCACGACCCGATGGCCGCCCCGACCGGCGGTCAGGGCGCAGACCAGTTGCCGCCGCTCCCCCGCGACCCCTCGGGGCCCGTCTCCTACGACTCGCTCCGGAACGCCTCGGGCCCGTACGACTCCCTGGCGAGCACTTCGGGCCCGTACGACTCGCTCGGCGGCCCCTCCGGCCCGTACGACTCGCTCGGCGCTTCCTCGGGCCCCTACGACTCGCTCGGCGGCCCTTCCGGGCCCTACGACGCGCTCAAGAGCACATCGGGCCCCTACGACTCCTTCTCCGGCGAGTCGGGCCCGCAGCGGCCGCCCTTCGGCACGCCCCCGTCCCCGCGCGGCCCCCGCGGCCTCGACGACGACCTCGACAACTCGACGGGCCCGCGCCCCCAACCCATCCTCCCCCTGACCACGGACAGCCGCACGTCCTCGGCCTCGACCCCGTGGCCGCTGGCCTCGCAGGACGACCTGGACCAGCAGGCGCGCGACATGACGCACCACGTCCGCCGCAGCACCCTGGCCCCGCCGCCCGGCGCCGCGCCGCCCCGCCCGGGCAAGAGCCGCCGCCGGGTGGAGGAGGACGACGACGGCACCTGGGTGCGCGGAGGGCGGCCCACGCCGCTCACGATCATCAGCGCCCTGCTGACGCTCGCCGTCGTGGCCGGCGCGATCGTGTTCGTGCTGAACCCGGGCGGCTCCCCCGAGGTGCCTCCCGGCGCCACGACGGCGCTCTCCGACAGCGCCACGACCGGCGGGTCGGACGTCTCCGTGATCGTCCCCGAAGGCTCCAAGGAGCACACGGGTCCCGGCTTCTCGGCCGCCGTGCCCGCGGAGTGGCAGCTGGAGACGTCCGACGGCGTGTCCACGTTCAGCGGGCCGAAGGACTCCGGCATGCGGATCTTGGTGGAGAAGGCCGCCCCGCAGTCGGACGGCGGCCTGTCGGAGCTGGCCAAGCTGGAGGCCGACGGCGGGCTGGAGAGCTACATCCAGGTGCAGTTGCAGGGCGTGGACTTCCGCGACTGGCAGGCGGCCGACTGGGAGTACACCTACACGACCCCCAACGGCGTCCCCATGCACGCCCTGACCAGGTACGTCTCCATGGACGAGACGACCGCGTTCAAGATCACGATCGACCTGCCCGAGCTCAAGTGGGACGACCAGGCCGACACCCGCCGGGTGTTCCTGGACACGTTCCGGCAGTCCACCTGACATATTGCACCATCCGTTCCAAAACGTGTAGCGTGGCCGTCATGGCGCGACCGAGGAAGTTCGAGGAGGACCGGGCGGTCGAGGCGGCCATGCGCGCGTTCTGGGACGCGGGCTACGAGGCCACCTCGACGCAGGACCTGTGCACCGCGACGGGCCTGGGCCGCAGCAGCATCTACAACACCTTCACCAGCAAGCACGACCTGTTCGAGCGATCGCTGCGGCACTACATGGACGAGCGCACCGCGCGGACCGCCGACCTCATGGAGCGCGAGCTGCCGATCAGGGAGAAGATCAGGACCGTGCTGTGGTGGGCGGTCGAGCCCGACCCCGACGACCCCGTCGGCTGCCTGGTGGTGAACGCGCTGGTCGAGCTGGGCCCGCGCGACGCCGAGATCGCCGAGGTGCTGCGCCGCGACCAGGACAGGCGGATCGAGATCCTGAGGACCGCGATCGAGGCGGCGCGCTGCCGCGGCGAGCTCGGCGCGGACAAGGACCCGCTGGCCCTGGCCCACTTCGTGGCCGCCACGATCAGCGGCCTGCGGGTGGCCGCCCGCGGCGGGTCCGGCCGGGCCGCCCTCGAATCGATCGCGACCACCGCGCTGGGCGTCTTCTGATTTTTTCGCGCCCTCATTTTGAACCGATCAATCCAAAAAGGAGTGTCGCCATGCCTTTGGCGATTTACATACTGGGACTTGCGATCTTCGCTCAGGGCACCTCCGAGCTGATGCTGGCGGGCCTGCTCCCCGAGATGGCCAAGGACCTCGGGGTGTCCGTGCCGGACGTGGGCCTGCTGATCTCGGCGTTCGCGATCGGGATGCTGGTGGGCGCGCCGGTGCTGGCCGCCTTCACCTCGCGGCTGCCCCGCCGTACGGTGCTGCTGGCCTTTCTCGCCGTCTTCGTCCTGTCGCACGTCGCGGGGGCGCTGACCGACAGCTACGGCCTGTTGTTCGCCACCCGCGTGGTCGGAGCCTTCGTGTACGCGGGCTTCTGGGCCGTGGCCGCCGCCACCGCGATCGGCCTGGTGCCCGTCACCGCCCGCGCCAGGGCGATGAGCGTGCTGGTGGGCGGCCTGACCATCGCCACCATCGTCGGCCTGGCCGCGGGCACGCTGATCGGCCAGCACTTCGGCTGGCGGGCCGCGTTCTGGGCGGTCGCCGTGTTGTCGGCGCTGGTCGGGATCGCCGTGTACACCACCATCCCCGCCGGGCGCCCCGGCCCCGACGCCGCGCCGAGCCTGTCCACCGAACTGCGCGCCATGACCCGCCCCGCCCTCTGGCTCGCCTACGGCACCACCGCGCTGACCACGGGCGCGCTGCTGGCCACCTTCAGCTACCTGAGCCCGCTGCTCACCGACGTCACCGGCCTGGACGAGGTCTGGGTGCCGGCCGTGCTCGGCCTGTACGGGGTCGGCTCGCTGCTCGGCATCACCATCGGCGGCAGGATCGCCGACGCCCGGCCGTTCCCGCTCCTGTTCACCGGGGTCGCCGGACTCATCCTGACCTCCGTGGCCCTGGCCGTGTCCGCGTCCGTCGCCGTCCTGGCCATCCCGCTGATCTTCCTGCTCGGCGCGTTCGGCTTCAGCACCAACCCCGCACTGAACGCCCGCCCCTTCTCCCTGGCCAGGAACGCCCCCACGATGGCCGCCGCCATGAGCACCGCCTCCTTCAACGTCGGCATCACCGTGGGGCCCTGGCTGGGCGGCCTGACCATCGGCGCGGGCCTGGGCTACACCTCCGTCGCCTGGGTGGGAGCCGCGATCGGTGTGCTGGGCCTGGGAGCCGTCGCGCTCTCCGCCGCACTGCAGCGCAGGGCCCCGGCTGCGCGGGAAACGGCTGATATCGGTGAGATACCGTCTCCCGTATGAAGCTGGCGAGCATCTCCTACTACCCGGTCAAATCCACCGCCGGGCACGACGTCACCGAGGCCGAGGTACAGCCGTGGGGGCTGGCGGGCGACCGGCGTTACATGATCGTGAACGCGGGCGGCGGCGTGCTCACCGCCCGCGAGGAGCCCCGCCTGCTGGCCTGCGTGGCTCTGCTCGACCGGAACACGCTCACGCTGACGGGCCCGCACGCCGCGCCGCTCACGGTCGTCCCCACGACCGGCACGTCCACGGTGCAGGTGGGACGCACCCCCGTGGAGCTCACCGACTGCGGCGACGCCGCGGCCGAATGGCTGAGCGGGCTGGCGGGGCGGCCGGTCAGGCTCAAGTGGCTCGACGACCCCACCCGGCGCCCGGTCAACCCCGACTACGGCCGGCCGGAGGACCGGGTGAGCCTGGCCGACGGCTACCCCCTGCTGCTCACCACGACCGCCTCGCTCGCCCGGCTCAACGACTGGATCGTGGAGACGGCTCTGGAACGCGGTGAGGAGCCGGCCGGGCCGCTGCCCATGAGCCGGTTCAGGCCGAACGTGGTGATCGATGGGGTGGCGGAGCCGTTCGCCGAGGACGAGTGGAAACGGCTGCGCGTCGGCGAGGTGGAGCTCCGGGTCAGCAAAGGTTGCGATCGTTGCGTGCTCACCACCATTGACACGGCCACCTACACCAAGGGCAAGGAGCCGATCAGGACGCTTTCGCGCCATCGCAGGCGCGATGGCAAGGTCTGGTTCGGCATCAATCTCATCCCGGACGCCCCCGGGCGAATCGCGGTGGGCGATCCCGTCGTCGTGCTCTGAAGAATTGACCGGGAAAATCCGTCTTTCCCGATCTAAATAGCGCACAGTCCCCTTTGGGGCGATGTTAGTGGTTATGCGAGACTTCACGCGTGACCAGTGCCCCCACAAAGCCCGCTGTCTCGTCCTCTGACCGATTGAGAAAGGTCCAGCGCCGCACCCTGATGGTCCTGTCGGCGGCGCAGATCGTGGGCGGTGTGGGGGTGGCCGTCGGGCTGGCGCTCAGCTCCGTCGTCGTGGACGAGCTGTCGGGCTCGACGGTGATCAGCGGCTTCGCCGGCACGGCCACCGTCCTGGGCGCGGCGCTCCTGGCGCTGCCGACCGCCAGGGCGTCGGCCTCGGGCGGCCGCCGCGCCGGGCTGTCACTGGCGTACGTGGCGGCGCTGACGGGCTGCGCGATCTCGGTGCTGGCCATCAGCCTGGGTTCGTGGCCGCTGCTGCTGGGCGGCCTGGTGCTGGTCGGCGGCGGCAGCGCGGGCGGCCTGGCGGCCCGCTACTCGGCGACCGACCTGGCCCCGAAGGAGCGCTCGGCCCGGCATCTGTCGCTGGTCGTCTGGGCCACCACCATCGGCTCGGTGGCCGGGCCCAACCTGGCCGAGCCCACCGACCGGATCGGCATGGAGCTCGGGATGGCGGAGAAGGCGGGGCCGTTCGCGTTCGCGGCGCTGGCCTTCGCCCTGGCCCTGGTCGTCGTCGTCGGCTTCCTGCGGCCCGACCCGCTCAAGCTGGCCCGTGAGGCCGACGGCGCGCGGGCGCCGGAGCAGGGCCGCACCCGTACGATCCGCAGCGCCTGGCAGACCCTGCGCACGACCCCGATGGCCCGCCGCGCCCTGGTCATGATCGCCGTCAGCCACACGGCGATGGTGTCCATCATGTCCATGACCCCCGTCAAACTGCACCACGACGGCTCGAACCTGGACGTCATCGGCATCGTGATCAGCCTGCACATCGCCGGCATGTACGTCATGTCGCCGGTCGTGGGCTGGCTGGCCGACAAGGCGGGCAAGCTGCCGGTGCTGGTGCTCGGCTCCGCGCTGCTGCTCAGCGCCTCCGCCCTGGCGGGCACGGCCGGGCACCGGGTGGGACAGGTGACGGCGGCGCTGATCCTGCTCGGCCTCGGCTGGTCCTGCGGGCTGGTGGCCGGCTCGGCGCTGGTCACGGAGTCGGTGCCGATCGAGCGGCGGCCCGCCGTACAGGGTCTGTCGGACCTGCTGATGAACGTCTGCGGCGCGACCGGCACGATCATCGCCGGCGCGATCGTGGGCCTGCTGGGCTACGGCGTCCTCGGCCTGGTGGTCGGCGTCATGGTCGCGCTGTGCGGCCTCTGGCTGACCGCGATCTGGCGCCGTACCCTCTGATCATTTGGCGTCGGAGTAGGACTTGACCGCCACCGCCTCCATCGGGAAGCGCACCGGCGTCTGCCCGAACAGCAGCCTGCTGGCCTCGGCCGCCGACTCCGTGACGGCCGCGATCACCTCGTCGGCCTGCTCCTGCGGGCAGTGCACCATCACCTCGTCGTGCTGGAAGAACACCAGCCGCGCCGGCTCGGGCAACCGTCCCCGCAACACCGCGAGCAGCGCCAGCGCCCACTCCGCCGCCGTCCCCTGCACCACGAAGTTGCGGGTGAAGCGCCCACGGTCCCTGACCGCCCGCACGCCTTCGGGACCCGACGCCAGCTCCTTCCACCGCGCCGACGGGGGCGGGCTGGTGCGCCCGAGCCAGGAGCGCACGAGCCGCCCCTCCTCCCCCGCCTTGGCCGCGTCCTCCACGAACTGGTAGGCCTTGGGGAAGCGCTGCCGCATCACGGCCAGCAGTTTGGAGGCGTCGCCGCTGGTGCCGCCGTACATGGCGGACAACATGGCGATCTTGGCGTTGTCGCGCTCGCCGCCGAACGACTGCGCCAGCGCGGAGTACAGGTCGATCTCCCCCGCGGCCCTGGCCAGCCCTCCGTCGCCGGCCATCGCGGCCAGCACCCGCGGCTCCAGCTGCGCCGCGTCGGCCACGATCAGCACCCATCCGTCGTCGGCCACGACCACCCGCCGCATCACCTTGGGGATCTGCAGCGCCCCGCCGCCGTTGGTGGCCCACCGCCCGGACACCACCCCGCCCACCACGTATTCGGGACGGAACCGCCCACCGCGCACCCACTGGTCGGCCCACACCCACCCGTGGAAGCTGAACAGCCTGGCCAGCTCCTTGTAGGCGAGCAGCGGCGGCACCGCCGGATGGTCGATCCGCTTCAGCTCCCACGACCTGGTCGTCTTCAGCGCCACCCCCGCGCCCTTGAACGCCTTGACGAGCTGCTGCACCGAATCGGGGTTGACCGGATGCCCGAACGCGGCGGCCACCTCGTCGGCCAGCACCTGCAGCTTGGCCGGGCGCATGCCGTGCACGGGGCGCGGCCCGAGCATCTCGGTGAGCAGCGCGTCGTGCACGTCCCTGCGCCACGGCATGCCGTCGTAGGCCATCTCGGCCGCCACCAGCGCGCCCGCCGACTCCGCCGCCACCAGCAGCCGGAAGCGGCCCGGCTCGGGCAGCCCGGCGATCCGCCGGAGCTGGTCGGCCAGCACCTCGGCGACCGCCTCCGCGCCGAGCGGCTCGGGCGCGAACAACGTGCCGGGCGCGCTCGGCTGCTCCTCCGGCACCGGCAGGCCGTGCAGCCTGGCGTGCGCGGCCCTGGCCGAGCGGGGCTCGCCGTAGCGGCCCTCGTAGGCCAGCAGCAGCCCCTCGGTCAGCGCGAGGTCGTGGCAGCGCGCGACCCGCACACCCCGCTCCAGCAGGGGCGGGTACGCCTCCCGCGCGTCGGCCCACACCCACCGCGGCCCCTGCGAGCCCTCCAGCTCACGCACCGCCCCGGCCAGGTCGGCGGGACGGCTCGCCGTGCCCCCGGCCGGCAGCACCGTCTCCCCAGCCACCACGACATACACGGGGTCAAGAGTGCCAAACGCCGCCGACAAAACCCGGCACCGGGTGGATCAGGTCAGCTTGATGCGCACCTCGTCCTCCAGCGGCGGCTCCAGTTCCTGCCCCAGGCACCCGGTGGCCGCGAAGCACCGCAGGGCCACCTCCCCCGGCGTCACCGTGACGTGCAGGAACTGCTTGAAGAACGGCGGCGTGTCCCAGTCGGACAACTCGGACAGGAAGCGGTGGAACACCCGGTCCACCGGCAGCCGGAACGGCCACGGCCAGGCCCCCAGCAGCCGCGCCGCCCACCTCATCCGCCGGGTGATCTCGACGGGGCCAGCCGGGGTCCTGACCGGCTCGTTCTTGATGTGCATGGAGGTGATGCAGGAAGCCTCGGACGGCGTCAGGTAGAGCCACTTCATCCGCAGCCGCTTGGCGTAGAGCTGGCTGTAGAAGGACAACGAGTCACCGCGCAGCGGATAGCACCTGAAGTCGTCCTCGTGCACCTCCGCCACGTTCACCCGCTGGATGGTGTGGGTGGCGTGCATGAAGGCCCCGCCGCCGCCCGACACGACGTACTGGATCACCCGGTCGCCCACCTTGACCGGATAGCGCTGGTAGTTGTGCACATCGCCGCCGATGGCCGCGACGTACCGGTGCGCCGGGTCCCGCACGATGTCGTCGATCGTCCCGCCGCCCTCCAGCGGCGACGGCTTGTACGCGTTCGCGGTGTAGATCGGCTTGCCCGTCACGAGGATCTTGGGCCGGGGGTCGAGCGACACCCGGCGCAACCATTCGGTCTGGGCCCTGTCGATGGTGTTCCTGATGCCGGTGTCCACGCCCACGAGGAGCAGGCTGTCGCTCTCGATCACCCAGTACGGCCCCGGCTGCGTCGCCTGCTGCGACGGCCTGCCCCGCATCTGACGCGCCTCGGCCAGCCGCGCCTCGTCGATGGTCTCCGGCTTGCGCCACAGCAGCCCGCGCAGTCCCCGGTCCGGCTTCGGCTTGAGCGGCGGCGCGTCGCAGAAGACCCGCATGAAGCCGCCGAGCCCGTCGTACCAGTCGTGGTTGCCGGGGATGGCGTAGATCGGGGCGTCGTAGTCCTTGTACGGGCGGAAGAACTTGTCCCCGTACTCGTTGCCGGACCCCGTCGGATAGATCACGTCGCTGGCGACGATGGCGAACGACGTGTCCTCGCCCAGCTTCAACATCCCCGGGACGACGGCGTACTGGGAGGCGTCCCCCTCCCCCGTGTCACCGAGCAACAGGAAACTGAAATTTCCCTCGACAGTTGGCTTGATGCGATTTTCCTGGTCAATCCCGCGCGCCTGCTGAGCTTCCACCCATCGCGCCCGGACCTCTCCCGACGGGTCACCGAACAGTCCCGCCAGGATCTCGTTGCGCGAGAGCCAGAGTGTTCTTAAATTCAGCCAGCTGAAACCCTGTTTATTGGGCCTGAGCTGCGCGAACGTGCCGATTTGCGAGCAGGCCCAGCCCGCGCCCTCCTCTGAGACCCGGGAGGAAAGTTGCTTTCCCCGTTCAGCCGCGACTTCCACCATGACCACATCTTTACCAACATCTCCCTTTTGTGCATCCCGAACGCTCCGTACCGCCGGGAACACGGAAGGTTCGCAATGGTGTAATCTCACCCCCCAAGCAAGCGGTTGGGACCGCCACCGAAGGGGAGGCTCCCATGATCCGTAACAGCCCCGACGACGCGACTCGCGACGGAGCCTCCGCCGTGAAGGCCGTCGAGGGCCTGCTCGCCCTCGCGCAGTCCCGCCCGCGCTGGGCTGTGAGCGCCGCGCTCGGCAACGCGGGCGACGCGATCGCGAGGAGCCGGGAGCTTGTGGCGGCGTCGCCGGGCGAGCACGCCGCACTGCTCGCCAGGTGCCTGCGCACGACCGCGAAACTGCAGATGGAGCGGGGCAGGGCCATGGCGGCGCTGCCCCTGGCACAGGAGGCGGTGGCGCTCACCCGCTCGGTCGGCGGCGGCGAGCTGGTGGTCTCGCTGGGCCGCCTGGCACAGGTACAGGAGGCCCTGCACCGCTACGGCGAGGCCGCGAGCACCTACGCCGAGGCGGAGAAGCTGGCTTCGGCCGACTGAGCCGAGAAACTCGCTTCGGGGACTTAGCCGAGGCCGGGAAGCTCGCTTCGGTTGAGCCGTGCCCGCCCGAGGGCCTCACTCGCGGACAGGCTCGCTCAGGTCACCGCCCGGGGATGAGCACGCCGGGGTTGAGTATTCCGGCGGGGTCGAGTTCGGCTTTGACCGCGCGGAGAATTCCCGCTCCCACCGGCCCGATCTCGGCGCCGTAGGCGTCGCGGTGGTCGCGGCCCACGCCGTGGTGGTGCGTGATCGTGCCGCCCGCCTCGACGATGGCCGCGTTCACCGCCGACTTGGCCCGCTCCCACTGGGCCACCGGGTCGGCGTCCTGCGGGGTGACGACGGTGAAGTAGAGCGAGGCGCCGGTCTCGTACACGTGGGAGATGTGGCACATGACCAGCGGCGAGCCGAGCGCGCCGAGCAGGGCCAGCCGCACCGCGCCGTAGACCCTGGGCAGGTTCGACCAGAATCCGGCCGTTTCCAGCGTCTCGACCGTGGCCCCCGCGGCGAGCAACGAGTCGCGCAGGTACGGCGCGGAGAAACGGCCGTGCTCCCACGCCGCGCCCGGCTCGGGACCGAGCGGCTCACCACCCATCCGCGCCAGCACGGCGGAGGCGGACGCGTGCCGGGCCCCCACCATCGCACCCTCATAACCGGCGATCAGCAGACAACCGGACCCGCTGTCACCCGCACCGCCGGACCCACCCGAGCCACCGGAGCCGTCCCCGCCACCGGACCGGCCTTCGCCCTCGCCCCCGGACCCCCCGGACCCCCCGGCCCCCCCGGAGCCGCCGGAGCCGCCGGAGCCGATCGTGTCCGGCTTGGCCAGGCCGATCATCGTCTCGGTCTCGTCCGACAGCCGCAGCACCGCCGGCAGCGGACCGTCCTGGGCGAGCGCCCGCATGGCCGCGGAACCGGCCGCGAACGACGCGAACCGCCACCCTTCGTACCGGCGCTCGACGGGAGCCCTGCGCACCCGCAGCCGCAACGACGTGATGACGCCGAACGCGCCCTCCGAGCCGAGGACGAGCTGGCGCAGGTCGGGCCCGGCCGCCGACTTGGGGGCGCGGCCGAGTTCCAGGGTGCCCGACGGGGTGGCCAGGGTCAGGCCGACGACCATGTCGTCGAAACGGCCGTATCCCGCCGAGGCCTGGCCGCTGGAGCGAGCGGCGGCGAAACCGCCGAGCGTGGCGTACTCGAAGGACTGGGGGAAGTGCCCGAGGGTCAGCCCGTGCCCGGCCAGCAGCCGCTCGGCTTCGGGAGCCCGCATGCCCGGCTCGAACTCGGCCGTCATCGACTCCACGTCCACCGACCGCAGCCGATCGAGCCGCCCCAGGTCCAGCGCGATCACCCCGGCGAACCTCACACTCCCGGCATCCGCCCCACTCCCAACCACGGCTCCCGCGCGTTCCGGGGCCAGGCCGCCCACCACCGAGGTGCCGCCGCCGAAGGGCACGACCACGATCCGCTCGCGCGAGCACAGCCGCAGCAGCTCGGCCACCTCCTCGTGCGAGCCGGGCAGCACCACGGCGTCGGGCGCGGCCGAGCCGTCGCCCCCGCGCATGCGCAGCAGGTCGGGGGTGGACTTGCCGCGCGTGTGCCGCACGCGGGCCTCGTGCCCGGTCAGCACGTGCCCGGCGCCGACGACCTCGGCCAGCGCGCCGAGCAGCGGCTCACCCAGGGCGACCGGCGGGAGCCGTACCGACTCAAGGGAGACCGCGGGGGTGGCGGGCGCGCGCACGCCGAGCAGGTCGCGCAGCAGCACCCGGATGCTCTCGGGCAGCTCACGGGCCTTGGCGGGGTCGCCCCACCCCGACCACGACATCGGTTCTCCAGTCACGTTTACACTGTGACACATGACGTCGATTCGTCACAATGAGAGCGTGCTGGACGCGGCACTCGACTGCGTGCTGGCCTACGGGGTGCGCAGGACGACGCTCACGGAGGTGGCGCGCAGGGCGGGGGTGTCGCGGATGACCCTCTACCGCCGCTGGCCCGACGTGCGCACGCTGGTGGCCGATCTGATGACCAGGGAATGGGTACGGGTGATCGAGGGGCTGGACCTGTCGGACCCGGTGCGCGCGGTCGTGGCGGGCGTGCGCGGCCTGCGCGCTCACCCGCTGTGGCACAAGATCGTGCAGGCGGATCCGGACCTGCTCATGCCGTACCTGATCGACCGGCGCGGCGCCGGCCACGACGCGATCCTGGAGGTGCTGGAACGTACGGTCGGCGACCGGCGCAAGGCAAGGGCGGTGCTGCTGGTCGCCCAGTCGTTCCTGGTGTCCGCCCCGACCATGCTCGACCCCGTCACGCTCGACGAACTCGACGCCGAACTCGCGACCCTGCTGGAGGGCTACCTTGGATGACTCGCTGAACGCCGCCAGACGCTCCCGCGAGTTGCGCGCGGTCGCCGAGGAGCGGGTGGACGTGCTGGTGGTGGGGATCGGCGCGACCGGGGCTGGCGCCGCGCTCGACGCCGCTTCCCGGGGATTGAGCGTAGCGGCGATCGACGCGCACGACCTGGCTTTCGGCACCTCCAGATGGAGTTCCAAGATGGTGCACGGCGGCCTGCGCTACCTGGCCAAGGGGCAGGTGGGCGTGGCCTACGAGAGCGCGGTCGAGCGCGGCATCCTGCTGCGCAGGACGGCTCCGCACCTGGTCAGGGCGCATCCGTACGTGCTGCCGCTGACCCCGGCCGTCTCGCGGCGGCAGGCGGCGCTGATCATGAGCGGCTACCGGCTCGGCGACGGGCTGCGGGCCGCCGCCCGCACGCCGCGCCGCCTGCTGCCGGGCCCCGCGCGGCTGAACGCGGCCCGCGCGCACACCCTCGCACCCGTGCTGCGCGAGGAGGGGCTGCGCGGCGCGCTGCTGTCGTGGGACGGGCGGCTGCTCGACGACGCCCGCCTGGTGGTGGCCATCGCCAGGACGGCCGCCGGGCACGGGGCCCGGGTGCTGACCCGGTGCCGGGCGCTGCGGCTGACGGGACACGGGGCCGAGGTACGCGACGAGCTGACGGGCGAGGAGTTCACGATCCGCGCCAAGGTGGTGATCAACGCGACCGGGGTGTGGGCCGGCACGCTGTATCCGCAGGTGAAGCTGCGCCCCTCGCGCGGCGCCCACCTCGTGCTGGAGCCCGGGACGCTGCCGGGGCTGATCGCGGGCATGCACGTGCCCATTCCCGGCGAGAGCAACCGGTTCGCGCTCATACTGCCCCAGCAGGACGGCCGCATCTACGTCGGCCTCACGGACGAACCGGTGGACGGGCCGGTGCCGGATGTGCCGGAGGCGACCGACGAGGACGTCAGAACGCTCCTGGAGGTGCTGAACGGGGTTCTTGAGTCCCCAGTGACCAAAGAGGCGGTTGCGGGCGCGTACGCGGGCCTCAGGCCGCTTCTGGCGGCCGACGGCAGGACGGCCGACCTGTCCCGTGAGCACGCGGTGCTCACCGAGGGCGGGATCGTGACCGTGGTGGGCGGCAAACTGACGACATATCGGCGCATGGCCCAGGACGCGGTGGATCGAGCGGTCTCGGAGGGGAAACTCCGGGCCGGGCGGTGCCGTACGCGGAAGATCCCGCTCGTGGGGGCGGGCCCGCGGCCGTCCGGGGTGCCGCAGCGCCTGGCCGAGCGGTACGGCTCCGAGGCCGCGGCGGCGCTGGAGCTCGTCGAGTCGCACCCGGCGGAGGTCGGGCTCGGGCTCACCGAGGGGGATCTGCTCTGGTCCGTCCTGCACGAGGGGGCCCTCGACGAGGGCGACCTGCTGGACAGGCGGACCAGGATCGGCCTGGTCAAGCGGGACAGGGAGCGGGCGCTGCCCGCGACACGCGACGTACTGGACCAAATCCCGCACGCCTAAACCTGCCGATCCGTTAGATTAGGCTTACCTAACAAGCGGATCGGGAAGGGGTACGTGCGTTGGCAAGGGGCTGCGAGCATCCGGCCGGGTGTCACACCGGAGAGGTGCCCACATTGGCCAGCGCCACGGTGGGGGCCCGCGTGTGGCTGCTCATCGAATACACCGGAGCATGGCCCTCGCGCCTGGAAAACTTCGAACTTCCCGCAAAAATCTCAGAACTCGTCCGCCGGGCGCTGGAACGCGGTATCAGGCCCCAGCTCATCCGCCGCCCCGGAAAGCGCACCCGCCCACGGGAGCAGGGAATCCGTGTGCTAGTGGCCTACGCCGCAGGTGATCGCCCGTGGGTGGCCGGCGGCGTCATCGCAGGTCCTGACGATCTTGACCTGGACGCGCTCGTGGCCGGAGTGGTCCCGGAGTCCTGCATACTTGAGGACGAGCCGGTATTTCTGGTCTGCACGCACGCCAAGCGCAATGCGTGTTGCGCCCGCATTGGACTACCCCTCGCTCGGTCCCTGGCCGAAATCTTGCCGGACAGAGTGTGGGAAACGTCACATGTTGGCGGCGATCGCTACGCCGCCAACCTCGTGTGCTTGCCACACGGAATTTTCTACGGCAGCATGTCTCAGGCTGCTGCATCGGCAGCGGCTAACGCGTACCGGTCGGGCGAGATCATTCTCGACCGTTACCGGGGACGCGCAGGCATCCCTGAGCCATTGCAGGCCGCTGAGCACTTCGCCCGAGCCCATACGGGAGAGTGTTCTGTCGGCGCGGTGGCCGTGGAATCCTCCAGGACGGACGGCGACGTCACCGAAGCGATTGTGCGCTGCGGGGACGTCCGGCTCCAGGTTGTGATCGAGCCATCGGTGTTCACAGCACCGTGTGGTACGGCTTGCGCCGAGAAGATCACTACCTACCGGCTGGTTTCGCTGGACAGGCTCACGCCTGTGCGGTACGCCACGCCCGCTCTCGCCTGAACAGGGAACATCACGGCCCGAACTTGCGTTGGAACAGTGACGCCATAAGCGTCCAATGCGGCTCATACACCGAAATACCTCTCACGAAGGTGGTTTTCTCATGTCTCAGGTACGTCGGCAGCTCGCCCGCCCGCGCCCCAGCTGGGGTTGGCAGGATGATGCCGCGTGCCGGGGTGAGGACCTCGTGCTCTTCTTCGGCCCCGATGGGGAGCGGCAGCCCGAGCGTGACGTACGAGAGCGGAAGGCCAAGGCGATCTGCGCCGGATGCCCCGTCCGCAACGAGTGCCTTGACTACGCGCTGTCCCGGCCCGAGAAGTACGGCACGTGGGGCGGTCTGAACGAGGACGAGCGCGCCAGCGAGCGTCGCCGTCGCATGCGCCGCGCGGCCAGCGCCGGCATCTCCGCAGCCTGACTCACCCGGCAGCGAGCATCATCGCGTGATCATGCAGTTGTCCCGATGAACCGGAGCCTGGCCATCCATGCCCAGTCTCCGGCGAACCCGGTCGGGACAACTGCCTGATCAGGCACACAACGTCAAACGTGGTCCCCCGGCCCGCCCGAACCACCGGCGAGCAGGGGGACCACGTGATTTCGCACCGCGGGAGCCAGCCGCGGCCCGAACTCGTCACGCCCGTCCGTCCAGCCGAGCGCAGCCAGCTCGGCGGCCGGCTCGGGGCGTCCGTCCAGCCTGCCGGTGAAGACCGTCATGCGCATGGGCACCCCCTCCAGCGCCGCCACGTCCTCCACCTCGCCCAGCAGGGCCAGGTCCAGCGGGCGCACCCCCAGCTCCTCCCGCAACTCGCGCGCGAGCGTCTCCTCGGCCGACTCCCCCGGCTCCGGCTTGCCCCCCGGCAGGTAGAAAACGTCGGGAGCGGCGTTCTTGCTCACGACGAGCAACCGCCCTCGATCGACCACGGCCATGGCGACCACCTGCATCACAGTCATACCGGTCAGCGTAGGGCCAGGCCGACACCCGGCTGTCATCACATGTTGCCGTCCGTTCGGAATCGCGTCATTTGCCCGCCCTAACGTGCCCGTCATGAAACGCATCGCCATCCTGATGTGCGCGGGCGCGCTGACCGCCGGTCTGACGGCCGTCCCCGCGACCGCCGACCCCGGCCGGGACGCCTTCGGCCGGGCCACGCTGACCGGGTTCGCCTCCCTGCCCGCCCTGACCTTCGTCCCCGGCAGCGAGGCGTCCGGGTCGCTGCTCGGCACGGCGCCCGTCAACGGCGTCACCCCGCCCTTCAGCGGCCAGCCCGTGCAGGGCTTCAGCGGCATCGTGCGCCGCCACGACGGCACCTTCGACGTGCTGTCGGACAACGGGTTCGGCAACAAGAGGAACAGCTCGGACTTCCTGCTGCGGATCCACCGCATCAAGCCGGACTTCAAGGACAAGTCCGTCAAGCTGCTCGGCGGCTTCAACCTGACCGACCCGCGCGGCCTGGTGCCCTTCCCGCTCACCCGGGAGGACCGCACGCTGACCGGCTCCGACTTCGACGTCGAGTCGATCGTGCGCACGGCGGACGGCACGTACTGGGTCGGCGACGAGTTCGGCCCCTTCCTGCTGCACTTCGACAGCAGGGGCCGCCTGATGCGGGCCCCCGTCGCGCTGCCCGGCGTCAAGGCGCCCGAGAACCCCGACCTGAACGGCGAACAGCCGAACCTGGGCTCCAGCAAGGGCTTCGAGGGCATGGCCAGGGCCGTGGACGGCCGCCGCCTGTACCCGCTGCTGGAGGGCACGGTCAGCGGCGACCCCGCGGGCACGCTGCGCATGTACGAGTACGACCTGCGCAAGCGGGCCTACACCGAGCGCCGGTGGACGTACAAGCTGGACGACCCCGCGCACGCCATCGGCGACGCCATCGCCGTCGACAGGAACCGGTTCCTGATCATCGAGCGGGACAACCTCGAAGGTGACGCCGCCAAGGTCAAGCGGATCTACCTGGCCGACACGCGCGACAAGGACCGCGACGGCGCGCTCGACAAGACCCTGGTCGCCGACCTGCTCGACCTCGCCGACCCGCGCGGGCTCGGGGGCGAGCCCGGCACGTTCAGGTTCCCGTTCCAGACGATCGAGGACGTGGTCATCCTCGACGACCGCACGCTGGGCGTGCTGGACGACAACAACTTCCCCTTCTCGAACGGGCGCACGCCGGGCAAGCCGGACAACAACGAGTTCATCACCGTACGCCTGACGCGCGGCCTCAAGGCCGACCCCCGCGTCTACCGCTGACCCCCTGGACGGCCGCCGGCCCCTGCGACCGGCGGCCGTACGCACGGACCACCCGCTACGGGCACGGACCGCCCGGTGCGATCGCGGGCCGCCTGTCGCGGCTGGGTGCGACCGGCCCGGCCCTGGCGCGGATTTGTCGGATTTGTCGGGGCCCGTCGGTAGGGTTCCTGCCATGTCAGCACCTCAGCAGCCCGCACCCGTGACCGCCGACGATCTCGATGAGGTCGTACGGCTCGCCGTCGAGACTCTCCGGCAGGCCGCCGATCCCGCGGCCTGGGACGCTCCGGCGGGCTCCCTCGAATGGACCTGCTGGGAGACCGCCGAGCACCTGGCCGACGACCTGTTCGCCTACGCGGTGGGACTCGGCCTCACCACGCCGCCGCTCGACGTCTACGTGCCCTTCGCGATGGAAAGCCGCAGGCCGGGCGGCCCGGAGAACTCGGTGCACGCCGACCGCGCGGCGGGCGTCACCGGCTTGATACAGGTGCTGCAGTCGAGCGGCGCGCTGCTGGCCGCGGTGGTACGCACGGCGCCACCGCACGCCCGCGCCCACCACGGCTTCGGGCCCGCCGACGCGTCGGCCTCGGCGGCCATGGGCCTCGTCGAGACCCTCGTCCACGTGCACGACCTGACCGAAGGGCTCGGCCTGACCTGGGACCCGCCCGCCGACGTATGCGCGCGGGTGTTGTCACGGATCTTCCCCGACGCCCCGTCCGGCAACGACCCCTGGCCGACCCTGCTGTGGGCCACCGGGCGCGCCGAACTTCCCGGCCGTCCGCGCCTTACGCGGTGGCGCTGGCACAACGAGCTCCCGTCACAGCAGTCGTGACCGAAACCCTTCGCCAGGCCGACCGTAAAGACGGGTCAGTTGATGAGGTCGTCGAATTCGCCGTCCTTGGCCCCTAGGACGAACGCGGTGATCTCGGCCGGCGTGTAGACCAGCGCCGGACCTTCGGGAAAACGTGAGTTACGCATGGCGATCTCCCCCGTGGGCAGGTTCGCGACTTCGACGCAGTTGCCGTTGGGGTTGCTCCGCTTGCTCTTGCGCCAGACGACGGGAAGGCGGCCGGCGGGGGTTCCGTTCAGGAACTCGTGCATGGGGGCAGCTCCTCGCGATCTTACGGATGCACGTGCATCCGCGTTTGCGAGCTGACAATACGGCAGCAAGAAGTGCTCCATATACCGGACGACCAAAAATCCCGGTATGGAGTGGATCACAGGGGAGATCGGCGACTTATCCGGAGATGAGCCGTTCCAGGAAGCGCCTGGTCGCCTTCGGCTCCTCCGCCTGGATGCTCAGCCGGTCCATGACCTCCATGTAGTGGTCGGAATCGGCGGTCTTGTCCAGGTAGAGGGCGCTGGTGAGCTGCTCCATGTACACGACGTCGGGCAGCTCACGCTCGGGAAAGCGCAGGATGCTGAAGGGCCCGCCGGCCGCCGCGTGACCGCCCCGGTCGAACGGCATGACCTGCACGGTGATGTTGCGCTCCGCGGTGACGTCGAGGAGGTGCGTGATCTGCTCGCGCATCACCTCGGGGCCGCCCAGCGTGCGGCGCACGACGGCCTCGTCGATCACGGCCCAGAGGGTCAGGCCGCTCTGCAGCCGCTCCTGCCGGGTCATCCGCAGCGCCACCCGGCGGTCCATGTCGGCTCTGGGCGCCTTCTCGTGGGCCAGTTCGATCACCGCCCTGGCGTAGGCGGAGGTCTGGAGCAGCCCGGGGACGAACTGGTTCTCATAGGTACGGATGCTGGACGCCGCGCCCTCCAGGCCGATGTAGACCTCGAACCAGGCGGGCAGCAGGTCGCCGTAGTTGTGCCACCAGCCGGGGGCGTTGGCCTGCTTGGCCAGGGCCAGCAGGGGGTCCCGCTCGGCCGGGTCGGTGACGCCGTACAGGGTCAGCAGGTCGGCCACGTCGCGCTGCTTGAAGCTGACCTGGCCGAGCTCCAACCGGCTGATCTTCGCATGAGATGCGCGAATCGAGTACCCGGCGTCCTCGCGCGAGATACCCTTTTCGGTACGGAGCCTGCGTAGTTGGGTCCCCAGCAGAATCCGCAGCACCGTCGGGCTTCCCGGCGAATAGCTGAGAAGCTTTCCCTCCGCGCTCTGTGCGCTCACTCCGCTGCTCCTAGGTCATCTGCACGTGCAGATGCGTTTCGCATCCGTAAACTACGAAAAGTCTTGCATCGGTAAGCACTCCCCGTAAAGATGGGCATTAGATCACCAGACCGCGCTTCGGGGGCCAGAATGACGACTTTCGACGCTCGGCCGCAAGCCGCCATCGGGGCCCGGCCACCACGATGGCTTTCCTCCATCCTGGTGGAGGGCCGTACCGGTGAGTGTGACGCGGTGTTCCCGTTCCATCAAGGCACCGCGCTGGAGCCCGCGTGCGTGGCCACGGCCCGGCGGTTCGTCGACCAGACTCTCACCGCCTGGGGCACGGTGGACCTGGCCTTCGACGCCCAGCTCGTGGTCTCTGAACTGGTGACCAACGCGATGCGGCACGGGGGCGGGGCCGCGCAGTTGCGGCTGCTGTCACATCAGGCCGAGCTCGCCTGCGTCGTGACCGACTACAGCAGGACCATCCCGGTCGCGGCCGCCCCGGACGTGTTCTCGGAGTACGGGCGCGGCCTGCGCCTGGTGGACGCCCTCTGCACGGCGTGGGGCTGGCTCTCACCCGGCGGCACCCGCAAACTCGTCTGGGCCATCATCGCCGCCTGACCCCCGGCCCAACCGCCCGAACCCGGCACAACCATCCAAGCCGGGCCCGACCGTTCAATCCCATCCGGCCGTTCAGGCCCGCACAGCCGATCAGTCCCGGCCCAGGAGGTGCAGGACGTCGGCGTCGCTGAGCTGGTTGAAACGTTCATACCACTGGCCGACCGCCCTGAAGTCGGTGGGCGTCCGCAACACCACCACCTCATCGGCCTCCTCCCGCATGGACCGGACGGTGGCGACGGCGCCGACCGGAACGGCCAGCGTCACCCTGGCGGGCTTGGCCGTGGCGACCGCCCTGAGCGCGGCGCGCGCGGTGCCGCCCGTGGCCAGTCCGTCGTCGGCCACGATCACCTCCCGGCCCTCGATCAGCGGCAGGGGGCGGTCGCCGCGGTAGGCGCGTACCCGGCGGACCAGTTCGCGCCGTTCGTGCTCCACCACGTCGGCGACGGACTCCGGCGTCAGGCCCAGCCGGCTCAGCAGCGGCAGGTCGAACACCGGTTCACCACCCTCGGCGATCGCCCCGACGCCCAGCTCGGGCGTCGGGGGATAGCCGATCTTCCTGGTCACGAGCACTTCGAGCTCGGCGTCGAGCCTGCGCGCGATGGGCACGGCCACGGCCACGCCGCCACGTGGCAGGGCGAGGATCACCGGGTCGCGCGCGTCCCGCAGCCGCTCGGCGAGCTGCGCCCCCGCGTCGGCCCGGTCTGCGAAAAGCTGCATGACCTGTGCCTACCCGCTTCACACGAAAGCTGACCCACACCCCGCCCGGCCCCGCCGGGCGGGGGTCAGGGGCGGTTGCGGCCGGAGCGGCGCATCTCCTTAGTGATCATCTTCCACTTGTTCTGCTGCTCCTTGCGCAGCCGGGCATCCGTCCTGGACGCCATCCACAGGGCCTCCCGCTGCAGCTTGCGCCAGCTCTCCAGGCGCCGCTCAGGCAGTTCGCCCCGCTCCAGGGCCGCCAGCACGGCGCACCCCGGCTCGCCGGTGTGCCCGCAGTCGCCGAAGCGGCACTGCTCGGCCAGCGACTCGATGTCGGAGAAGACCAGGTCGACGCCCTGGCCGATGTCGTAGAGGCCCACCCGGCGGATGCCGGGCGTGTCGATGATCAGGCCGCCACCCGGCAGCGGGATCAGCTCCCTGTGCACCGTGGTGTGCCGGCCACGGCCGTCCGCCGCGCGTACCTGCTGGGTCTCCATGACCTCTCCCCCGGCCAGCGCGTTGACCAGGGTGGACTTGCCGGCCCCCGACGGGCCGAGTATGACGGCCGTGCGGGAGCCTTCGAGGTAGCCGGCCACCAGCTTCACCCCCTCCCCGTGCAGGGAGGAGACGGCGTGCACGGCCACGCCGGGCGCGGCGAGGCGGACGTCGGCGAGCAGGTCGTCGAGGCCGTCCTCGAAGAGGTCGGACTTGGTGATGAGCACGACGGGCGTGCCGCCGGACTCCCAGGCGAGGGCGACGAGGCGCTCGATGCGGCCGAGGTCGGCGAAGTCGTTCGAGTGCATCGACGGCTCGGCCACGAAGACGAGGTCCACGTTGGCCGCGAGCACCTGGCCCTGGCCGTCGCCCGACAGCCCGCCGACCGAGTCGCGGCTGACGCCGCCCCGGACGAAGGCGGACGTACGGGGCAGTACCTCGTCGAGTTCGTAGCGGCCCTCTGCCAGCCACCTGAGCGCGACCCAGTCGCCGACGCACGGCAGCGCCACCGGGTCGGCGGCGGCGGCGCGGCGTACGTGGGCGCTGTATCTGGCCTGGTGCTGGCCGTCGGCCGCGATCACCTCGGCGGCGCCGCGGTCCACGCGGGAGACCCGGGCGGGAACGGTGTCAGCGGGCAGCTCGGCGACGCGGAAATCGGTCCAGCCGAGCAGCGAAAGATCCTGAGACAACGGAGTGAGACCTTTGATCGAGAAGGAGTGAAGAAAAGAGAACGGGCTGGTCAGACGAGCGCCCGGACCTGGACTGAGGACATGCCGAACACGGAGACCCGCATAGTCCTCACCTCCTCGATCAGTTACCTGAGTGACTCTACGCAGGGTGTCCCCCGCGATGCAATCGGATTATCTTCCCCGATTCGTTGAACCGGGCCCGGTCGACTGGCCGTACCACCTCCCGACGGACTGAGAAAGGGGAATGATGCGAATCAGCACGTATCCCCCGCCCTCGGCCGAGGGAGCCGCCCCGATGGGCAAGCCGCGCTTACGACACTGGATCCGGCGCGTACGCCCGGACGACGAGGTGGTCGTGTCCGCGCTCTACCGGGAATACCACAGGCCGCTGCTGGCCTTCGTGATCCGGCTGACCGCGGGCGATCGGCAGTGGGCGGAAGACGTGGTGCAGGAGACCATGATCCGGGCGTGGCGGAGTGCGGAGCGGCTGGACCCCGACTCGGTCTCGCTGATGCCCTGGCTCGCCACGGTCGCCAGACGTATCGTGATCGATGACCGGCGGCGCAGGGACGCCCGCCCCCAGGAATCGGGTGATGGACCGCTGGAGAGCATGCCCGTGCCCGACGAGATGGAGGGACTGCTGCACCAGGTGGTCGTATCCGAGGCGCTGAAGGCGTTGTCGCCGGCACATCGCGAGATCCTCAACGAGACGATCCTGCGGGACCGGTCGGTCAACGACGCCGCGGTCGCGCTCGGCATTCCCGTCGGCACCGTGAAGTCCCGTGTCTACTACGCAGTACGCGCGCTGCGGATCGCACTTGAGGAGAGGGGGGTGAAGGCGTGACTGCAAGAGTCGAGCACACAGACGTGGGCGCCTACGCGCTCGGACTGCTGGACGAAGACGACAGGATGGCCTTCGAGACCCACCTCCTCGGCTGCCCCACCTGCCGGTACGAACTGTCCGACCTGGCAGGCGTGGCCAGCGTGCTGAACGGGATCGGGCCCATCGAGGATGACGGCCCCCCTTCCCATGACCGCCAGGACGACGTGGTCGGCATGTTGCGGCGCAAGAAGGCGGCCGACAGGAAGACGCGCAGGGGCACGTTCGTGATCGGGATGGCGGCGGCGGTCACGCTGGTGGCGGGCGGGCTGACGATCGGCACGCAACTCGACGCCGGGGAGACGGCGCCACTGGCCCAGGGACACGGCGACCATGCCATGGGCGCGAACATGGGCCCGGCCGAGCAGTTCTACGCCGCGGGACGCCCCATCGAGGGCAAGGGCGTGGACGGGGTGACCGGCGGGCTCGTGGTGGAGTCGAAGGGCTGGGGCACGCACGCGGCGCTGAAGTTGTCCGGGGTGAAGGGGCCGCTGGAGTGCGAATTGGTCTCGGTCGCCAAGTCGGGCGATCGACGGGTGATGACCGGATGGTCCGTGCCTCCAGCCGGGTACGGAGTGCCGGGTTCCCCAGACCCGCTCTACATGCACGGCGGCAGCGCCACCCAGTTGGGGGACGTGGACCACTTCGAGGTGGTGACCTCGGCGGGCAGGAAGCTGCTGACCATCAAGACCTGACCGGCGACGTTGGACGAATGAGCCCTCCCCATCGCGGGAGGGCTTTTCGCGTGCTTTCGCGTGCACTCGGGCAGGTCAGAGGTTCTGTGGAAATTTACGCATTCGAGCGTTGAACCCGGGCGGCTCCCGGCGCGTACTGCTTGCCGTACCGACCGGAATATCGAGCCTTATACGAGGTTTCATCATGTCTTACCGAAAGTTCATGATTTCTGGCGCTCTGGCGGCCAGTGCGCTGATCGTCCCAGCAGTCTCGGCAGTATCGGCGGCGCCGGCGCACGCCTCCGGTGACGAGGTCTATCTCGCGGCGGGGCTGCGCGGCGCGAACGAGGTGGGCGCCCCCGGCGACAAGGACGGCCGTTCGACGGTCGTGCTCAAGATCAGCGGGAACGAGGTGACGTTCGCGGCCCGGTGGAACAAGATCGGCACTCCCACCGCGGGCCATGTGCACGCCGGCGCCAGGGGCGTCAACGGCGACGTCGCGCTGCCGTTCCTGCCCGAGTCCCTGCCCTCCTCCGTACGCGGCGTCACCGGCACCGTCATCGCGAGCAACGACCTGATCGAGAAACTCGTCGCGAACCCGGGCGCCTTCTACGCCAACCTCCACGATTCCGCCCATCCCAAGGGCGCGTTACGCGGCCAGTTCCACCGGATCGGCAAACCGATCGACCTGGGCGGCGTGCTGCACGGCAGCGACCAGGCCACGCTCTCCTCGCAGGCCGACGGGGGCCGGGAGGTCGCGCAGGACGACGGCAAGAAGCGCGGCGACACCGACGGCAGGGCCGTGTGGTGGCTGCGCCCGAACGGCTCCTCGATCGCCTACACCGCCTCCTGGACGGGCCTGGGCCGGGTCACCGCCGGGCACCTGCACAAGGGTTCGGCGGGCAGGAACGGCGCGGTCGTGGCCGACCTGTTCGCGGCGGCGAAGGGCCTGCCCGAGAACGTGACCGGCGTCTCCGGCGAGACCCCGGTCCCGGCCAAGGTCGTCAAGCGCATCGCCGCGAACCCGGGCGCGTACTACTCCAACCTGCACACCACGGACTTCGACGGCGGCGCGGTACGCGGGCAGTCGTCCGCCGAGCCGTTCACCCACCCGCGCGCGCTGACCGCCGAGGTGCTGCGCGGGCGGCAGATCTACGCCTGCACGCGGCTTCCCGCGGGCGGCCACGGCTTCACCCAGTACGGCGTGACGGCCAAGCTGCGGCGCGACATCGACCACTCGTTCGTAACGCCCGCCTCGGGCCCGCCGCAGTGGATCGCCCCCGACGGCGGCGCCGTGCGCGGCACCGCCGTCACCAAGACGCCGAACGGCGACAACATCCCCGAACTGGTCCTGGACGCCACCCAGGCGGGCGCGAAGACCGGCCTGCTCGCGCACACCACCCAGATCCTGCGCCTGAACACCACGGGCGGCCTCGCCCCGACCGGCTCCTGCCGGCCGGGCGCCCAGGCCGAGGTCCCCTACGGGGCCGACTACGTGTTCCTCGGCTGAAGCTGAGGCCGAGCGGGCGACGATTCGGTCCCGTCTCCCGCGAGGCCCTCCCCGGTCGGAACGGGCCCAGTCCTCCGGGCCACCGACCGGTCACCGCGAACGGGGTACTCCGGCCCACCCCGCTTCGCACCGAGCGCCCCGCCGCACATGGGAGCCCGTGCGGTGGGGCGCTCGCTTGCGCGAGGTCAGGAGTGACCACCGTCATGGCCAAGAGGTCGATGCGGCCGGTGTCCTTGCGTACGCCGTGGCGGACCGAGTTGAACCACTACCCCCGTGGCGGAATGGTTATTTGTTCCTGCCCTCGCCCGGCCAGAGCCGGTCCACCTCCGCGTTCAGAATCGCCCCGATGAGCACGGCCAGCGCGGTGATGTAGAGCCAGAGCAGCAGCGCGATGGGGGCGGCCAGCGAGCCGTAGACCGAGACGGGCGAGAACCAGGCCGCCAGCACCGCGCGGAGCACGGCCGCGCAGACGATCCACAGGAACAGCGCCAGGATGGCCCCCGGCAGCTCGCGGTACCACTTCGTCCGCACCGGCACGCTGACGTGGTAGAGCACGGTCAGGAACAACACCGAGCCGATGATCACGACCGGCCAGTAGAGCAGGTCGATCGCGATGCCGTACTCGCTGGGCAGCGCGTCCTTGATCAGGGTCGGGCCGACGACCAGGATCGGCATGACGATGATGCCGATGATCAGGCCGATGACGTAGAGGCCGAACGACATCAGCCGGGTACGGATGATGCCGCGCTCCTCCCCCAGGCCGTAGGCGACGGAGATGAGGTCCACGTAGACGTACAGGGCTCTGGAGCCCGACCAGAGCGACAGCAGGAAGCCCAGCGAGATGATCGACACCTTGCCGGCGTCGTCGCTGAGCACGTCGGTGATGAGCGGGTTGATCACCTTGTTGAGCGCGTCGTCGGTGAACATCAGGCCCGCCTGGTCGATCACCCAGGTCTTCACCTGGGTGACCACGTCCGGCCCCAGCCAGGTGCCGAGCTTGCCCAGCACGCCGATCAGGCCCAGCACGAAGGGCGGCAGTGACAGCAGCGCGAAGAACGCCGCCTCACCCGCCAGACCGGTGACCCGGTAGGTGACGCCGGCGTTCGTCGAGGCGCGCACGGTCGCCCACGACTTGGTGTCGAGCACCCAGTTCAGCCTGGCCCGGGCGTGGGAGCGCAGCCCTCTTTTGGACCGGGGAGGGGCTTCGGTGGACGTCATGGCACCCAACGGTATTAGCAGTGACTCTTCGGAACAGCTTACGTCCGCAGACGTCCCTTAGTCGTTGTCCACGATGCGCGCGCCCAGAGGAAGCAGAGAAACAGGGATCAGTTTGATGTTCGCCACGCCCATCGGGATGCCGATGATCGAGATGAACAGCGGGATGGAGGTCACGACGTGGCCGATGGCGAGCCAGATGCCGGCCACCACGCACCAGATGATGTTGCCCAGCAGGGAGAAGACGCCCGAGTCGGGGTCGCGTACCACGGTCCGGCCGAACGGCCACAACGCGTACGCGGCGATTCTGAACGAGGCGATGCCGAACGGGATGGTGACGATCAGGATGCAGCAGATGATTCCGGCCAGCGCATAGCCCATGGCCAGCCAGATGCCCGCGAAGACCAGCCAGATGACGTTCAGGATTGTACGCATGGTGTCAGGATGGCACCCATCATGCCGCCCAGGTCATCCGGTATGACCCTGATCAACCCCTGACTTGGGGGTTCGGCGGTCTTCCCGCGCTCAGGGAGGGATAATGCGGGTGTGATCTGCGACAGCTGCAAGGACAGGCGCCACGAGGACTGCCGGGGCGGCTCGTGGTGTGATTGCCAGCACAAGAAAGAGCAGGCGCAGCCCAAGGAGTCAGGGCTGGACTGGCCACGCCAAGGGTGACCACTATCCCACACTCTGGACCCGGTCTTGGACATCTCGGACGGTCAGAGTAATCTCAGGAGTATGCCAGCGGACCCCATGCTTGTCGGTCGACGCCACGTCGATCTTCAGCGTGTCCGCAGTGCCATCTGTTGCGACGCCCGTTAGCCCACATCGTTTTCCACCGCTGAGCGCGTCGCACGCCTCCTCTCCAGCCCTGCCCTCGACGATGAGGCAGGAGGAACACTGCGCGCGCCCATGATCTTAAGGACGCGCAATGAGCACCCCTGCCAGCCGGACTCCTGCCAGCCGGCACCACAAGCGCCCGCGCGGCGAAGGCCAGTGGGCTCTCGGTTACCGTGAGCCGCTCAACAAGAACGAAGAGAACAAGAAGAACGACGACGGCCTCAACGTTCGCCAGCGCATCATCGACATCTACTCCAAGCGGGGCTTCGACTCGATCGACCCGGCGGACCTGCGTGGCCGCATGCGCTGGATGGGTCTCTACACCCAGCGCAAGCCCGGGATCGACGGCGGCAAGACGGCGATCCTGGAGCCGGAGGAGCTCGACGACCGCTACTTCATGCTGCGGGTGCGCATCGACGGCGGCCAGCTCGACCTGGCCCAGCTCCGGGCGATCGCGGACATCTCCAACGACTACGCCCGCGGCACCGCCGACATCACCGACCGCCAGAACATCCAGCTGCACTGGATCGAGATCGAGTCGGTGCCGGACATCTGGGAGCGCCTGGAGGCCGTGGGCCTGTCCACCACCGAGGCGTGCGGCGACACCCCGCGCGTGATCATGGGCTGCCCGCTGGCCGGGATCGACACCGACGAGGTGCTCGACGCCTCCGACCAGATCACGGAGATGTACGACCGGGTCGTCGGCAACCCCGCGTACTCCAACCTGCCGCGCAAGTTCAAGACGGCGCTCAGCGGCTGCCCCGCGCACTGCACGGTGCACGAGATCAACGACGTGGCGTTCGTCGGCGTGGTCAACGAGCACGGCGAGGCCGGCTACGACCTGTGGGTGGGCGGCGGCCTGTCGACCAACCCGATGCTGGCCAAGCGGCTGGGCGTGTTCGTACGCCCCGAGCAGGCCGCGGACGTCCACGAGGGCGTCGTCGGGATCTTCCGCGACTACGGCTACCGGCGGCTGCGGCACCGGGCCCGGATCAAGTTCCTGGTCAACGACTGGGGACCGGAGAAGTTCAGGGACATCCTGGAGACCGAGTACCTCAAGGAGCGGCTGCCCGACGGGCCGGCGCCCGAGCTGCCGCGCGGCAACCGGCGTGACCACGTGGGTGTCTTCCCGCAGAAGGACGGCAACTTCTACGTCGGCTTCGCGCCCAAGGTGGGCCGGGTGGACGGCGACAAGCTGCATCTGATCGCCGACATCGCCGAGCGGCACGGCTCCTCCCGGGTGCGCACCACGGTCGAGCAGAAGATGGTCGTCCTCGACATCGCGCCCGACCGGGTCGACTCCATCGTGGCCGAGCTGGAGGCGAACGACCTCCAGGTCAACCCCTCCACGTTCCGCCGCCAGACGATGGCCTGCACCGGCATCGAGTACTGCAAACTGGCCATCGTCGAGACCAAGGGCGCCGCGATGGACCTGATCGACGAGCTGGAGCGGCGGCTGCCGGACTTCAGCGAGCCGCTGACCATCAACCTCAACGGCTGCCCCAACTCCTGCGCCCGCATCCAGGTCGCCGACATCGGCCTGAAGGGCCAGCTCGTCGTGGACGAGAACGGCGACCAGGTCGAGGGCTACCAGATCCACCTGGGCGGCTCGCTCGGCGTCAACGCCGGGTTCGGCAGGAAGGTACGCGGCCTCAAGACCACCGCCAAGGCGCTGCCGGACTACGTCTCGCGCGTCGTGTCCAACTACGACAGCCAGAAGAAGGAAGGCGAGTCCTTCGCCGACTGGGTCCAGCGAGCAGATGAGGCCGACCTGAAATGACCACACGAGCGGTCCCCTTCCACTGCCCATACTGCGGTGATGAGGATTTGGAACCCTACGAGGGCGATCTGAATGTCGCCGAGCCCGCGACGGGTGGCGGCTGGTACTGCCGCGCCTGCGCTCGTGCCTTCAAGCTGAAATTCCTTGGAATCGGAGTGAAGATATGACGCTGGTCGACATCGAAGTCGGTTTGACGGAACAGCGCGGCACGCTCGACCTGCAGGACATCGTCGAGTCCGCCGCGAAGTTCCTGGAGGGCGCCCCCGCCCGCGAGATCATCCGCTGGGCGGCGGCGACGTTCGGCGACCGGCTGTGCCTGACCTCCTCGATGAGTGACGCCCTGCTCATCGACCTGGTGAGCAGGGTCAAACCGGGCGTGGACGTGTTGTTCATCGACACCGGCTACCACTTCGCCGAGACCATCGGCACGCGGGACGCCGTCCAGCAGGTCTATGACGTCAACGTGATCGACATCAAGCCGTCGCGGACGGTCGCGGAGCAGGATCGCGACCTCGGGCCGCGGCTGTTCGGCCGTAACCCGGACCTGTGCTGCTACCTGCGCAAGGTGGAGCCGCTGAACCGGGCGCTGGAGCCGTACCTGGCGTGGATCTCCGGCATCCGCCGCGACGAGTCGCGCAGCAGGACGGACGCCAAGGTCGTGGAGTGGGACGCCAAGCGGCAGATGGTGAAGGTCAACCCGATCGCCGCCTGGACGCAGGAGGACGTGGACAACTACATCGCCGACAACGGGGTGCTGATCAACCCGTTGCACTACGACAACTACCCCTCGATCGGCTGCGCGCCCTGCACGCGGCAGGTCGCCGAGGGTGAGGATCCGCGCAGCGGACGCTGGGCGGGCCTGGGGAAGGTCGAATGCGGCATTCACCTGTGATCCCCAGCGGGGGATCCGTCCCGTTGGCAGGCGGGGCGGCCCCCGGCCGCGTGCCACTGGTGGCGGTGGCGCACGGGTCACGCGACCCGCGCGCCGCCGTCACCGTGGCCGCGTTGCTCGAACAGGTGCCGCTGGACGTGCGCGTGGCGTACCTGGACCACTGCGCCCCGACCCTTGGCCGGGCGCTCAGCGGCCTGCAGGAGGCCGTGGTGCTGCCGTTGCTGCTCACCGAGGCCTACCACAGCAGGGTGGACCTGCCCGCGGCGCTGAACGAGGCGCGGGCGCGCGAGCCGCGCCTGCGCGTGAGCTACGGGCACACGCTGGGCCCGCATCCGCTGCTGCTGTCCGCGCTGGAGCGACGGCTGGGCGAGGCGGGCGTGCCGGCGGGAGACCCGGACACGGCGGTGGTGCTGGTGTCGGCGGGTTCGAGCGACGCCAGGGCCAACGCGGTGATCGCGGAGATGGCGCGGGTGTGGCGGCGGTCCGGCTGGTGGACCGTCTCGCCCGCGTACGCCTCCGCCGCCGATCCCACCCCGGCCGGGGCGGTCGCCGCGCTCGTGCGGGCGGGGGCGCCCAGGGTGGTCGTGGCGCCGTATCTGCTGGCTCCCGGCTACTTCGCCGACAAGGTGCGCCGCGACACGCTCGCGGCGGGCGCCGAGGTGGTGGCGGACGTGCTGGGACCCGCTCCCGAGCTGGTGGACGTGCTGCTGGAACGCTACGAGGCGGCCAGGCGGGAACCGGCGACCCTGGCCGGCTGAACGCGCTCAGGGACGCTCTCGGCGTCCCTGAGCGGTGCCCTGCGTCAGTTGTCAGCCGTGGGTCAGTAGCCGCGGTACATGCGGTCGTCGCGGAGCTGCCTGCGCAGCTCGCGGCCCTCCTCGCGCAACTGGCGGCCGATCTCGCGCCAGTCGTCGCCGTGGAGCTGGCGCCAGTGCTCGCGCCAGGCCGCGAACCCGCGCTGCAGCGGCTGCGCGTGCGAGTCGCCGACCACCTTGACGTCGCCCATCACGGCGTACGCCTTCACCCGGACCACGGGCACGTTCTTGCCGGGGGCGGCCTGGTCGACCTTGACCTTCTTGTCGCCCATGACCGCCACGCCGTCGAGGTCCACGTAGACCCCGTCGGGAACGATGATCTTGACGTCGCCCATCACGGAGACGGCCAGGATGTCCACGCTGTTCGTACGCACCTCGGCCTCGCGCAGGTCGAGCACGACGTCGCCCATCACGGCGACCGCGCCCAGCTCCTGGTCGATCCGCCACTTGCCGCGGCGCTTGGAGTCGCCCATGACGCCGACGAACCACCGCCGCTTCCTGCCCTCCGTCGCCGGGGCGGGAGCGGGGGCGGCGACGCCGGCCGCGGGCAGGTCCTGGGTGAGCAGGGCCAGTTCGGCGTGCGTGGTCGCGGTGTAGGCGGCCTCCGTGCGGTCGGTGAGCTCGACGAGCGTCAGCCTGCCCTCGACGGAGGCGATACGGAGTTGTTCGACGACGGCCTCACGCTCGGCGTCCGACGCGCGGAGCTCACCGGGATCAGTCATACTCGCAACATATCGCGTTTGCGCCGCGAAGTTGCTCCTCCTTTCGCATGATTTTCTCGTCCATCGAAACGTGCACATTGAACCGGTCCAGGGGTTGGGCGCGTACCACGTCATGACACGGGACCCCAGCCTTGGCCCGGGGCGCGGCCGGACCAGGCTAGGGTCCCTGTCATGCATGAGGAACAGCTCTACCGCGCGGCGTTGAACGGCGAGACCGAGACCGTGGCCAAGCTGCTCACCAGTGGCGCCGATCCCAACAGGCCGAGCGAAGGCGAAGAAGAGGGGCTGGCGCTGTGCGCGGCCGCCGCCTGGGACCGTACGGAGGTGGCCGGCGTACTGCTGGCGGCCGGCGCCGAGGTCGACGGACGGGAGAGCGGCGGCTGGACGGCGCTGCTCTGGGCCGCCGCCAACGGCCACGCCGCCGTCGGCAAGGTGCTGATCGCGGCCGGGGCGGACGTGAACGCCACCAACGACGACGGCGACACCCCGCTCACCCTGGCCGCCAGGCGCGGCGCGCTGGGCGTGGTGCAGGCGCTGCTGGAGGCGGGCGCCGAGCACGAGAAGTACGACGGTGACGGCGACACCCCGCTGGAGATCGCGATCGACTGGGTCGGCGTGCACCTGGAGACCGCGCTGCTCGACCAGGTCCAGCAGGACGGCTGGGAGTACGTCGTGGCCCGCCAGTACGCCAAGGACGGCACCGAACTGGTCACCGTGGCCGGGCGTTCGGCCGACGGCGGGCAGAGCGAGCAGGTGCAGGCCCAGCGCGGCCACGCCGCCATCGCGACCCTGCTGGAGGACGCGGCGGGCATCTACACGCCGGTGGAGCAGCTCGTGGCGCGGGCCCTGGCGCACCGCGACGTGGACGAGGACGCCGAGACCTGGTGGATCGTGGCCGACTCGCTGGGCAGGCGGGCGGACGAGGAGACGTACGAGGCGCTGGCGCGGTTGTGCGTGAGCGAGGACGCCAGGGAGCGCGAGTTCGGGGTGGACGCGATCGCCCAGTTCGGGTTCGCCGACGGGGAGAAGCCGTACCTGGAAAGGACGTTGCCGCTGGTGCAGAAGATGGTCACCACGGAGGGCAACCCGCAGGTGCTGCGTTCGGTGTTGTCGGCGCTCGGCCACCAGGGCGATCCGCGGGCGCTGCCGCACGTGCTGGAGATCATCGGGCGTCCCGGGCACAAGCGCACGGTCACCGACCCGATCGCGCTGGCCGACGTGTTGCCGGCGGACCACGAGGAGGGGCTGGAGCTGCTGATCTCCATGACCGGGGACGAGGACTCGGAGATCCGCGACTGGGCGACCTCGGGGCTGGCGGGGCTGTCCGGCGACACGCCGCGGATCAGGGAGGCGCTGGCGGCCCGGCTGTCGGACTCCGACCTGCGCACGGTGGCCGAGGCCACGCGCGGGCTGGCGCGGCGCGGGGACGAGCGGGCCGAGCAGGGCGCCGCCCGGGTGCTGGCGGAGAGCGACGACGAGTACGCCAGGGAGCTGGTCAGCGGCCCCGTAGACGAGTGAGACGAGCGAGCGGCAAGGTCGTCAGTCGCCGTTGAGCACGCGGGTCACCCAGTCCAGGGTCCCCGTGCTCAGCGCCTCCTCGGCCAGGCGTTTGCCGGTCTCGGTCGTGATCGCGGCCAGCGAGCTGTCGATCCAGCCCTGGACGTTCTGGTGGCCCTGCTCGCGGTACTCCACGGCCTGGAGAAGGCACTCCAGCTTGTCGGCGTCGCGGGCGCAGACGGCTTCGAGGGTGCTCTTGTCCTCGTACTCCCCCACCGCCCCGCTCACCATGTCGGCCACCTCGGACGGCAGGCCGCGCACCTGGTCGGCGGTGACGTCCTCGTTGGCGGTGGCCTTGAGGTAGCGCTTGCCGATGTAGGGGATGTCGGTGATGCGGGTTTCCTGCGTGTCGTGGAACAGGCTCATGAACGCGGCCCGCTCGGGGTTGCCGCCCTCCATGCCGGCGATCACGGCGGCGATGACGGCCGCTCGGAAGGAGTGCTCGGCTATGCTCTCGGGATCCCGTACGCCCGCGACCAGCCAGCCGGTCCTTTTGTAGCGCTTGAGCAGCCCGAACTCGTACAGGAACCCGGCAAGCCCCGTCACCTCACCCGCCACGAGGACCCCCTCTCGTCATGCGCAGAGCCTAGACGACGCACGGCCAGGACCGCCTCGGCGGGCCTCGGCCGGCCACACGGGAGGGCGAACGCCGCGGCCGATCGCGCGGCCACGGCATCCGTCCGTCTGCTATCCCTCGTCGTCGCCGTCCCTGAACGGCGACCAGTCGCCCCAGCCGCCGTCATCGCCGTGCGGATCCTCCTTGACGGGCTCCTCCTTGACCGGCTCCTCCTTGACCGGTTCCTCCCTCTCGGGGGCGGGCTCCGTGCGCGGCTTGTGGTTCCTCGGGCCCGAGTAGTACTTGTTGTGCTCGTAGTGGTGCCGGTTGTGGCCGTGGTGGCCGCCGTACCAGCGACGCCCCCACCAGCCGCGCCCGCACCAGCGGTCCCCGCAGCCGACCACCGGCTTCTCGTTCGCCACGTACCCGACGCCGGTCGGGACGACGGCCGCGCCTGCGCTCGCGCCGGCGACTCCCTGGCCCACGGGGAGAAGTACGAGGGCTGCCGCGGCGCCGGCCAGGGCCGCTGCCGCGATACGCCTAGGTTTGCGATTTTCGGTATTCACGTGCACTCTTCCGTCCTGGGTAGTTCGACCCGGAATCCGCTGCCCTTTTGCTTAAGGCATCCGGACAGAGGCAGACGTACCCAAGCACGGAATCCCATTTACCTCCACGAACCCAAACAACCCGTCAAATCAGTGATTACCACTGGGCGCCATTTGCGTTATACGTGGTGAATGGTCGTGCGGAATTAACCCCTTTTGCGGGGATTAAGGGCCTGAAAGAGCGGGAGCCGTGGTCAGGACATCCCGCGCGAGCGCCAGGTCGCCTTCCAGCTCGCCGGGGAAATTGTCGGGGTCCCCCCTGCCGCCCAGCAGGAAACAGAACGTCATCACGTCGGCTGTGATGTGCACGTCCGGCTCGCCGGGTTCGGCATCCGCCACGCCCAGCGCGACCCGCCAGTCACCGCCGCCCTCACCCGTCAGGGTCAGGGCGACCGTGCGGCCGGAGCCGTCGAGGCCGCCGAAGAGCATCGTCCAGGGCAGCAGGCGGGCGCAGAAATCCGCCATGGGATGCAGGTGTTCCACGATCGGGCGGGGCAGTCGCAGGCCGGCCGTCTGGGCGGCGTCCACGGTGTGCACCCAGGTCTCCAGGCCCCTGGCCAGGATGTGGTCGGTGATCACCAGTTCCATGCCGTGCAACGTGGCCGGGGTGGAGGGCGGCAATTCCGCCAGGTGACGGCAGAGGGCGTCGGCCTGGGCCCGCCAGTCCCTTCTCGTCTGCTCGGGGTTACGGGCCCGCTCATAAGCCTGGACGTCGCTCGTACGGCTCAGCGTGTCGGGCGCCGCGATCGGCGGGCCCAGCACGGGAGCGCCGACGGACGCGGCCAGCAGGCCGTCCGAGGCCGCCAGGTGGGCGACGAGCTCCTGTAGTGTCCAGCCCTCGACGATGGTCCGCGACCAGTCGTCATCCACGGCGGAGGCCAGCAGCGCGTCCATGGCGGCCACGCGGCCGGCGTACGGCTCCGCCCAGCCCGCGGTGGGGGCCGCCGGTCGGCGCCGTGCCCGGGCTCCGGCCAGGAGCTGGGGCCTCAGCGAGTGGGCCGGCACCTCCTGGTCCTCCATCAACGCATCCAGGTAAAGACGCTCGACGGGGTCCATCACACCTCCTTCGCGCAAGTACGTCCACCTGGACTGTTCCGTGCGCATGTACATCCGCCCCCGCCGTGTGCGGCAGCCGGGCGTCAACTCAAACTTCTTCCTCCGCCAGCGCGTCCGCCAGGCGCCGCAGCGCCAGCCGGATGCGTGACTTGGCCGTTCCTTCCGGCACGCCGAGCTCCTCGCCGACCTGCCGGTACGTTCTTCCGCCGAAATAGGCCAGTTCCACCGCCTCGCGTAAGCCGTCGGGCAGCGCGATCACCGCCTGGCGGACCCGCTGGGCCTCGTCGGCGGCGAGCACGGTGTCCTCAAGCCTCACGGGTTCGCGTTCGAACAGCCTGGGCCCGAGCGCGGAGACCCGCCTGCGCTCCTCGGCCCGTACGTGGTCGACCGCCCGGCGGTGCGCGATCGTGGCCAGCCAGGCGCGCAACGTGCCGCGCTCCGGGTCATAGGCCAGCGGCCGCTCCCAGAAGACCAGGAACACCTCCTGTGTTATATCCTCGGCGATCACCCGGTCCCTGGTGACCCGCAGGGAGAGACCGAAGATCAGCGAGGAAAGCCGATCGTAGACCTCCCCCAGAGCGGACTCATCGCCGCCGACCACCCGCTGGTGCAACAGGCGGTCGTCGTACGGTGCCTCCACTGGCACCACACTCCCGTGTAATCCGGACCCAGGCGGCAGGTGCGCCGCGACCCGAGCATGTCACTATTCGCCCCAAAAGTAGAGCCGGATGACCGAGCCACAAGACTCTTTCGGCGCGCGATAAGGTCGGAAGTCCACGATGGAGGGAGCACGCACCATGGCCACCACCCGCACCGCCACGACCGAGTGGAAGGGCGCCCTGATCGACGGTTCCGGGAACGTCTCGCTCAACACCTCGGGCGTCGGCACGTTCGAGGTCACCTGGGCCTCCAGGTCCCAGGACGCCGGCGGCAGGACCTCCCCCGAGGAGCTCATCGCCGCCGCCCACTCCTCCTGTTTCTCGATGGCGCTGGCGCACGGCCTGGCCGGCGCGGGCACGCCGCCGTACTCGCTGGAGACCAGCGCCGACGTGACGTTCCAGCCCGGGGAGGGCATCACCGGGATCGTCCTGTCGGTCAAGGGACAGGTTCCCGACATCACGGCCGAGCAGTTCCAGGAGGCGGCCGAGACGGCCAAGGCCAACTGCCCGGTGAGCAAGGCCCTGACCGGCACGACGATCACGCTCGAGGCGGAGTTGCTCTAGCGTTCACGCTATCCGAATGACCAAGAGCACTTCCGCGTGCGACAATCGGGTCACATGCGTGAGGTCTGGCCGGGCGAGCCCTATCCACTCGGCGGCACCTGGGACGGCGTTGGCACCAGCTTTGCGGTGTTCTCCGAGGTCGCCGAGCGGGTCGAGCTGTGCCTATTCCACGATGACGGTTCCGAGGAACGCGTCGATCTGCCCGAGGTGGACGGGTTCGTCTGGCATGGCTACCTGCCGGGGATCCAGCCCGGGCAGCGTTACGGTTACCGCGTGCACGGCCCCTACGAGCCATCGCAGGGGCACCGGTGCAATCCGGCCAAGCTGCTGCTCGACCCGTACGCCAAGGCCATCGACGGTGACCTGACCTGGAACCAGGCGCTGTTCCCCTACTACTTCACCGATCCCACGCGGCGCAACACCGAGGACAGCGCGCCCTACATGCCGAAGAACGTGGTGGTCAATCCGTTCTTCGAGTGGGGCAACGACCGGTTGCCGCGCATCCCGTACCACCAGACCGTGATCTACGAGGCGCACGTGCGCGGGCTGACCATGCGCCACCCCGACGTGCCGCCCGACCTGCGGGGCACCTACGCCGGCGTGGGCCACCCGGCGATCATCGAGCACCTGCTGTCGCTCGGGGTGACGGCGGTGGAGCTGATGCCGGTGCACCACTACATGCCCGAGCACTTCCTGGTGGCGCGCGGGCTGACGAACTACTGGGGTTACAACACCATGGCCTACCTGGCACCCCATGGCGGCTACTCCAGCGCGGGCACGCGCGGGCAGCAGGTGCTGGAGTTCAAGGCCATGGTGCGGGCGCTGCACGAGGCGGGCATCGAGGTCATACTCGACGTGGTCTACAACCACACGGCCGAGGGCGACCACATGGGGCCGACGCTGGGGTTCAGGGGGATCGACAACGTCGCCTACTACCGGCTGCACGACGGCGACCGGCGCTACTACCTCGACTACACCGGGTGCGGCAACTCGCTCAACGTGCGATCGCCGCACGCGCTGCAGCTCATCATGGACTCGCTGCGCTACTGGGTGCTGGAGATGCACGTCGACGGGTTCCGGTTCGACCTGGCCTCGGCGCTGGCCAGGGAGTTGCACGACGTCGATCGGCTGAGCGCGTTCTTCGACCTGATCCAGCAGGATCCGGTGATCTCGCAGGTCAAGCTGATCGCCGAACCGTGGGACGTGGGCCCCGGCGGATACCAGGTCGGAAATTTCCCGCCTTTGTGGACGGAGTGGAACGGCAAATATCGGGACATCGTCCGAGATTTCTGGCGGGGCACGCACTCCGCGCTGCCCGAGTTCGCCTCCCGCCTGACCGGCTCCGCCGACCTGTACGAGTCCTCGGGCCGCCGCCCCGTCGCCTCGATCAACTTCGTCACCTGCCACGACGGGTTCACGCTGAGCGACCTGGTCTCCTACGACCACAAGCACAACGAGGACAACGCCGAGGACAACCGCGACGGCACCAACGACAACCGCTCCTGGAACTGCGGCGCCGAGGGCCCCGTCGAGGACCCCCAGATCGTCACGCTGCGCCGCCGTCAGCGCCGCAACTTCCTGGCCACCCTGTTCCTGTCGCAGGGCGTGCCCATGCTCTCCCACGGCGACGAGATCGGCCGCACCCAGCGCGGCAACAACAACGCCTACTGCCAGGACAACGAACTGGCTTGGGTGGACTGGTCGATGTTGCACGCCGAGTCCGACCTGCTGCAGTTCGTACGCGAGGTGGCCAAGCTGCGCCGCGAGCACCCCGTCTTCCAGCGCCGCCGCTTCTTCCACGGCCGCCACCCCGACAACGGCAAGCGGGACCTGGTGTGGCTGACCCCCGGCGGCGAGGAGATGACGGCGGGCGACTGGCACATCAGCTATGCCAAGTCGATGATGGTCTATCTCAACGGCGAGGCGATCACCGAGCCGGGGCCGCGTGGCGAGCGCATCGTGGACGACTCCTTCCTGCTGCTGATCAACGCCCACCACGAGAGCCTGCCGTTCACGCTGCCCGGGACGGAGTTCGGGGCGCGGTGGCTGCCGGTGCTGGACACCAACCATGACTCGGTGGAGGAGGGGTTCGCCGAGGACGGGTGGAAGGCGGGCGACCTGGTGGCCGTCACCTCACGCTCACTCCAGGTGCTCCGCCAGCCCAAGAAGCGCAAGACCGCCTAACCCCCGCATAACCGCTACGCCGCCTGCTGACCTGGCGTCATGGTGGCTTACCGACTTGCCGTCATGACACCTGGGCGCCTTGCACCTTGGCGCCTTGCACCTTGGCGCCTTGCACCTTGGCGCCTTGCACCTTGGCGCCTTGCGACTTGGCATCAGAAGACGCGGAGTGCGCTGGCCGTGAGGAAGACCAGCGTGAACGCCGTCACCCCGGCCAGCCCGTGCAGCGTCACCGCCAATGCCGGGAAGGCGTGTCCCGCCGTACCGTGACGGCCCGTGCCGAGCCACCGGGTGGACATCGCGAAGCCCAGCAGCGCCGCCGCCGCGAGCCCGGCGAACGCCGCCCATGCCAGCGCGCGACTGCCCGTGGCCAGGCCGGCCGCCCAGCACACCAGCGATGACACCGCGAGCGCGGGATGGGCGAAGACCAGTGCGGCCGGGAAGCGGGTGACCTTGGCCCGGCGGAGGCCGCCGCCCGCCAGCCACAAGGAGAGCAGGTACACCCCGGCGAGTGCGGCGATCGTCCATGCTGCGGCAGTGACCAGGCCCACGTCACGCCTCCCGTCAATCCCCATCCCTATCGTCACGTTAAACAGAGAAATGTCGGTACGTCCGCCGATACGGAAAATGTGTTGGCCCGGTCCAACGCCCGGGAGCGAAACCCCTGGGGATGGAATGTCGGTCCGGTGTGCCAAGGTAGAGGAGTGCGGCGCATCTATCCCGACATACAGGACAACCCGGACATCGTGCAGGCGTACGCCTACCCCGAGGGCCGGCCATGGCTGCGGCTCAACATGGTCTCCAGCGCCGACGGCGCGGCCTGGCTGAAGGGACGCTCGGGACCTCTGTCGAGCAAGGGCGACAAGCGCATCTTCCAGACGTTGCGCGGCCTGGCCGACGTGATCGTCGCGGGTGCGGCGACCGTACGGAAAGAGGGTTATGGCCCGGTCCCACCGCACGACGCCTGGGCGCGGTGGCGGGAGGGCCGGCCCGAGGTGCCACCCATCGCGGTGATCAGCCGCAGCCTCGCCCTCGACCTCGACGGCGAACTGTTCACCGACGCCCCCAGCCGGACGATCGTGATCACCTGCGAGTCCTCGCCGCACGAGCGGCGCAGGGAGGCGGCCAGGCGGTCCGACCTGATCGTGGCCGGCGAGGAGGGCGTGGACATGCGGCTGGCCATGGCCGAGCTGCACAAGCGGGGCCTGACCAGGGTGCTGTGCGAGGGCGGTCCCCGGATCAACGCCCAGCTATCGGCCTGCGACCTGGTCGACGAACTGTGCCTGTCGATCAGCCCGGTGCTGGTCGGGGGCGGCGCGGCGCGCATCCAGAACGGCGAGCCCGCGCAGGTCACACTGAGTCTCAGCCAGGTGCTGGAAGAGGAGGGGGTCCTCTTCTGCAAGTACACGAGGGAGCAGAGCCTTGAGCGAGCCGACGACAACACCTGACCCGGCCAAAGCAACAGGCCCGACACCGGAGCCCACCGCAGGAACAGCGGAAGCACCGCAGGCGGTCGAGGAGTCGGGCTCGGCGGCGCAACAAGTCGCCGAGGAGCCGGAGCCGGTGCCCAACTTGCCGGTTCGGCCGCCGGTGCCGCCGATGCTGGCCAAGCCGGTCAAGGCCATGCCGAAGCAGGACGGCACGCTGTCCTACGAGCCGAAGTGGGACGGGTTCCGGTGCATCATCTTCCGTGACGGTGACGAGGTCTACCTGGGCAGCCGCAACGAGCGGCCGTTCACCCGCTACTTCCCGGAGCTGGTCGAGGCGGCCAAGGCGGAGCTGCCGGAGAAGTGCGTGGTGGACGGCGAGATCGTGCTGCCGATGGGGTCGCAGCTCGACTTCGAGGCGTTGCAGCAGCGCATCCATCCGGCCAAGTCGCGGGTGACGATGTTGTCGGAGCGCACTCCTGCCCAGTTCGTCGCCTTCGACCTGCTGGCGCTGGGGGACGAGTCGCTGATGGAGGCACCGTTCTCGGAGCGGCGGGCGCGGCTGGAGAAGCTCTTCGGCGAGAAGGGCGGCTCGATCCGGCTGACTCCGGTGACGACCAGCTTCGAGCAGGCGGGCGAGTGGTTCGAGATGTTCGAGGGGGCCGGGCTCGACGGGATCATCGTCAAGCCGGGCGACCAGCCGTACGTGCCCGACAAGCGCACGATGTTCAAGGTCAAGCACGAGCGCACCGCCGACGTGGTCGTGTGCGGCTACCGGGAGCACAAGTCGGGCCCGATCGTGGGCTCGCTGCTGCTGGGCCTGTGGGGTGATGACGGGCGGCTGCACCACGTGGGCGTGGCGGCCTCGTTCCCGATGAAGCGCAGGGCCGAGTTGGTGGAGGAGATCAGGCCGTACCTCGCGGAGCTGAGCGAGCATCCCTGGGGGCACTGGGCCGAGCAGGCGCAGGCCAACATCGGTCAGCCGGCCGCCGGGCCCGCGACGGGCGGGCAGCGGGTGCCGGGCGCGATCTCGCGGTGGAACGCCAAAAAGGATCTGTCGTTCATTCCGCTGCGCCCCGAGCTGGTAATCGAGGTGGCCTATGACCAAATGGAGGGCGACCGATTCCGGCACACCGCGCAGTTCCGGCGGTGGCGGCCCGACCGTACGCCCGAATCGTGCACTTATGAGCAGTTGGAGCGTCCCGTTAGTTACAACCTTGACGACATCCTTGCCCGCTAGCTTTTTATCCCGTTATATCTCGATACATGAATACAGGGGATGAATTAAGGGCCGCCGTGTCCGCGCGGCGGGATCTGGGGCCCGAGTACGAAGGCGCCGTCGTGGAGTCGTTCCTCGACAAGATGGGGCAGGAGATCGACCGGCGGGTGGACGAACGGCTGGCCCAGGCTGGGCCCAAGGCGGCCCGGCCGGCCAACACCGTGCTTGAGGGGCAGCGACTCGCTCTGGCGATCGTTTCGATGGCCCTCGGCACGGTCGCCACCCTCGTCCTCGTCCTGACGGGAAGTGAGCCAGGCTACCTGGTCCCGATCTGGATGGGCATCGTCATAGTGAACGCGGTGTACAACGGCACCCGCAAGGGTTAGTCCAGCCAGATGAGCCCGGCGAACCGGCCGCCGGGCTGCTCCCTGCGGTGGGAGTACAACTCCTGCGACTCGATCGTGCAGCGGGCGTCGTGCCGTACGCCGCTCACGCCTGCCGCCCTGAGCTGGGCCTCGATGCCGGCGCGCAGGTCGAGCGCGGGTGTCTCCCACGACGTCGTGGACCACGTGGCGGGCACCTTCGAGGCCACCCGTTCGCGCAGGTCGGCGGGCACCTCGTAGCAGCGGCCGCAGGCGCCGGGCCCGATCAGCGCGACCATCCTGCCGGGATCCGCGCCCTTGGCCGCCATGGCCTGTACGAGAGTGGTCGCGATGCCCGCCTCGGTGCCGGGGCGGCCGGAGTGGGCGGCGCCGGCCATGCGGGCCACCGGGTCGGCCACCAGCACCGCCGGACAGTCCGCCCCCAGCGAGGCCAGCGCCAGGCGGGGCTCGGTGGTGAAGACGCCGTCCAGCATGGGCGGGTCGTCGCCGAACGGCTCGCTCACGTAGGCGACGTCGGCGCTGTGGACCTGGCGCATGAACACCACGGCCCGCACGCCCAGCTCGGCCGCCACGCCTTCGCGGTTGGCCCGCACGGCCGCCGGGTCGTCGCCGACCAGGCCGCCGAGGTTGCGCGAGTCGTACGGAGGGGCGCTGACCCCTCCGTGACGGTCGGTGATGGCTACGTGGACACCGGGGGCGAGCTGCATGCCCTCGATCTTAGAGCGGCCCCGGACCGACGGTCTCGCAGCCCGCCCCGGGCCGGGTGGAGGGTCCCCGGCCCGGGAGCTTGTGGGGCGTCGGGTCGTCGTTCCGTCCATGAGGATCGGCGTCCCGAGGGTGAGTGGCCGCCCTTGAGGTCGGCGTCCCGAGGTTGGGGTGCCCGGCCTCTCAGGACCGGCGGGCCGGGTTGTGTCAGCGGCCCTTCCAGGTGACCTTTTCCTTGGCGAGGAAGGCGGGGACGGCGGTGTGGAAGTCGTCGCTGCCGAAGACCGTGGACACGATGTCGTCGGCGTCCGGAAGGTTCGCCACGCGCAACCGCCTGACCGCCTCCTTCGCGGCCCACATGGACAGCGGAGCGTGGGACAGCAGTCGTTCCTCCACCTCGGCCTGGCGGGCGGGCAGGTCGTCGGGTTCGCAGAGTTCGGCCACGAAGCCGGCGGCCTGGGCCTCCGTGCCGGTGTACATGCGGGCCCGCAACAACATGTCCAGGGTCCTGGCCGGGCCCAGGTGGTGAACGAGGAGTGAGTAGGTGTTCATGGACAGACAGTTGCCGAGGGTCTTGGCGATCGGCGCGCCGAACTTCGCGCCCGGCACGGCCAGGCGCAGGTCGCAGGCGGCGGCCACGACCAGGCCCCCGCCGACGCAGTAGCCCTCGACGACGGCCATGGTGGGCACGCGGACCTGTTCGAGCCGGTCGATGATGCGCTGCATCTTGCGCTCGTAGGCGATGCCGTCCGAGCCGTCGGTGAACGAGGTGAACTGCCCGATGTCCGTGCCGGCCACGAACGCCCGGCCGCCGGCGCCCGACAGGACGAGCAGCTTGATGTCCGGGTCGTCGTCGGCCCGTTCGCAGGCGGCGTACAGGCCGTCCCACATCGCCCACGTCAGCGCGTTGTGCTGGGCGGGCCGGTTGAAGACCACCCGCAGCACGGGTCCGTCGGCGGTGACGAGTAGCTCACTCACACGCTCTCCTTCTCTCTACGGGACTCTTTGCGGGGGACCAGCTTGAGCAGCGAGGGGCCGGCCAGCAGCAGGGCGGCCAGCGCGAACACGACCAGGGCGATCGGGCGGGTGAGAATGAGCGTCAGGTCGCCACTGCCCATGGCGGAGGTCTGCACGAGCGCCTTCTCGAACAGCGGCCCGATCACGAGACCGAGCACGAGCGGCGCCATCGGCAGGTCGAACTTCTTCATGAAATATCCGACCAGGCCGAAGATGAACACCACCCAGACGCTGAACATGTTGTTGTCGATCGAGTACGCCCCGACGAAGCTGGTCACCAGGATCAGCGGGTACATGTACCCGTACGGGATCCGCAACATCTGCGCGAACAGCGGCGCCAGCGGCAGGTTCAGCACCAGCAGCAGCACGTTGCCGATGAAGAACGAGGCCAGCAGGCCCCACACCAGCTCGGGCTGCTCCTCGAACAGCAGCGGCCCCGGCTGGATCCCGTACATCATGAACGCGCCCAGCAACACGGCCGTGGTCGCGCCGCCCGGGATGCCCAGCGCCAGGGTGGGCACGAAGTTGGCGTTGGCGGCGGCGTTGTTGGCGCTCTCCGGCGAGGCCACGCCCTCGATCGCGCCATGGCCGAACTCGGACTTGTTGCGCGAGACCCGCTTCTCCACCCCGTACGCCAGGAACGAGGCCAGCGTGGATCCGGCGCCGGGCAGGCAGCCGAGCAGGTAACCGATCACGCTGCCCCGGGCGATGGCGCCCTTGGAGCGGGACAGCTCGGCCTTGGTGATCATCAGGTCGCGGAAGCGGGCCCTGATGGGCGCGACCGCGCCCTGCCTGATCTGGTAGAGCACCTCCCCCACCGCGAACAGCCCGATCATCACCTGGACGAACGGCAGCCCGGACAGCAGGTCCACGTCGCCGAAGGTGTAGCGGGGCAGGCCGGTGGCCTGGTCCACGCCGACGGTGGCCAGCAGGATACCCAGCACCGCCATGGCCAGGCCGCGCAGCTTCGACCCGCTGGAGAAGCTGACGATGGTGGTCAGGCCGAGCACCATGACGGCCAGGTTCTCCGGCGGGCCGAAGTCGAGCGCCAGCTTGGCGAACGGCGGGGCCATCGCGACCAGCAGGATCAGCGAGACGATGGCCGCGAAGAACGAGCCGATGGCGGCGATCGACAGTGCCGCGCCGGCCCGGCCCTTGCGGGCCATCTGGTAGCCGTCGATCGCGGTGACGACGCTGGCCGCCTCGCCGGGCGTGGAGATCAGCACGGAGGTGATCGTGCCGCCGTACTGGGCTCCGTAGTAGATGCCGGCGAGCATGATCAGCGCGGTCAGCGGCTCGAAGGAGAGCGTCAGCGGCAGCAGCACGGCCACGCCGGTCGTGCTGCCCAGTCCGGGCAGCAGGCCGATGACGGTGCCGGCGAGCACGCCGACGAAGCACCACAGCAGGTTTTCGGGAGTCAGCGCGGCGCCGAAGCCCATGATCAGGTTGTCCAGCATCAGCCGTCACCTCCGATGCCGAGCAGCCCGCCCGGCAGCGGCACGGCCAGGAACAACACGAACACCGCGTAGATCACCAGCGCGGCGACGATCGCGATCACGGCGGCCGAGACGACGCGCTGCTTCTCCACGAACGCGGAGACGGCGAACACCAGCAGCGCGAACGCCACCAGGAACCCGGTCAGCGGCACCAGCAGCAGCGCGATCAGCAGCATGCCGAACACGGTCCAGAGCGTCCTGATGCGCCGGGGGTCAACGTCCTCTTCGCCGGCCTGCGGAGCGCGTACCCACTGAAGGAGGCAGGCGGCCGAGAGCAGCGCCAGCGCCACACCGGCGACCAGCGGCAGGAAGCCCGGGCCGACCTCCCCTCCTTCCTTCGTGATGCCGTAACCGAACGAGACTCCCGCCATGGCGACGGACAGGCAGACCAGCAGCACCCACACGGCGCCCTCGCCGCGCATCAGCGCTTTCATGAGGGCTTCTTCAGCACCGGCGCGAGCGCGGTGTCGAGTTGTTCGAGGTACTTGCCGAACTCGTCGCCGTACAGCTCGGCCTGCTGCAGGTAGTTGTCCTTCAGCCACTTCTGGAACTCGGGCGTCTTGGCGACGCCCCTGGCCGTCTTGTCCCAGTACGCCCGCTCGCGCTCGTCCAGCCCGCCGGGTGCCAGGAAGCCTCTGAACTGCACGTACGAGACGTCGATGCCCTGTTCCTTGGCCGTGGGCAGCGCGGAGAACTCGGGGTAGGTGTAGCGCTTCTCGGTGGTGACGCACAGGCCCTTGAGGTCGCCGGACTTGAGCTGGCCGATCACCTCGCCGGGGTTCAGCAGCGCGGCCTGGATCTGGCCGCCGAGCACCGCCGGCACCAGCTCGCCGCCCGACTCGAACGGCACCCGCTGGAACTTGGCCCCGGTCTTCTGCTCGATCAGCGTGAAGATCACGTTGTCCACGCCGTACGCGCCGGACATGCCCACGCTGACCTTGCCGCCCTTGGCCGCGTTCACCACGTCGGTGCAGGTCTTGAACGGGGAGTCCTTCTTGACCACGACGATGCCGCCGTCCTCGGCCAGTTTCGCGACCGGCGTGAAGTCCTTGCGGGTGAAGGACACCTGGCCGGCCATCGGCAGGGACAGGATGGCGTTCTCGGTGGCGATCAGGTAGTTGCCGTTGCCCTTCTTGCCGAGCAGGGCCGAGTAGCCGACCGCGCCCGAGCCGCCGTCGCGGTTCTCCACGGTGACGGTCAGGTCGGGCTGGGCCTTCTCCAGCGCGGTGGCGATGGCGCGGCCCGCCAGGTCGCTGCCGCCGCCGGCGGCGAACGGCACGATCATGCGCACGTCGCCGCGCGGCTTCCAGGTGCCGCCGCCGCCCGAGTCGGCGTTGGCGCCGCAGGCCGTCACCCCGACGAGCAGGGCGGCGACGGCCAGGAGCGCCCTCATGATGTCAGCCCCTGGAGCTTGGCGGCGAACTTGTCGAGGTCGATCACGAACCGCTCGTGCGTGCCCTCGCCGATCTTGCCGTTGCCGTCCTCGGCGACCACCGTGAAGGCGACGCGACGCCGGTCCACCTCGGTCACCGTGGCGGTCGCGGTCACCTTGCCGCCTTTGAGCGTGGGCGCCACGTGCGCGATGTCCACCTTGCTGCCGACGCTGCCCTGGCCCTCGGCCAGGTACGGGGCCAGCGCCTCGATCGCGGCGTCCTCCATCAGGTGGACCAGGTTGGGGGTGGAGAAGATGTCGTAGTCGCCGCGGCGGGTGCAGTGTCGCTCCGTCACGACCCAGGTGAGGCTGGCGCTCACACCGGGGGTCAGTCGGTCGCTCATGAGCTCTCCTAGGGGGTGGGGGATTGGGCCGCCGCGCCGTCGGCGAGCAGCCGGTCGATCTCCTGCTCGGTCAGGCCGCATTCGCGCAGCACCTCGACGGTGTCCGCGCCGAGCGGCGGTCCCGCGGGGCCGCGCCTGGTGGGAGTGGCCGAGAAGCGCATGGCCGAGCCGAGCTGGCGTACAAGGCCCATCTCGGGATGCTCGGCATCCCAGAAGAAGCCCCGCACGTTCAGGTGCTCGTCGTTGAACACCTGGGCGTAGTCGGAAATGGGGGCGCACGGTACGCCCTGCGCCTCCAGCGCGGCCACGACGTCGGCCGTGTCGCGCCGCATGGTGACCCGCTCGATGGCGGGGATCAGCTCGTGGCGCAGGCCGTGCCGGTCGTGGGCGTCGGTGTAGCGCTCGTCTTCGAGCAGTTCGGGCAGGTCGAGCGCGGTGCACAGGCCCTGCCACGTCTTGGGGGTGACGGCGCCGACCGTGCACCAGCCGTCGGCGGTGCGGATGGCCTGGTACGGCGCCGTGCTCTGGTGCGCAGAGCCGAGCGGCCCGCCGACCTCGCCGGTGGCGAAGTACTTGCCCGCCTCCCAGATGGCGAAGGAGACGGCCGACTCCAGCAGCGACACGTCCACGTGCTGGCCCTGGCCGGTCTGCGTGCGGGCGTGCAGGGCGGAGATGGCGCCGAGGGCTCCGTACAGACCGCAGACCAGGTCCGCGATCGGCACGCCGACCTTGACCGGGTCGCCGTCGGGCATGCCGGTCACGCTCATCAGGCCGCCGCGGGCCTGGGCCATGATGTCCAGTCCCGGATGGCCGGCGAGGGGGCCGTCCTGGCCCCAGCCGGAGGCGGAGACGTAGACCAGGCCCGGGTTGACCTGCTTGAGGTCGTCGTAGCCGAAGCCGAGCTTGCGCATGGCGCCGGGGCGCAGGTTCTCCACCAGCACGTCGGCGTCCCTGATCAGGCGCCGGAAGGCGGCGGCGCCGGACTCGGACTTGAGGTCCAGCGCGACCGAGCGTTTGTTCCTGTTGAGCCTGGCGAACGGCGAGCTGTGCCCGGAGGTGAAGGGGCCGATCGCGCGCACCTGGTCGCCGCCCTTGGGATTCTCCACCTTGATGACGGTCGCGCCCAGGTCGGCGAGTTGCATCGTCGCGAAGGGGGCGGCCATGAAGGCGCCGACCTCGACGACTCGAATTCCGGACAAAGGATTCATATGTTACGAAAACCTCACTTCAGCCGGGGTTGGTCTATTGTCTACAGAAGACAACTGAGCTAGACAAGAGTTCCGCCGGAAGATTCTTCGGCACTATGGCGGCAGAGACGTTGCCTGACCGCCTACGACAAGAGAGACCGCGATGCGCATCGAGGCACCCCCAAGCATGGTCCAGCTCGCCACGGAGGCACTGATGCGCATGCTGCTCAGTGGCAAGCTGCAGCCCGGCGACCGGGTGGTGGAGAACCAGCTCACCCAGGAGCTGGGCGTCAGCAGGCCCCCGCTGCGCGAGGCGATGCGGGTGCTGGAGCAGCAGGGGCTGATCACCCAGCTGCCGCGCCGCGGCGCGTTCGTCACGCAGCTCACGCTGCACGACATCTACGAGATCGTGACGCTGCGGCGGGAGCTGGAGCGGATGGCCGTGGACCTGGGCGTACCGGTACGCGAGCAGTCCCGCCTCCAGCGCTGCCACGCCGCGCTCGACCGGCACGGCGCCTGCGCGCGCTCCGGCGACTGGCTGGGCGTGCTGGAGCAGGCCGTCGAGTTCCACAGCTCGGTGATCGGGCTGTCCGGGCACCGGCGACTGGAGGAGGCCTACCGCTCGATCCAGCTCCAGATGTTGCTCTGCATGGGCATGAACCGGCAGGCCAGGTCCTCCGACGAGTCCCTGGTGGACGACTGGAACCGGCACCGCCGCCTGCTGGAGGTGATCGAGTCCGGCTCGCCGGAGGCCGTGCACGCGGAGCTGGCGGGGCACGGGGACATGACGTTCCTCGACGGCATCGAGGACAGGGTCGGCGGCCACTCCCCCGAGTCGCTGGCCTGGCTGAAACGGGTCAGAGAAGGAGACTGATGATCGAGGTGCTGCAGGAGGCGGTCGGCTGGACGGGTCCCGCGCGCGAGGACGTCGTCGAGCGGCGCCATCTGGACTTCTACCGGCACGCGATCGGGGACACCTCGGACGAGGTGCCGCCCACGTTCACGGCGTGCTTCCTCGACGAGCCGCCTTCGTTGCCGGCCGCCGGATCGTACGGGTCCGGCTGGCTGAACGGCGGTGACCGGTTCGAGTACCACGCGCCGCTGCGCGTGGGCGACGTGCTCCTGTCGCGGTCCCGCTTCACCGGGGTCGTGGAGAAGAGCGGGAAGTCGGGGACGATGGCGTTGCTGACGTTCGAGACGGAGTTCCGCCGGCCGGATGGCGAGCTGGTGGTCAAGCACATCGGCACCCGGATCAGGAAATAACATGATTCCTCCCCTCCCCGAGACCGCGACGCTCACCGAGACCACGACCCTGCGGCGGCTGGTCGAGTACGCCGGCGCCTCGGGCGACTTCTACGACATGCACTACGATCTCGACTTCGCCCGCTCGCTGGGTCATCCTGAACTGGCCGTGCACGGCCTGCTCAAGGCCGCCTACCTGGGCCGGCTCGTCACCGAGTGGCTGGACGGGCGGGGCCGGCTGGCCGCGCTGGAGGTCAGCTACCGCGGCATGGACTTCCGCGACCGGCCGCACACGTGCCACGGTCAGGTGGTGTCCACGGACGGGAACCGGGCGGAGCTGGAGCTGTGGGGCGAGGACTTCACGGGCCGGCGCACCACGCTCGGGCGCGCCGAAGTGATCTATGACGAGGAGACCCCCTGATGACCAGCCTTGCCGACCTCGACGCCCTGATGGCCCGGCTCGGGCACCCGGTTGTGCGGGCGCCCGTGACGACCGCGTCCCGGTTCGCCGACGGGGCGCCGTACCGGTTCGAGATCCCCAGCGTCGAGGGGCCCACGGTGCTGGAGGCCGTGGTCGCGGAGGCCGACCGGCTCGGCGTGCCGGTCACGCGGACCTCGCAGGGCAGCGGCGTGATGATGCTGAGCGACGACGAGATCACCCGCATGGCGCGGATCGGGGCCGAGCGCGGCATCGAGGTCAACCTGTTCCTCGGGCCGCGGGCCGCCTGGGACACCGGCGGCCAGGCCAAGCTCACGCAGGCCGTGGGCGCGGCGGCGCGCGGCAACGCGATGGTGGCCGCCTGCCTGGCGGACGCGCTGCGGGCCTGTTCGCTGGGCATCCGCAGCCTGCTCGTGGGCGACCTGGGCACGCTGGAGGCGCTGCGCGAGCTGAAGGCGGACGGTACGCTGCCGGCGAACCTGGTGCTCAAGACGTCGGTGCTGATGCCGCTCACCAACGGCCCCACCGCGGCGGTCTACGAGCGGCTCGGGGCCACGACCGTGAACGTCGGCACGGATCTCACCGTGCCGCAGCTCGCCGAGATCAGGGCCGCGACCTCCCTGCCGATCGACCTCTATCTGGAGGTGCCGGATGATCAGGGCGGGTTCGTACGCTTCTACGAGGCGGTCGAGATCGTCCGGGCCGCCGCGCCGGTCTACCTGAAGATGGGGCTGCGCAACGCGCCCAACATCTACCCCTCCGGCTCCCACCTCGGGGTGGTGCCGAAGGAGCTGGGCCGGGAGCGGGTGCGGCGGGCCGCGCTCGTACGGCACCTGATCGAGCAACTCGACCCCGACCTGGGCAAGCCGTCCGAGACCTCCGACCTCGGCGTGCCCGAGCTCTAGGCGCGCAGGCGGTGGACCCTCAGCGGTCCGCCGCCGTACCGGCCGATCGCCTCCTCGTCGGCGAAGGCCAGCACCCGCATCATGTTGCCGCCGTCGCTGCGGTCCACGTTGCGGCGCAACCGCGCGGCCAGGCCGGCGGGCAGGTTGGTGGTGCCGGCCTCGATCGTGTCCCCGTAGTGCGGGGCGAAGGCGACCCCCGCGAAGCCGGTACGGGCCAGCAGCGTGCGCACGGTCCGGGAGGAGTAGAACATCAGGTGGTTCTTGGTGAAGCCGGACCACCCCGCGCCGTACGCCTTCAGCAACAACGAGCGGGCGTTCACGGTCAGGATGAGCAGCACCCCGCCGGGCGCCAGCAGGCCGCGGAAGCGCTCGAAGTCCTCCAGCGGCCTGGGCAGGTGCGCGAGCACCGACCAGAGCGTGATCACGTCGAAGCCGCCCGCGGCGATCTCCGGCACGTCCTGGGGCGCGCCGAAGTAGGTACGGGCCCTGCTGAGCCGCTCGTTGGCCTGCTCCACCGACTCCGGCGACAGGTCCACCCCGTAGGCGTCGAAGCCGCGCTGCTCGGCCAGCTCCAGGAACAGCCCGACGCCGGAGCCGAAGTCGAGCAGCCGGCGCTCCTTGCCCTCGTCGAACACCGGCGAGAAGGCCCGCATGGTCAGGTCGTAGCGGCGTTGCCGGTTGGCGGCGTACTTGCCGGTCAGGAAGTTGCTGTAGCCGGTGGAGTACAGGTCGCCGAGGCGTTCCGGGCGCACGTTCGGGTTGCGGTAGAGGAAGCCGCAGGAGGGGCAGCGTACGACGTGGTAGCGCCAGCCGTTGCCGCCGGTGGGCTCGTACAGGGGCTGCTGGCGGGACTCCCCGCACATCATGCAGCTCAGGAACTCCTCGATCTCGCCCAGCGGGCGTGCCTGCTGGTAGGCGGCGAGAGGCAGGACCGGCGCCCGGCTGATCAGGTAGCGCCACTGCGCCTCGCGCATGAGGCGCTCCCCCGGACGGACGTAGACGCGCTGCCCCCAGGGGACGCGGTCATAACGGGAGCCGTACGCCAGCCGGCCGAGCAATCTGCGCGCCATCGCCATTCCCCATCACCCTTTTTCGCGTTAGTGCCCCGATCGGTCCCGGCTAAGCGTGTGCGTCCGTGCGCTTTGCGTGATCTTGGGGAAGGAGGCTGGCCGGGCTATTTGAGCAAGCATATGCTTGGGAACATGCCTGAGTACCGCAACCTCATCGGCGGCGAGCTGGTCTCCGCCGCGCGCACGATGAACACGGTCAATCCGGCCACCGGCGAGGTATGGGCGCAGATCCCGGCGAGCGGCGCGGCCGAGGCCGAGGCGGCCGTCGAGGCGGCCGGGCGCGCCTTTCCCGCCTGGGCGGCGCTGCCGGCCATGGCCAGGGCGCACTTCCTGCGCAAGGTGTCGGAGTTGTTCGGCCGGCACGCCGAGGAGCTGGCCAGGCTGGAGACCCGCGACAACGGCCGGATCCTGCGCGACACGCTGAAGCGGGACCTGCCCGGAATGGCCTATCTCTGGCAGCTCGCCGCCGGACAGTGCCTCGACGCGGTCAAGGGTGACACAGTGATCCTGGGGCCCGACACGATGGGGCTGACGCGGCGGGAGCCGTACGGGGTGGCGGTCTGCATCATCCCGTGGAACTCCCCCATCTCGACCTTCTCCGCCAAGGCCGCGTACGCGCTGGCCGCCGGCAACACGGTGATCGTCAAACCGGCCGAGCAGGCCAGCGCGTCCGTGCTGCGGCTGGGCGAACTGCTGGCCGAGGTGTTTCCGCCCGGCGTGCTGAACATCGTCAGCGGCCTGGGCGAGGAGGTCGGCGACGCCCTCGTACGGCACCGCGGCGTCGGCAAGATCAGCCTCACCGGCTCCACCGCCACCGGCCAGGCCATCACGCGGGCCTCGGCCGACGCGCTCAAGCCGATGACGTTCGAGCTGGGCGGCAAGTCGCCCAACATCGTCTTCCCCGACGCCGACCTGGACGCCTCCACCCAGGGCGTCACGGTGAACTCCGTCTACACGGGCAACGCCGGGCAGGTGTGCGTGGCGGGCTCGCGCATCCTCATCCACCGCTCGATCTGGGCGGAGATGCTCGCGCGCATCGAGCGCGCCTGCGCGGGCCTGGTCCTGGGCGATCCACTGGACCTGGCGACCACGATGGGGCCGATCGTGTCCGAGGGCCAGTACGAGCACGTCACCTCCTACCTGGACCTGGCCGAGAAGGAGGGCGCGAAGCTGGTCTTCGGCGGCGGCAGCGGGGCGGACGTGGTGCCCGCGCTGCCCGGCGGCTACTGGGTGGCGCCCACGCTCTACACCAGCGAGGACAACTCGCTGCGGGTGTGCCAGGAGGAGATCTTCGGGCCGGTGGCGGTGGCCATCCCGTTCTCGACCGAGCAGGAGGCGGTGGAGATCGCGAACGACTCGCGCTACGGGCTGGCGGCCGGCGTGTGGACGCGTGACCTGGGCCGCGCGCACCGTCTGCTGCGCGATCTGCGCAGCGGCACGGTCTGGGTGAACACCTTCCGCCAGATGCCGCCCGGGCTGCCGTTCGGCGGGGTCGGGGACAGCGGGTACGGCCACGATTCGGTCCTGGAATACACCCGCGAAAAGGCAGCCGTTATCCAGATCTTGTAGATAGATTTACCCCTCATGGACGAGGTGATCAAGGATCATTCCGGGCTGTCCGAACCGGCCGCGCAGTCCCGGGCCTCGGTGCTGCGCAGCCGGGCCGAGTCGTACATCGCCCTTGCGCGGCACGACGCCGCGATCGCGGACCTGACGGAGTCGATCACGCTGGCGCCGGACAACGCCCGTGCCTGGCGGTTGCGCGGGGAGAGCCACCGGATGATCGAGCGGTACGAGGTGGCGCTGGAGGATTTCGGCGAGGCGTTGCGGCTGGAGCCGGACAGCGCGTACGCACTGGGCTCGCGCGGCCAGACCTACGCCGCCATGGACCGGCTGGAAGAGGCCATGGACGACTTCGAGCACGCGCTCACCCTGGCTCCCGACTCGTTGTGGATCCTGGAGGCCAAGGCGGACGCGCTGGTGGACCTCGACCGGCTGGACGAGGCGCTGGCCGAGCACTCCAAGATCATCGCGCTGGACGAGGAGCTGGCGTACTCGTGGGTGGCCCGTGGGGACCTGTACCAGCGCATGAACCTGTACACGGAGGCGATCGACGACTACGCCAAGGCCCTGGAGGCTGAGCCGGACCACGTACGGGCGCTGAGCAGGAGGGGTGAGGCGCTGCGCATGTCCGACCGTTACGAGGAGGCGCTCGCCGACCTGAGCCGGGCGCTGGAGCTGGATCCCGGCAATGACCGCGCGCTGGGCAGCCGGGGTGCGGTACTGAGCGAACTGGGTGACAACGAGGCGGCGCTGAAGGATCTGGATGCGGCCATTGAGCTGGATCCCGAGTATGTCTGGGCGTTCCGGGTGCGTGGTGAGATTCTTCAGGAGCTGGAACGGCACGAGGAGGCCATCGCCGACTTCACCCGCGCCCTACACCTGGACTACGGCGACTGACTCCACAACCCATCCCAGAACCAACGGCCAACCGCCCCCGCAACCCCCAACCCCGCGCCCCTGACCCCGGGGTCTCGCGACCCGGGGTCTCGCGGCCCTGCGACCCCAGGGCCCCGGCGGCCCTGGGGACCCCAGGGGACCCCACGGCCCTGCAACGCGGGAGGCCCGCGACCCCACGGCCCTGCAACTCCGCACCCCTGGAACCCGGGGTTCCGCGGCCCTGCGGCTCCGGAGGACCCCGCGACTCCGCGGTCCTGCGGTCCCGCGACCCAACGATCCCGTCCCGGGCTAGGGGCGTCCGGCTGCCTCGGCCAGCCACTCCAGGGCCGAGGGTCCCCCGGCTCCGAGGACGGAGATGTGGCCCTCGCCGGGCAGCAGGCGCAGCTCAGCCGTGGGGCAGCGGTCGGCCAGCCATCTGCCGTGCGCATGCGGTACGACCCGGTCCCTGTCGCCGTGCACGAGCAGGATCGGGGCGGTGACCACGGCTGGGTCGCAACCCCACGGGGTGGCGTAGGCGACGTCGTCGTCGATCGCCCCGCCAGGGCCTCCCGACACCGCGGGGCCGACCACGCTGTCGAACCAGGACCACTCACCCCGCAGCGCCGCATGGTCTTCCGGGGTGAACATCTCCGGGTCGTATTCGGCTGTGGCCTCGTGACGCTCCCTCGCCGCGCGCCCTTCGCAGGCGGCACGCAGGGCGGCCTCGCCCGTGGGCGTCATGCCCGCAAACCAGTCGAACCCGCCGCCACCGGCCACCCCCGAACGGCCCGTCAGGCGGTCGGTGTCGCGCTGCGCCGGAGCCCCGCTCCGGCCGGCTGTGGCTGCTGACGATGCCGAAGTCTGGAGCCGGTCGGCGGTAGCTGACGGTGCAGGAGCCTGGAGCCGGTCGCCGGTGGCTGACCGTGCCGAAGCCTCGGTCCGATCGGTGGCTGCTGACGCTAACGGAGCCTGGAGCCGGTCGGCGGTAGCTGACGGTGATGGAGTCTGGGGCCGGTCGGTGGCTGCTGACGGTGTCGGGGGCCCGGTCGGGGCGGATGGGTCGCGGGGGGCCAGGCCGGCGATGCTTATCGCGGCCAGGACGCGGGTGCCCAGGAGGGCGGCGGAGGCCAGGGCGTGGGAGCCGCCGCCCGAATGGCCCATGACGGCGAACCTCTCCAGGCCGAGCGCGTCGGCGACGTGCCTGGCCCAGGCCGCCGACAAGGCCAGGTTGCGGCCGGGGGCGGCGGTGGAGCCGCCGTAGCCGGGGCGGTCGTAGGACACCCAGCGCAGGCCGAGACGGTCGGCGGTGTCGAAGAGGGGCTCGGGGGGCGAGCCGATGTTGGGCGTGCCGTGATGCCACAGGACCGGGAGGCGACCGGTGTCACCGGGAGCCGTGTCGTACACGCGTAGCCTCCGGCCGCCACCGAGAGCAAGCTCGAACTCCTTCGCCATGGCGAGGAGCCTAGCTTTCGTGTCCGACAGAATCGCCGGCCTCGACCCGGGACCGTGTGGGACGGCCCCGGGCGAAGCCGGCGATCACAGGGCCAGCAGGGCGCTGACCGGCAGGCGGGTGTCCGACAGCGGGCGGATGGCGATGCGCAGCAGCGCCAGCGCGTTGTCGTCGCCCGCGATGCGGTTGGCACTGAGCCCGCCGCACGACTGGCAGTCGTGGATGATCAGCCACTCCCCGTCCCGCCGGACGGTGACGCTCAGCGCCGCCATCCGGCCCCGGCAGCCCGCCCGCCGATCCCCCGGGATCCGGTGGTCGACGTGCAGGCTCGTCAGGCAGTGCGGGCAGTGGTTGCGATGCGCGGTGCCCGGCGCGATCATCGGCACGTCCATCCGGCAACCGACGCAGCGGAACGCGTCGCCGGACTCCGTGTGATGTGTCTTCTTGCGTTGTTGCGGCCGTTCCCGGCCCGGTTTTCTCCTGGGCATGTCAGAGATCCCCGAACGCCTCTAGCGGGAACGGCGGTTGCGCCAGCGGCCGTACGGCCATGCGCATGAGGATGAGCTGGTTGTCGTCCCCGCAGATGGGGTTCGACGTCAGCTCGCCGCAGCGGGTGCAGCGGTGAATGAGCATCCACTCCCCCGTGCGCAGTACGGCGATCGAGATGGGGATCATCCGTGAACTGCACTCGTCGCGTACGTGCAGCGAGTGCAGGCAGCTCGGGCAGTGGTTGCGGCGTGCGCCGTCGGGCGCGTGCGCGGCCACGGTCAGGCCGCAGCGTACGCACTGGAATGTTTCCATGCTCGCGATGGAGCTGGGTTTGCCGTTGGTGGACAACCTGGGTACTCCTTGCCGGAATGGTCATTCAGGACAGCAAGGGAGCCCTAGCGTGCCTCGCGGGCATGCCGGTGGTTCTAGACGTGTCTCAAGGGCAGGATCCGCCTGTCGCACAGCAGCGAGACGCGCTGGGCGTGGTGCCAGGCATAAATCCCCCTCCTTCGACGGGCATGACAGCCCGGATGCTTGAGCCAACGGACAGAACCGAGCGTAACCGGACGGGATGACCGCCCGCCAATGGTTTTCGCCCTCATGATCCGGCGAGCCGGTACGGGGCCGCGAGATGGGCGTACACGATCGTGTTGTCCTCGTAGCTGTGCGCCCGCCGATCGAACGCGCCACCGCAGGTCACCAGCCGCAACCCCGGGTAGCTGAGCTTGGCGTAGACCTTTTTGGCGGGGAAGGCCCGTTTCGAGATGTGCTCGACCCGGTCCACGACGAAGACGGCCACCGACCGGTCGGCGCGCAGCACCTGGACCTGGGCGCCGCGCCTGACGTCCTTGAGCCTGGCGAACACGGCCGGGCCGGTCCTGGTGTCCAGGTGGCCGGTGATCACGGCGGCGCCGCGCTGCCCGGGTACGGGGCCGTAGCGGTACCAGCCGGCCTGGTTCGGCGGGTCGAACGGCGGGTTCTGGATCGCGCCCTTCGCGTCCAGCCCCAGCTCCATCAGCGGCGCGGCCACGCCGATGGAGGGGATGTAGACGGCGGTGGGGCGGGCGGCCTTCATGGGCTTGGCCCTTTTGCCGGTTCCGGACAGCGGCAGGTCCTTGAGCGGCACCGTGGGAGCGGCCTGCCGGGCCGCCGGTACGGGCTCCGGCTCTCCACCGCCGAGCACACCGCCGATCCCGAGCCCGATCAGCAACACCCCGCCCAGCGACACGACCGCCGCCCCGCCCAGAACCAGCCGGTGACCCGGCACACGTCCGCTCGCCGCCGCAGCCGTGTTCCCCTGCACACGTCCGCTCGCCGCCGCAGCCGTGTTCCCCTGCACACGTCCCCTCGCCGCCGCAGACATGTTCCCCTGCGCCTGCCCGCTCGCCGCCGCAGACGTGTTCCCCTGCACACGTCCGCTCGCCGCCGCCGACCCGTCGCCGGGCGTCTGTCCTGGTCCGCGGTTAGACCACATCGTTGCGGCGGCGTACCGCGAACCCGGCCAGACCCGCGCCGGTCAGCAGCGCCGCGCCGCCCACCGCGAACGGCCACACCGGCTCCTGCGCGAGCCCGCCGCCGCCCGTCTCCGGATGCCCCTCAGGCACCCGGTGCTCATCCTCCCCGGCCGGCCGCCACGGAGGTACGTCCTTCTGCGGCCAGGAATCCTGCGGTACGGGCGCGCTCGACCAGGACTCGTTGTCACTGGGCGCACTCGACCAGGAATCGTCGGGAACGGGGGCTTTCGACCAGGACTCGTCAGGCGCGAGGCCACCTGACCAGGAATCATCCGGTGCGTGGCCGCCTGACCAGGAATCGTCCGGTTTCTGGCCGCCTGACCAGGAATCATCGGAAGAGGAGTCGCAGAGGATCGGCAGCGGGAGCAGGCAGGTGGCGGCCGTGCCGGGGATCTGGGGGCCGGAGTCGGCCGAGGCCGGGCCGCCGAGAAGGCCCGCGCCCAGGCTCACGCCCGCCACCACGAAGGCGGTCACCGCTCCAGCCGCTGCGAGACGTCGCGCTCTTGCCATGAGAAGGCTCCAGACTCGGTTGTCGCCCCCCGATGCACAAGAGAGCCTTGCGAATTATTGGACCGCGAGTCAAGTAATGTGACCGAAGTGAAACCGTCCAGATACGGAGGGTTTGGGCGCGGATCAACGTGGCAGGAAATACCCCACGAAAGGGGACAAAAGCCATAAGCATCCGAGGTGATCACGTGAAAGGAAGCCTGCAGTTCATCGGGAACGCCACCACGCTGATCCGCTACAACGGCTTCACGCTGCTGACCGATCCCAACTTCCTGCGCCGGGGGCAACGGGCGTACCTGGGCTACGGCCTGTCCTCGCCCCGCCTCACCGACCCCGCCATGGAGATCGGGGACCTGCCGCCGCTGGACGCGGTGCTGCTGTCCCACCTGCACGGCGACCACTGGGACCGGGTGACGCGCAGGAACCTGGACAAGGACACACCGGTCATCACGACCACGGCGGCGGCCGGCCGGCTGCGCCGCCGGGGCTTCCGGCGGAGCGTGGGCCTGCGGAACTGGCAGCAGCACGAACTGCGCGGCCCCGGCGGAACCGTCAAGATCACCGCCGTGCCCGCCAAACACGCGCCCGGCCCCGCCGAGGCGCTGCTGCCGCCGGTGATCGGCACGATGGTGGAGTTCTGCAACACCGACGAACGGGTCGAACTACGCCTGCACATCAGCGGCGACACGCTGCTCGACCGCCGCCTGGACTCCATCCCGCGCCGCTTCCCCGACATCGACCTGGCCATCGTGCACCTGGGCGGGACCAAGCTGCTCGGTTCCATGCTCGTGACCATGGACGGCGAGCAGGGCGCCTCCTGGGTGGACCTGATCAACCCGCACGCGGTCGTGCCGGTCCACTACGACGACTACGCCGCTTTCAGCTCGCCGCTGGACGACTTCCGCCATCACATCGAGCAGGCCGGGCTCGCCGACCGGGTCGTCTACCTGGACCGGGGCGAGACGCGCGAACTGGCGCCGCACCACCTCGTACGGTAGCCCGTCAGGTGTCGGACCTGGCCTTGCTCGGCTGGACGCGCTTGGGCTCGCCGGGCATCTTCGGGTAGTTGGGCGGGTACGGCATGTCGCCCCTGCCGTCCTCGGCGTACAACTCCAGGAGGGGCTCGATCGAGTACGCCCGGTCGTCGATGGCCGCGTGCACGTCGCCCACCTTGGCGAAGCGGGCGGGCACCGTGCGCATGTCGAAGTCGCGCGGGTCGGCGTCCGTCAGTTCCTCCCAGGTCAGCGGGGTCGAGACGGGCGCGTGCGGCTTGGCCCTGATCGAGTACGCGCTGACGACCGTACGGTCCCTGGCGTTCTGGTTGAAGTCGATGAACACCCGGTCACCGCGCTCCTCCTTCCACCAGGCCGTGGTCACCAGGTCGGGGTCGCGCGCCTCGACGGCCCTGGCCAGGGCGATGCCGGCGTGGCGTACCTGGATGAAGTCCCAGCGCGGCTCGATGCGCACGGCGATGTGCGCGCCCCGGTTGCCCGAGGTCTTCACGAACCCGGTCAGGCCCAGGTCGGCGAGCACGTCCCTGGTCAGGAACGCGGCCCTGCGCGCGGCGTCGAACTCCAGGCCCGGCTGCGGATCCAGGTCGATGCGCAGCTCGTCGGGATGCTCGACGTCGCCGGCCCGCACCTGCCACGGGTGGAAGTCGATGGTGCCGAGGTTGGCACAGTAGGCCAGGGCCGCGACCTCGGTGACGCGCAGGGACTGCGCCGTCCGGCCGCTGGGGAAGGTCACCGTCACGGACTCGAGCCAGTCGGGGTGCTTGGGCGGCATCCGCTTCTGGTAGATCGCCTCGGTCTGCACGCCGTCGGGGTGGCGCTTGATGTTCGTGGGGCGGTCCCTGAGCGCACGCATCGCGCCCTCGCCGACGCTCACGTAGTACTCGACCAGTTCCCGCTTGGTGGCGCCGATCTCAGGAAAGTAGACCTTGTCGGGATTGGTGACCTTGACGGTCCGCTCCCCCACTTCGAGCTCTATGTACGGCGATGCCATGCCCCTGAACCTATCCCCCGCTGTCAAGCATCCGGCGGCCGACACCCCCGAGCGGGGTGGGCCCGCCCCGGAGCCACCTCGGTGGCGGGACCGAGGGCTCGACGGGACGGGCCGCTGAAGACCGTTCGCCGCCGTACCGGGCGCTGGCGCGCCACCCGGACGACCGTGGCGATCCTCGAAGCGGCGCCAGCACGGGCGTGGGCTGTGCCGCTCGGCGGGATCTGCGGACGATCTCACCCCTTGGCAGGAGGCGATGACACCCCCTTGCTTACAAAGACGCAAATTCTCCCTAGAAGGGATGCTTCACCCTCTGGAGATCTCTTTTTGCCGGATCTCGTACCCTGGTCGTATGGAAAAGGTGGTCAAGAGCGAGGCCGAATGGCGAGTCCAGCTTTCGCCCGAGGAGTTCCACGTCCTCCGGGAAGCCGGGACCGAGCGCCCGTTCTCGGGGGAGTACGTCGACACCAAGGCCGAGGGGGTCTACTCGTGCCGCGCGTGCGGGGCCGAGTTGTTCCGGTCGGACACGAAGTTCGAGTCGCACTGCGGCTGGCCGAGCTTCTTCGAGCCGTCGGAGTCCGAGGCGGTGCGCCTGATCGAGGACAACAGTCTCGGCATGGTGCGTACGGAGGTGCGCTGCGCCCGATGTGACTCGCACCTGGGACATGTCTTCCACGGCGAGGGCTACGCGACGCCGACGGACGACCGCTACTGCATCAACTCAATCTCACTCCGGCTCGAACCCAAGGGGTGATCACACAGCGACACGGCGTACTGATCGCCATCTACGGGTACGAGTGGCGCGTGCGCTTTGTCCATCTTCGCCATCGCTGGGTGACGATCGAGACCATCGGCCGCGTCGTTACACAACGGTGTGAAGTGTGCTCGAAGACGCGGGTCCGGGTCAGGTGACCCGGATTCCGCCTGCTCCGGCGCGGGTCAGCCCGGGGCCGGATGGGTGACCTTACAGCTTCGATCGAAGGAGCCGAGGATGTTGGCGAGCACCGGGTTGCCGTTCCCGCCGAACTCGGCCTGTACGAAAACCACCGGTTCGGCGATGCCGCGGCTGTGGAGATAGTCCAGCCCGCGCTCGCAGAGCGTAATCGCGGTCAGTGAATTGTCCGCGCTTTCCGGCAAATCCGTATAAATGCGCAAATATCCGCCTACGGTGCGAACGTCCCGGAGGCGTTTCAGCGCCTTGTCATCCGGGCCCCAATGCGCGCGGAAATACCGGACGGCCTGCTGATCCGTATGCCGCGAAGGACCGTCTGCCTTGAAGTCCTCTCCATCCCTCGGATCAGGGCCGCCCGCCAGCACATCCTCGGCGGCCGTCGTACCGGCCACCATCCCCGGCTCCGCCCCACCGGTCCCGCCCGGCGTGGCGGCGGCCTTCGGCGCCCCGGACCGCGGCAACCGCCGGCTCTCGGCCTCCGCGCCCACCCCGCCACGGGTCGGAGCCCCCGCATCCCCAGGCATCGCCGTCGCACCACCAGGCCCGCCCGAACCACCACGCATCGCCGTTGAGCCACCCGGCCCGACCCCGCCAGTGCCACCGTCCTGCCCGGCCCGGCCGAACGAGCCGCGTTCCTGCACACCCCCGGAACCCTGCCCCGCCGCCCCCGGCCCGCCGAAGTCCATGAAGCCGGCCAGCGCCCCGAACCCACCGAACGCTCCGAGCAACACGACACCTCCACCGGCCAGCACCACCGCCACCAACCTGCCCCTGCCCGCACGGCGTCGCGCGTGCCTACGACGGCCCGCGCCATGCCGCCCGGCCGCGTGCCGGCTGCGGCCTCGTCTCCCTGACCCTCCCACCCCGACCTCCCCCTCTCCCGCCCAGACCGTGGAACGTGCCACCCCCGCGCCGCCCACGAAAACAAGAGATTTCCCCGATTGTGACAAAGGGGATAGATCAATTCAGTTGGATCGCCAACTTGGGTCTTGCTCTTCTTTCCCGCCGCCCAGCAAACTTCGCATGTGACCGGGACCGAGATCCTGAAATGTCAGCATTTGCGAAAGACGTTCGGCGACCTCACAGCCGTTGACGACGTCAGTTTCGCCATCGAACCGGGCCAGACCTACGGCCTCCTCGGCCCCAACGGCGCAGGCAAGACCACCACGATCTCGATGATCACCGGCATTCTCGAACGCGACGGCGGCGACGTGCTCATCTCCGGCCGCCCGCACAACACCACCAGCACCTGGGGCAAGAAGCAGATCGGCTACGTCCCCCAGGACCTGGCCCTCTACCCCGACCTCAGCGCCCGCGAGAACCTGCGCTTCTTCGCCCGACTTTACGGCCTCCCCCGCGCCGGCATCCGCCCGAGAATCGAGGAGGTCCTGCAGGTCGTGGGCCTGGCCGAGCGGGCGAAGGACCCGGTCAAGGCGTATTCGGGCGGCATGAAACGCAGGCTCAACATAGGCGTCGGCCTCCTGCACGGCCCTCCCCTGCTGATCCTGGACGAGCCCACCGCCGGTGTCGACCCGCAGAGCCGCAACGCGATCCTGGAGAGCGTCTCCGCGCTGACCGGCGAGGGCGTGGCCGTCCTCTACACCACGCACTACATGGAGGAGGCCGAACGGCTCTGCGACCGCATCGGCATCATCGACCTGGGCCGCATCAGGGCCGAGGGCACCCGCAGGGAGCTGGTCGGCCTGGTGGGCGAGCTGGACCGGGTCTCGCTGACGACCGACGGGACGCGGGACGTACCGGAACTGGAAGCACTCCCCGAGGTGCGCAAGACCAGCGTGCAGGAGGGGCACCTGGAGGTGATGGTGCAGGACGCGCGCAAGGCGCTGCCCCGGATCCTGGCGGCGGCCACGGACGCGGGCGTGACCGTGCGCGCGGTCGAGGTGCACGAGCCGAACCTCGAATCGGTCTTCCTGCACCTGACCGGCAAGGCGCTGCGGGACTGACATGCGCGCGATGTTGCTCATCACCGCCAAGGACCTGCGCCAGCGGGTCAGGGACCGGTCGTTGTTGCTGATGGCGATCCTGGTGCCGTTCGGGCTGGCCGCCATCTTCAGCCTGGTCTTCGGCGACGTGGAGGACCAGCAGGCGCCCACGTTCGTAGTGGCCGACCAGGACCGCGGCCAGATCGCCACCACGTTCACCGGGCAGGCGCTGGCGCCGCTGGAGCGCCGCGGGGTGCTGAGGCTCAAGAAGGCGGGCACGGAACAGGACGCCCGAACGCTGGTCGAGCGGGGCGAGGCCGCGGCCGCGTACGTCATCCCCGCCGGATTCACCCGGGACGTGCTGAGCGGCCGGCCCGCCACCCTCCGCGTGATCGGCAACGTGAACGCGCGGATCGGCACGTTCGTGGCCCGCTCGGTGGCGGACGCGTTCGCGGCCGAGGTGCGGTACGTGCAGGTGGCGCTGGCCGTCAAGGGCGGCGGCTCCCCGCAGGAGGCCGTCGCCGTGGCCGCGCCCGTCACCCTGGAGAACCTGGCGGCCGATCGGCGTCAGCTCTCGATCGGAGAGTACCTGTCGGCCGGGATGGCGGTGTTCTTCCTGTTCTTCACGGTGCGCTTCGGGTTCAGCTCGATCCTGGACGAACGCCGCGACGGCACGCTCGCCCGCCTGCTGGCCGCGCCGATCCCCCGCGTCACGATCGCCTTCGGCAAGCTGCTCGGCGGCATCGTGGTCGGCGTCGTCAGCATGACCGTGCTGGTCGTGGCCGCCTGGCTGCTGCTGGACGCGCGGTGGGGGCACCCGGTCGGGGTGGGGCTGCTGGTGGTGGCCGGCGTGCTGGCGGCCACCGGCGTGATGGCCATGGTCGCGACCGTGGCGACCACGGCCGAGCAGGCGGGCAACGTCCATGGGGTGGTGGCGGTGCTGCTGGGCGTGCTGGGCGGCGTCTTCATCCCGATCCAGCAGATGAGCGGGGCGCTGGAGGTCCTGAGCCTGCTCACCCCGCACCGCTGGTTCCTGGAGGGGCTGGCCGACCTGCACGGCGAGAACGCGCCGATGCTGGCCACCGGGCCCACGCTGGCGCTGCTGGGGTTCGCCACGGTGACCACCGGGATCGCGCTGACCAGGCTGGGAAGGATGCTCAGGACATGACCGCCATCGCCTGGGTCAACCTGGTCAGGCTCTTCAGGGACCGCACCAACATCTTCTTCGTCATCATCTTCCCGATCATCCTGATCATGGTGCTCGGCCTGTCCTACGGCGCGGGCTTCGCGCCGCGCCTCGGCGTCGTCGGCGGCGCGGGCCCGCAGGCCGCCAGGCTGGTGACGGCCCTGGAGAGATCCGGCCAGACGTTGGTACGGGTCGGCGACGACGCCGAGGCCCGCGAACTGGTCGAAAGCGGACGCCTGGCCGCGGCGCTGATCATCCCGCCGGACTACGACCGCGCCCTGTCCCGCTACACGCGGATCGTGCTGCCCTTCGTGAGCAGGAACGAGCCGTCCGCGCTGCAAATGGGCGCCGCCGTGAGCTCAGTGGTAGGCCAGGTCACGATGCCCGCCAGGGCCGCCGCCTACGTGCGCGACGGCTCCTTCGAGCAACTCGTCGCCAGGGCCGAGGGCACCCGCGTGCCGGGCATCACCGTGTCGGCCGAAACGATCGGCAGCAGGGTCATCCCGGAGAGCGTGTCCGGCTTCGACATCGCCGCGACCTCGCAGCTCCTGCTGTTCACCTTCCTGACCTCGCTGACCGGCGCGGTGGCGCTGATCGAGACCAGGCAGCTCGGGGTGTCGCGCCGCATGTATGCCACGCCGATCTCCACCGGCCGGATCCTGCTCGGCGAGGCGGCCGGCCGGGTGGCGGTGGCGCTGGCGCAGGGCCTGATCATCATGTTCGGCTCGGCGCTGCTGTTCGGCGTGCGGTGGGGCGACCCGCTCGGCGCCGCCGCGTTGCTGCTGGTGTTCTCGCTGGTCGGCGCCGGGGCCGCGATGGTGTTCGGCGCGTCGTTCCGTACGGAGCAGCAGGCGGCCGCCCTCGGCCTGCTGACCGGGCTGGGCCTGGCCGCGATCGGCGGCGCCATGGTGCCGCTGGACCTGTTCTCCGGCACGATGCGGCAGATCGCGCACCTCACCCCGCACGCCTGGGCCCTGGACGGCTTCGCCGAGCTGCTGCGCGAGGACGGGACGGTCGTCACCGTCCTGCCGCAGCTCGGCGTGCTCGCGATCTACGCCGTCGTCCTGTTCGGGCTCGGCTCGTGGCGGCTGCGTGCCGTACTGACGCGCTAGGGCAGGGCGGCGACGAGCTCGGGCAGCGGCTTGCGGGCGCCGGTGTAGAACGGGATCTCGATGCGGGTGTGGCGGCGGGCCTGCGCGCCCCGCAGCGTACGCATGAGGTCCACGATCCGGTGCAGCTCGTCGGCCTCGAACGCGAGCATCCACTCATAGTCGTTCAGCGAGAAGCACGACACCGTGTTGGCCCGCACGTCGGGGTAGTCGCGCGCCATCTTGCCGTGCTCGGCCAGCATGGCCCGGCGCTCGGAGTCCTCCAGCAGGTACCACTCCAGGGAGCGCACGAACGGGTAGACGCTCACGTACGCCCGCGGCTCCTCCTCGGCGAGGAAGGCCGGGATGTGCGACTTGTTGAACTCGGCGGGCCGGTGCAGCGCCATCGCCGACCACACCGGCTTGGTGTGCCGGCCCAGCCGGGTGCGCCGGAACCTGGAGTAGACGTCCTGCAGGTCCTCCGACGTGGGCGCGTGCCACCAGAACATGAAGTCGGCGTCGGCCCGCAGCCCGGCGACGTCATAGACGCCCCGGGTCACGACGTCCTTGCCGGCGGCCTGGTCGAGCAGCTCCCGAACCTCCGCCGCGAGCTCGTCGCGGTCGCTCGGAACCGGCTCGGTCACCTGGAAGACCGACCACATCGTGTAACGGATCACCTGGTTGAGATCGCGGGCCTTGAGCCGCGCAGCGCCCTCTGTCATGGTGCCTATTCTCCTCGCAGGGCCAGGTGGTCCAGAATCCGGGCGGCGGCGGTGCGGGCGGTGCTGATACACGCGGGGATCCCGATGCCGTCGTAGGCCGCCCCGCACACCGCCAGCCCCGGCTGCACGGCCACGGCGGCGCGCACCCTGGCCACCCGGTCGAGGTGGCCCACGTTGTACTGCGGCAGCCCGCCGCCCCACCGCGTCACCCTCGTGTCGACCGGCAGGCCGCGCGTGCCCATGACCTCGCCCATCTCGGCCATGGCCAGCGACACCAGCTCGGCGTCGTCGCGCTGGAGCAGGTGCTCCTCGCCTACCCGGCCGATCGAACAGCGCAGGATCACCAGGTCCCTGCTCAGGTGCGGCCACTTCACCGAGCTGAACGTGACGGCCTTGACCGGCCGCCGCTCGACGGGCGGCACCAGGTAGCCGCTGGTGGCCGGCGGCTCGGGGAAGGCGTCCAGCGGGTAGGCCAGCGTGACGACGGCCATGCTCGCGTACTGGATCTTGGCCAGTTCGTCGGCGGCCTTGGGCGCCTCGGCCTTGAGCAGCCTGCTCGCGGGGGCCCCCGGGACGGCCACGATCACCGCGTCCGCCTCGATGACCTCGGGGCGCGGCACCGGTCCTGTGACCAGCCGCCAGCCGGTCTCCGTGCGGTGCAGTTCGCGCACGGTGACGCCGGTCCTGATGTCGGACTCCGACGCCTTCGCGACCGCCTCCGGCAGGCCGCCGACGCCGTTGCGCAGGGTCGTGAAGACCGGGCCCGCCTCCTTCGGTGTCTCCGCCACCAGGTGCCTGGCCGCGCTCAGCAGCGAACGTTCGGAGCGTGCCACGGCCGCCACCCGCGGCATCGTGGCCTCCAGCGAGAGCATGTCGGCCCGGCCCGCGTAGACGCCGCCGAGCAGCGGCTCGACCAGCCGGTCCACGATCTCGCCGCCCATTCTGGCGCGGATGTAGGCGGCCACGGACACGTCGGTGCGGACCAGGGTCGGCGGCAGGACCTGGTCGAGCGGCACCCGCAGCAGGCCGCCGGGCGAGACGATGCCGGACTTGGCCAGCTCGGTCAGGTCGGCGGGCACGCCCATGACCTGGCCCTTCGGCAGGTGGTGCAACGATCCCCTGCTGTAGACGGCCGAGCGGGTGGTGCCGGGGAAGACCAGGTCGTCGGCGAGGCCGACCGCCTTGGCCAGGTCCTTGCCCTCGGGCCGCCTGGCCAGCATGGCCTCCGCGCCCGCGTCCACGCTCACCCCGGCGACCTCGGAGGCGTACAACTTGCCGCCGATGCGCGGCGAGCCCTCCAGGACCGTCACCTTGATCTGCTCGCCCGCGCCCTGGCGGAGGTACCACGCGGCGGCGAGTCCGGAGATCCCCGCGCCGACGACGACCACGTGCGCCCGATTCCCTTCCACGTCTCCCGACGCTACCGTCTCTACGGCCCGGTCATCCGCTCAGGTGCCGGGCGGAGCGGCGTGTGACCGTACCGTAATTCCCCCCTGTCAAACCGGCGTGTGCCGCGAGCCGTCTTAAGGGCATGACGAGAATCCGGTACGGCGTCGCGCTATCGGCCGCCATCGCGGCCCTGCTCCTGACAGGTTGTGGCGCGGGCGGCAGTTCGGTCGCCCCGGCATCCGGCGTCGAGTCCGCCGGGCAGGGCTACGCCCGGCCCGCGCCCGAGACCGCCGACCGCGACGCCGGCGCGGCTGACCAGGCCCCCGCCGCCGAACCGACGAGCGGCAGTGGTGTCTCCGGCGTCAAGGTCACCCAGGCGCCGCGGCAGGTCATCTACACCGGAAGCATGACCGTGCGGGCCAAGCAGGTGAGCACGGCCGTCCAGCAGGCCAAGCAGATCGTCACCGAGGCGGGCGGCCACCTGTCCAAGGAGGAGACCAACTCCGCCAGCGAGACCGAGGACTCGGCCCTGCTGGAGTTCAAGATCCCGCCGCCCAGGTACGGCGAGGTGCTGGGACGGCTGGGCAAGGACATGGGCCGGCAGTTGTCCATGAACCAGAACACCCAGGACGTCACGCTCCAGGTGGCGGATGTGAACAGCCGGCTGAAGTCGGCGCAGGAGTCCCTGGAGTCGCTGCGTGAGCTGCTGAAGCAGGCGAAGACGATCGGCCAGGTGCTGGAGGTCGAGCGGGAGATCTCCTCAAGGGAGTCGGACCTGGAGTCGTTGCAGGCCCAGCAGAAGGAGCTGGCCAACCAGACCTCCATGGCCACGCTGACGCTGCGCCTGGTGGGCCCCGTGGCCACGGTGACGGATCCGGCCGAGGAGCCCGCCGGCTTCTTCGGCGGCCTGGAATCAGGCTGGGAGGCCCTGGTCTCCTTCACGAAGGTGGCGCTGACCGTGATCGGCGCACTCCTGCCCTGGCTGGCCGCCTCCCTGCCGCTGATCGCCCTGCTGGTCTGGCTGGTCCGCCGCAATCGCCCCACCGGCCCGGCAGTCCCGCCCAAGATCACCTGACAGGCGCGCACGGCGGCGGGGGATGCGTGCACTACGGCGAGCGCAGCGGGTCTCCGACACGCATGACGGCGACCCGCCCGTGGGGGTTCCCAAAAGCCTTTGATCCCGAAAAGCCCTTAAAAGGCGTGAACCAGGTCTGTGAGGCGCTTGAGCTGGTCCGGGTCGGTCGAGGGCAGCACACCGTGCCCCAGGTTGAACACATGACCCTCAGCCGCCGAGCCCTTGCTCAGCACTTCACGGGCCTTGCGCTCCACGACCTCCCACGGGGCGAGCAGGATCGCCGGGTCCAGGTTCCCCTGCAGCGCCTTCCCGGGCCCCACCCGGCGGGCCGCCTCATCGAGCGGCACCCGCCAGTCCACCCCCACCACGTCGGCCCCCGCCTCACCGAGCACCCCGAGCAGTTCCCCGGTCCCCACCCCGAAGTGGATGCGCGGCACATCGGCCACGGCCTCGAAGATGCGCCGCGTGTGCGGCAGGATGAACTCGCGGTAGTCCTGCGGCGCCACGGCCCCCACCCACGAGTCGAACAGCTGCACCGCCGAAGCCCCCGCGTCGATCTGGACGCGCAGATGGGTCAGCACGATGTCGGTCAGCCGCTCCATGAGCGCGTGCCACGACTCCGGCTCCCCGTACATCATGGCCTTGGTGCGGTCGTGGTTCTTGGACGGCCCGCCCTCGATGAGATAGGAGCCCAGCGTGAACGGCGCGCCGGCGAACCCGATCAGCGGCGTGCCGCCGAGCTCCCCGGTCAGCGCCCGGATGGCCTCGGTGACGTAGTGCACGTCGCCCGGCTCCAGCGGACGCAGCACGTCGAGCCCCTTGGCGTCGCGGATCGGGTCGGCCACGACGGGCCCGACGCCCGGCTTGATGTCGAGGTCGACGCCGATGGCCTTGAGCGGCACCACGATGTCGCTGAAGAAGATGGCCGCGTCCACGCCGTAGCGGCGGACCGGCTGCATGGTGATCTCGACGATCAGGTCGGGCGTCGCGCACGCCGTCAGCATGGGCACGCCCTCGCGGACCTTCAGGTATTCCGGCAGTGACCGCCCGGCCTGGCGCATGTACCAGACGGGAGTGTGCGGGACGGGCTGGCGGCGGCAGGCACGCAGGAACGCTGAGTCGGCGAGGTTCACCTCACCAGGGTAGTGGCTGCGGCCGAGGGCCCGCGGTGTCGGAAAAAGATGCATTGGACACCCCAAATCATGATCAGATAGCCAGATGAAGGTTTACCGGTCTGCTCGGCATCGGCACCGCACACGGGTCGAACACACCCCATGTCCGGCCAGAGAGCCGGTCTCGACTGGGCCAAATGTTGGCCAAGCCACCGCGCGGCACCGATTCAGCGACCACTTTCGGGACACGCCGAGCGCGTTGCGGGGAATTGTCAGCGGGTCGTGCCAACGTCGGAGCCACGACCCGAAGAAAGGCCCCGGTTCGATGACTCGTGCGATGACCGCGTTGTGGAGTTCCCCAGAGCGCCGCGATGAGCGCTGCCCATCCTGCGCCGGTGAGCGGCCGTTCGAGCAGCCGCCGTGCCCCGACGCGCACGAGCCGGGCCAGTGCCCCGAGTGGGCCTGCGTCGACTGCGGCTACGCGATCATGCTGGGAACCGCCGAGTCCATCCGCCCGGTTCGCCAGCTTGTTACGGCATCGGCTTGATCACGAAGGATGAGCACCCCCGTGGTCCCCTTCCGCCCGTCTTCGACCTACGCTTCGGCTATGACAGTCGGTGACCAGCCTCCGCCGCCCGCCGCGTTCGCGCGGGCCGCGGAGAGCCTGCGGCTGTCCGAGGTCAGGCCCGAGATCGAGCTTGAGGACCTGCCCGCGCCCCAGCGCCTGGCCCCCTACTCGGCCGCCATCGGCGCGTCGGTCTACCGCGACGACGACGAGCTGGCGGTGGGCCGGCTGATCCTGCTCTACGACCCCGACGGCCAGCGCGGGTGGGAGGGCCCCTTCCGGCTGGTGGCCTACGTCAGGGCCGACATGGAGCCGGAGATCACCTCCGACCCGCTGCTCGGGCCCGTCGCCTGGAGCTGGCTGACCGAGGCTCTGGAGACACATCAAGCCGACTACTCCGCCGCTGGCGGTACCGTGACAAGAGCCGTGTCCGAGGGTTTCGGCAACAAGGCCGACGATCCGGTCACGACCGAGCTCGAGCTGCGGGCCTCGTGGTCACCCGCGCAGGAGGATCTGTCCGGCCATGTCGCCGCCTGGTGCGACCTCATGTGCCTGGCTGCGGGGATTCCGCCGCTCCCGCCCGACGTGGCCGCCCTGCCCCGGCGCCGTGATGATCCGGAGAGTGACCGTACGAAGTGAGGGCCCCAGTCAAGACAGCACATGCGTCATGAGGCCGGTGAGCTCATGACAGAAGAACGCACCGTGGAGCCGCTGCTGGAACCGCGCGACGGCATACCCGCGGTCATCGCCGACGCGCGCGGGCTGGCCGAGGCGGTGGACAGGTTCGCCGCCGGCAGCGGCCCTGTGGCGGTGGACGCCGAACGCGCCTCCGGTTACCGCTACGGCAACCGCGCCTACCTCGTGCAGTTGCGTCGGGCGGGCGCGGGCAGCGCGCTGATCGATCCGATCGGCTGCCCCGACCTGTCCGCGCTCGACCAGGCCCTGGCCGGGGCGGAGATCGTGCTGCACGCCGCGTCGCAGGACCTGCCGTGCCTGATGGAGGTGGGGTTCAAGCCGCGCGAGATGTTCGACACCGAGCTGGCCGGGCGGCTGCTCGGGTACGAGCGGGTCGGGCTCGGCACGATGGTCGAGACCGTGCTCGGGCTGCGCCTGGAGAAGGGCCACTCCGCGGCCGACTGGTCCACCAGGCCGCTGCCGGAGGACTGGCTGCGCTACGCCGCGCTCGACGTGGAGGTCCTGGTCGAGCTGCGCGACGTGCTGCACCAGGAGCTGACGGAGAGCGGGAAGCTGGAGTGGGCGCGCGAGGAGTTCGCCGCCGTGCTGGGCACCCCGCCGCCGGCTCCGCGCTCCGACCCGTGGCGGCGTACGTCGGGCATCCACAAGGTGCGCAACGTGCGCGCCCTGGCCATCGTGCGCGAGTTGTGGACCATGCGAGATCGCATCGCCCGCGAGGCCGACCTGGCTCCCGGGCGGGTGCTGCCGGACGCGGCGATCGTGACCGCCGCGCTGGACGGCCCGCGCACGAAGAAGGCATTGACCGAAATTTCGGCATTCACCGGGCGAAGCGCTCGAAGGCACATGAGCGACTGGCTCGCGGCCGTGGCCAGGGCCAGGAACCTGCCCGACAACCAGCTTCCCCAGCCCAGCACGCCCGGCGACGGCCCGCCGCCGCCCAACCGCTGGGCCGACCGCGACCCGGCCGCCGCCAAACGCCTGGCCGCGGCCCGAGCCGTGGTCTCCGCGCTGGCCGACGAGCACCACATGCCCACGGAGAACCTGTTGCAGCCGGACGCGGTGCGCAGGCTGACGTGGGAGCCGCCCGCCGAGATCACCGACGAGAGCGTGACCGACCGGCTGCGGGAGCTCGGAGCCCGTGAATGGCAGCTCTCGCTGACCGCTCAGCCCATCGCCAAGGCCCTGTCCAGGCTGGAACCGCGCGGCGAGCTCTAAGCTCGGCACCGGGTGACACTCACCCGCGGTTGAGGCCCACCTGAGGTTCGCGCTACTTGACGCCCTCGGTGGCCCGGCCGTACGGTTCGGGAAAGCGCTTTCCGCATGTTGTGCCTGAAGGGATCCTCATGAGCGTGCGCACCATCGGTGTCGTGATGAACGGCGTCACCGGGCGGATGGGTTACCGCCAGCATCTGGTCCGTTCCGTCCTGGCCATCAACGAGCAGGGCGGTGTCACGCTCTCGGACGGTTCCAGGGTCAAGCTCAAGCCCGTACTGGTCGGCCGCAATGCCGACAAACTTGCAGATATCGCAGCAAAGCATGAAATTTCGGATTTCACCACGGATCTCGACGCGGCACTCGCGGACGACGACAACCTGATCTACTTCGACGCCCAGGTCACCAGCGCCCGCGTGAAGGCCGTGCTGAAGGCCATCGAGGCCGGCAAGCACATCTACGCCGAGAAGCCCACGGCCGAGTCCACCCAGGAGGCCATCGCGCTGGCCGAGGCCGCGACGGCCAAGGGCGTCAAGAACGGCGTCGTGCAGGACAAGCTCTTCCTGCCGGGGCTGCTCAAGCTGAAGCGGCTGATCGACGGCGGCTTCTTCGGCCGCATCCTGTCGGTGCGCGGCGAGTTCGGCTACTGGGTGTTCGAGGGCGACTGGCAGGAGGCGCAGCGCCCGTCCTGGAACTACCGGTCCGAGGACGGCGGCGGCATCGTGCTCGACATGTTCCCGCACTGGCACTACGTGATGGAGAACCTGTTCGGCCGCGTCCAGTCCGTCTACGCCCGGGCCGTGACGCACGTGCCGGCGCGGGTGGACGAGAACGGCAAGGAGTACCAGGCCACCGCCGACGACGCCGCGTACGGGATCTTCGAGCTGGAGGGCGGCGTCATCGCCCAGATCAACTCCTCCTGGACCGTTCGCGTGAACCGCGACGAGCTGGTGGAGTTCCAGGTGGACGGCACGCACGGCAGCGCCGTCGCGGGCCTGCGCAACTGCCGCGTCCAGCACCGCTCGGCCACCCCCAAGCCCGTCTGGAACCCCGACCTGCCCGCCACGGCGCGCTTCCGCGACGGCTGGCAGGAGGTACCGGACAACGCCGAGTTCGACAACGGGTTCAAGATCCAGTGGGAGGGGTTCGTCCGCCACGTGCTGGATGACGCGCCGTTCCCGAACGACTTCGCCTCGGGCGCGCGCGGCGTGCAGCTCGCCGAGCTGGGCCTGCGCTCCAACGCCGAGGGCCGCAGGATCGAGGTGCCGGGCCTGTGAGGATCGAACTGCCCGGCTTCGGGTCCTACCCGCTCAGGGAGCCGACGACCTGGCCGGTCGTCGAGACGCCCGCGACCAGCCGCATCGTGTACGCCGCCGCCCACGTCGTCGCCGACCCGCTCGGCGACAACACGCCCGGCTCCCCCGCCGCGGTGGACTGGGAGTCGACCCTGCGCTTCCGCCGTCACCTGTGGTCGCACGGCCTGCGGGTGGCCGACGCCATGGACACGGCCCAGCGCAACATGGGCCTGGACTGGGCGGCGACCAAGGAGCTCATCCGGCGCAGCGCCGCCGAGGCCCGCTCCCACGGCGACCCGGCCACGCTCGTCGCCTGCGGCGCGGGCACCGACCACGCGCCCGATGCCGGTGACCTGGACACGATCACCGCCGCGTACGCCGAGCAGATCGAGACCGTGCAGTCCGCCGGCGCGGGCGTGATCGTCATGGCCTCCCGCCAGCTCGCCAGGGTGGCCGCGGGCCCGCAGGACTACCACAGGGTGTACGGCAAGTTGTTCGCGCTGGCCGACCGCCCGGTGATCCTGCACTGGCTGGGCGAGATGTTCGACCCTCAGCTCGCCGGTTACTGGGGTTCGCGGGACGTGGCGGCGGCCACGGAGTCGTTCCTTGAGCTGATCCACGCGCACGCCTCGATGGTGGACGGCGTGAAGGTGTCGCTGCTGGACGAGGAGCACGAGGTCGGCCTGCGGGCGGCGCTGCCCGAGGGCGTCAAGCTGTACACGGGCGACGACTTCAACTACCCGTCGCTGATCAAGTCGGGCTCGCACGCGCTGCTCGGCATCTTCGACGCCATCGCCCCGGCCGCGGCGGCGGCGCTCCAGGTGCTGGACGCGGCCGAAGCCTCCTGCACTGAGGAGGGCAAGGAGCGGCTGCTGGCCTCCTACGACGAGATCTTCGCCCCGACCGTCCCGCTGTCGCGCAAGATCTTCGAAACGCCGACGTACAACTACAAGACCGGCATCGTCTTCCTGGCCTGGCTGAACGGCCACCAGGACGCGTTCGCCATGGTCAACGGCGCCCAGTCGGCGCGCTCGCTGGTGCACCTGTCGGAGGTCTTCCGCCTGGCCGACCAGGCGGGGCTGCTGGCCGACCAGGAGCTGGCGGTGCGCCGCATGAAGGCGCTGCTGGAGGTGAACGGGCTGTGAGCCTGTCTCTCAACCAGTGGACGACCAGGCAGTGGTCGCTGCCCGAGGCCGTGGACGGATGCGTGCGGCACGGCCTGGAGGCGATCGGGCTGTGGCGCGAGAAGGTCGCCGAGACCGGGCTCGCCGAGAGCGTCAAGCTGGTGCGGGCCGCCGGGCTGCGGGTGTCGTCGTTGTGCCGTGGCGGCTTCCTGACCACGGGCGACCCCACGGCCTACGCGCAGGCGCTGGAGGACAACCGGCGGGCCATCGACGAGGCGGCCGAGCTGGAGGCGGGCTGCCTGGTGCTGGTCGTGGGCGGTCTGCCGGGGGTCAAGCCCGGCGAGGCGCTGCCCGCGTCCGGTTTCACGCGTGACCTGGCGGGGGCCCGTGAGCGGGTGGCCGAGGCGCTGTCGGAGCTGGCCCCTTACGCCGGTGAGCGTGGCGTGAAGCTGGCGCTGGAGCCGCTGCACCCGATCTACTGCCCGGACCGCGCGGTGCTGTCCACGCTGGGGCAGGCGCTGGAGCTGAGCCTGCCCTATCCGGAAGAGCAGGTCGGCGTGGTGGTGGACACCTTCCACGTCTGGTGGGACCCGAGGTTGTTCGAGGACGTCGCGCGGGCCGGCAACAGGATCGCCTCCTACCAGGTGTGCGACTACCTGCACCCGCTGCCCGAGGACATCCTGCTCGGGCGGGGCATGATGGGCGACGGCGTGATCGACTTCCGGCCGATCACGCGGGCGGTCCAGGCCGCCGGGTACGCCGGTGACGTCGAGGTGGAGATCTTCAACGCCGACATCTGGGCCGCCGACGCCGACGAGGTCGTGGCCACGATGAAGACGCGCTACGAGGAAGTCGTCCTTCCGTAGGTTTCCGGGTGGGGCTGCGTCATATGGGACGCTGCCCCACACCCCCGCCCCACATGGGATGCCATCCCACACCCGCGCCCCGATGGGACACCGTCCCATCCCGGCGGGTCAGATGAGGTTGCGTTCCATCGCGGCCACCACGGCCGCCGCCCGGTTGTCCACGCCGAGCTTGGCGAAGACGTGCTTGAGATGCGTCTTCACGGTGGTCTCGCTGATCAGCAGTGCCTTCGCGACCTCCTTGTTGGCGGCCCCGCGCGCGATGAGCCGCAGCACCTCCAGCTCGCGCGGCGACGGCGCGGTCGCGGGCTTGCGTCCCAGACCATCGATGAGCTGGGAGGTGATCCGCTGGGCCAGGACCCGCCCACCGGCCGCCGCCGTACGCACGGCCGCCTGAAGCTCTTCGCGCGGCGCGTCCTTGAGCAGGTAGCCAGCCACTCCGGCGGCCAGCGCCCGCGAGACGTCCCCATCGGTGTCGTACGTGGTCAGCACGACCACCCGGACCCGAGGATGATCGGCCGACAGCCGCTCGATCGCGCCGACGCCGTCGAGCCCCGGCATGCGCAGGTCCATCAGCACCACATCGGGCGCGGCGGCCCTGGCCTGGGCCAGCGCCTCGTGCCCGTCGCCCGCCTCGGCGACCACCTCGATGTCCGGCACACCCTCGAAGATGCCGCGCAGCCCGTCCCGTACCACCGGATGGTCATCAACGATCATCAGCCGCACAGGACGCTCACCCATGGCGTGCTCCAGGCGCTCGGGATGCTTCACCCACGGCGTGCTTCAGGCGCTCGGGATGCTCACGCACAACGCGGTCCCTTCCCCCGGCGCCGACTCCACCGTCACCGTACCGCCCGACCGCGCGGCCCGCTCACGCATCGCGACCAGCCCATATCCGCGCGCCGGGGCGTCCGGGTCGAACCCCGAGCCGTCGTCCAGCACGTCCAGGGTGACCTCCTCATCCATGTACGACAACGTCAGCACGACCCGCCCGGCCCGCGCGTGCCTGGCCACGTTCGCCAGCCCTTCCTGGGCCGCCCGCAACAGCGTGGCCTCCGCCTCCTCCGGCAGCCGCCGCGACTCACCGTCCACGCTCACCGACGCGGGCACCCCTGTCGCGGCCGACCAGCGCTCGGCCACACCGGCCAGCGCCTGATCGAGCGTGGCCCGCTCCAAAGGCTCTGGCCGCAGCGCGTCCACCGAACGCCTGGCCTCCTTGAGGCTGTCGCGGGCCAGCCCTTTGGCCAGCAGGATGCGCTTGCGTACGGCCTCGGGGTCGCCGATGCCCTGTTCAGCGGCCTCCAACTGGGCGATGATGCCGCTGAACCCCTGGGCGAGCGTGTCGTGAATCTCCCTGGCCAGCCTGGCCCGCTCCTCCAGGGCGCCCACCACCCGGTTCTGCTCGCTGTGCCTCATGAGGTCCTGCGTGAACAACCCCATGATGATCGACAGCGCGCCACTGCCCACCACGAAGGCCAGCACCGCCGGATCCTCGGGTACGGCCGTGAGCGCCCCGCCCGCGACGGCGGACGTCAGCACGAGCACCACGGCTCCGACGTAGCCCCACCGGCCGGGAAGCAGCAGGTAGGGCAGCGCGACCATGCCGTACAGCATCATGTCGTAGCCGTCGTTCCTGCTGACCAGCGCGAAGTTCAGGCCGAGCAGCACCAGGAAGTGCCAGGCCATGGGGTTGAGCCGTTCGAGAAGAGCCGGCCTGCGCGCGACGAAGAACGCGTACCAGCAGGCCATGACCACCGTCAGCGCGAGCGCGACGGGGTCGAGATCGCCCTCCATGGCCGCGATCGTCGCCGCCATCCCCAGGCAGGTGTAGAACAGCAGGTGGAAGACCCGCGGCCAGCCCGCCTCGTCCATCGGTCAGCTCACTCCCAGCGGAACAGCGCCACCGCTGCGGCAGTGCCGAGGACGATTATCCCAGTAAGGACGATATAGGGAGTTATCGTCGGGTTGCCAAGCCAGCTCTCCCGCAACGCGGTCACGGCATAGGTGAGCGGGAGATGCTGGCCGATCTCGCTCAGCTCACCCGACAGGCCCTCGCGCGGAATGGCCGCACCCCCAAGAAAAATCATCGGGAACATGATCAGCATCCCCATCAACTCGGCCGCCCGAGCACGAGGCGCGACGGCGGCGATCACGAAGCCGATGGCGTAACACAGCAAGGCGCACGCCAGGAAGGCCAGCACCAGCAGGGCGGGATTCCTGGGCAGCGCCACCCCGAACCAGAACACCGCCACCCCGGCCACGATGACCGCACCCGCCAGGGCCATCGCGAGCTGCGCCGCGATCTGCGCGGTGAGCACCACCAGCGGCGAGACCGGGGTGGTGGCGATCCGGCGCAGCACCTTGCGTTCCCGATAGGTGGCCATGACGGCGGGCAGCGTGGCGATCCCGCCGATGGCCAGGATCATCGCCAGATAACCCGGCACGAAGATTTCCAGGGTCTCGGAGCCGCCGTTCAGGATCAGCAACATGGCCGGAAAGGCGACCATGAAGAACAGACTCGACGGATCCCTGGACAACAGCCGCAACTCCGTCGCCGACAGATGCGCGAACGCCCTCATCACGCCTCCACCCCATCCCGGCGCTCCCCCGTCAGCTCCAGGTACGCCTCCTCCAGCGACCCGGTCCCGGTCTCCGCGACCAGCCCGCGCGGACTGCCGAGCGCCACGATCCGCCCCCGCCGGAACACCGCCACCCGATCGCACAACTCCTCGGCCTCGTCCATGAAGTGGCTGACGAGCACCACCGTCGTCCCCGACGCCTTGAGGTCGCCGATGAGCGTCCATGTCTCGCGCCGGGCCACGGGATCCAGCCCGGTGGTCAGCTCGTCGAGCACCACCAGCTCGGGCGCACCGACCAGGGCCAGCGCGAGCTTGAGCCGCTGCTTCTGCCCACCCGACAGATCCGCGTACGCCTTGCCCCCGATCGGCCCGAGGTCCCACCGTTCCAGCACCGCCCGCCAGTCGTCGGGCCGGTCGTAGAAGGAGGCGAACAGCCGCATCGCCTCGACCACCCTGATGCGGTCGGGCAACTCACTCTCCTGCAACTGCACACCCGTACGCCGGGCCAGCGCCCTGCGACGCCGTCCAGGGTCCTCACCGAAGACCCGGATCCGCCCCGAGTCCGGCTTACGCAGCCCGATCAGGCACTCCACCGTGGTGGTCTTGCCCGCCCCGTTGTGCCCCAGGACGCCGAACGTCTCCCCACGCGCCACCTCGAACGACACTCCGCCCACCGCCCGGGTGTGCCCGTAGCTCTTGTGGAGGTCCTCGACCTCGATCACCGTCATGCTCCGAGCCTGCCGGTACGGCCCGGTCGGCGGCATCGCCCGATCGTGCGCCCGGCATCCTCCATTCGAGGGATGGCCCTCTTACCGCGCACGCCCTTCAAGCAGAGCGTCCCAGAGCAGCTTCGCCTCTGCGACCCGCATCCACCGACTCTCCCTGACCCGGTCACCGTCGGCGGTCCTGACGGTCCGGCGGATGTGGCTCAGGCCGCCCGTCACGCACAGCTCGTACGTGGTCGGCTCCAGGCTGCAGGTGTGGGCCCTGACCCGGAAAGCGACGGACCTGCCCACCGGCTTGGACCACTCGATCTTGGCGTGCCCCTCCTTCGGAAACTCCAGGTGCGGGCCGTGAAAGTCCTCCATGCACATGCCGACCTCCAAGTTGGTCGCGACAGGCAGTCACGAGACGATAGTAAGCCAGGACGTACTGTCCTGTCACCACCTGTACCTAGACGTTCATCTCCCGGCTTGGCCGCTTAGGTTCGGTTACATGACAATTGACCTGCTCGGACCGGACCCGATCTACCAGCAGATTGCGGCCGTCGTGCTGGAGCGGATCGAGGATGGCAGCTATCAACCGAACCGTGCCATCCCTTCGGAGGCCGAGATGTGTGCGGAGTTCAACGTCAGCCGCAACACCGTGCGGGCGGCGATCCGCTCACTCAACGAACGAGGAGCGGTCCGGACCGTACCCGGTCGCGGTACATTCGTGGTCGCCGCTCCTCCTCAGCAATGACGACACCGCTCCCGTAGCCTCACGGAGGAGAAGGTCATGCGACCGTCAGGTTGGGCCAACACCTCAGCTCCCTACATTCGGCCTCGCCGCGAAGGGGAACCCGACGCGTGGACCGAAGAAGCCGCCCAGCGAGGCCACGTAGGCACGAACGAACTGCGTGAAGTCAGCGAGATCCCCGCTCCCGCGGACATCGCTCGCGATCTCAACATCGAGAGCGATGGCCGAGTGGTGGTTCGGCGACGGATGGTGCTGCTGGACGGCGCACCGATCGAACTCGCCGACTCCTACTATCCCGCGTTCATCGCTCGCGGCACGCCCCTTGCGCATTCGAGCAAGATCCGTGGCGGAGCGGTGAGACTGCTCGCCGAACTGGGTTACAACGCGCACAAAGTCCAGGAGACGGTGAGCGCCCGGCCTAATACAGCGATCGAGCGGAACCTGCTCCATCTCGATGCGAATGACTGGGTTCTCATGCTTCGTCGCGTGACCTTTGACAACGTCGGCACCCCGTTCGAGTGCACCGTGATGACGATGATCGCCAGCGGCCGGGAGCTGCGGTATGAACACGAGGAAGACCGAACGTGGTGAAACGGGTCGACAGCCGACCGCGGCATCAGCAGGTTGCCGCAGACTTGCGAGCTCAGGTCATGTCCGGGCTTCTCCCCACCGGTGCGCAACTGCCCTCGACACCGCAGCTGGCGGAAGCAGTACGGGTGCGCGGCTGCGACCGTCCAAGGGGCGATCAAGCTCCTGAAAGACGAGAGCCTTCTGGAGGGACAGCCCGGCAGAGGTGTCTTCGTACGGCAGCGGCAGCCGTTCGTCGTCACCGCCACCGCCTACAAGACCCCTGCCCCGGGCGGCTACCAGAATCGTCGGTAGTGCTCCGGCCTTCAGGCCGGGGGTGAAGCCGACCGTCTCGCGTAGCGGGGCAAGGGCAGTCGATTCGCCGCCGGGCGGACCGGTGTCTACCCCGCTCAGACCGGCCGGTTCTGTTGCTCGATGTACTGGCGCAGGACACTGATGGGAGCGCCGTCTACCGACCCGGCGAAGTAGGACCCTGACCACAGTTTGTTTGCCCGGTAGTAGTGGGCGGCCAGTTCGGGGAACTCCTGGCGCAGCCGCCGGGAGGACACCCCTTTCAACGAGTTGACGAGTTTGGACAGGGCGATCTTGGGTGGGAAGTTCACCAGCAGGTGGACGTGGTTGTGTTCGCCGTTGAACTCGCGCAGTTCGGTCTCGAAGTCGGCGCACACATCCCTCATGATTTCTTCCAGTCGTGTCAGGTGTTCGCCGTTGAACACGCGATGGCGAAACTTCGTGACGAAAACCAAATGAGCGTGCAGGGCAAAGACGCAGTGCCTGCCAGTCCTGATAGTGCTGTACTCCGCCATAAACCAATAGTAGGGTGATCGTGTGCAGCTGCGTTACAGCTTCCGCCTCGACCCGACACCGGGCCAGCACATCGAGCTGGCCAAGGCGTTCGGTTGCGCGCGGGTGGTGTTCAACGACGCGCTGCGGCTGCGTAACGACGCCCATGAGGCCGGCCTGCCGTTCGTCACCGACGCCGACCTGTCCCGGCTCATCATCACCGAGGCGAAGAAGCGCCCCGACCGGGTGTGGCTGGGCGAGGTGTCGGCGGTGGTGCTCCAGCAAGCGCTGGCCGACTGCACGAGGGCGTTCCGCAACTTCTTCGCCTCCTCATCGGGCCAGCGAAAAGGCCCGAAGCTGGGCGCTCCTCGGTTCCGGTCCCGCAAGGACAACCGGCAGGCGATCCGGTTCACCCGCAACGCCCGATTCTCGATCACGCCGGGCGGAAAACTGCGCTTGCCGAAGATCGGAGACGTGGCAGTGCACTGGTCGCGGGCGATACCCTCCGAGCCGTCCAGCGTGAGCGTGATCAAGGATGCGGCGGGCCGGTATTTCGCGTCTTTCGTCGTGGAGGTCAGCGCCTCACCTCTGCCGGAAACCGGGATCGAGACCGGGATCGACCTGGGTCTTGGACACTTCGCTGTCCTGTCGGACGGGCGGAAGATCGATGCGCCCCGATTCCTGCGGCGGGCGGAGAAGAAACTCAAGCGGGCGCAAAAGTCCCTGTCTCGCAAGGAAGAAGGCTCCAAGAACCGGGCCAAGGCCCGGCTTGTGGCCGCCCGGCAGCACGCCAAGGTCGCCGACGCGCGCCGCGAGTTCCACCACCAGCTCTCCACGCAGATCATCCGCGAGAATCAAGCGGTGTATGTGGAGGACCTGGCGGTCAGGGGATTGGCGCGCACCCGGCTGGCCAAGAGCGTGCATGATGCGGGCTGGTCGGCGTTCATGGCCATGCTGGAGTATAAGGCGCGTCTGTATGGCAGGACCTTCGTCAAGGTCAGTCGCTGGTTCCCGAGTAGCAAGCTGTGCTCGGTATGTGGGGCCGTACGGCAGGACATGCCCCTGTCGGTGCGGGAGTGGACCTGCTCCTGTGGTGCGGCCCACGACCGGGACGGCAACGCCGCACTCAATATCCTCGCCGCCGGACGGGTGGAGAGGCAAAACGCCTGTGGAGGGCCGGTAAGGCCGGGCGCGAGCCCGGCACGGCCCGTCGAAGCAGGAAGCCAAGGAAGTGTCGCCGCGTGAACGAAAGCGACACAGACCAGAATCGTCGGGCTTCAGCCCGGCGAGCGCGTCAAAGCTACGACCTCCTGCATGTACGCGCGGTCGAGCCGCCGGCCGACGTCGCGCACGCGCTTGATCTCGACAAAGATGAGCGCTGCGTGGAGCGGCACCGTACCTTGCTTCACGCCGGAGAACCCATCGAGCTCTCGTGGTCGTATTATCCCTTGGCCATCGCCGAGGGGACGTCCCTCGCCGGGCAAGGAAAGATCAAGGGCGGGGCCCCGAAAGTGCTTGCCGAGTTGGGCTTTCCGCAGCCGACGTTCGAGGACCGGGTTTCGGTACGTCAACCGCGAACGGAAGAGGTCGTCATGCTGGACCTACCGGCAGACGTACCGGTGATCAGGCAGTTTCGTGTGATCCGCAGTGACAATGAGCGCCCCGTCGAAGCATCCGTTCTGATCAAGGGTGGCCATCTGTTCGAGGTGCGGTATCAGCAGCAGGCTCAGCCAGGCGTTTGACGGCTTCGATGCGGTCGGCTCTGTCGTCGGCGGGCTGTGGTATCCCCCGCCACGCCCGTGCTCCGAAAACGCCCCTCCATCGAGGCTGTGAGGACCCGGCCCAGACTCGTGCCACCCGGCGCCGCCTGCTCGGCTGGGCGGCCGGCACCACAGCCTTGGTCCTGCCCGCCCACTTCAGCGGCCGATCGGCCCTGGAGATCGAGCGGCGAGCCGAGGCATACGCGGTCAAGGAGTAGGGCGCGTTCAGCCGCTACTGACCGCTCCGCCGGGCAGGACCGAGGTGTAGGTGGCGTGGCCGAGGGGGCGCGGGTCCTGCTCGCGCGCCTCGGTGATGCAGTCGTTCAGCCGGTTGCGCACTTTCCGCAGATCCGTCATCTGCCGGTCGAGGCGGTCGCGTTCGGCCGCGAGCAGCTCCAGCAGCTCCGGTGGCACCTCATCGGAGTCAGCGAACGGCAGGACGTGGCGGATGGTTCTGCTGGGCAGGCCCACGGAGTAGAGCTGCTGGATCAGCCTGACCCGTTCGACGGCACCGGCCGGATACTGGCGCTGGCCACCCGAATTCCGAGTGGAGTGCAGCAAGTCCTGCTGTTCGTAGTAGCGCAGCGCCCTGACGCTGACGCCCGCCTTGGCGGCGACCTCTCCGATCCGCACCCCGGCCTCCAGACTTGATTCCACGTCCGGCTTGCACCTGACGCTGGCGTCAGGTTCTAGCGTAGCGAACGCCAGCGCGAATCATCCCTTCCGCACTCTGGAGCACGCCTATGACCAGCACGTTTCCGCAGCGAACGAACCAAGTCATCGGCCTGGCCGGCAACCGGCTCGTCAGGACCACGACCGTGATCACCGAAAGCGCAGCGTGATCGGCATGACCGGCATCAACAAACCCGTCGTCGTCCTGGGCGCCACGGGACAGCAGGGAGGATCGGTCGCCGCGGCACTGCGGGCCGGTGGCTGGGCGGTGCGCGCGGTCGTGCGCGATCCGTCCGGCCACCGGGCCAGGTCCCTCTCCGCCTCTGGCGTCGAGATCGTGCGCGGTGACCTCGGCGATCCGGAGTCACTCCGCGCGGCCTTCTCCGACGCCCATGGCGTCTTCAGCGTCCAGCCGAATTCCGGCCAGGCCGGCGCCGACGTGACCAACGAGGACGAGGTGCGCTTCGGTACGACGGTGGCCGACATCGCCGGGCGCTGCGGCGTCGCCCACCTCGTCTACAGCTCGACGGTCGCCGCGGGGCCGACGCCAACAGGCGTCGCCCATCTCGACACCAAGAGCGGTATCGAGGCTCATGTCCGGAATCTGAACATCGCCGGAACCATCATTCGGCCGGCCACGTTCATGGAGATCCTGTTGCTCCCCGGAATGGGCCTCGACCGGGGACACCTCTCTTTCCTGATGCGCCCCGACCAGGCCATGCAATTCATCGCGGTACGCGATATCGGCCGGATCGTCGCCGCGGTCTTCGATTCACCCGATCGCTACGCCGGCCGCACCGTGGAGATCGCCGGTGACACTCTCACCGGCAACGCCCTGGCCGAGCACCTGACCCAGGCCAGCGGCCGGCAGATCAGCTACAGCCGCCTGCCGGCGACACTGCTGGCCCAGGATGAGATCCTCGGCAAAACGGTGGCACTCGTCGACAGCGGCAGACTGGTGGGAAACGCGGACCTCGACGCGTTGCGCGCGGAGTTCCCCTTCCTGCTGCGCTTCGACCGCTGGCTGGCGGGCCATGGCGCGGGCCTGCTCCAGGAGGCGCTCCGTCCCACGGACACAGGCATCGCTCTGCGCTGAAGGAGGCCCTGGACTCGGCAATTCTCGAGGAACGGAAGGTGTCCATCGGCACCTGCGTACGCGCCTTCGGGGCCTCAGGCGTTCCTGAGCATGCCTGCGTCAGCTGCCGATCCTGTCCCGCTCGGAAATACGGTTTCGTGCTGAACTGGGGTCTGCTGCATGATCAAGCCAGCGACCGCGACCATCGCCAGGTGTTGTTGTCGCTTGCCTACCGGCTGGTCAGGGGCTTGTTCGACCTGCTGACGGTGCTGATCCACTCAGATCTGTCCAAAGATGTTGAGGTGCTGGTGCTCCATCACCAGAACCAGGTCCTCCGCCGTCAGCTCGGCAGCCGGCCTCGGCGGGGTGGCGCCGACCGGCTCTGGCTCGCGACGTTGTCGCGCCTGATCCACCGCCGTAGATCCTCTCCGAAGGAGACGGCTAGCCCTATTACGGCTTGTCCCAGAGCAGCAGGTAGCGGCGCAGGAGCAGGCGGCGGAACTGGCAGCCCGGTAGCGCCTGGCGGGCCAGGCGGCCGGTTTCGGCCCAGGACAGGACGGGGTCCATGGCGGGGACGCTCTTGCCGGGGCCGGTTTTGGGGCCGTGGCGGAGGCGTTGGAGGCGGGAGGCGACCTGGCCGGCGCCGCTGATGAGCCAGTCGAGGGGTGAGCGGTTCAGGGCCAGGCCGATGACGACCAGGCGGCCGCCCGGGGCGAGCAGGTGGGTCAGGGCGTCGGCGGACTGGCGGAAGTCGGCGTGGTGGGTGACGGCGACGGCGGTGATGAAGTCGTACTTGCCCTCGGGGAGCAGGCCGCGTGGGTCGTCGAGGTAGTCGGCCGTGACGAACTCGATGTTGTCCACGTTGCCGTAGCGCTCGCAGGCCAGGGCGATGGCCTCGGGGGAACGGTCGGCGGCGGTCACGTTGCCGACGCGGGCGGCCAGTTTGCTCGCCAGCAGACCGTCGCCGCAACCGATGTCGAGCGCCCGCTCGCAGTGCGCGGGCATGAGCTTCATGACCAGGCTCTGGTAATGGACGTTGTGGTTCCAGTAGGTCTCGGACACGCGGTCACGATAGCGCTCGCTGTCCGTATTGGTCCCGGTTTCGGATGATCTAGCGTTTGACCAGCAGCTTGGCGAGCAGTGCGGCTTGAGGGTTGCCGGGGTGGTGGCGGACGTAGATCGTACGGTGCAGCGGAGGGTCCAGGGGCAGCAGCACCACGTTCGGGGGAGTCGGGCGGGGTGCGGCGATCGAGGGGACGACTCCTGCGGTGATTTCGGCCTCCGCCATGGCCAGCACGGTCGCGACGTCCCGTACGACGTGGGCCGGGCGCCACTCGACGCCGTGCGCGGCGAAACCGGCGGCCAGCAGCGGGCCGCAGGTGCCGCCGGGATCGGCGACGCCCGCCGCCATCAGGTCGGCCAGGGCGACTCGGTCGTGGCGCGCCAGCGGGTGCCGCCGGGGCAGGACGGCGAGGAATTCGTCGGCGAACTCGCCCTGCGTCTCCCCGCCGCCAACCGTAGGGTCCTGCCCGTCAGCCGCACGGTCCTCCCCGCCGGCCGGGTGGTCGTTTTCTCCGGCCGGGCGAGCGGCGGGTGACCGCGTCGCGGCGGGTGGTGTCGCGGCGGGTGGTGTCGCGCGGTTCTTGCCGACCGCCGGGTGCGCATCGGGCTGCGGTGCTGTGGCAGCGTCGGGAGGAGTGGTGGTGATGGCCAGGTCGATGGTGCCGGCTGACAGCCAGACCGGCAGTTCTTCGTCCTCACCCTGGAGGACGAGGGCCGGACGCTCGGGGCCGAGCTTCGCCAGCGCCTCCGGGACCAGCCGGACGAGCGCGCTGGCCACCGCACCCACCCGCAGCCGGTCGGGCCGTACGCGTTCGGCCAGGGCCTCGATGGCGCGCAGATGCTCGACGGCGGCGCGGCCGTGCGTGGCGACCTCGCGCCCCAGGGCCGTCAGTGAGGCGCCGCCGGGGTGGCGATGTACGACGGGCGCGCCGAGGTGGCGTTCGAGGGCGGCGATGGCGCGGCTGACCCCTGACTGGGTCACGCCGAGTGCTTGCGCGGCCCGGGTGAAGCTGCTGTGTTCGTCCAGGGCCAGCAGGGCTTCGACCTGGCCGACGGCTATTTCCACGGACATCATGATAGTGAGTCATGTCATTTGCCGTGTTCAGTTGGTCGATGCATAGGTGCTGGCGTAGCGTGCCGCTATGAGTGTCGGGCCGGCTCGTTTCGGCGGGCGAGACGATGTTGTGCTGGTGGTGGTCCTGGACTGCGCCGACCTGGACCGGTCCGGCGCGTTCTGGTGCGGGGCGCTGGGTTACACCGCCGAGCTGGACCCGGCCGGGCGCTATCGGAGCCTGCGGCCTCCGGGTGGCAACGGCGTCGAGGTGCTGTTGCAGCGGGTGCCTGAGCCGAAGTCGGCCAAGAACCGGATGCATCTGGATCTGCGCGTACCCGATCTGGAGTCGGAGGTGGCCCGGCTGGTGGGCTTGGGAGCGCGGCGCGTCACCGACGATCCGGTGGAGGAGGACGGCTGGACGTGGCATGTGCTCGCCGATCCCGACGGCAACGAATTCTGCGTGTTGCAGCCATCATGAGTTTGGGTCATTAGCTCCATGATTGCTAGTTGTTGGACACATAGGAGCACGTCAGCCTAGCTTTGCGGGATGTGCAGAGTGCTGGCGGCGATGGTGCTGCTCTGGGTGTGCTGGGGGTCGTCGTTTCCCGCCATGCGGGTGATGGTGTCGGGTCTGCCGCCGCTGCTCGCGTCCGGGGCCGTCTTCCTGGCGGCGGGTCTCGTGCTCGCCGCCCTGCGGCCGGGAGCGTTGCGCGGGCTGAGCCGCCGTCAGATCGGGGTGTCCGCAGGGGTCGGGCTGTGCCTGCTGGGTGCGCAGGGGACGATCGCGGTCGCGATGCGGCACGTGTACGCGGGGACGGCGGCGCTGCTGGTCGCGGCCATTCCCTTGTGGGTGGCGGTGTTGCGGGCGCTGTGCGGTGATCGGCCGTCGGGTGGGGGCGTGGTGCGGTTGCTGGCGGGGTTCGCCGGGGTGGCGGTGGTGCTGGGCGCGGGCTCTGGCGGGGATCAGGGCTGGTCGGGGTGGGGTGTGGTCGTCGTGGTGGCCTCCGTCGCGTGGGCGGCGGGCACGCTGGGGGCCTCGCGCACACGCGTGCCGACTCGACCGGCGACCGTCGTGCAGTTGCTCGCCGGGGGTCTGATGCTCATGGTCGCCGGGTTTCTCACCGGTGAGATCGCGGGCGTCACGGAGGCCCAAGTCGGGGCGGTGGCGTGGCTGAGTTTCGGTTATCTCGTGGTCGTCGATTCGCTGGCCGGGTTCGCGTTGTTCAACTGGCTGTTGCGGGCGGCGCCGGTGTCGCTGGTGAGCACATATTCCTATGCGGTGCCCGTGGTGGCCCTTCTCGTCGCTGTTCTCGTGCTCGGTGAGCCGTTTCGGCCGGTGGTGCTGATGGGGGCGGTCGTGATCGTCGGGGCTGTGGCGGCCGAGGTGGTGGCTATGGGGCGGTCGTCACCGTTCCCGCCGCGCCGTTCACCGTGATCTCCTCGCCGGAGGCGATCCGGTCGGTGGCGTTCGGTACGCCGACGACGGCCGGGATGCCGTACTCCCTGGCCACCACCGCGCCGTGTGACATCGCGCCGCCCATCTCCATCACCAGCCCGCCCGCCGTCAGGAACAGCGGCGTCCAGCCGGGGTCCGTCGAGGGGCAGACCAGGATCTCGCCCGGCTCCAGGTGCGCGCCGGTCGGGTCGAGCACGACCCTGGCCACGCCGGTGACCGTGCCGGCCGAGGCGGGAGTACCGGTCAGCGCGCCCTCGGAGGCGGCGGGCTGCGACAGGGCCTCGGGCTCGGTGCCGTCGGAGAGCAGCACCCGGGGCACGTGCCTGCGGCGCCGCTCCTGCTCGTACGCCGCCCGCCGCCCGGCCACCAGCTCCCGCAGGTCGCCTCCGTTCAAGGCGGCCCTGGTCTCCCGCAGGTCCAGGAAGAACACGTCGTCGGCGGCGGCCAGCCCGCCCTGGCTCACCAGGTGCTCCCCCACTGCCAGCAGGCTGCGTCGTACCGCCGCGAGGGTCTTGACCAGGTAGAACTTGGGCAGTTCGCGCAGTCCGGCATACTTGCGGGTGCGCCGGAGGGCGAAGCGCACCACTGTGGCCCGCCAGCGCGCCTTCCCCCGGGCCCGTGCCGCCACGCGGTCGATGGCGGCGCGCGCCTCCCGCTCTCCCCTGGCGAACATCTCGGACGGCGCCAGGCCCTCCTCGTTCATGCGCAGGTAGTTGGCCAGCACGCCGAGGATGTGCGCGGGCTCCTCCGACCAGCGCGGCACGCCCAGGTCGATCTCGGCGACGCCGCGGTGGCCGTACTTGCCGAGGAACGTCGTGATCTCGCGCTGGGCGATCGGCGGGAGTTGTCCGCTCCGGTAGAGGTCGACCAGTTCGGGTACGGTTCGCTCCCTGAACGGTGCCGGCTCGACGCGGGTGGCCAGGTGCCACAGCTCCAGGTCCATCTCGGTGGTCGGGTTGTGCGGCACGCTGCGCAGGACGTCGCTCATCTCGCCGATGGGCACGCCGGACAGCTTCGAGGCCAGCGCGAACAGGCCGTACCCGGACAGCGCGTACGGCATGATCGAGATGATCAGCGGAAAGGTGCGCGCGAGCACCAGCTCGGCGTGCTTCAGGCGCTGCTCGGGGGTCGCGGAGCCGGGCACCCTGAGCCTTCTGTCCAGCTCTTCGCCGAGCCGGACAGTGTCCGCCAGGACCTTGTCCGGCCTGGTGAGTGCCGTCAGGAGGCGGGCGGGGACGCGGATGTTCCGGGCGAAGCGGGCCGCACCGCGCAGGAAGGGGCGCGGGGAGGTGTGTGCGAGGGGCAGGCGCGGGTCCTCGAACAGCCGCTCCATGACGCTCACGGCGCGGGCCTCGCCGACCGCCATCAGGCGCGGCAGGATGGCGCGGCCGGGGCGGCTGCGTACGGCGGCGGTGATGTCGAGCCAGAGCCGCTGGCCGGAGACCCGCAGGAAACTCGCGCCGTCGAGGAGGTCGGCGGGCGCGCGTCCCACCAGACCCGCGCCTCCCCCGCTGATCACCTTGAACGCCGCCAGCCCCATCGGCGTGAGCGGCCCCATCACGCCCTGCACGACGTTGACCGAGAAGTAGACCCGCAGGTCGCCGGAAACCGGTTCCGGCAACGGGTAGAGCGTGGTGATCGGCCTGGCCTGGGTGAGCCAGAGCGTGTCGTCGCCGTCGATGGCCCACTCGGTGTCCTGGGGCGCGCCGTAATGGTTCTCGACGCGGGTGCCCAGTGCGGCGAGTTTCCGCACCTCGGCGTCGGTCAGGCAGAGGCCGTCGTGGGTCGTCTCGACGCGTTCGGTGCCGCCGCCGGGCAGGGAGCGGATGGACATGAGCTTGTCGCCCGCTTGGCGTTCCAGGATCTCGCCGCCGAAGACGAGGAAGCGGTCGGGGTTGACCGCTCCGGACACCACCGCCTCGCCGAGTCCGGGGCTGGCGTCGATCACGGCCTCGCGCCGCCGGCCCGTGACGGGGTTGGCGGTGAACATCACGCCGGCCACCCGCGCGTCCACCATCACCTGCACGACCACCGCCAGCCGGACGGCGGCGTGGTCGATGCCGTTGGACTCGCGGTAGGCCACGGCGCGGTCGGTCCAGAGCGAGGCCCAGCAGCGCCGGACCGCCTCCACCACCGCCTGTGCGCCCACCACGTTGAGGAAGGTGTCCTGCTGCCCGGCGAAGCTGGCGAACGGCAGGTCCTCGGCGGTGGCGGAGGAACGCACCGCGACCGGCACGTCGTGGCCGAGCGCGGCGTAGGACTTCACGATCACCTCGTGCACGGCGTCCGGCACCGGAGCCTCCAGCAGGTGCCGCCTGGCCCGCTCGGCCAGCCCGTCCCCTTCGGTCTCCAGCCCCTGCGCGACCTGCCGGTACGCCTCCGTCGTGAGCACCCAGCCCGGCGGCACGGGCAGCCCGGCCCTGGTGAGCTCGCCGAGGTTGGCCCCCTTGCCGCCCACCTCGGCGAGCATGCCCGCGTCGATCTCGGTGAAGTCCAGGGCCGTCTTCATCCCGCGCTCTCCCGCCGTTCAGCCTCCTGTCATTCCAGTGTGCCGCTTCCCGGGCAAGAATTCAACAATTGATGAAAAGCGGTGTACCGTCCAGGTCCCATACCGGATCGACGGGGACGCCCAGCACGGCCAGGGCCGTCGGTCCCACGTCCACCAGGCGAGGCCCGTCGAGCCGGTGACCGCCCAGATCCTCACCGAGCCGGTTCAAGATCACGAAGACCGTGCGTTCCTCGTCGGAGGTGCCGCCGTGGCCGCCCTCGTCCACGTGGCCGTGGTCGGTCGTGACCAGGACCGTCCAGCGCTCGTCCCGGTACGAGGGCCGCGCGCGGATCGTGTCGAGCAGGCGGCCCAGGTAGGCGTCCTGGAGGTGGAGGGCGGCGGCGTACTCGGGGCAGTGCGGGCCGAGGTCGTGGGCCACCTCGTCGGTGTCGCCGAGGTAGACGAACATCGCGTCCGGGTCCTGCTCGGCCAGGTGACGCTCGGCGGCGTCGGCTACCTGCTTGTCGGCATTGGACCAGCCGATGGCGTACCCGTCGAGGGCGAGGCGGTGGTCGATCTCCGGGCCGAACGCGTTGTGCTCGGCAAGGGCTGCCCAGGAGAAGAGCGCGGCGGTACGCAGGTCGGGGCGGGCCCGCTTCACCCGAGTCAGGAAGTCCGGAAATTTCTGGAACTGGGGGTTCGCGAAGCCGTTGTCCACGACACCATGCTTGTCGGGCCAGACGCCGGTGGCAATCGACGACCAGCCGGGACCGGAATCGGTACGCGACCGGATCTCCCGGCCGCCGTCGGACTCGGGGGTGCTGGGGGCGGGCCCGGGGGTTCGCCCGATAGCCTCGGCTGGCTCGGGGGTCTTGGGGACTACCTCGGTGGGTTCTTCCGTGCGTGGCGTTCCGGCCTCGCCGTAGGGGAGTTTGCTGGTGCCGTACGCGCCGGCGGACATCAGCCCCGCCAGCACGGGAGCGTCCAAGGCGATCAGCCGGTCGAACCGCAGCCCGTCCATGCCGACGACGAGCACCTTACTTCTAAATGCGGACATCCCCCCATCTAAGCGGTTAAGGTGCGAAACGCCGCACCCACTCGGCCGCGCCGGGCAGGATCTCCTCGACCGGAGCCACCTGCGGATACCAGGTGCGCTCCCACTCCAGCGACACCCACCCGTCGAACCCGGCCCCGCGCAACAACTCGCCCGCCTCATCCAGCGGCACCGAGCCCGTCCACATCGGCACCGGCGTGGTGTCCTGCGCCGAGACCGCATCCTTGACCTGCACATACGCCAGGTAGGGGCGCAGCGCGGCCAGGGTGCGGACCGGCGACTCGCCATGGCGCCACGGGTGCAGCAGGTCCCAGATCGCGCCGGTCGTCTCGGGGCAGGCCGCCTCGGCGAGCAGCACGGCCATCGCCTCGCCGGTCGCCATGCTGTCGTGGGTCTCGACCAGTACGCGGCGGCCGAGGTCGCCGGCCGTACCGGAGACCGCCTTGAGGCGGCGGGCGCCGACGGCCGGGTCGTCGCCGCGCGGGAACACCCGCACGCCGGGCGCGCCGAGGTCGGCGGCCAGGCGCAGGTCGGCGATGAGCGCCTCGATGACCGGCTCGTCGGGACCCGGCTCGCAGATGCCGACATATCCGGCGAGGGCGGAAATTTCCAGACCTGCGCCCTCGATCCGCTCCCTGACCGAAGCCCGCTCCTCGGGGCCCAGCCCCGCGTGCACCCCGGTGTCGGGATGCAGCCGCAGCTCCAGCCCCTGGCACCCCTGCCCGGCCGCGATCTCGATCGCCCTGTCCAGCCCTTCGCCAGGCATCCCCAGCGTGCTGACCGCCAGCTTCACACCCATCTCCGCATCATCCCTGGAGCCTCCCGCCACCTACCGGACGCTCTCCCGCCGATCAACCACGGCCTCGCGCCGCTCTTGGACGCGTTCTCAGCGCACCGACCTCACGCCATTCTCCGGACGCTCGCTCTCAGCACGACCTCGCCGGCGACCTGCTCGACCACGATCGGCTCGTCCTCGTTCAGCGCCAGCTCCAGCGCCCGCGCCCCCATGTCCTTCAACGGCAGCCGCACGGTCGTCAGAGCGGGCACATGATCACGCAGAGTGACAATGTCGTCGAAGCCGGCCACCGAGACGTCCTCGGGCACCCTGACCCCGCGCTCCCGATAGGCCGCCAGCGCCCCTACCGCCATCACATCGTTGACCGCGAACACACACGTCGCGTCCCCGACCTGCTGGGCGGCCGCATATCCGCCGTCACGATCGAAGGGCCCGCGGATCACCTGCGGCGCGGGCAACCCGAGCGAGTCGAGCGCCTCGGTGAACCCGGCGCACCGGTCGGCCGCCGTGACCAGGTGCGGCGGCCCCGCCAGCACCGCGAACCTCGTATGCCCGAGCCCGGCCAGCTCCCTGGCCAGTGCCGCCGCGCCCTGCCGGTTGGCGGGCGCGACGGTGTCCACGCCCAGCAGGTCCTGCCCCACGCAGGCCGCCCGGCCGCCGCCCTCCTGGTAACGGGCCAGCTCCTCGCGCAGGCGGCCGGTGACGCCCGGATCGGCGACGCGCGAGCCGACGAGCAGCACCGCCCGTACGCGCTGGGCATGCAGCGTCGCCACGTACGCGATCTCCTGCTCCGGATCGCGATGCGTGGTGCCCACCATGACCAGCAGGCCCTCGGTGGCCGCCGCCCGCATCGCCCCGTCGGCCAGGGCCGCGAAGTAGGGGTCGGTCAGGTCGTGCACGACGATGCCGATGACGTTGCTCGCCCCACGGGCCAGCGTCTGGGCGGCGATGTTGGCCCGGTAGCCGAGCTCGTCCGCGGCCTGCTCGACGCGCGCCCGCAGAGTCGCGCCGACCTGACGGGTGCTGCCGTTGAGCACCCGCGAGGCGGTCGCGAGCGAGACGCCCGCCTGCTTGGCGACGTCTTCAAGCGTGACCACGTGACCTCCCGGAAAGCGGTTTCCAAGTCTGCCAGACCGGCACCTGGATCCGCATCCTGCCACGCCCACGGCCCACGAGCACAGCGAGCCCCGCCCAGGAGGACGGGACCCGCCGCGACAATCACCTGGTCATCGCTGCTTAACCACCCGGACACATGGCCCGGACCCTGTCCGAGAACCGAGAAGGACAGGGCACTACAACCGTCGGGTCACAGCCAGGGGAACAGGATGTCGAGCAGGCCCTTGTCCTCCACCGGCGCGGGCTCCGCGTCCTCGACCGGGTTGTCCGAACCCACGTCAGAGCCGGTGTCGCCCGTGTTGCCCGTGTCCCCCGAGTCACCCGTGTCGTTGGACCGGGGGGAGGAGTTACCGCCACTGTCCACGTCCGGAGAACCGGTGTTGTTGTCATTGTTCGTCGTGGAGGACTGGCTCTGCTGCTCGCGAGGCTTCCTCGTGGGCTCGGAGTTCTCCTCCTGACGCTCGCGCGTGGGCGTCGAACGGGCCTGCGGCTCGTCCTCACGCGTACCGGGCTGGTCCGCCCGCTGCTGCGTCCGGGGAGGAGTTGCGGCCTCGGTCTCGGTCGGCCTTCCGGTGTCCGAATCGGTGGGCTCTTCGGTTGCCGCCGGCTCCTCGGTCTCCTCCTCGACCGGCTCGCTCTCCTCGGGAGCGGCCGACTCGGAGGGGGAGGTGACGGTGCCCGCGCTGGCGCACTGGGCGCCGGCGCACGGGTCGTCGGACGTACCGGTGAGCATCCAGCCGGCGCCCACGCCGACCAGCACGACCGCGACGGCCGCCACCAGCAGCACCCTGGTACGGCGGCGAACCTCGCCCGCGCCGCCGCCCTCGGAGCGCCCGCCCTCGTAACGTCCCTCATCGGAGCGCCCACCGCCGGAACGCCCGCCGGAGTCGCCCGAGTCGCCGGAGTTGTCGGTCCAGCCCGAGCCGAGGAAACCGCGCTTGGGCTGCTCCTCCTCGCGGTCGTCCGAGCGCGCCGTGTCGTAGCCGCGGTCCAGCGGCAGGTAGGGATTGTCGTCCTCCACCCGGTGCGGCCCGCTGTCCTCGCGCAGTGCGGCGTAGGGGTCGTCGTCGTGCCGATCGCCCTCTTCGCGCAGCGCCGCGTACGGGTCGCTCTTGTGCAGGTCGCTGTCCTCGCGCAGCGCGGCGTAAGGGTCGCGGTCCTGCCGCTCGATGTCCTCGCGCAGCGCCGCGTACGGGTCGCTCTTGTGCAGGTCAGCGTCCTCGCGCTGCGCCGCGTACAGGTCGTGCTGCTCATCCCGTACGTCGTGCGTGGCACGGCCGAAGTCGCCCGCCCGGCCCGCGTCGTAGGCGCCGTCGGACGGCCCGCCCAGGTCGTAGGGGGCGTCGGGGCCGTCGAACACGTCACCGCGCCCACCGGCCTGCGAGCCGCTCAGCACGTCGTGGTGAGCGGCCCCGCCGAGCACGTCGCGCGGGTCGCGCGGGGCGGGGTCGTCGAGCACGTCCCGAGGCTGCTCACCGAAGGATGGCTTGTCCATCGGGAGGATGTAGGTCTCGTTGCCGACGACCTGGATGGCAGGCTGCTCGTCGGTGTCGTCGGTGCTCCACCGTGGCGAGAGCACGTCACCCGTCAGCTCCGGGTTTAACGACCTACCCTGCCCATCCTCGTATGGCCTGTCGTTCTCGTCGCGCGCCACCGTGGAACCTCTCTGATACGAATTCGGACCGCGCCCCTTCCTACCATTACTTGTCCGGATATTTCACTTGTTTCCCTAAAATTACTCTCCGTAACATCCGCCCCAGAGGCGTTTCCCGCACCATGAGCGCGGGTATGACGATCTTTCCGCCGACAGCTCAACGGCCGCCAAGGATCCCGGCGAGCAACTCGACGAGCGCGTCCTTCACCCGTTCGACCGCCACGCCGCCCTCCCGGACCCGGTGGACGAGCAGCGGCGCCGCGAGCGGCGCCAGAAGCGCGTCGGCCAGGCAGTGCACATCGGCCCCCGGGCGCGCCCGGCCGATCAGCATGGCCAGGTGAGCGTGATAGGCGTCGTACGCCCCGCCGAACCGGGCCAGCGGCCCCGCCGTCTCCGCCATGAGCAGCAGATCGAGCTGCTCGACCGTCCGGTCCGTCAGCGCCCGCAGGAACACCTCGGCCCGCACGCCCGGCTCCGGCCCCGGCCCGAGCGGCGGCGGCCCCTCGACGAACGCCGCCTGGAACTCCCGCTCCCGCGCGTCGATCAGCGCGTAGGCCAGCCCCGAACGATCTCCGAACCGCCGGTAGAGCGTGCCGACGCCGACGCCCGCCGCCGCGGCCACCTCGGCCATGGACAACCCCTGCACCCCTTCGGCGGCGACGATGGCCTCGGCCGCGGCGAGGATCTTGGCGCGGTTGCGGGCCGCGTCGGTGCGCTCGCGTCTCACGATCACCATCCTCGCATCGCTTGCAACCGGAATTGGTTCCGCTTAGAGTCATAGGCGGAACCAATTCCGCATGAGGAGGAAACCATGACCAGACGAGTGGCCTTGGTGACGGGTGGCAGCAGGGGAATCGGCGCGGCCGTCGCGCGGCGGCTGGCGGCCGACGGGTTCGACGTGGCGATCACGTACCGGAGCGCGGGCGACCGGGCCGCCGCCTTGGTCAAGGAGATCGAGGCGGCCGGCGGCCGCGCGGTCGCCTTCCGGGCCGAGGCGGCCGAGGCGCGGGCACAGGCCGAGGTGGTCGAGCGGACGGTCCGCGAACTGGGCCGGCTCGACGTGCTGGTGGGCAACGCGGGCATCGCGCCCTACGGCCCGCTGGAAGAGGTGACGCTCGCCGAGGTGGACGAACTGCTGGCCGTGCACGCGCGGGCCTCGTTCCTGCTGGCACAGGCGGCGGCCCGGCACATGCGGGCGGGGTCGAGCATTGTCATGATCGGCAGCAGCCTGGCCGACCGGGTGCCGTACGCGGGCTGGACGGCGTACGCGATGAGCAAGTCCGCGCTGATCGGCCTGACCAAGGGCCTGGCCAGGGATCTCGGCCCGCGAGGCATCACCGCCAACCTGGTCAGCCCCGGCTCAACGGACACCGAGATGAACCCGGCCGACAGCGAGGGCGCAGAGGAGGAGCGCGCCCTGACCGCGCTGGGCCGCTACTGCTCCCCCGGCGACATCGCCGCCGCCGTGTCCTACCTCGCCGGCGAGGGGGCCCGTGCCGTCACGGGCGCGACGATCCCGGTGGACGCGGGCGTGACGGCCTGACCGCGCTCACGCCCGCGAATCGGGAGCGATCGGGAGCGAAGGCGGAAGGCGGGTCGCGCCATGGAGGGGGCGACCCGCCCTACCGGGTTCCCTTGCACGGGTCCGTATTGCTGTCGACGACCTTGTCCTTGAGGGAGTCGGGAATCGCCGTCAGGACCCGCACGCCGGGCCAGTCCCTGCCGATGACGAGCTGGATGACCGGCCCGTCGAGCTTCTGGCCCGGCTTGGCCGAGGGTGAGGCCGAGGACGACTTGTACGGCTGCGAGGTCAGCGCCTTGACCTTGCCCTCCTCCGGCTTGCGCTTGTCCTGCGAAAGCCGCCCGGCCACCGCGTCACCGTAGGCGGGCCCGTCCGTGGCGTCCTTCTTGGCGTACCGGATGCTGGTGAGCGGGGCCGTGGCGGCGTTGCCCACGTGCGTGACCACGAACCCCTGGGCGGCCAGCGCGTCGGCCACCTGCAGGGCCTTGCCCTGCTCGCCGGTGGCGTTGAGCACCTGCACCCGCACCTGCTCGCGCTTGACCTCGGGCGCGGCGGACTTGCCCGGGGTGGGCTTGGCGGTGACCTCGACGTCGTTGCGCACGGCCTCGAAGAAGTCGCGCGCGGCCGGCTCGGCGAACTGCACCCGGGCCTTGTCCTCCGGGTACGGCACGGTGGGCACCGTGATGCCCTTGAGTTGCTTGGCCGTCAGCCCCTGGACGCTGTTGGCGATCTCCAGCATCCGGTCGAGCCCGAGTCCGCTGTCCACGGTGACGGCCTTGATGCCGGCCTGCAGGAAGTCGTTCAGCTTGGCGGGATCGGTGAGCAGGCCGCCGTCGGTGATCTTCTTGAGCACCTGGGTGAGGAAGATCTGCTGGCGCTCGATCCTGCTCAGGTCGCTGCCGTCGCCGAGTGAGTACCTGGTGCGCACGTAACCGAGCGCCTGCTCGCCGTTGACCACGTGCTTGCCGGGGCCGAGCACGAGCTTGGCCTGCTTGTCGTTGACCGCCTTGGGCAGGCAGATCTCGATGCCGCCGATGGCGTTGATGATGCCCTTGAAGCCGGCGAAGTCGACCTTCACGAAGTGGTTGATCTTGATGTTGGTGAGGGACTCCAGGGTCTTGATCGTGCAGTTGATGCCGCCGTCGTTGAATGCGGAGTTGATCTGGCGCAGGCCGCCCGTGAGCACGGCGCCGTTCCTGCCCTCGCACTCGGGAATCTGGACCATGGAGTCGCGCGGGAAGCTGATCATGGTCGCGTTGTCCCGGTTCGGGGCGATGTGCAGGAGCATGATCGTGTCCGTGCGCTCTCCCGCGCCGACGGTCGTGGCGCCGTACTTCTGGTTGGCGCCCTCACGGGAGTCGGAGCCGACGAGCAGCACGTTGAGCGCGCCCGTGTCCGGCGGGCGGCTCGCGCCCACCTCGATGGGCTCGACCTCAAGGTCGGACCAGAGGAAACGGTAGTAGCCGTAGCCGCCGAGCACCGCGGCCACCAGCACGAACGTCAACGCCACGCTCACCCAGCCGAGAGGCGTCAGCGGGTTGCGGCCGGGCGTGGAACGCCGTCCCTTCGGCCCGTGCGAAGGCGGTAATGGGGCGACTTGCCGACCTAGAACCGCTTCGCTCTGCTGCTCCCTCATGCGGCTCACCCCTTGCGCCATGATCGCGAAGCATAGTCATAAATCCGTATCAGGAGGATAAGTACCAGCATCCTTGGAGGTTCGTCTCTGTTCACCGATCGGATGGTGACCCGGCCGGTACGCCTTCCTCACCCCGATCGAGGGCTCCATCCAAAGCCCGCGAATGCGGGGCATCACCACGTACGGTGACGCCATCATGACGGTCATGTTGTTGACCGAGATGGCCCCTCCCCCGGGCGCCCGGGAGGTGGCCGGGCTGCGCGCCAGGGCCAGGACCTCCAGGCGCGCCGCCCTCGTGACGCTCATCGCCTCCATGGCGCTGCTCACCACCGCCCAGCTGCTCGCCGACAGGTCCGCGACCAGGGAGCAAGTGCTGCCGCTCGCCGTGCTCTCCCTGGCGATCTTCGCCGTCGCGCTGCCCGCGATGGCGATCACCCAGTACGCCTGGGGCGCCCGCGCCCGGCTGGTCCGGCGGCGCGAGCGCGAGTTGTACGCCATCGCGCGCTCCGGCAGGTCGCGCCTGCTGACCCGCCCGGCCGTCGCCTGTGCCTGGGCGGTGACGCTGCTGCTCGGCTGGACCGTTCCGCGCCTGTTCCGCCAGGCCGCCCAGCACTCCTTCGCCGACGTCCTGAGCTGGGCCGCCGAAGGTCTGTCGATGCTCAGTGCCGCCGCCGGGGTGTTGTTCCTCCTTTCGTGGGCACGGGAGGCGGTGGGAATGCTGGCGCGTGCCCTGCGATCGGGCGGATCACCTGGCGATCCATGGGACCCCGGCCACGGCACGCGTCCAAAAGAGGGCGCGGCGCTCTGGACGGGCGCGGCCGTGGCGGTCGCGGCCCTGCTCGGAGCCCGCGCCCACCTGTGGGAGCCGGCGGTCGGCGTCATCTATGCGCTGCTCACCGCCGCCCTCGTGCTCGGGATAGTTACTGACGAGTAGCATGGGCACGGAACCCCTTCCCGCAACGAGGAGCGAATCCGTGCCTTCCTCTCGTGACGTCGTGTTCGTTGACGGCGTGCGCACGCCTTTCGGCAGGTCAGGGCCGAAGGGACTGTATGCGGAGACCCGCGCGGACGACCTGGTCGTCCGCGTCATCCGCGAGCTCATCAGGCGCAACCCCGGCCTGCCCCCAGAACGCGTGGACGAGGTCGCCATCGCCGCGACCACGCAGATCGGCGACCAGGGCCTGACCATCGGGCGCTCGGCGGCCGTGCTGGCCGGGCTGCCCAAGACCGTGCCCGGCTACGCGATCGACCGCATGTGCGCCGGCGCGATGACCGCGGTCACCACGGTCGCGGGCGGCATCGCGTTCGGCGCGTACGACGTCGCGATCGCCGGCGGCGTCGAGCACATGGGCCGCCACCCCATGGGCGAGGGCGTCGACCCCAACCCGCGTTTCCTGTCGGAGAAGCTGGTCGACCCGAGCGCGCTGGTCATGGGCATGACGGCGGAGAACCTGCACGACCGCTACCCGTCGATCGACAAGGAGCGCGCGGACGCGTACGCGGTGTTGTCGCAGGAGAAGGCGGCCAAGGCGTACGCCGACGGCAAGATCCAGCCCGACCTGGTGCCGGCCGCGATCAGGACGGCCGAGAAGGGCTGGGGCCTGGCCGTCGAGGACGAGGCGCCGCGCCCCGGCACCACGATGGACGGGCTGAGCACGCTCAAGACGCCGTTCCGGCCGCACGGCAACGTCACGGCGGGCAACTCCTCCGGCATCAACGACGGCGCCACCGGCTGCGTCGTGGCCGCCTCCGAGGTCGCGGCAGAGCTGGGCCTGGAGCCGAAGATGCGGCTGGTGTCCTACGCGTTCGCGGGCGTGGACCCCGAGGTCATGGGCGTGGGGCCGATCCCCTCCACGGAACGGGCGCTGCGCCTGGCCGGCCTGGACATCTCCGAGATCGGGCTGTTCGAGATCAACGAGGCGTTCGCCGTACAGGTGCTGGCCTTCCTGGAGCACTTCGGCATCGCCGACGACGATCCCCGCGTCAATCCCTACGGCGGCGCGATCGCCTACGGGCACCCGCTCGCGTCCTCGGGCGTGCGGCTGATGACGCAGCTCGCGCGGCAGTTCGGCGAGCGTCCCGACGTGCGTTACGGCATCACCACGATGTGCGTCGGCATGGGCATGGGCGGCACCGTGATCTGGGAGAACCTGGCATGACGAAGATGGACACGTGGCGGGCGCTGCTCAGCGAGCGCAACACCGACGAAGTGGTCACCAAGGCGCTCGTGCGCGACGTGCAACTGCCTTACGGGGCCGGCACGATGGCGCTGATCACGCTGGACAACGGCTTCGACCACACCAAGCCCAGCACGTTCGGCCCGCACGGCCTGTTCGCGCTCAACGGGGCGCTGTCGGAGATCGCCCAGCGCACCGACCTGGCCGCCGTGGGCGTGACCGGCAAGCCCTTCATCTTCGCCGTCGGCGCCGACCTCAAGGGCGCGGCCTCCCTGGCCTCGCGCGAGGAGGCGCTGGCCATCGCGGAGCTCGGCCACCACGTCTTCCGCCGCCTGGGCGAGCTGGAGGTGCCGTCGTTCGCGTTCGTCAACGGCGCCGCGATGGGTGGCGGGCTGGAGATCGCGCTGCACTGCACGTACCGGACGATCTCGGCGGGCGTGCCCGCGGTGGCGCTGCCGGAGTGTTTCCTCGGGCTGGTGCCCGGCTGGGGCGGCACGCAACTGCTGCCCCGCCTCATCGGCCCGGCGAACGCGGTCAAGCTGATCATCGAGAACCCGCTGGCCAACAACCGCATGACCAGGGGCAAGCAGGCGTACGAGCTGGGTGTCGCCGACGCGATGTTCGAGCCCGCCGACTTCCTGGAGGAGTCGCTGCGCTGGGCCGCCCGCGTGGTCAACGGCGACGCGGTCGTGACGCGGCAGGAGCACGGCGGCTGGGAGAAGGCCGTCGCCGACGGGCGTTTCCTGGTGGACATGAAGCTGCGCGGCGCCGCGCCCGCGCCGTACCGGGCGCTGGACCTCATCGCGCTGGCCGAGACCGCCACCCGCGACGAGGGCTTCGCCGCCGAGGACGCGGCGCTGGCCGACCTGATCATGAGCGACGAGCTGCGTGCCGGGCTCTACTCCTTCGACCTGGTCCAGCGCCGGGCCAAGCGGCCCGCGGGCGCGCCGGACTCCTCGCTGGCCCGCAAGGTCACCAAGGTCGGCGTGGTGGGCGCGGGGCTGATGGCCTCGCAGATGGCGCTGCTGTTCGCCCGCCGCCTGGAGGTGCCGGTCGTGCTGACCGACCTCGACCAGGCCAGGCTGGACAAGGGCGTCGGGTACGTGCACGCCGAGGTGGACAAGCTGCTCGCCAAGGGCCGCGTGTCCGGTGACCAGGCCAACCGGCTCAAGGCGCTGGTGACCGGCTCGCTGACCAAGGACGCCTTCGCCGACGCCGACTTCGTGATCGAGGCCGTGTTCGAGGACATGGCGGTCAAGAAGCAGGTGTTCGCCGAGGTCGAGGCCGTGGTGCCGGAGCAGTGCGTGCTGGCCACGAACACCTCCTCGCTCTCGCTGACCGAGATGGGCGCGGACCTGGCGCATCCGGAGCGGCTGGTCGGCTTCCACTTCTTCAACCCGGTCGCGATCATGCCGCTGCTGGAGATCATCAAGGGCGCGGCGACCGACGACGCCACGCTGGCCACGGCGTTCGCGGTGGGCAAGACGCTGAAGAAGTCGTCGGTGCTGGTCAAGGACGCGCCGGCGTTCGTGGTCAACCGGCTGCTGACCTGCTTCATGGGCGAGGTCGTGGCGGCCGTGGACGAGGGCACGCCGCTGGAGACGGCCGAGCACGCGCTCGACGGGCTCGGGCTGCCGATGACGCCGTTCGCGCTGCTGCAACTCGTCGGCCCAGCCGTCGGCCTGCACGTGGCCGAGACGCTGCACGAGGCGTTCCCCGACCGCTACGGCGTCTCGGAGAACCTGGCCAAGCTGGTCGAGTCGGGCAAGCCCGGCGTCTACCGGCCGGACTTCACCCTCGACCCCGAGGCGGTGGCCCTGTTCGAGGGCGGCACCGCACCCTCCACCGCCGAGCAGGTACGCGAGCGCGTGCTGGCGGCGCTGGCCGCGGAGATCCGCCTCATGCTGGACGAAGGCGTCGTGGCCGCCCCGCAGGACATCGACCTGTGCATGGTCCTGGGCGCCGGCTGGCCGTTCCATCTGGGCGGTATCACGCCGTATCTGGACCGGGAGGGCGTCGCGCGGCCCCGCTTCCTGGCCCCGGGCGTGGCCTCCGTACCCGCCTGATTTCTTTGCCGGGCTTTGGGGAGGCTCGCCCGCGGGCCTCCCCCTCTCCGTCGTAGCGTTTGGTGCCGTCCGACGAACGGAGAGTAACCATGCTGAAGGCAGCCGGCGCCCTCATCCTCTGCGGAGCCTTCCTGCTGGGCGGATCCGCGCCCACAATGGCCGCGCCGCACCCCAAGGTGCGCCTCAAGGTCGTCTACGGGGTGAAGGGCGGGTCCGCGAAGTCGGCCTGGCTTCACTGCGCACCCGTCGGCGGCACCCATCCGAACGCGCAGGCCGCCTGCCGCATGTTGCGGCGGGTGAAGGGCGAGCCGTCGAAGCTGAACGCCAACCCGAACGCCGCCTGCACCCAGGAGATCCAGCCACACGCGGCCGTGGTCGCGGGCCAGTGGTACGGCAGGAAGGTGCACTGGGCCAAGTTCTTCGCCAACGGCTGCCAGATGCGGGCCGTGGGCGGTTCCGTGCTCGCGATCTGATGCCCAGGGGGGCGGGCCGCACCCGCCCCCCATGCTCAGCTCACGGACTTCTTCTGCCAGGGGAACGCGTTCCTGCTGTTCCAGTAGCCGAAGGCCAGGTAGAGCAGCACGCCGATGACCATCCAGATCAGGAACCTCAGCCACGTCAACACCGGCAGGTTGAGCATCAGGTAGAGGCAGGCCAGCACGGACACGATCGGCAGCCACGGCACCAGCGGCGCGCGGAAGGCGCGCGGGAGGTCGGGCCGCGTGCGCCGCAGGATGATCACGCCGAGCGAGACGACCACGAAGGCGAACAGCGTCCCGATGTTCACCAGCTCGGCCAGCTCACCGAACGAGACGAACCCGGCCAGCACCATCGTGATCAGCCCGATCAGCACCGTGAGCCGGGCCGGGGTGCCGTAGTGCCGGTCCACCTTCGCCAGCGGGCGCGGCAGCAGCCCGTCGCGGCACATGGCGAACAACACCCGGGTCTGGCCCAGCAGCAGGACCAGCACCACGGTGGTCAGGCCGGCGATCGCGCCCACGCTGATGATCGCGGCCAGCCAGGACTGGCCCACCGCGACGAAGGCGTCCGACAGGGGCGCGGACGTGCTGAGCCTGGTGTAGTTCTGCATGCCGACGACGACCAGCGAGACGGCGACGTACAGGATCGTGCAGACCGCCAGCGAGGCGAGGATGCCGCGCGGCACGTCGCGCTGCGGCTTGATGGTCTCCTCGGAGGCGGTGGCCACGATGTCGAAGCCGATGAAGGCGAAGAACACGATCGCCGCCGCGGAGAAGATGCCGATCACGCCGAACGCCACCGGCGTGACCCCGAACAGGAACTGGATGAGCGGCGCCTTGAGCCCTTCCACCCGCGCGGTGGACACCGCCTCGGGGATGAACGGCGTGTAGTTGGCGGTCTTGATGAAGAACAGGCCCGCCACGATGACCAGCAGCACCACCGCGATCTTGGTGATCACCAGGATCAGGTTGACCCGCGAGGACACCTTGATCCCGGCCACCAGGATCGAGGTGAGCAGCAGCACGATGACGATGGCCGGCACGTTCACCACCGGATCCTCGCCCGCGATGGAGGCGGGCAGTCCGAGGCCGATGGAGGCCAGCATGGAGGCGAAGTAGCCCGACCAGCCGACCGCCACCACGGCCGCGGCCAGCGCCAGCTCCAGGAACAGGTCCCAGCCGATGATCCAGGCCGGGAACTCGCCCAGGGTGGCGAAGGCGAAGGTGTAGGCCGACCCGGCGACCGGGATCGTGGAGGCGAACTCGGCGTAGCACAGCGCCGCGAGCCCGCACACGATGCCCGCGACGATGAACGAGACCGCCACCGCCGGGCCCGCCATCTCCTTGGCGACCTGGCCCGTGAGCACGAAGATCCCTGTTCCGACGATCACGCCGATGCCGAAGACCGTGAGGTCCGTGGCCGTCAGGCGTTTGCGCAACTGGTGCTCGGGCGCCTCGGTGTCGCGAATGGATTGCTCGACGCTCTTCGTGCGAAAGATATCCACGGTCAGCGATCCTTCCCACACCCTTGGTGATCATGCCGATCCCACGGTCTCGCTTCGGCCGCATGCCGGGGAGAACGAGCCGGCCCGATGCTCCATGGAGCCGCACGTTTGTCAGAGGCGGGCGGCCCCATGCTCGATGATCTGCTCGACCGCCTGGCCGGGCAAGACCTCGCGGTGGTGTTGCCGCTGCTGCTGCTCTTCCTGACGCTGGACGCCTCGGTGGGGGTCGGCCTGATCACCCCGGGCGACGGCCTGCTGCTCGTCGCGGGCGCCACCGCCGACAGCGCGGGCGAGGCCCTCGCGCTGATCGTCACCGGCGTGGTGGCCTGCTTCGCGGGCGCGTCCGGCGGACACTTCCTCGGCCGGCGCTACGGCCGCCGGCTGCGGCACGGCAGGCTGGGGCGGCGCATCGGGGAACGCCGGTGGGTACGCGCGGAGCGGCTGTTCGCGCGCGGCGGATGGGCGCTGGCCCTGGTGTACTTCCTGCCGGTGCTGCACGCGCTGACCCCGGCCGTGGCGGGCACGGTGGGCATGCCGTACCGCAGGTTCATGGTGTGGGCGATGCTGGGCGGCACGGCCTGGGTGAGCACCTACATCACGCTCGGCGCGGTGGCCGGCGCGGTGGTGCGGCGGAACATGGAGTTGCTGCTGCCGGTGGCGGCCGCGGCGGTGGTCGTGGTGGTCGTGATCACCGCCGCGGTCCGCAGGATGATCAGCGGCGGGCGGGCTCCACGTGGGAGGTCCGCTTCGCGACCGCCTCGGTGATCTGCCGGGCGAGGTCCTGGCCGGTCAGGCCGATCTGGCCGAGGATCGCGGCGCGCTTGGCGTGGTCGAGGAAGCGCTGCGGGATGCCGAAGGTGCGTACGGGCACGTCCACGTCGGCGTCGCGCAGCAGGCGGGCCACGGCGTCGCCGACGGCCCCGACGCGGCCGTTGTCCTCGACGACCGCCACCAGCTTGTGCGCGCCGGCGGCCGGCACGAGCGCCTCGTCCAGCGGCTTGACCCAGCGCGGGTCGACCACGGTGGCCGAGATGCCCTGGGCGTCGAGCAGGACCGCGGCGTCGAGACAGGTCTGCGCCATCGGGCCCACGCCCACCAGCAGCACGTCGGGCTCGCCCTCGGCCGTGCGCAGCAGGTCCATCTCGCCGAGCTTGCCCACCGCGTCGATCGCCTCGATGACCGGGCCCTTGGGGAAGCGCAGCGCGGTGGGGCCGTCGGAGACGGCCACGGCCTCGCGCAGCAGCTCGATGACGCGCTCGCCGTCACGCGGCACCGCGACCTTCAGCCCGGGGACGACCTGGAGGATCGACAGGTCCCACATGCCGTTGTGGCTGGCGCCGTCGTCGCCCGTGACGCCCGCCCGGTCGAGCACCACCGTGACCGGCAGCCGGTGCAGGGCGACGTCCATGAGGAGCTGGTCGAAGGCCCGGTTGAGGAAGGTGGCGTAGACGGCCACCACCGGGTGCATGCCGCCGAGGGCGAGCCCGGCGGCGCTGGTCAGCGCGTGCTGCTCGGCGATGCCGACGTCGAAGATGCGGTCGGGGAACTCCTCGGCGAAGGGGGCCAGCCCGGTGGGGTGCAACATGGCGGCGGTGATCGCCACCAGGTCCTCGCGCTCCTTGCCGAGCCGGACGAGCTCCTCGCTGAAGACGTTGGTCCAGATGCGGCCCTTGGGCTTCTCCGCGCCGGTGGCCCGGTCGAACGCGCCCGGCGAGTGGAACTGGTCCTCGTCGTGGTTCTCGGCCGGGGTGTAGCCGCGGCCCTTCTGGGTGAGGGCGTGCACGATGACCGGGCCGCGGAAGTCGCGGGCCTGGCGCAGCGCCGCCTCCATGGCCTGCTCGTCGTGGCCGTCGATCGGGCCGACGTACTTGAGGCCGAGGTCCTCGAACATCACCTGCGGCGCGATAACGTCCTTGACGCCCTTCTTGAAGCCGTGCAGGGCGTCGTACAGGACAGGAACGTTCCCGATCTTGCCCTTGACGAAGTCGAGCATGTCCTCGTAGTGGCGGTTGACCCGCAGGGAGGACAGGTGGGAGGCCAGGCCGCCGATGGTGGGCGAGTAGGAGCGGCCGTTGTCGTTGACCACGATCACCACCGGCAGGTCCTTGACCGCGGCGATGTTGTTGAGCGCCTCCCAGGCCATGCCGCCGGTGAGCGCGCCGTCGCCGATCACCGCGACGGCCGTGCGGCTGTCGCCGCGCAGCTTGAACGCCTTGGCCAGCCCGTCGGCGTAGGACAGGGCGGTGGAGGCGTGCGAGTTCTCCACGAAGTCGTGCTCGGACTCGGCCTGGCTCGGGTAGCCCGACAGGCCGCCCTCCTGCTTGAGCGCCTCGAAGCCGGCGACCCTGCCGGTGAGGAGTTTATGCACGTACGACTGGTGGCCGGTGTCCCAGACGATGGGGTCGTTCGGCGAGTCGAAGACCCGGTGGAGTGCGATGGTCAGCTCCACCACGCCGAGGTTGGGGCCCAGGTGGCCGCCGAACCTGGCGCATGAGTCGACCAGCACGTCACGGATCTCCCCCGCGAGCCGTGGCAACTCCTCGATAGTGAGCCGTTTGACGTCCTGCGGTCCATCGATCGAGCCCAGCAACCCGCTCACGGATCAGACTCCCCTCTGCTTTTGCGCCGATTACAAGAGTCTAGTTCGCGGAGGCCTCACTGGCTCCATGAGTTCAAATCCACCCACATATGTCCGATCTTGACCTAGTCTTTCGGTACCTATGAACTCCGTCCCAAAAAGCAGACTAGTGACACTCGTAGCCGCCACACTGGCACTCGCCCTGGCGGCGGCCGCACTGGTGCTCGTGCTGGCGGACGTGGCGACGACGACTTCGACCAGCCTGTCCAACGAGGCCCAGCAGCTCGCCTCGCCTCCCGCGAAGGGATCGGGCGTCAGGGAGCAGGCGGCCGAGGCGGGCAGGACCCTGGCGCTGATCAACCCCCTGTACAAGACCGGCAGGCTCACCGACGTGAACTGCTCGCCCGGCGCGCTTCCCGCGGGCAGCATGGTGGCCTACCGGCGCTTCCTGACCCGCGTGACCGCCTGCCTGAACAAGGCGTGGGCGGCTCAGTTCCGCAAGGCGAAGATGCCCTTCCACAAGCCGCGGCTGCGCATCATCACCCGCAAGGTGCGCACCCCGTGCGGGTCGTGGAACGCCGGGGCGGACGGAGTCTACTGCTCCACGGACCGCACCATGTACCTGATGATCAGCAAGGAGCAGCTGCGCAACCCCTTTCCGCTGGGCATCACCCGGCTGATCGCCCACGAGTACGGGCACCACGTCCAGCAGGTCTCGGGCATCTGGCGCTACTACTGGATCGCCCGCTCGGCAGCGGGCAAGGCCAAGCGGCTGCAGTTGTCGCGCAACTCCGAGTTGCAGGCGGAGTGCTTCTCCTCGGTGTTCATGAGCACGATGAAGGGCACGTCGCTGGTCACGGCGTCCGACTGGGCGTACACGGTGGACTGGTTCAGGAAGAACGGCGCCAAGGGGTGGCCGCAGAACGACCACGGCAGGGGTCCGACGCAGGCGAAGTGGATGTTGCGCGGCTTCAAGTTCGGCACTCCCGGCGCGTGCAACACCTGGGCCGCCAAACCACGGAATGTCACCTGATTAATCTTTCTTTACCTGGAGCTCCTTTTTTCACTAAGGTTCGTTCTCATGCGTACCCCCCGATTGGCGCTCATTGCGGGCGCCCTGGCCAGTGTGCTCTTCGCCGGCACCGCCCACGCGGCCACCGCCCCGGCCTACAAGCCGGTCCTGACGAAGAACCCGCTCTACAAGACCGGCAAGCTCGGCACGCAGACGTGCGAGGAACCGGAGGTCACGCAGGGGACGGTCGAGGAGGCCGAGGACTACTTCACCGCCGTGATGGTCTGCCTGGACAAGGCGTGGCGTCCCGTGGTGAAGAAGGCGGGTTACAGCTTCAGCACCCCGAAGCTCGACGTGATCACCAAGCCGGGCGAGAAGACTCCCTGCGGGCCCTTCCCCGACGGCAACGTCCAGGCGATCTACTGCTCCACGTCCAAGTCGATCTCCTTCCTGCTGAGCCCGCAGATCATCGAGGAGCCGACGGACCTGGCGCTGATGCATGTGCTGGCCCACGAGTACGGCCACCACGTCCAGCAGCTCACCGGCATTCTCAAGGAGACCGACAAGCGCTTCTACGTCAAGCGCCAGACCAAGGACACGATGGAGGGCATCCGCCGCTCCGAGCTGCAGGCGCAGTGCATGGGCGCGGCCTTCGTCGGGCGGGTGTGGGATTCGCTCGGCCGTCCCGACAGCGACTGGAACATCCTGGTCAAGGGCACGCACAACGCCATCGCCCTCGACACTCTCGGCGTGCGCAGCGGGTCGGACGAGTCCCACGGCAGCGACGCCGCCAACACGCGGTGGCTGCAGCAGGGCTTCAAGGCCCAGTCCGCGAGCGCCTGCAACACCTGGGCCGCGTCGGACGCCAAGGTGCGCTGAGGCGCACCCCCTGAAAAGGCTCTAAACTTCGCGATCGTGCGCATTCCCCTCTTAGCGCTGGTCGCGTGCGTGGTCTGGGGTCTCCTCCCGTCGTCGCCCGCGAGTGCGGCCGACCATCGCGCCCAGTCCGGTCTCATGGGCGCGATGGGCGGGGAGGTGGTCCCGCAGCGCTGCTCCATCCCCTCGATCCGGGCGGGGAGTGTGCGCTCGCTCAGGTCCTTCCACCGGGCGATGGCCGGGTGCGCCGACCGCTTCTGGGCCGCCAGGTTCGCCGCGGCCGGGCTGCCGTACAGTCCGCCCGAGGTCACGATCACCACGGGGAGCGACTCCGTCTGCGGGGCCATCATCGGCAGCGGGGCGCAGTACTGTCCCGGACACCGGACGATCGTCATCCGCATCATGGACAGCGATCTGCGCGACCCGTTCCGGATGAACATCGCGCACTCGGTGGCTCATGAGTGGGGGCATCACGTGCAGCAGCTCATCGGGGTGCTGGACGCCCAGGCCGCCCTGTACGAGCCGGCCTCGGAGACGGCGCGGCGGCTGCTGAGCCATCGGCTGGAGATGCAGGCCGAATGCTTCGCCGGGGTGTTCTACAGCGCCACGCTGGAGTCCATCAGGCCGGGGATCTCGTGGAAGGAATGGATCTCGGCGGTACGGTCGGCGGACGAGAGCGACATCCACGGCAAGCCACGCAACCTGGCGTCCTGGCAGGACCGGGGGTATCGGGGCGGGGCCACGGGGTTCTGCAACACGTGGACGGCCCGCAGGAACAGGGTCACCTGAGACTCGCCGCCGACCGCGACTCTCCCGCCGCCGGGGTGCTGTCCCTTTGGGGGGAACTCCCGCTGACGCGGGAGGAAAAACGCGCGTGTGGGAAAGCCGGATCCGGCGCGTGGACGAGACGGGGCGCGGGCCGGTGGGGTCAGGCGTTGGCGCGGGCCAGGACTTCCAGGGGGTCGGCCAGGACGTGGGCGAAGGCGAGTTCGGCGGCGCCCACCAGGGTGGCGGCGTCGCCCAGGGCCGAGGTGCGCAGGCGCAGCCGCTCCCGTTGCGGCGCCATCGCGTGCAGGGTGAGCTGGGAGCGGACCTGGGCCGCCGAGCCCAGGTAGATCTCCCGCAACATGCCCCCGAAGATCACCATCTCCGGGTTGAAGATGTTCACCAGGTTCGCCACGCCCAGCCCGAGCCAGTCCCCCACCCGGCTGAGCGCCTCCTGGGCCACGATGTCCCCGCGGTCGGCGGCCTCCACCACGGCCCGCACCGCGTCCCTGCCCTGCCCGGAGGAGACCCGGCCGGCGGACTCCAGCAGGGCCCGCTCCCCCACCTCCGCCTCAAGGCACCCGTGCGAGCCGCACCCGCACGCGCGGCCGCCCGGGTTGACGACCATGTGGCCGACCTCGCCGCCGTAGCCGTCGTGGCCGCCGAGCAGGTGGCCGCCCGCGATGATGCCGCCGCCGATGCCGACGTCCCCGTGCAGGTAGATGAGGTCCCTCACGGCGGCACCGACGCCACGACTGTGCTCGGCGAGCGCGGCCAGGTTGGCGTCGTTGCCCACGCTGACCGGCAGTCCCAGGCCGAGCCGGCGGCCCAGCTCCTCGCCGAACGGCACCTCGTCGGCCTTCAGGTTGGGCCCGAACACGACCACGCCGTCACCCTTGCGCACACCGCCGGACACGGCCGCCGCGGCCCCGACGCAGACCGTGTCGGCCCTGGTCTTGCGCCTCATCTGCCGGGCGAACCCGGCCAGCAGCCCGGCCAGCTCGTCCAGCTCGAACGCGCCGCGGTCGCGTACGCTCTCCCTGCGGTCGAGGATCACGCCGCCCAGCCCGACCCGGGCGACCGCCAGCCGGTCGGGGCCCACGTCGAAGGCGAAGACGTAGACCCGCGCCGACTCGGGCCGCACCACGAGCGAGGGCCGGCCGGCCCGGCCCGTCTCGCGGGGCAACTCCTCGCGCACCAGGCCGGCGGCGGTGAGGTCGCTGGTCAGGGCCATGATCGTGCTGCGGTTCAGCCCCATCTTCGAGGTCAGCTCGGCACGCGAGATCGGCCCGCCCAGGTGGACATGGCGAAGCAGCGCGCCGAGGTTGTGGCGCCTGATGTCCTCTTGGGAGGGGCCGGCACGCATGGTCTGGGATTCCTTCAGGGGCTGGGAGTCGCTGATCACCTTAGACCAGCGGCAGCCGCCCGCTTGCGCGCCAGGGCGTCGACACCCGCGGCGAGCAGCAATACGGACCCGGTGACCAGGTATTTCACGCTGGACCCGTACCCCATCAGACCCATGCCGTTCTCGATCACGGCCACCACCGCGCCGCCGAGCACGGCGTCCAGCACCCGGCCCTTCCCGCCGAACAGGCTGGTGCCGCCGATGACCGCCGCGCCGACCGCGTACAGCAGGACGGAGGAGCCGCCCGTGTTCGGGTCCACGGAGCTGGCCCGGGAGGCGGCCACGATCCCGCCGATGGCGGCCATCGAGGAGCAGATCACGAACGCGCTGATCTTGATCCGGTCGACCGGGATGCCGGCCCGGCGCGCCGCCTCGGTGTTGCCGCCGACCGCGTACAGGTGACGTCCGAACGAGGTGCGGCGCAGCACCAGCGTCCAGACGATCAGCAGCGCCAGGATGACCGGCACCACGATCGGCACGCCGGTGAGCGAGACGATCGCCGCGTTACGGCTGCGTTCCAGGTTGAGCACCGCGACCGCGGCACCGGCGAGCACCGCCAGCGCGCCGACGCGGAAGGCGATCAGCGACAGCGGATCGGCCACCAGCCCGCGCTTGGCCCGCGTCCTGGCCCGCCTGAGCTGCACGGCCGCGAAGACCGCCACGCAGAGCGCGTACAGGGCCCAGCCCAGCCACGGCGGCAGGTTCCTGTTGGCGATGGCGACGACCACGTCGTCGCGGATGGAGATGTTCGTGCCCTCGTTCACCAGCACCAGGACCAGGCCCTGGAAGGCGAGGAAGGCGGCCAGTGTGACCACGAACGACGGTATGCCGACCTTGGCGACCAGCGTGCCCAGCGCGGTGCCGATGACCACGCCGGTGAGGATGGCGGCGGCCATGCACACGTACCAGGGCAGGCCCGCGCTGGTCAGCGTCACGGCGAGGACCGCCGCGCAGACGCCGCTGGCGAAGCCCGCGGACAGGTCGATCTCGCCGAGCAGCAGCACGAACACCAGGCCCATGGCGATGAGCGTGACGGCGGCGCCCTGCGTGAAGAGGTTGGCGAAGTTGCCCGCGGTGAGGAAGGAGTCCCGGGCGGCGGCGAAGACCCCGCAGAGCACGACCAGCCCGAGCACGGCGGGCAGCGCGCCCATGTCCCCGCCGCGCACCCGCTGGACGTAGGCGAGGAAGCTGTTCTTGATCGAGGGGGCCTGCGCCGCGGCGACGATGGCCTCGCCCGGGAGTTCCTTGACCTTGTTCATGGGGTGACCCCGTTCTTGAGGCCCAGTTCGCCGCTGCGGCCGGAAGTGATCAGTTCGACGACCTGCGCGTGCGTCACGTCGGCGGTCTTGACCTGGGCGGCCATCCTGCCGAGGTAGAGCGCCGCGATCCGGTCGGAGACGGCGAACACGTCGTTCATGTTGTGCGAGATGAGCACCACGGCCAGGCCGGTGTCGGCCAGCCTGCGCACCAGCTCCAGCACCTGCGCGGTCTGGGCCACGCCCAGCGCCGCGGTCGGCTCGTCGAGGATGACGACCTTGCTGTTCCACAGCACGGCCTTGGCGATGGCCACGGTCTGCCGCTGCCCGCCGGACAGGCTGGAGACCTGCTGCCTGATGGACTTGACGGTACGCACGGACAGGCCGCTGAGCGTCTTCTCGGCCAGTTCCTCCATGCTGTCCTCGTCGAGCAGGAGGCCGTTCTTGCGCTCCCTGCCGAGGAACATGTTCTGCACGATGTCGAGGTTGTCGCACAGCGCGAGGTCCTGGTAGACGATCTCGATGCCCAGCTCGCCCGCGTCGCGGGGGCTGTGCACGTGCACCTCTTTGCCGTCGAACAGCAGGTGGCCCGCGTCGATCGGGTAGATGCCACCGACGCACTTGACCAGCGTGGACTTGCCGGCGCCGTTGTCGCCGACGAGTGCCGTGACCTCGCCGGCGTAGGCGGACAGCTCGACGTCGTGCAGGACCTTCACCGGACCGAAGCTCTTGTCGATCCCGCGCACTTCGAGGAGGGGGGTCATGTGGCTCCCTAAGGACAGGTACGGCCCCCGCTCGTGGCGCGGGCCGTACCTCCTGCAGTGTTATTGGATTCCCGCCTCGGTGCACTTGGCGGCGAAGTCACCCGTGCACAGTTCCTCCTTGGTGACGTAACCGTCGGCCACCACGTCCTTGACGTTGTCGGCGTAGATGGCCTGCGGGTCCATCAGCTCGGCGGGCACGTCCTGACCCGTCTCGGGGTCCTTGACGCTGCCGCTCGCGGTGGGCTTCTCGCCCTTGGCCAGCGCGACCGCGAGCTTGGCGGCGGCGTCGGCCTCTTTCTTGACCGCCTTGTAGACGGTCATGCACTGGTCGCCCGCCAGGATGTTCTGCAGGCCCTGGACCGTGGCGTCCTGGCCCGTGACGGGCACCTTGCCGTTGAGGTTGTTCTTCTTCAGCACGGTGATGGCGGCGTTGCCGAGACCGTCGTTGGCCGCCAGCACGCCGGCGATCTTCGGTTGCTCGGTCAGCATCTGCTCGAAGATGGTGCCGGCCTGGGTGTTGTCCCATTCGGGCACGGCCTGGTCGGGGCCCTTGACGTACTCGCCGGCGTCGAACTTGGGCTTGAGCACGCCGTCGTACCCGTCCTTGAACAGGGTGGCGTTGTTGTCGGTCGGCGAGCCGTTGAGGTAGGCCACGATCGGCTTTTCGGCCTTCTTGTCGGTCAGGCACTTGCTCAGGCCCTCGCCCTGCAACGTGCCCACCTTGGTGTTGTCGAAGCTGACGTAGTAGGCGGCGCCGCCGCCGAGCGTCAACCGGTCGTAGTCGATGGTGGCCACGCCTTGCGACTTGGCCTTCTCGATGACCGTCTTGCCGGTGCCACTGTCCAGATTCACGATCATCAGGACGGTGGCGCCATTAGTGATCATCTGGTCGGCAATGGTCTGGAACGCCGTCTTGTCGTTCTGGGCGTTCTGGATGTCGTACTCGACCCCGGCCGCCGTGAACGCCTCCTGCAGGTACTTGCGGTCCGCCGTCTCCCACCGGGCGGAGGACTTGCTGTCCGGCAGGATGACGCCGATCTTGCCCGCCTTGGCGGCTCCCGAGGCCGGGGCCGACGAAGTCGCCGTGGTCTGACCGCTGTCGCCCCCGCAGGCGGTGAGACCGAGCGCGAGCGCGGCTGCCGCGGCGGTCAGGCTGAGGATCCCTTTGCGCATGATGCAGGGTCCTTTCTTCCGGAGGGGCCCGGATGAATGTTGTTTGCGGCAACGTATTCCGGGATCGAGCCCATGGGAAGAGGGCGAAGGGGCCCTATTTGTTGTTTCCAGTAACAATCCAGAAACACCACCTCAACCTTTCCGAGTCCTCGGCGGTGTGGCTGAGCACGACAGTTGCCCCTTGGGCTCGCAGTTGGCCCCAACCTGAGCGTGTGATGCGACTGCGGAGCAAAGCAGCACGCCAAGACGGGCACGAGGAGGTAGAGCTGGATCGCCGGGCGCCAGTCGGATGAACGCCCAGCGCGGCGTCGGGCTGCCGGTTGACGCGGCCCATCATCAACATCGGCCGGTCGGCACACACCGCGCCGCGACGCACGCCAACCTTCCGTGCTGGACGACATCACCCGGTTGCGCATGCACCGCGCCGACGACCAGGACGTGCTCGACCAGATCCGCGCGTTCCTGAGCATGCACGTCACCCTCGTTCTGGTCGGCGTCGACATTCCCGGCTCCGGCCTGCTGCGGGAAGGGCGCCATGACCGCCGCGCTGGCCCCCGGCATCCTCGCTGGCGGAACGATGCCCGATGCGCGCCCTCCAACCCCGCATCCACCACCTCGCCGCACGCCACATCACCACCATGGTGACGACAGGCGCCGCCCCAACCCGGCGCTCCGGATCAAAGCGACACCTCGCGCTCCTCTGACCGCCAGAACAACGTAATAGGCAGGTTTCACCGATGCGGTGGCAGCCCGAGGCATGTGATGCTGCCGACCGCAGTGAACAGGTCGGTAACCCTCAGTTGCTCGTGTGGCTGCACCTCGTGGCATCTGAGGTGCCGCGAGATGGCAGGCGACGGATCACGGGCGCCCGCAGGAGGTTTCGGAACAGGAAGGGTTCATCTTCAGTTCAGCTGCGAGTCGTCACGGTTCGTCGGTATGCGCGAATTGTGACGTGGAACCAGAACAAGCGAATGGAGACAAGATGAGGGGCATATTCCCCTTTCAGATATCATTGGGTCGACCACGCTTATTCCATTTTTCGAACCAGGCGCGGCGATTCATGGTGCACATCGTCGGGATGAGTTTGGTGGCGACGCTTTTGGCCGTCGGGCCGGTCGCCGCGCCGCCGGTGGCGGCGGCGGGAGCGGCCGATCGGCGCACTGCCTCGTGGAACATGGATGGGCGAGCCGACGGTACGGACGGTTCGTCGGAGTCGCGGTGGTCATCGACCGTCCCTCGTATGTTGGGGAGCCTCAGCAATGACGGCGATGCCGTAGAGGTCCTGTCTTTGCAGGAAGCAGGCAACTATCCGCACACAGCGGCCGAACAGACAGGCCAGCAATTCGCCGGTGGCGAGGTCACCGAGTTCAGGTGGAACTTAGGAACCGCCACGAGGCGGGACGAAGTTTACATTTATTGGGTTAACCCAGGGCAGCAGCGCAATGGTCTGGCCATTGTGACCCGGGAGCAGGCCCGCGACGCGGCGTGGATGGTAGTGGGCGGCCGGATCGATTCCCGAGTGATGTTCGGCGTCCAGGTGGGTGATGAGTGGTACTTCAATGCCCACGCCGCCTCGATGGGTGCGGACACCACAAGGAACAACGCCGAGGATATTCTTGAGACCGCGCGCCAGTTCATGGCGCACCGTTCGCCGCTCGCCGAGTACATGGTGCTGGCCGACTTCAACCGCAATCCCAGCCTGATGCCCGACAACGTGGAAGGGCACATCATTCGGACGAATCAACCTACTTTCCGGAGCGGAAACGAGCCCGATTGGGCATTCGCCAGCAACGAGACCATGGAGACGATGAGAGCCGAACGCCGCGGTTATCCGTCAAATCACAATCCGGTCCTGTTCATTCGGCAAGGGGGCTGTCGTCCTGTGCCGGCGGCCCAGAGAGCCGCGGATGACGGGGAGTGCAACGCCCCGGTTCCCGGACGCTCCTACCGGTTCTGGCTCGCGGCAGACGGTGAAGCGGATCGGATCCTCATCAATGGAGGCGCCGGGTTCGGTGACTTTCCGCGCCTGTCCTCATATGCCGGCTGGGAAGAAGATGAGGAGGTCCGGATTCATTTCGGCTGGCGATCCGGCACGTACCAGCTGAAATTAGGCGGAGAATGCATCGGGCGCACCTCGAATGATCTGTATGCCAGCGTGGTCTTCACCTCGTGCGATGTCAAGAATCAGAAGTCTGAGTGGTCGATCTCCGATGGGAAGCTCTTGAACCCGGACGCCGGCGAACCCATGACCGCCGGGCCGCGAAGGGGCGCCACCGGACGTTTCTGGGATATGGAGATGCGGAAGGAGTCGTACACCTGGCGGTTCGAGGACGTCAAGGGGGATGCCGGCCCGGTGGACCCGGACGATCCCGGGCCGGTGGACCCTGACAATCCCGGGCCGGTGAAGCCAGATGTGCGCCTGATGGCGGTGGGTGACTCGATCACGTACGGCGTGGGGTCGTCGGACGACAACGGTTACCGGAAGATGCTGTGGGACGCCTTGGACCGGGAGGGGTTCCACCCCGACTTCGTGGGCTCGAGCTCCTCGGGAGACATGTCCGATCCGCAGCATGACGGGAACCGGGGCTGGGTGATCGATCAGATCGCAGGTCCGGCGGCGGCGGACGCGGTGTCGATGCGTCCGAACGTGATGACGTTGATGGCGGGCACGAACGACGTCTACTACCAGAAGGGCGGGTCCGTCGCGGAGGCTCCGTTCCGGCTGGGCAAGTTGATCGACCGAGTGCGGGCGGGCTCACCGGGGATATCGATCGTCGTGGCGACGCTCGTACCGGTGAAGAACGATGCCGCGGCGATGGAGCGCCGCAACGCCTACAACGAGGAAGTACGTTCCCTGGTGGAGGCACGGCAGGCTCGCGGGGAGAAGATTGTTCTGGCGGACTTCGGGCCGATGACCGAGTCGATGCTCCGCGACACCCTGCACCCGAACGATCCCGGTTACGCTTTCATGGCGGATCGCTGGTTCGAAGCGATCAAGGCGATGGTGGACAAGCGCTGGGTGATTCAGCCGGCGAGCGTGCCACACCTGCCCGACGTCTGTGCGACGAGCGCCGGCGGTGGCTGGACGGAGCTGGGCCGGATCGCGCAGGGCCCGATCAACCCGGACAGTTCCAGTGCCGGCGTGAAGGGCCGGGTACAACTGGCGGACTTCGACGGCAACGGCCGCACCGACTACGCCATCGTCACCGGCACCGGTGCGGTGTACCTGTGGACGAGGACCGCAGACGGCTGGGAGAACCGGGGAAAGGCCGCCGACGGCAACGGTGTGGAGGGCCGGGGGGCGCAGGTGCGCTTCGCCGACATCGACGGTGACCGTGATGCCGACTACCTGGTGGTGCACGACGACGGGGCGGCCGAGGCGTGGCGCAACGCCGGCGTCGCGGTCAACGGCGGTACGGCCTGGCAGCCGATGGGTGTCATCGCCGAGGGCACCGGCCAGGGCGGCGGTGAAGAGGTTCAGTTCGCCGACATCGACGGCGATGCGCGCGCCGACTACCTGATCGTGCACGACGACGGGTCCATTGACGCATGGGTCAACAACGATGTGTTCGCCAATGGCAGGAGTGCCTGGAAGAAGCTGGGCCAGATCGCGGAGGGAACCGGCAACCCCGGCTCGAAGGTCCGCCTGGCCGATCTGGACGGCGATGCGCACGCTGACTATCTGATCGTGCACAGCGACGGGTCGACCGACGCCTGGCTCAACGACGGCGTCGCGGAGAAGCTGGGCGAGGGCTGGAAGTCGATCGGCAGGATCGCGACGGGAACCGGCATCGAGGGCACGGTGCAGTTCGCCGACGCCGACACGGACGGCGACGCCGACTATTTCGTGATCGGCTCCGCCGGCACCGTGACCCTGTGGGAGAACGACGACGTCGCCACGCGGGAGGACAAGGAGAACGGCTTCAAGCAGCGGGGCGTCTACGGCAACCACAAGCGCGACGCCGCCGGCAACGCACGCAGCGTGCGTTTCGCGGACCTGGATGGTGACGGTGACGCCGACTACGTCCTCGTCGGACCCGAGGGAGAGGTCGAGGCCTGGCGCAACGACGATGTCGCCACCAGGGGGACCAATGCCTGGATCAAGGTGGGCAGGGTCGCCGAGGGCGTGTCCCCGGGCACGGACGAACGTGTGGTGTTCGCCGACTTCAACGGCGACGGCCGCGACGACTATCTCGTCGTGGACGGCACCAACGGCCGGGTCCGGGGCTGGCGCAACGACGGTGTTCTCACCAAGGGCATCACCGCCTGGACCGGCCTCGGCGTCATCGCCCAGGGTCCCGCCTTGGCGAAGGAGGGAGAGGTGCAGTTCGCCGACATCGACGGGGACGGCGACGACGACTACCTGATCGTGGCCTCCGGCCACTCCGTTCACGCGTGGAAGAACAACGGCACCGACGCGCCTGGAGGTGGTGGCTGGGCCGCGCAGGGGGTGCTCGCCAGCCCGCAGGATCCCGTCGAGGCCGGGCAGAGGACGCTCTTCGCGAACCTTGACTGCGATGGGCGCGCCGACTACGTCCTGCGCGACCCCGGCGAGAACAATGCCCTGTACGGCTGGAGGAACCTCGGCGGCTTCGACAACAAGTGGTCCGCCAAGAGGAAGGTTGCTTACGGCGTGGCGATGGGCTTCCCCGTGGAGGTCCACCTCGCCGACCTGTCCGGCGACGGCCGCGATGACTACCTCGTCGTCGACCCCACAAACGGTGCCACCCGGGCCTGGCTCAACAATGGCGGCAACGACGCAACCCCCTGACCGAGGTGAAGACGTTCCGGCTGCGGTATGACGAACAAGTGGCACCGGCGGCGTCGGGGCGATCCTTGCCGCGCTCGCGCGGCAAGGATCGCCCGGTCCGCCCACGCCTGCCGGGGATCGGCGTGCTGTGCACGGTGCCGGTGGGCCAGGTCCCAGCCGTACGCCAGGCCCAATAGATCGCGAACAACGCCTCGGCTGACATCCGCACCACCCATAAAGCCCTGCCAGTGGAGCAACCGCTGAATCGAGACGAACTCCTCATGCTCCTCGACACAACAAACGGAGCATGCAGAGCGGCCCGCGCCGCTCTCGCCGACAACGGCCAGTTCACCATCTGGGACGGAGACGTGCCGGCATCCGAGCTGGCCACGACCTACGGACGACGACTCCGCCTCACCACGAAGCAAGGTGCCCGAACCCAGGCCCTTCTTCAGACGGTCAACACCCTCAACAGCCTCGATCAATCCCCGATCCGGCTCGGCTCCATCACCTCAGCCGACCGAACCTGGACCTACATCCTGTTCCTCACGCAGGACGCCACCGAGGTCATAGCCTGCACGGGAGTTCGCCGGAGAGAATCCGAGGATGACTGACCTGACCGACATGAGCGAGCGCGAATACTTCAACCAGTTCGCCACGCGCACCGGTATGTTCATCGGCCGCCCATCGCTGGAGCGCGTGACAGCCTTCTTGATCGGCTACGACCAAGCTGCTCGCCGACATGGCGGACCCGGGCTCGACGGCTGGCGCGAATGGCTGACGGCCCGCCATCACGTCAGCCCCAACCTCGTCTGGGAGGCTCAGATCCAGCAGATCGCCCTCGGCGAGGCAGGAATCAGACCGGACCTCACTCCGGAAGAGGAGACCCAAGTCACCGACGTCCTCTTCGAGCTGCTCGACAAGTTCCTGGCCGGCCAAGAACGAGCCCGCAAGAACCCGCGGACCTGAGCAGAACCGCACCCGCTGACTGGAAGGTACGAGCCCGCGACCCACCCCGTGGGCCTGGCCGATCCGATCCCACAGTCACAGGTGACATAAAGCCTGCCTATGTGACAACTACCGCCTCGACTCATCCGTGTGACCACCAGCCATAGATGGCGGCTGGGGACAGATCAGCCTGCGGGATCGCACGGATTCCCAGGTGCGGTTGGCGGAAGGTCCCAGGTCTTCTCGGCGGCTTGGTAGCGCGACAGGGCGAGCCGACGTCGCCGCAAGTCGACCTCAGTGATGATCACGGTGACCTCGTCGCCGATCTGGATCACGTCGCCTGATGCCTCAACAGTCGTGGCGGCCAGTTCACCGAGGTGGACCAGACCTTCGATGCCATCTGCCACGCGGACGAAATTGAGCCCGATCACGATAGTTGGAACCGGTGAGGGGTCGTGACCTTGGGATTGAAGAGGACCGGCTCACGCCTGTTGGAACCGATTTCTCACGGCAGTTGGCACCGGACGGGAGTTCTCAGGCTTTCTGGAATCGATTCTTGCGATCGACGGACAGTGAAGAACTGAGCCACAGCGATCGGCAGCGGTGCCCGATGCGCTTGGCAATAGAGCTTAGTTGATCTTGAGAGACTGCGGGGTTACGGATTCATCGGCTCTGCGCTTCGATGATCATGCAGCGGAGGCCGGTCGATCACCTCGACATACATGATCTGCCCGTTGACGACGTCGAGATTGAGCATTCCCTTCGCGGGAATGAGGGGGACGCATCGATGGCCTGGTCCATAGGGTTGACCCTGCGGATGAGCCTCGGTGCAGAAGCTTTGACAGAAGTCGTCGCCGCAGCCGCACTCGGCCACCAGGCGAAGGTCCCACGCGCAGATGGCAAGCTCGCGCTCGCCCTCCTCCTCGAGCAACGCCACCAGTTCGGTGACAAGCTCCGGGAAGACGTCGCGCACAAGAGGATGCTCGGTTCCCACGAGAGAAACCATAACCAAGGCATGACACCCTGAGCCGCCCCAACCGCAGCTGCCAACAACCCGGGAATCGCAGCTCGAAGAGCAACGATCGCGATCATGGTTCCAACTAACGTGAGCGGGTTCCACCTATCGTGATCCGGCTCACACATCCGGGCAGGGCTCGCCCACTCATCGTGGCCAACTATCGCCTCTATGGGCCATCTATCGCTCCCATTCTCAGGCGGCTTTGGTGGTGAGGCTCGCCTATTGCCCGGCCACCCCGTGGGCGGCCAGGTCAGGACGCAGCGTGTCGAGCAGGGTCCCCAGCGTCATCGTGCCGTCCTCTGTTCAGGTGTGCGATCCGACACCACATTGTGGATATTCGGGTCGGATCAGACATTGAGTCACGTGCGGCTTTCCCGCACTGTTGTCCCACTCGGTTTTGTCCCTGTGACGCCCCCACCAGGAGGATCGCCAGATGACCCCCTGCTCTGCCGGAGTGGCCCGGCGTCAGTTCGGGCTCACTCCGGCCACGGCGCGAACCGCTGCGGGTCACCACATGGCGCAACAACTTCGCGCCCGGCCAGGCGGGCATGAACACGGGTATGACCGTCATGGAGGGCACGCTGTGCGGCGGGGCGGCCGACGCGGCGGGCACGACCACGGCAGCGGCGAGGACGTCGTGCCTGGGAATGGTCCGACGGCGGCAGGCTGCCCATCGTGGTGGACGCCGCCTCCTGCACGCCCGGCATCCCTGCGAATCCGCCCTGATGGCGCTGGAGTGCGCCACCTGACCCCCCGAAGTAAGGAACGGAGTCCCATCGTGACGAGTGAGCCACGCGCCATGACGCGCGACGACCGCAAGGTCCTCGCCGGCACCCTGGCCGGCACCACCATCGAGTGGTACGACTTCTTCATCTACGCCCAGGCCGCCGGCCTGGTGTTCGGCCCGCTCTTCCTGGCCCCGGTCAACGAGCAGGCCCCGGGCCTGGCCACGCTCATCTCGCTGGCCACGATCGGCATCAGCTTCCTGTTCCGGCCGCTCGGCGCGATCCTCGCGGGCCGGTACGGTGACCGGCTCGGCCGCAAGCGCATGCTCGTGCTGACCCTGCTCCTCATGGGCTCGGCCACCACCCTCATCGGCCTGCTGCCCACCTACGAGACGATCGGCGTGGCCGCGCCCATCGCCCTTATCCTGCTGCGCATCCTCCAGGGCTTCTCCGCGGGCGGCGAATGGGGCGGCGCCGCCCTGCTGTCGGTGGAGCACGCGCCCCGCGAGCGCCGCGGCTGGTGGGGCGCCTTTCCGCAGATCGGCGTGCCGATCGGCCTCATCCTGGCGACCGGCGTGTTGTGGATCATGAGCACGGTGACCACCCCGGAACAGTTCCAGGCGTGGGGCTGGCGGGTGCCGTTCCTGCTCTCCCTGACCCTGATCGTCATCGGCTACCTGGTGCGGCGGGCCGTCGATGAGAGCCCGGTGTTCAAGGAGTTGCAGCAGCGCACCAGGACCTCCTCCGCGCCGCTGCGCGACCTGTTCCGGAGCAACAGCAAGAACGTGGTGCTCACCGCGCTGATCTTCGTGGCCAACAACGCCGCCGGCTACCTCATCATCGCCTACTTCATCAGCTACGGCACCACCACGCTGGGCCTGTCCCGGCCGTCCGTCCTGCTCGCCACCGTCGCCGGATCGGTCGGCTGGCTCGTCTTCACCCTGTACGGCGGGGCGCTGTCGGACCGGATCGGCCGGGTCCGCACCTTCCAGATCGGCTACGGGCTCGTGTTCGTCTGGATGATCCCGCTCTTCCTGTTGATGGAGACCCGCGACATCTGGCTCTTCACGCTTGCGATCATCGTGCTGACCATTGGCCTGGGCCTGTCGTACGGGCCCATGTCGGCCATGTACGCCGAGATGTTCCCCGTATCGGTGCGCTACTCCGGCGCGGCCATCGGCTACGCGCTCGGCGCCATCCTGGGCGGCGCCTTCGCCCCCACGATCGCCCAGGCCCTGGTGCAGAGCACCGGCTCGGCCTTCGCCGTCGGCGTCTACATCATGGCGCTGTGCGTGATCTCCCTGGTCGCCGTCACGGCGGTCAAGGAGCCCAAGGGCACCGATCTGGGGCTGACCCAGCAGCCGATCGCCTGACGACCGCCGCTCCGGCGCGGCTCCGAGTTTCCGGAGCCGCGCTATTGCGGCGGGGGGTGAAGACGGGCGGCGGCGACACCTCCGCCGCCATCCATAGGCCCGATCTTGTACGCATACGTCCTCCGGATAAGCCAGGATGGCCCCCATGCCTACCGCCCCCGAAGATCAGGTCGAGCCCGGGTCAACGACTACGACCGCCTCGCCGAGGCGTACACGGCCCTGAACGAGGACGGCATCGCGAACGCCTATTACGAGCGGCCCGCCATCCTGGCCCTCGCCGGGGAGGTGACCGGCCGGCGGATCCTCGACGCCGGGTGCGGCTCGGGACCGCTGTTCGCGGAGTTGCGTGACCGGGGCGCCGTCGTGTCCGGCGTCGACAGCAGCGCCGGAATGCTGGAGCTGGCCAGGCGGCGGCTCGGTGACGGCGTGGACCTGCGGCTGGCCGACCTGCGTGAGCCGCTGCCGTTCCCCGATGACGCGTTCGACGACGTGATGGCGTCCCTGGTGCTGCACTACCTGGAGGACTGGGGGCCGACTCTGGCGGAACTGCGGCGCGTGCTGCGGACCGGCGGGCGGTTGATCGTGTCCGTCGACCATCCCTTCGCCGTCCACGTGACGCAGCGCCAGGCCGGGCGCGATGTCCGCTATCTCACCACCTACAACTGGACGGAAGAGTGGACCATGGACGGCCGGACCGTCCCAATGAGCTTCTACCACCGGCCGGTGCACGCGATGACCGACGCCTTCACCGCGGCCGGCTTCCGCCTGGCCGTCATCAGCGAGCCGCAGCCCCTGCCGGCCGCCCGCGAGTTGTTCCCCGACGAGTTCCGCGCCCTGTCCACCGGCCCGAGCTTCCTGTTCTTCGTCCTGGAGGCCGGCTGAGCTCGTAAGGGGCGCGGCCTGCTCAGAGGCTGGTCAGCTGGGTGAACATGGGGGCGAGCCGGGCCGCGAGTCCGGGATCGGTGCGCTCCAGTTCGTCCAGCAGCACCGTGACCGTGGCGCCGAGGGCCCGTCGCAGCTCGGTTCCGTCGAGCGAGCGTACGAGCGTCGGCTCCAGCGGCGTCGTCAGCTCCTCCGGCAGGAGGTGGGCGCCCTTGGCGTGCGCGGTGGGCAGGCCCAGCCGGAGGCAGGCCAGCGTGACGATGTGCGTGCGGAGGGCGCCGATCCAGTGCTCGGCCTGCCAGCGGCGGTCCCGTTCGATACAGATGCGGGTGTGCAGGGCGTGGTGCCAGGCCAGGCCGATCAGGGTGTCGCGGTCGGGCGCCGGGAAGGGCTCCAGCGAGCGCGCCTGACCGAACAGAGTTCGCCACTGCGGTCCTCGCGGGCCGAACTCGCTCTCCGGGCCGAACGTGATGTCGAGTTCGAGCCAGCCGGGCAGCAGGAACACGCGGATGATCCGGGGGGACGATGACAGGTCCCAGTGGTGCAGCGCGCCGAACTCGTCGTACAACCACTTCGTCCAGGAGTCCGCCGCGTCGGCGGGCTCGTCGCGGACCGCGAGCACCAGGTCGAGATCCGACCAGCGGTCGGCGTCGCCGACGGTGCGCGAGCCGGTGAGGGCCGCTCCGACGATGCGGTCGTCGGTCTCGGCGAAGGTGAGCAGGCGTTCGTGGACTCGGTTCCGGTCTTCGATGGGGAGCACGCTCCCCTCCTTCCTGGTGGGGGCTCGCGAAATGCGCGGCTCGGGGCCGCTCAACGCTGATCTGGGTGGGGGCGGGGCATCGAATCCCGGAACGCCGTCTGACGGCCGTGGGAGGGCCCGCGCGTCGGCGGATGCCGTACGACGTGGGAGGGCTCCCGTGTCGGCTCATGCCGCACGACTGCTACTGAACGACCGTACATGGGCGGGTGATCGGTTCGTACGAAACCCCCGGGCGTCCAGTAGTGGACACAAGTCGTGACAAACAGGCCGTTCATCTGGCATACATCGATCAAGGCCATTCGGCGTGCGGGGACGCTGCTCTCACCCAACTGGGGGTTCCGTGAAGCGGCTCTGCAGAGCCCTGTGCTCAATCCTGCTCATTTCCGTCGCGCTGATCACCGGGAACGTTCCACCCGCCGGGGCGTTACCCGCCCAATTCCAGAAACAGACCGTCTTCAGCGGCCTGAACCACCCCTCCAACCTTGAGTTCTCGCCGGACGGCAGGGTGTTCGTGGCCGAGAAGAGCGGGCTGATCAAGGTGTTCGACTCGCTCGCCGACACCACCCCGAGCATCTACGCCGACCTGCGCACCCAGGTGCACAACTTCTGGGACCGGGGCCTGCTCGGCCTGGCCCTGCACCCGAACTTCCCGACGGACCCGCGCCTGTACGTCCTGTACGCCTACGACGCCGTCCCCGGCGGCACCGCCCCGCGCTGGGGCACCCCGGGCGGCACCGACGACCCCTGCCCCACCCCTCCCGGCGCCACCGGTGACGGCTGCCTGGTCACCGGCCGCCTGTCGGTCATCTCGCCGGCGGGCGCCGAGACGCCGCTGATCACGGACTGGTGCCAGCAGCACCCCAGTCACTCCGTCGGCGACCTGCAGTTCGGCCCCGACGGCGCCCTGTACGCCTCCGGCGGCGACGGCGCCAGCTTCAACTTCGCCGACTACGGCCAGGACAACGTGCCGGCCACCGACATCACCCCCGACAACCCGTGCGGCGACCCGCCGTCCCCGGTGGGCACCGCGCTCACCCCGCCCGCCGCCGAGGGTGGCGCGCTACGCTCCCAGGACGTACGCACCGGCGCCGACCCGGCAGGTCTGGCGGGCACCGTAATCCGCATAAATCCGGACTCGGGTGCTGCTGCCGCCGGCAACCCCAACGCGTCCAGCACCGACCCCAACGTCGCCAGGATCGTCGCCCACGGCCTGCGCAACCCGTTCCGGATCACCAACCGTCCCGGCACGAACGAGATCTGGTCGGGCGAGGTCGGCTGGAGCACCTTCGAGGAGATCAACCGCGTCACCTCGCCGACGACGACCGTACCCAACTTCGGCTGGCCCTGTTACGAGGGCGCGGGCCGCCAGGGCGGCTACGACAACCTCAACCTGACCCTGTGCGAGAACCTGTACACCGCCGGCGCCGCCGCGCACGCCGCCCCGTACTTCGCCTGGAACCACAACTCCAGGCCGGCACCCAACGACCCCTGCCCGACGGGTGGCTCCTCCTCCAGCGGTGTGGCCTTCTACCAGGGCGGCGACTACCCGGACGCCTACGACGGCGCGCTGTTCTTCTCCGACTACAGCCGCTCGTGCGTCTGGGTCATGACCAGGGGCGCGAACGGCCTGCCCGACCCGGCCACGGTGGCGAACTTCGACTCCGGCATCCCGGCCGTCGAGCTGGAGACCGGCCCCGGCGGCGACCTGTTCGCGGTCGACTACACGAACGGCACGATCGTCCGCTACATCTTCAACAACACCCCGCCCAACGCCGTCATCAACGCCACGCCGGCCTCGGGCAACGCCCCGCTCACCGTGAACTTCTCCGCCGCCGGCTCCAGCGACGCCGACGGCGACCCGCTCTCCTACGCCTGGGACCTGGACGGAGACGGCGAACTGGACGACTCCTCCTCCGTCACCCCGTCCTACACCTACGCCCAGCCCGGCTCGCCGGTGGTACGGCTGCGGGTGACCGACAACCGTGGCGGCCAGGACGACGCCACCGTGACGATCAACGTGGCCAACACCGCGCCGACGGCGGCCATCACCGCCCCGACGGCCTCCACCACCTGGGCGGTCGGTCAGTCGATCGCCTTCTCCGGGAGCGGGACCGACGCCCAGGACGGTACGATCCCCGGCTCGCGCATGCGGTGGTCGCTCATCCTGCATCACTGCCCCAGCACCTGCCATGAGCACGAGATCACCACGATGACCGGGGCGAGCGGCTCCTTCCAGGCTCCCGACCACGAGTACCCCTCACACCTGGAGCTGCGCCTGACCGTCACCGACGCGCACGGCCTGACCGACACCGAGAGCGTGCTGCTGCAGCCCAGGACCGTGAACCTGACCTTCGCCTCCACGCCGTCGGCCCTGCGGCTCGGCTTCAACGGCGAGCAGGTCGCCACGCCGTTCACCCGGACGGTGATCGTCGGGTCCAGCAACTCGGTCTCCGCGCCGTCGCCGCAGAGCGCCGGTGGCCAGAGCTACGCCTTCGCGTCGTGGTCAGACGGCGGGGCGGCCTCGCACCAGGTGGTCGCGCCCGCCACGGCGGCCACGTACACGGCCGCCTACACGCTGGTGCCGCCGTCGGGCGGGCTGGTGGCCGCGTACGGGATGAACGAGAGCTCCGGCAGCACGGTCGCCGACTCCTCCGGCAACGGCAACAACGGCACCTCCTCGGGCACGAGCCGGACGTCGAGCGGCAGGTACGGCCGGGCCCTGTCCTTCAACGGCCTGCTGAGCTGGGTCAACGTCCCCGACGCCGCTGAACTGCGGCTGACGACCGGCATGACCGTGGAGGCGTGGGTACGGCCGTCGAGCGTCAGCGGCTGGCGTACCGTGATCATGAAACGGCACTCCGGCGGCCTGGCCTACGCCCTGTCGGCCGGCGCCCCCGACCAGCGCCCGCACGCCCGCATCCACACCACCGCGGCCTCCGACCTGCCCGGCACCGCCGCACTGCCCGTCAACACCTGGTCCCACCTGGCGGCCACGTACAACGGCTCGGTCCTGCGGCTGTACGTCAACGGCACGCAGGTGGCGCAGCAGGCCGTCACGGGAGCCATGCGAACCGACGGCTCCTCGTTGCGGATCGGCGGCAACGGCCTGCTCAACCAGGTCTTCAGCGGCCAGATCGACGAGGTCCGCATCTACGACCGAGCCCTGACCCCGGCCCAGATCCAAACCGACATGAACACACCGGTCAGCTGAGCCAGAGGCGGCCCGACCGCCTCCTGGCGAAACGAGCCAGAAGCGGCGGACTGACCGCCTCCTGGCGAAACGAGCCAGAAGCGGCGGACTGACCGCCTCCTGGCGAAACGAGCCAGAAGCGGCGGACTGACCGCCTCCTGGCGAGATGAGCCGGAAGCGGCGGACTGACCGCCTTCTGGTGAGGTGAGGTCAGAGGTGGCCCAAGGCGGTGAGCGCGTTCTGCAGGATCAGCGCCACCGCCGAGGCCGCCGCCACGACCAGCACCGCCACCCGCACCTTGCCGCCGTCGAGGTAGCGCCGCAGCGGCCCCGACACCAGGAACCCGAGCACCATCGGCACGATGAGCACGCCCCCGACCGTCAGCGCCTGGAGCGGCAACTCCCCCACGAACTGGAGGATGATCAGCGACTGGGCGGCGCTCAGGAAGAAGAACATCGCCAGGGTGGCCCTGATCTGCGGCCCCTTGGCGTTCTGGTAGACGAGCGCGATGGGCGGCCCGCCGATGCCCGTGGCCGTGCCGGTGATCCCCGACACGAAGCCCGCCGAGGTGATCGTGTAACCGTTGCGCGGCATGCTCAGCGCCCGAGCCGTCAGCACCACGGCGATCAGCACCATGACGGCCACCAGAATCCCCCTGGTGTATACGGAAACGTAGACAACAATGACTGCACCGATGGCGCTACCGGGCAGTCTGCCGAGCACCGCGAACCCGAGCCCCGGCCAGTCCACCTTCCGCCACTCCGTGGCCAGCGTGAACAACGGCAAGGTCAGGTTGACGACCTGGATGGCGCCGGGCATGAGGTCAGGGGCCAACATGGTCAGCAGGGGCGCCGCCACCAGCCCCAGCCCAAAACCCACCCCGCCCTGGACGATCGCCCCCACAAAGACGGCCAAACTACCAACAACCAGCACCAAAGCCACATTGCTCATGCAGGAGAGTCAACCATCTTTACTCTCCGTTTCCATTTGCGCCCCGAGAGTGACCGGGGCGTTGTATTGTTTCCCGCAGACGCGTACGTAATCTCAGGAGTATGGCCATGAAGCCGAAAGCGACAACCATACGCGTAAGCGTCAAAACCCGAGACCGCATCGCAGCACTGGCGAAGAAGGCAGGTGAACCCATGACCGCGATCATCGACCAGGCCATCCGCGAGATGGAGAGGAAACAACGCTGGCAGCACGTCGCGGAGCAGATGGAGCAGACGAGGAGAGAGGACCCGCAAGCCTGGGCGGACTATCTCGCCGAATCCGAGCTGGTCCAAGGCCCGCCACCAAGTTCCACCCGCATCGCGCCCGAGTGGGAGGGGCTCATCACGTTTCCCGAGGAGAGAGATGAGAGTGATTCAGGGCGAGATCTGGTTCGCCAACCTAGGCGACCCGATCGGCCGTGAACAGGGCTACTCCCGCCCCGTGCTCGTCGTCAGCAACGACGCCTTCAACTCCGGCACTCCGGTGAAGATCATTGTCCCGCTGACCACGGTCCACCGGGGGTGGGACAACCACGTTCCCGTGCCCACCGAAGGCACCGGCTTGGACAAGCCCAGCTACGCCATGATCGAGCACACGCGCAGCGTCTCCCCGCAGCGATTCTCGAAAAGGATCGGAATCGCTCCGGACGAGGTCGTCACTGAGATCACCGAGTGGATCAGCGACGCGTTCTAAGTAAGTGATGTTGCCGCCCGGCGAAATAGAGCTTCGCCGGGTGGCATCTGTCATCCTGCCACAGCTCCCGCACGGCAGGGCGTCTTCACGCCTGCCCGGTCAGTTCGCCGGCGACCCGGACGCCCTGGGCGGCGATTCCGGGGATGCCCGAGGTGATGAACGACCCGCCGCCGGCCATGTCTCCCAGCACGTGCAGGCGCGGGTCGGCGGGGACCAGCCCGCCGGCCGGGTGCAGCGCGGCCAGCCCGTCGGCGAGCAACGACGTGACCAGCGGCTCGGCGGTGCGGGGCACGGCCTGGGGAGGCGGGTTCACGGCGTTGATGGCAACGTCCACGTACAGATCGGCGCCGTCACCCCGCACCCGGAAGCCGCCCACTCCCCGTAGGAGTCCTGCCTCCTGGAGTTCTGCCTCCGCCGCTCTTCGTGGGAGTCCCGCCTTCTGGAGTCCTGTCTCCAGCGCCTCTACCTTGCTCACGCCCGCGACCACGCTGAGCTGCCCGGAGTCGAACAGCCGCAGCAAGGTGACGGCGTTCACGGGCACCATCGGCGAGGCCACGCCGACGGCCAGGCGGGAGTACCGGCGCAGCCGGTCGCGGTCGGGCTCGGGCAGCAGCCGCCACGCGTACGCGCCGACGGCGTGCGCGCTCTCCTGCAGCACCCGCCGCGCGATCGCGGGATCGTCCACGGCGGCCAGTTGCCGCCGCAACCGCTCGGCGGGCGGCTCGGACCCCGCCGACAGCAGTTCCGCCGTGAGGGGCGCGAGGTCCTCGCCCACCTCGTCCAGCTCGGCGCGCAGCAGCCCGGTGAGGTCGTCGAGGGTGACGACGCCGTACGCGCGGCGCAGCGCCTCCACCCGCTCGACGGTCAGGTGCCGCCGCTGGTGGCCGAGGGGGCGCTGCCAGACGGCGGGCAGCATGCCGCTGCGTGAGACCAGGGTGATCGGCCCGGTGTGGCCGCGGGCGGCGAGCGACACGACCACATCGACGGCCGTCAGCCCGCTTCCGATCACCGCGACCCCGGCCCCGGCCGGCACCTGATCCAACGTGTACGCCAGCGGATACGGATCACCGACGAACCCAGGCGCACCCGCCAGCCCGTAGTGGTCCTGGGGCGTCCCCACCCCCACGCACACGACAACCTGGTCGGCCGCATATTCGTGCCCGTCCCCGGTACGCAGCACCAACTGAGCACCCCGGGCCACCGCCCCGTCCCCGGTCCGCGCCGCCGACCGCGAACCCCGGGTCACCGCGCCGTCCTCGGTACGTACCGCCGAGTGCGGGTCCCGGGTCACCGCGACGACCTTGGAGGTGACGATTCGGGTCCGCCAGCCTTGCTCCCGTAGCCGCGACAGGGCGGCCTCGGCGGTGTCGGTCAGGTACTCGCCGTAGAGCGAGCGCGGCACCAGCGGTTGTCCCAGCAGACCGTCCAGGTGGGCGGCGGTGCGTTCCGGTCCCAGCCAGGAGGCGTAGTGGCCGGGGTCGGAACCGCGGATGGACATGATGGCGGGCGGGGAGTTGACCAGCACGCTGTCCAGGTCCGGCCCGTACGGGCGGCCCCGCCACAGGTTCGCCGCCGGCTCGAAGACGGTGACCTCCCCCGCCTCCGGGTGAGCCTCGCCGATGGCCAGCGCGTCCAGCAGGCCGACCGCGGCCGAACCGCCCCCGATGATCGCGATGTGCACGGTGTTCTCCTTCGTACGTGTCCAGAAACGACCGGTACGAGCCTCGCGGGCGTCGCGACCGCGCCCCATCCCCCGCGCGCGGCCGATCGCCCGGGAATGACCCCCTCAAACGAGGGGTTGGCGATGGAGGACGGACTCGCCAGACTGACGCTCACGAGAGACCCGGCACCAGGAGGTTCCATGACCCGCCCGTACCGTCACGCCGAGATCCTGTCGGCTGCCGATCGGGCGACCGACGTCCTGGACTGCTTCGGCCGCACCTCGGCGGGGCTGAAGCGGCTGGTGCCGTTCGACGCCGCCGTGTGGTCGGCAACCGACCCGGAGACGGGCCTGGTCACCGCGCCGATGCTGGTGGAGAACCTGGGCTCGGGCGAAGGATGCGGCGCCTACTGGGAGAGTGAGCTCCTGGAGGAGAACGTCCTGCCGTTCCGGGATCTCGCCCGCGCCGCCGTACCCGTGGCCGGCCTGCGCGCGGCGACCGGCGATCTGCCGGGGCGCAGCGCCCGCTTCCGCAGTCTGCTTGAGGAACTGGGCGTGGACGATGAGCTGCGGGCGGTGTTGCGGGTGGGCGGCCGGCCGTGGGGGTCGGTGAGCCTGTTCAGGATGCGGGGGGCTCCGGCGTTCGGCGAAGGCGACATCGCGCTGGTCGCCGGGCTGTCAGGACCGCTCGCCGACCGGCTGCGCCGCTTCGCGGGCCCGTACGAGCCCGACGACGGGAAGGGCTCTTCCGCGCCCGGCCTGCTGCTCTTCGATGAGCACGGCGAGGCCACCTCGATCAACGAGGAGGCGCGGGAACATCTCGCGGCGCTGCCGGACGGGCCTGTCGTGCCGTCGGCGCTCGGGATGAACCTGCCCATCTGGGTGATCGGCACGGTGTTGCAGGCGCGGGCCATCGCGCAGGGCCGTGATCGCGGCAATGCCCGCATCCGGCTCAGGACCCGCGACGGGCGGTGGCTGAGCTGCCGGGCCTCGTGCCTGAGCGGGGCCGGTGGGCGGCCGGGGCCCGTCGTGCTCGTCATCGAGCCCGCGACGCCCGCCGACCTGGCGGTCATCGTCGCCGAGGCGCACGGTCTGACGCCGCGCGAGTTCGAGATCGCCCGGCTCGTGGCGCAGGGGCTGTCCACCTCGGAGATCGCGGCGGCGCTGTTCATCTCCCCGCACACCGTGCGTGGCCATCTCAAGGCCGTCTTCGGCAAGGCCGGGATCTCCAGCCGTGGTGAGCTCGTCGCCCGGCTGTTCGCCGGAGGCCACCGACCCGCCTCCTGAATAAACTCCCCAGGAAGCCGGATGACGAAGAGCCGCCCTGCGGGGGGTGTCCCGCGGGGCGGCTCTCAGGTGTCGGGTGGTTCCCCCGATACGGGGCGCGTGAGGATCTCGCCCCAACTCCCGCTCCCCCGCCCGGCTCATGACCGGGCGGAGGCACGGAAAGACCTAGCTCACTTCGCCAGCAGCGAGCGCAGCACGTACTGCATGATGCCGCCGTGCCGGTAGTAGTCGGCCTCGCCGGGCGTGTCGATGCGGACCACCGCGTCGAACTCGACGTCGCCGGCCTTGACGTGCACCGTCTGCGGGATTCCGGTGCCCTTGTTGAGCTCCTCGACGCCCGTGATGTCGAACGTCTCCTCGCCCGTCAGGCCCAGGGCCTCGGCCGAGCCGCCCTCGGGGTACTGCAGCGGCAGCACGCCCATGCCGATCAGGTTGGAGCGGTGGATGCGCTCGTAGGACTCGGCGATGACCGCGCGCACGCCCAGCAGCGCCGTGCCCTTGGCCGCCCAGTCGCGCGAGGAGCCGGAGCCGTACTCCTTGCCCGCCAGCACGACCAGCGGCGTCCCGGCCGCGGCGTAGTTGACGGAGGCGTCGTAGATGAACGACACCGGGCCGTCGCCCTGGGTGAAGTCGCGGGTGTAGCCGCCCTCGGTGCCCGGCGCGATCTGGTTGCGCAGGCGGATGTTGGCGAACGTGCCGCGGATCATCACCTCGTGGTTGCCGCGCCGCGAGCCGTAGGAGTTGAAGTCCTTGACCTCGACGCCGTTGGCCCGCAGGTACTGGGCGGCGGGCGTGCCGGTCTTGATGGAGCCGGCCGGCGAGATGTGGTCGGTGGTGACCGAGTCGCCGACCTTGACCAGGACGCGGGCGCCCTTGATGTCGGTGACGGGCTCCGGCTTCTCCGGCATGCCGTCGAAGTAGGGGGCCTTGCGCACGTAGGTCGAGTCGGGGTCCCACTCGAAGGTGTTGCCCGTCGGGATCGGCAGCGAGCGCCAGTGGTCATCGCCCTTGAACACGTCGGCGTAGTCACGCTCGAACATGTCGCGGCCGATCGAGGAGTTGACGACCGCCGAGATCTCCTCCGGCGAGGGCCAGATGTCGCGCAGGTAGACCGGCTCGCCGTCGCTGCCCAGGCCCAGCGGCTCGGTGTCGAGGTCGAGGTCCATGGTCCCGGCCAGCGCGTAGGCCACCACGAGCGGCGGCGAGGCCAGGTAGTTCATCTTGACGTCGGGGTTGATGCGGCCCTCGAAGTTGCGGTTGCCGGACAGCACGGCGGTGACCGCGAGGTCGCCTGCCTGGATGGCGTCGGAGATCTCCGGCAGCAGCGGGCCGGAGTTGCCGATGCAGGTGGTGCATCCGTAGCCGACGAGGTTGAAGCCGATCTTGTCGAGGTACGGCTGCAGCCCGGAGCGCTCGAAGTAGCCGGTGACCACCTGCGAGCCGGGGGCCAGCGAGGTCTTGACCCACGGCTTGCGGGTCAGGCCCTTCTCCACGGCGTTGCGGGCCAGCAGGGCGGCGCCGAGCATGACGTACGGGTTGGAGGTGTTGGTGCACGAGGTGATCGCGGCGATCGAGACGATGCCGTGGTCGATCTCGAACGTGGTGCCGTCGGCCAGCGTGACGGGCACCGGCTTGTGCGGCCGGCCGCCGTTGGCGGTGGCGTTGGAGGCGGGCGCGTCGGATGCCGGGAAGGTCTCCTGGCCGGCCTCGTCCACGCCGTCCTCGACGTAGTTCTGCACGTCGTGGCGCCAGGTGGCCTTGGCGGCCGACAGGACGATGCGGTCCTGCGGGCGCTTGGGGCCGGCGATCGACGGGACGACGGTGGCCAGGTCGAGCTCGATGTACTCGGAGAACTCGGGCTCGGGGGCGGCCGGGTCGAGCCACAGGCCCTGGGCCTTGGCGTAGGCCTCGACGAGGGCGATCTGCTCCTCGGAGCGGCCGGTCAGGCGCAGGTAGTCGACGGTCTGGCCGTCGATCGGGAAGATCGCGCAGGTGGAGCCGAACTCGGGGCTCATGTTGCCGATCGTGGCCCGGTCGGCCAGCGGCACGGACGAGACACCCTCGCCGTAGAACTCCACGAACTTGCCGACCACGCCGTGCTTGCGCAGGATCTCGGTGATCGTCAGGACGAGGTCGGTGGCGGTGGCGCCGGCGGGCAGCTTGCCGTTGAGCTTGAAGCCGACCACCCGCGGGATGAGCATGGAGATCGGCTGGCCGAGCATCGCGGCCTCGGCCTCGATGCCGCCGACGCCCCAGCCCAGGACGCCGATGCCGTTCTCCATCGTGGTGTGGGAGTCGGTGCCGACGCAGGTGTCGGGGTAGGCCTTGCCGTCGCGGGTCATGACCACGCGGGCCAGGTGCTCGATGTTGACCTGGTGCACGATGCCGGTGCCGGGCGGCACGACCTTGAACTCGTCGAAGGCCGTCTGGCCCCAGCGCAGGAACTGGTAGCGCTCGCGGTTGCGCTCATACTCGCGCTCGACGTTGCGCTGGAAGGCGTCGGGGTGGCCGAAGTAGTCGACGATGACCGAGTGGTCGATGACCATCTCGGCCGGGGCCAGCGGGTTGATGCGGGCCGCGTCGCCGCCGAGGTCGCGTACCGCCTCGCGCATGGTGGCCAGGTCGACCACGCAGGGCACGCCGGTGAAGTCCTGCATGATGACGCGGCCGGGCGTGAACTGGATCTCCACGCTCGGCGCCGCCTTCGGGTCCCACTCGCCCAGCGCCCGGATGTGGTCTGCGGTGATGTTGGCGCCGTCCTCGGTGCGGAGGAGGTTTTCCAACAGGATCTTCAGGCTGTACGGGAGGCGTGCGGCGCCCTCGACGGCATCCAGCCGGAAGATCTCGTACGACGCGTCGCCGACGCGTAGCGTGTCACGGCTGCCGAAGCTGTTCGCGGACACGATGATTCGCCTCCTCCATAGACAGGTTTTCAGACAGAATCCTGCCGCACTCCCCGAGCGAACAACACGTTAGGTAACCCTAACCACCAGGCACGCGGGCGGATGTCTCGACGTCAAGATATCTCTAGAATATCTCGACATCAAGTTAAACCGGCCCCAGCCGCCAGAACAGCAGCCCCACGATGGCCACCGAGAGGATCGGGGCCAGGATCTTCGTCTCGAACTTCCGGCCCGTCTTGATGCCGATCTTCCACGGCAGCACGAACTTGGCCGCCAGCGGCCACAACACGGGACATCCCCGTTCCGTCATGCAGTCGCCGACCACATGGGCGAAGCAGCCGATCCCGACCACCAGCCCCAGCCAGGCATAACCCACGTCGAGAGAGAGGAACACGGCGTACAGACCGGCGGTCATGCCGATGTTGATCATGACGGACCCCATCTTGTTGCCGGGGATCCCGACGCCGACCGCCCGCAGGGCGAGCCCGATCAGCAACACGACCATGATGTCGCGCCCGATCGGATAGGTGGTGGCCAGCCAGTGCGCCCCGAACCCCATGCCCACCGCGAACGCCAGCGAGTGCGTCGCGCCGCGGTGCCCGCCGCCGATCCACGAGACGACCTTGCTGAGCCCCCACGTGACCGGCCCGAACGTCTGCGCGATGGTCGCGCTCGGGTGGTCGAGGTCGGGCAACATCGCGGCGCCCGCGCAGATGATCGCTCCGGCGATCAGTTCGGCGGGGCTGAGCGCGGTGGCCATGATCCCGGTCTCGACAAAGCGGGAGCTCTCATTGAGCAACGGCAGTGCGGCCAGTGGCGGCGCCAGCCCCAGCCAGGCGATGGCCCCGGTCAACGCGTGCGTATGCCCCATCATGATCGGGACTGTACGGCAAAGAACTTCTTTACGCGGGAAGGCGCGGCCTGAGGTCACGGGAATGTGGCCGGCGAAGTGACAACCGCGACGCGAAAGGGCCGCAAACGCAGACGAGGTCGTCTCCGCGGCGACAGCACCCCCCAGCCCTGCCGACGCGGAACGACCTCGTCTGATCTGTACAACGGCGTCCCTCCCAATCCTGTTCCCGGATTCCGCAACTTTTTCGTGATCTGGCTCACTCCTCCCCCGGCTTGCTAACGACACACTATCGATATATCTTTGACGCATCGAGAATAGATCACGATATAGGAGGAAAAATGACTTCCCACACCGCAGCGAGCGGGCCCTGGCCCGGCGCACGTGAGTACAAGCGCGCGGCCCGAGAGGCGATCCACGCCCTGACCGACGCGTTCGAGCAGATGAGCGGCCACCGCCACGGTGACCGCGGCGACCCTGGCGCCCCCGGCGACCGTGGCGGCCCGCACGACCGGCGGCACCGCGGCAGGAGAGGCGGCCCGCCCGGCCCGTTCCCGTTCGACTTCGGGCGCGGCGGCCCGTTCGGCGGCCCCGGAGGGCCGTTCGGCGGCCACCGCGGCTGGGGCGGGCGTGGCCGCAAGGCCAAGCGGGGCGACGTGCGCGCCGCGATCCTGGCCCTGCTCGCCGAGGAGCCGCGCAACGGCTACCAGATCATCCAGGAGATCGCCGAGCGCAGCGAGGGCGGCTGGAAGCCCAGCCCGGGCGCCGTCTACCCGGCGCTGCAGCAGCTCAGCGACGAGGGGCTGGTCATCTCGGCCGAGAACGAGGGCCGCAAGACCTTCCGCCTCACCGAGGAGGGCCGCAACTACGTCGAGTCGCACGCCGACGAGGTCCGCGCCCCGTGGGACGAGATGCGCCCGGACATCGACGACAACACCGCCGACCTCTGGCACATCTCCCGGCAGTCGGCCTTCGCGATGATGCAGGTTCTGCAGACCGGGAACGACGCACAAATCCGCGAAGCGCGTAAGACTCTGATAGAGACCCGGCGCAGGCTCTACCAGATCCTGGCCGACGGCGAGCCGGGCGACGAATAGCGCTGAGGAGAGCGAGGAGCCTGGCATGGACCGCAAGGATCTCCGTATCGGCGACGCCGAGCGCGAGCAGACGATGGCCGCCCTGCGAGAGCACTTCGCGCTGGGCCGCCTGACCCACGAGGAGCTCGACGAGCGACTCGACCGCACGCTGGCCGCCAAGACGGGCGGCGAGCTGGCCGAGCTGATGGCCGACCTTCCCGGGCAGGAGCCCGCCTACCGAGAGCCCGCCCACCCCCACGAGATGGGCGACTGGCGGGCGGCCATGCACGCCCACCGGCAGCAGATGCAGTCCATGCGCCAGTCACAGCGCGAGATGCGCCACGCCGCCTGGGCCGGCAGGCGCGGTCAGATGCGGCACCGGCGGGGGCCGCATCCGATCCTGCCGATGTTGTTCGTGCTGATGATCATCGGGCTGTTCGTGGGCGGCTCGGGGATCTTCAAGGTGCTGCTCGCGGTGTGGCTGGGGGCCATGCTGTTCACCCTGGTCCACCGCGCTTTCCACTACCGGCGCTGAGCGACCCCGCCCAGATCGTTTTTGGGCCTTGACCCGGTCAAGGGCCCCATTGATGATCTGGGCGGGTGTTCACAGCAAAGGGGAAAGCCGTATGACCGAGCAGGGCACTCGGGTCCGCCTCAGGAATCCGTTCGCCGCCGTCGCCGACGCAGACGGCCCCGTCCTGGACGTGCCGGCCTACCAGGCCGGTTTCGAGCGTGACCACGTGGTCTGCACGGAGCCGATGTGGAAGCTGGAGCGGGCGCAGGAGTTCTTCGAGCCCGACGTGGCGAGCTGGCGGGCCATGATGGACGGCGACTGGGAGCGCTCGCTGGCCCTGATCCAGCGCGTCGCACAACCGCTGGCCGAATACTTCGCCAGGCGGCAGCCCGTACGGCGGGTGCGGGTGGTCGAGTTCCCGATCACCGCCTACCTGCAGTGGGAGATGCACGTCCTGGCACTGCGCGCGGCGGCGGGCTCACCTTGCCGGGTGGTGCCCGCCGCCCGCGTGCGCGACCTGGAGCCCGTACCCGAGCTGGTGGTCTTCTCCCCGACTCTGATGTACGAGGTCCTGTACGACGAGCACGGCGGCGGCCGGGGCGGCAGGCGGGTCACCGATCCCGGCGTCGTCGGCCCCTGCCTGCGGGCCACGCAGGCGCTGTTCGACGAGGGCGAGGACGTGCGCGACTTCCACGAGCGCGAGATCGCGCCGCTGCCGCCGCCACACGTCACCGACGAGATGCGGGCCGCGCTGCCCGCCTACGCGCACCGTACCGAGGAGTTCAGGGTCTGAAGGGCTCCTCGTTGACGCAGCGCAGCACCGGATACCTGGTCAGGGCGGAGGTGTCCAGCTCGCGCCGGGTGGCGACCCCGAAGACGGCGCTCTCGCCCGGCAGCAGCGTCACGAGCTGGTCGTCCACGCTCGCGTCGGGGTCGAGCCGGTCGGGGAAGAGCGCCAGCTCACGCAGCACGCTTGAGGCGGTGACGGTCACCCGGTAGCCGTCCGGCAGGCGCTCCACGTGCGCGTCGTAGGCGGCCGGCGGGAAGGCCACGGCAAGATCCTCGGCGTAGCAGCGCACGGCGCGGGCCTCGTCCAGGCGGGCGGTGAGCAGTTCGCGGGCGGGGTCGTCGGGCTCGGCCACGGACGCCGGCAGCGCCACCCTGAGCACCGACCTCGGCGCCGCGTACACGGTGACGACCTCCTTGGCCAGCGGCCTGCCGTCCAGGCCGCGGCGGGCCAGGCTCAGCTCGCCCGCCCACGGCTCGGCCGTGTCGTTGACCAGGGCCGCCGCGCCGTCCTGCACGGTGATCAGCCGGTCGGCGTAGGCGCGGCGCAGCGCGTACCACAGGGGTTTGCGCCGCCCGTCGCCGTCGATCGCCGACCAGGACGTGACCGGCCAGCAGTCGTTGAGCTGCCAGACGATCGTGCCCATGCAGTACGGCATCAGCGCGCGGAACCGCTCGATCCCGAACGCCATCGCCCGCGCCTGGTTCAGCTGGGTCAGGTAGTGCCAGTCGTCGAACGTGCCCGGCCGCGGCAGGTGCTCGCCGAGGCCGCGCAGCAGCTTGGCCTGCCCGTCGATGGCCTTCTGGTGCGCGGAGTCCGGCGTCAGCGGCTCGTCGGAGGAGGCTCGGCGCAGGGTGGCATGGGCGGGCGGGCCCTGGAAGCCGAACTCGGCCACGAACCGCGGCCGGTAGGCGCCGTAGCGGAGGTAGTCCTCGCGGTTCCAGACGTCCCAGATGTGCACCGTGCCGCTCGCGGGGTCGTTCGGCGGGGCGAGGGGCGTGCCGGAGTAGGGGCTGCCCGGCCAGTACGGCCGGCCCGGGTCCAGCTCGGCGACGATCGACGGCAGCAGGTGGTGGTAGAAACCCGAGCCCCAGCTCCGGCCCGCCAGCTTCTCCCGCCAGCCCCAGTCGGCGTGGCCCTCCAGGTTCTCGTTGTTGCCGCACCACAGTGCCAGGCTCGGGTGCCGGGCCAGCCTGGCGACGTTCTGCCTGGCCTCGGCCTCGACCTCGGAGCGGAACGGCTCCTCCTCCGGGTAGGCGGCGCAGGCGAACGGGAAGTCCTGCCACACCAGCAGGCCCAGCTCGTCGGCCAGGTCGTAGAAGTCGTCCGACTCGTACAGGCCGCCGCCCCACACCCGCAGCAGGTTGATCCCGGCGGCCGTGGCCTGCCCGAACCGCTCGGCCAGCCGCTGCCTGGTCACTCGCGCGGGGAAGCAGTCGTCGGGGATCCAGTTGACACCCCTGACGAACACCGGCACGCCGTTGACCTTGAGCCGGAACGCCTCCCGGTCCAGCTCGACGTCCCTGAACCCGATCCGCCCGGTCCACTCCTGCTCCTCCAGGCGCACGGTCAGGTCGTACAGGGGCTGCTCCCCATGGCCGCGCGGCCACCAGAGCTCGGCGCCGGGCACCCGCAGCGAGAGCACCGCCGAGCGGCCCTCGACGCGCTGTGCGGCGGTGACGCCGGCGACCTCGGCGGACAGGGTGAGCGGCTCCTCGGTCGTCCGCTCGACCCGTACGCGCACCTCCACCGTGCCGTCGGCGCGCGCCAGCGGGCGCACCTCGGCCAGCCGGGCGCGCGACCAGCTCTCCAGCCCGATCGGCCGCCAGATCCCGGCCGTCACCACGTTCGGGCCCCAGTCCCAGCCGAAGTTGCAGGCCATCTTGCGGATGAACGGGTACGGCTCGTCGTAGGCCCCCGGCCGCTCCCCCAGCGCCGCCCGCCGCGCCCCGGCGTAGTCGTAGGCCGACGAGAAGCGCACCGCCAGCTCGTTGCCGCCCTCGCGCAGCAGGTGGCGGACGGGGAAGCGGTAGGAGCGGTGCTGGTTGGCGGTCTCGCCGAACGGCACCCCGTTCAAGGTGACCTCGGCCACCGTGTCCAGCCCCTCGCACACCAGGTCGGTACGCTCGTGCCCGTCCGGCGACCAGGTGAACGAGGTGCGGTAGGTCCATTCCGTACGGCCGATCCAGCCCAGCCGTTGCTCGTTGTCGTCCAGGTACGGATCCCCGATCACCCCGGCGGCGAGCAGGTCGGTGTGCACGCAGCCGGGCACGGTCGCCGGGATCCCGTCCAGGTCTTTGGAGGACAGGGTCCAGCCCCCGTGCAGCGGACGGTGATTCAACTGCTCACTCCTTGGCAGGTCTCCAGCTGTGCGCACGCCACGAAGTGCCCGGGCGCGGCCTCGGCCAGCCCGTTCGTGCCGCCCTTGCCGTGGTAGACGCAGGTGTCCACGGGCACGGCGTCGTCCCAGGCCGCGTGCAGGCGCGGCACCGCCGACAGCAGCTCGCGCGTGTAGGGGTGCAGCGGGTCGCCGAAGACCCGCTCGGTCGGGCCCATCTCCACCACGGTCCCGCTGCGCAGCACCACCGTGCGCTCGGCCAGGTAGTTGCCCAGGGACAGGTCGTGCGTGATGTAGAGCACGCTCAGGCCCCTGACCTTCAGCTCGGCCAGCAGGTTGAGCACGTCGATGCGGGTGGAGGCGTCCAGCATGCTGGTGATCTCGTCGGCGACCAGCAGCTTGATGTCCAGCAGCAGGGCGCGGGCGATGAGCAGGCGCTGCAACTGGCCGCCGCTGAGCTGGTGCGGGTACTTGCCGAGCACCTGGCCGGGGTTGAGCCGCACGTCGCTCAGTGACGTGCTCACCCGCTCGTCCCACTCCGGCGCGGGCACGGCCGGGTAGTACGCGTCCTTGATCATGGCGAACACCCGGTCGGCCTTGAAGACCGGGTTGAAGGAGCTGAACGGGTCCTGGAAGATGCCCTGGACGCGGCGGTAGTACTCCTTGCCCGCGCGCACGGGCAGCCCGTCGAAGGTGATGGAGCCGCTGGTGACCGCGTTCAGGCCGAGGATCATGCGGCCGATCGTGCTCTTGCCGCTGCCGCTCTCCCCGATCAGCGAGACGACCTCGCCGGGCACGACCTCGAAGCTGACGCCCTTGACCGCCGCGACGCGCCCGCCGCCGAAGGCGCCGATCCGGAATTCCTTGGTGACGTCGTGGAGTCTCAGCATCAGGCCTTCCAGCAGGCTACGTGGTGGTCGGGGGCCAGCTCGGTCACCGGCGGATCTTCGGCGCACTCCTCGCCCGCGATCGGGCAGCGGTCGCGGAAGCGGCAGCCGGTGGGCGGGTTCAGCAACGACGGCGGGCTGCCGGCGATGCCTTCCAGCCTGCGGTCGGTGTAGCGGACGCCGACCTCGGGCAGGGCGTCCAGCAGCAGTTTGGTGTACGGGTGCCGGGGCGCCTTGACGATCACGTCGGCGGGGGCCTTCTCGGCCAGTTTGCCCGCGTACATGACCATGATCGTGTCGGCGATGTGGTGGGTGAGCGCGAGGTCGTGGGTGACGAAGATCATGCTCTTGACGTAGAGGCTGTCGCGGAAGCCGAGCAGGGCGCGGGCCACGGACTTCTGGGTGGAGACGTCGAGCGCGGAGGTGACCTCGTCGGCGATCAGCAGGGACGGGTTCAGCAGGGTCGAGATGACCATGACCATGCGCTGCTTCATGCCGCCCGACAGCTCGATCGGGTAGCGGTCGAGCACCTCGCGGGGCAGGCCGACCTGGGACATGCGCAGTTCCAGTTCGTCGAGGTCGAGGGTGGCGCCGCGCGAGTTGAGCAGTTCCGTGACCATTTTGCGGATCTTGCGGGTGGGGTTGAGCGCGCTCATGGCGTACTGCGGGATGAGGGAGACCTCGGCGAAGCGGAACTCGTTCATCGCGCGGTCGTCGTCGATGGGCAGCTCGTGTCCGTCGAGCACGACCGTGCCGCCCACGCGGCGCATGCGGCTGTCCATCCGGATGAGGGACTTGCCCAGCGTGCTCTTGCCGCAGCCGGACTCGCCGACCAGGCCGAGTATCTCGCCGTCGCCGAGCTCGAAGGACATGCCGTCCAGGGCGCGCACGTCGCCCTTGAGCGTCCTGTAGTACACCTGCAGCTCGCTGACCTGGAGGCTCATGTCTCCCTCAGTTTCGGGTTGAAGACCTCGTCGAGCCCGACGTTGGCCACGTACAGGGCGCCGACGATGGCGGTGATGGCCGCTCCCGGCGGTACGAACCACCACCACAGGCCCAGCTGCAACGCGCTCCACTGGTTGGAGTTCTGCAACATCAGGCCGAGCGAGACCCCCTCGGTGGGGCCGAGGCCGATGAAGTCGAGTGAGGAGGCGATCAGCACCGAGCCGCCGAACAGCAGGATGAACGTCATGAACAGGTAGGAGCTCATGTTCGGCGCGATCTCCCTGGCGATGATCCTGCCGGTGCCCGCGCCGCTCATCCTGGCCAGGTCCACGAACTCGCGGGTACGCAGGGAGAACGTCTGCGCCCTGATCGCCCGCGCCGCCCACGGCCACTGCGTCAGGCCGATGAACAGGCCCTGCACGGCCACGCTGCGGATGCCCAGGTAGGCGTTGATGATCAGCAGCACGGCCAGCGTGGGGATGACCAGGATGACGTTCGTGAGCATGTTGAGTATCTCGTCCACGATCCCGCCGCGGTAGCCGGCCACGAACCCGACCAGCATCCCGATCACCGCCGCGATGCCGCCGCCGACCACCCCGACCGCGAACGTGGCGCGCAGGCCGTAGACGAACTGCAGGAAGACGTCCTGGCCGAAGGTGGTGGTGCCGAACCAGTGCTCGCCGGACGGCGGGGCCATGGGTTTGGGGCCGTACTCGTTGGGCGCGCCCGGCAGCAGCACCGGCCCGAGCAGCCCGAGCAGGAGCAGCGCGAGCACGATGCCGAACCCGGCCATCAGCTTGCCGTTGCGCACCGCGAAGTAGAGCGCCTCGCGCCGCACCCCGGCCGGCTCGCGCGGCGCGACATCTTGTAGGGCCGTCATGCCTGGGCACCCGCCATTCCCGCCCTGGTACGCGGATCGACCACGACGTAGACGATGTCGATGATGAAGTTGGCGATCAGCACGCCGAGCACGATGAACAGGAACGTGCCCTGGAGGAGGAAGAAGTCCTTGTTCTGGATGGCCTTGAGTATCAGGCTGCCCAGGCCCGGATAGGCGAAGACGATCTCGGTGACCAGCGCCCCCGCCACCAGCACGCCCAGTTGCAGGGCCAGGCCGGTGATCTGCGGCAGGACGGCGTTGCGGAAGGCGTACCTGCGGATGAGCCTGCTGGGCGCGCCGAGCGCGGACAGGTAGTTGGAGTAGTCCGACTCCAGCTCATAGATGATCATGTTGCGCATGCCGATGGCCCAGCCGCCCAGCGCCACCAGGAACAACGACAGGAACGGCAACGTCCAGTGGTGCAGCAGGTCCAGCACGAACGTCCACGACCAGTTGGGCCGCATCGAGAAGCTGTAGCCGCCGGCCACCGGGAACCAGCCGAGCAGCACGCCGAACCCCCAGGCCAGCAGCACCGCCAGCCACATGTACGGCATCGCCGTCAGCACGTAGCCCACCGGCAGCACGGTGTTGTCCAGCAACTTGCGGCGGGCGGCGTAGGCGCCGAACTGGTTGCCCACCACCCAGCTCAGCAACACCGACGGCACGATCAGCGCCAGCGTGTACGGCACCGCCATCGTGATCACGTCGCTGACCGGCGTCGGGAACAACCAGATGCTGATCCCGAAGTCGCCGCGCAGCAGCGCCCCCCAGAAGTTGACGTACTGCTGCCACAACGGCTGGTCGAAACCGAACAGGGCGGTGTAGTAGGCCCGCATCGCCTCGACGGCCTCGGGCTTGGCCACGTTGGCCCGCGCGACCATGCTGGCGACCGGATCGCCCGGCATGAAGCGCGGGATCATCCAGTTGACCGTGACGGCGACGAAGAAGGTCAATCCATAGATGAGCAGTTTCCTGCCGAAATATCGACGCACGAGCTCTTTTCTCCGGGAGAGTCCCTCCGCCCCGGGGATACGCGGGGCGGAGGGATCGGGGTTCGTCCGGTCAGATCGTCAGGAGGCCGACGGCTGGAGCTGGGTGAGCGTCTCGAAGCCGCCCAGTTCGAGCCAGTTGCGCCACATCACGGCGCCGGTCTTGGGCGCGCTGCCGTTCGCGGCCGGCCAGTTCTTCCACACGCTCGTGCTGGACTGGGCCCAGAGGCCGTTGTACCAGAGCGGGATGACCGGCATGTCGTCGAGATGGATCTGCTGGAGCTGGGAGATCACCTTCTGCATGCCCGCGGTGTCGTCGGTCTTGACCTGGTCGAGCTCCTGGACGAGGCCCCAGGCCTTCTCGTTCTCGTAGCGGGCGAAGTTGACCGTGTTCTGCTGCTTCTGGACCGGCAGCTGGAACATGTACTCGTAGTAGGTGTACGGCGAGTTCGACAGTTGCCGCTCGTTGTTGATCAGCAGGTCGAAGTCGCCCTTGGCGCGCTGCTCGACCAGCGCGTTGAAGTCGGGGAAATCGGGCGTGATCTGGATGCCGGCGGTCTTGGCGCTGGCGGCGATGGACCTGGCCGACTCCATCCAGTCGGTCCAGCCCGACGGCACGATGAGGCTCAGGGAGATCTTGGAGCCGTCCTTGTTCTCGACGAACCCGTCGCCGTCGCCGTCCTTGTACCCGGCGTCGGCCAGCAGCTTCTTGGCCTTGGCCGCGTCGAAGGCGAAGCCGGCGGAGGAGACCACGTTCTGGTCCACGAACTTGTCCCACTGCGGCAGCAGGCCGGTCGGGCTGGCGGCCTTGACCAAGTTGCCGTAGACGCTTTCGACGATCTTCTTGACGTCCACGGAGGCGGCCAGCGCCTTGCGGAAGGCCGGGTCGTCCATCGGCTTCTTGGTCGTGTTCGGCACCAGCCACGCGGTGTTGGCCGAGAGCATGTACGGGGGCTCGTTGTAGTACGTCGTCAGCCCGAAGTTGCCCTTGACCAGGTTCGCCACGCCGGGCAGGAAGTTGTTGCTGAGGTCGAGGCCCTTCTGCAGCAACATGCCCATCGCGACCTCGTTGCTCGGGGTGGCGATGTCGACGATGTAGCGCGGCTTGGGCTCCATGCCGAGCGCCGTCTTGCCCCACCAGTCGTCGCGCCGCTGCAGCACCACGCGGTCCTGGTCCTTGCTCATGAACTTGTACGCGCCCGTGCCCACCGGGTCCTCGTTGATGCCGTCGAGCACCTCCTTCTCCGCCCGGCCCTTCCAGATGTGCTCGGGCACGATGGAGCGGCTGTAGAGGTTGAAGTCCCACTGCTGGTAGTTCGCCTTGGAGAAGGTGAAGGTCACCGTCTGGTCGTCGGTGGCCTCGACGCTCTTCAGCCAGTCCCACAGGTGGTGGTAGGGGATGGTCTCCATCTTGCCGAGCTCGAAGGAGAAGGCGACGTCCTTGGCGGTGAAGGGCTGGCCGTCGGCCCACTTGATCCCCGGTCGCAGCTTGACCTCGTACGTGGTGTCGCCGGTCCAGGAGCCGCTCTGCGCCAGCCACGGGTTGAGCTTGGCCGCGTTGGGGTCGTAGTGGAACAGCGTCTCGTACACCAGGCCCTTGGTGCCGACCGCCGAGTCCCATTCCCTGATCGGGTTGAAGTTGGGCGGCGGGCCCCACTGGGTGCCCGTGGTGTAGAGCGTCTCGTTACGCGGAAGCTGATCGGGATTGGCGGCCGCGGCGCTGCTCTGCTGTCCTGCGGCCGGTGGGGTCGGCGTGGCTCCGCCGCCGCTGCAGGCCGCGGCGAACAGGCCCGCCGCCACCAGCGGAATCATAATCCGAGCCCGGTTACGCATCGCTTCTCTCCTTCCTCCGCGCCCGGCGCGAAGGTACGTACGCTGTCAGACCCCCCGAATGGACCGGACCTCTTGTGGGAGCGCTCCCAGCGGGAGCGAAAAAGGGACCGGTGAGCTCATGTAGTAGACGCGGGCCCCGAAGGGCCTGCTGAACCGGATAAGTACCGCGAACGTAAATTCCGCGAGTCCGTGGAGTCAAGGGCCGTGACGCTTTCGAGACGCCCTGACAGGTGATCGCGCAGATGATGGCATCGGAAGGCCGTGGGCGCTCCCCGGCGGCCGGGGGCGCCCCCCGCCCCGTGGCGGGCCCCCCGCCC